>NZ_CAJRAF010000002.1:708500-1417000 GCF_907164905.1 Dyadobacter sp. CECT 9275 | reverse complement strand
GGTACGGATCAAGCCTGGTAACCACTTCCGACGCCTTCGTCCTGGATTGTATTCATGATGTTTTTACGGAGATATGGGCAAAACGAAACCGGTTGTCGGTACCAGATAATGTAAAATATTACCTGTTAAAGGCGCTCAAAACAAGAATGATGCACCTGCTCGAACGGAAGGAGCGTTCCTTTAAGTCGTTGGCCGATGTAGACATAGAGGTTTTTGAACCCAATGATCTTGAAATCCTGGAAGAACTCGAGGCCGCCAGCTCCCGCCAGGAGAGGCTTAAAATACTGATTGCCCAATTGCCGAACAGGCAGCAGGAAGCGCTGAAATTGCGGTTTATCGAAAACCTGAATTACACCGAGATAGGAAATGTGCTGGAAGTCAACAGCCAGTCGGCCAAAAATCTGGTTTTCAGGGCAATTGAGAAACTGCGCGGATGGATCATTCTGTTTTTTATTAACTTTTTTAATATTTTTTTGGGTTAAAGTGAGTACGTTTTGTCAAATCGGTCATCTATTGGCGGACTTAACAAAATCTGATCTCGTTGAAAACTGTCTACTCCCATTTTACTTCATCTGATTTTCTGACGGATGATACCTTTATCAGCCACCAGTTATTGCCGACGAAGACTTCATCTGAATTCTGGGAAGCTTGGTTACAAACGGATCCCGGCAATCTGAACGAATGGGAGCAAGCCATTTTTTTATTGGATTCGGTTCGGCTGGGGCTGCACGATTACGCTTCCACCTATTTATCGGAGGCGATGATCTCGGAATTACTTCTCAAAATCAAAGCCACTAATGCAGCACAGGCGCAAACCCGAAGTCTGAAACTGAGCCCTAAATGGCTTGCGGCTGCCTCGGTTGTGCTTGCGATCCTGGTAGGGAGTTTGATATGGAGAAGCAAGGGCACCAAATCGGATTACAGTTTACATGTTTCGGCGTTGCAGACGGCCTTTACTGAAAAGGTAAATTCAACTGGGCAGGTACAGTTGTTTCTTTTGCCGGATGGCTCCGAGGTACAGCTGCTGCCCCATAGCAAAATCAGCTATGGAAACGATTTTAATCAAACTGACCGCAAGGTACTGCTCTCGGGCGAGGCCTCTTTTGAAGTTACAAAAAATGTTCAGAAGCCTTTTCTGGTATATGCCAACAAGGTGGTAACCCGGGTTTTGGGAACGAAATTTGTCGTGCGTGCCTACGAAAAGGAAACGGAGGTGAAGGTAAATGTGGCATCGGGGCAGGTATCGGTTTACCGGGAACCAGCGGGCCATACCCAGGCTGGCAATGAAAAACCACCGCATAAGGGACTGTTACTGCTGCCCAATCAGCAGGCTGTTTTTTCAAGAAAATCAGAAGAATTCAGCAAGACTTTGGTGGAAAAACCTGAAATCCTGACGTCGGCCGCCACGGACAGGCCTACGTTTATGTACGACGAGGTTTCCATTTCAAAAGTATTTAAGGATATCGAAATGGCCTATGGCATTACCATCCGATATAATCAGGAAGGTCTGCAGGGGTGCCAGCTGAGCGCTTCTTTGAATCATGAATCGTTTGACCAGAAACTGGAAATAATCTGTAAAACGGTAAAAGCAACTTACCAGAAATTTGATGGGCAGATTATCATCAATGGAGGCAGTTGTGAATAAGTATTCCGAAGTATGAACCTAAAATAATGCCAATGAAAACATAAATACCCTACTCTTAAAATAAAAAACCAATGGTGCTTGCATCACCACTGGTTTTGCACCCGGCATTACCAATCAGAAGATTTGGAAACGGGATGGCTATGTCCAGAATCTAATAATACTGAACTGACAAATCAAAATTATGAAAAAAGTAAATCCATACCTAAAAAGGTGTATGAAAATTACCTTTGTGCAAATTGTTTTAGCTTTTCTGTTTGTAGGGGTATCCTGGGCCACGGATGTTTCCGCCCAGGAACTGCTGAACCGGACTATTTCAATCCATGTACAGAACGAGAATATTAAAACTGTTCTGCACATGATTGAAAAAAATGCGGATGTCCGGTTTTCTTACAGTCCTCAGGTGGTACCTCCAAAGCGAACGGTTTCACTCAAAGCAGATAATGTTACGGTGGGAGAAGTACTGGATAATCTCCTGAGCCCTTTGCAGGTAGGGTATATCGTATCCGGAAGACAGATCATCCTCTCACGTAAAACCAATAGCACGGAGAAAAAGGAGGCGAGGGAAGAAAAAACAGAGGAGGTAATTCCCTTGAAAGCCAATGTGAAATCGGTTTCGGGAAAAGTGACGGACGATACAGGTAGTGCACTCCCCGGTGTTACCATTCTGGTTAAAAATTCTCAGACAGGAACCATCAGCGATGCCGACGGCGATTTCCGACTTGATGTTCCCGAAGGCAGCAATATACTTGTTTTCTCATTTGTAGGTTATCTCACGCAAGAAATAGAAATAGGAAAGTCCAACTATCTGAAAGTAAGCATGGTGGTGGATGCCCGTACTTTTGACGAAGTGGTGGTCACAGCATTCGGTATCAAAAAGGAACAGAAATCACTTACGTATGCCACGCAGCAGATATCCGGGAAATCCATTTCTGCCGCTGGTAATCCAAATGTCCTGGGAGGGCTTCAGGGAAAGGTTGCGGGAGTAACAGTGAACCTTAACAGCGGTATGCCGGGAAAGTCTCCGGGGATCAGGATCAGGGGGAGCCGTTCGCTGTCGGGGAATAATTCACCGCTTTATGTAGTGGATGGTCTGCCTATTTCAGGAGGTGACCGTGTACTTGATCTGAACCCAAATGATATTGAGTCCATGAACGTACTTAAAGGACCGGCAGCTTCTGCTTTGTATGGCCTGAGAGCATCAAACGGGGTGGTGGTAATCACGACCAAAAATGGTGCGGGTGCCAAAGGAAAACCTACGGTGAGTTTCGATACCCAGTTCAGTGTGGATCAGATAGGTATGCTTCCGGACCTGCAGATGGAATTCGCGCAGGGCGAAAACGGCGTTTTTAATCCCAATTCCATTTTTACATGGGGACCGCGCATCAGTTCAATGACCACCTATACGAATCAGCTCGGAGAGCAGGAAGAACCAGGGGTGTATGACAACGACAAGGATTTTTTCAGGAATGGAAGTACCATGAACACCAATTTGAGTTTTTCCAATTCAGGTGATTTCGGGAATTTCATGATAGCAGTGGGCAGAAACGATCAAAAGGGAATTGTGCCTAATTCGTCGATGTCCAGAAACAACATCAAATTTAACGGTGATTTTAAATTGCTGAAAAATCTGACCTCCTCCATCTCGGTGAATTATTCGGATCTGAAAGTGGACGATTTTCCGGAAAAGGGAGGTAACGAAAACATTTTCAGAGGGATAACGGAAACTCCTCCTTCCTATAACCTGAAAGGGAAACCTTACGCAACACCGGGGGATCCTTACCAGCAAATATTTTACCGGGTATCGCAGAATAATCCTTACTGGGTGATCAATCATACGTTCAGAAACGAAAAGACCAAACGAACCCTTGGGAATATACTGCTGAACTATAAGTTTACACCTGACCTTGCACTGAATTATCGGGTCGGGGTGGATCATTACACCACGGTCATCAATGATTATAACGAACTCGGTTATGCCACCCGGGGCAGAACCAACCCACCTAGCGGAGGAGACCTTTTTCTGTATACGAGGTTTTCCAACCAGCTGAACTCCAATCTGTTCCTTAACTACAGCAAGCGCATCGGCAAGGTCTGGAATGTGGATGCCATTATCGGGAATGAAGTATTCGACAGTAATTTCCAGAGTATTAACACCACGGGGTCCAATTTGGTGGTTGGAAACTGGCCTAATCTTGCAAATGCCACCCTGATTTCCGCAAGTAACAGTACCAGTAAACAGCGTATCGTTGGATTTTATGGTAATGTCAACATCGGATGGAACGATAAAATTTACATCAATGCTTCGGGCAGAAATGATATCGTATCCAATATGCCGGCAGGCAACCGGTCGTTTTTTTATCCTTCTATCGGAGCCAGTGCCATTGTTACCGAGCTGCTTCCGGAGAGCAAGCAGATCTTTTCATTTGCCAAGCTGAGAGCTACCTTGGCTGAAGTTGGCCAGGCGGGTCCTATTTACGTCAATGGCAGAGGCTTTACAACCAATACGCCAGGATCTTTCGTTTTTCCGTATCAGGGACTGGTGAGCTGGACGCAGAGTTCAACGCGTATCAATCCGAACCTGCGCCCCGAAAATACCCGGACTTTTGAAATAGGCGGTGATCTCCGATTTTTAAGTGACCGGATATCCATTGACTACACCTATTTTGACAGTAAGTCGGACGGGCAAATTTTTAATGTTCCCGTGGCCATTACCACCGGAGCTTCCAGCGAGATCAGAAACGGTGGAAAAATACGCAACAACGGGCATGAAATCGTCCTTTCGCTGGTACCCGTGCAGATCAAAGATTTCAGATGGGAGTTTAATACAAACTTCACAACCTATAAAAGCAAGGTACTGGAACTTTACGGAGGAACCCAGCGGGTAAATATTTCCAGCGGGGTCATCTCACTGGTGGCCGAGGTGGGCAATGTATATCCTCAGTTTGTAGGGACGTCTTATATGAGAGATCCGGCAAGTAATCAGATCATCTATCAGAGTGATCAATCCAAGGTGGATTACGGGTTACCCATCATTAACAATACGCAAAAGGTACTCGGTACACCTACCCCCGATTTTGAAATGAATTTTATAAACAGTTTCACCTTTAAAGGTCTTACCCTGTCGGCCCAGCTGGATTGGCGAAAAGGTGGGCTGATATATAACCATTCGCTGAACGAGTCTCAGAGAAGAGGCCTGGCAGGAGAAACCCGCGACAGAGAGACCTCGTTTGTTCCTGTGGGCAAAAAAGGAACGGTGGCCAACGGGACGGTGGAGATCGTGGGTGATAACGACATTGTCATCAAGAAGGATGTGAATTATTTCAACAATTTATGGCCCAACAGCGAAGCCAGCCTGAGCGACGCATCGTTTGTCAGATTACGGGAAGTAGGGCTGAGTTATAATTTCCCGGCTAAATGGCTGAAAGGGAGGAAAATAAGTGACGCTTCTGTTTACTTCACAGGGCGCAACCTTTTCCTGATCACAAAGGCTTTTACAGATCCTGAGGTCAATATTACCGAAGGATCCTACTCCAGCCCGAATTCACAAGGTATTGAGGTTTCTCAAATTCCCCAGACAAAAAGTTATGGCGCCGGTATTCGGTTGAAATTTTAAATTTTGATAAAGATGAAAAAATTACAGATACTGATTGTACTGCTTCTGTTCATTTCGGCGGCCTGTACGGATGAAATACTTAACAAAATAGACACCAATCCCAATCAGGTAAATGATGCCCCGCTTAAAACCATTTTGCCGCAGGTACAAATGAGTTATGTGACAGAGGTGGCGGGAGGTAGTACCGCTTTAAACGCCTATTACCTGTCGGAGGCTAACACCTTTGTATTAGGGAACAACGTGCTCAAGGATGTGCAGGGGCTGGGATCTCAGGTATGGGGCCAGGCTTATTCGGCCCTGAATGACCTTGCGATTGTAAAGAAAAAGGCCCTGGAAAGCGAAGCGTATACCTATGCCGGAATAGCAGATGTATTAAGAGCATTTAATCTGGCCGCTTTAACGGATCTGTTCGGCGACATACCCTTTAAGGAGGCGTTAAGAGACGATATTGTGAATCCGTCTTTTGATCCGTCCCAGGAAATCTATGCCGAAATTCAAAAAATGCTGGACGAAGCAATCATCAATCTGGAAAAGGAGCCGGGTCCTGTTGCGCCCAAAACGGATGACATGTTTTTTGCAGGCAACCGGGCACTGTGGATTAAAACGGCTTATGGGTTAAAAGCCAGGCTGTATAACCGCCTGAGCAACGTTGATGGTACCGGATCGGCCAATAATGCGCTGGCTGCAATTGCAAAGTCATTCAGCAGTGACGCTGAAAACCTGATATTCTCTAAATTTGCGGATACCCAAACCAACGGAAACCCGTTTTCAGTAGCCAATAACAGCCAGCCAGGATCCAGTGTAGGGAATGGCATCTATCAGGCGATGGCGAGCTTTGGAAGTACTCAGAAAGCCGATGAAGATCCACGGGCTGCTATATGGTTTACCAAAGTAAAAGGACAGATCGTTTCGGCCCCCAACGGCACCGCCAGGGCTGACTTTGGGGAACCTAGGCTCGATGGCGCCTATTATTCCAAACCGGAACTGATGAAATATTTTAATTCTCCGATGCCGTTGCTGACGTTTGTTGAGCTGAAATTCATTGAAGCCGAAGCGCAGCTGAGGCTGGGGGATAAGGCCAAAGCCAATGCGGCTTATGAGCAGGCAGTGGACCTAGCGCTGAAACATGCCGGAGATTACCGGCCTGCGGTAAAACTGAGTGATGAGAAAATCAGCGCCTATAAAAGTTTACCCAAAGTTTTACCCGGCAGCGGAGCGCTGGTTTTGAGTGACGTTATTAAGCAGAAGTACATTTATTTTTATCAGTTTCAGCCTATAGAAGCCTATAACGATGTCAGAAGAACGGGCGTTATTCCGCTTACTGATCCTACCGGAAGAGCATCGCGTTTACCGTACCCCGTTAGTGAAATCACCAGGAACACCAGCACGCCTACAGACATTGATAATATATCGGCGCTGGAAGCCCGTACCAAAGTATTCTGGGCAATAAAGTAAAATGAAAAAGGTATCGTGTTTGCGAGTATCCCGGGCCGGTACCTTTTCATTTTCCGATCTTTTGAATTTGATTTTAGACCTGTTATCCATTACCTGAAACTAAAAAATCATGAAAAGAAGAAATATCATCAAGGCGGGTTTACTGGGGCCGTTCGTTTTGCCGCATCTCGTGTCTTCCGAAAGTAATCCCTTTCAGAAAGGCAAGGAGGGTACCGTGGAAGAACCCCGGCGTTCTTTGTCTGTTGTCAGAGAAACAGATGTGATCGTATGCGGAGGTGGACCGGCGGGTTTCGCCGCTGCGCTGGCCTCAGCCCGGTCGGGTGCAAAAACAACCCTGATTGAGCTGCACGGGTGCCTGGGGGGAATCTGGACGGCAGGCCTGCTCAGTAATATCATCGATCACGAAAATAAAAATGGCATCATGAAAGAACTGATTTACAGGCTGGATCAGTCGGGTGCTCAGTTTACGGCCAAGAAGTACGATGCCGAGCAAATGAAATGGATACTGGAAGAAATGTGCAGGGAAGCGGGGGTGGAGGTACGCCTGCATACACGGGTAACGGCGGCGTATCAGGACAGGAATAAGAAAATTGATTTTATAACTACTGAAAGTTTTTCGGGACGCGAGGCCTGGAAGGCGAAAGTGTTCATTGATGCTACGGGTAACGGCGACCTGGCGGCTCGGGCCGGATGTGGCTTTGATCTTGGTGAGCCTGCAACCGGCCGGGTTCAGCCGATGTCCCTGATGGTGATTTTAAGCGGGCTGAAAGAGGCCGACCTGGTGAAGGAGGGATTTATTGAGGGACTTGGTAAAGACGGGTCACCTTCTACCGAAGGTAAGAAAAAACTGCACGCGGCGATCCTACGGATCGGCTTTGACACCAGTTACAGTATGCCGAGCTTTTTTACCATCCGCCCTGACTCCGTAGCGCTGATGATGAATCACCAGTACGGCGTGTCAGCCATTGATGCCGATGCGATCAGTAAGGCGACCATTGACGCGCGCAACGAAATCAATAAAGTCATAAGCGGGCTGCGGGCAACCGGAGGTATCTGGTCCAATGTAAGAATTGTAACTTCGGCGGCGCAAATCGGTATCCGGGAGGGAAGGAGAATTCATGGGCAGTATATGCTCACCAAGGAAGATCTGCTGAAAGGAGCACAGTTTCCTGATGGTGTATGTGATGTGAAATTCTCTGTGGATGTACATGCATTGGCCAAAGCGGAAGGCGGAGGTTACAGTAACTCCGGCATAAAAATGAAGCCTTACCAGATACCCCTCCGTTCCCTTATTGCTAAGGATGTAACCAACCTGATGATGGCGGGCCGGTGTATCAGCGGTGATTTTTACGCGCACGCAAGCTACAGGGTAACGGGTAACGCCGTGCCCATGGGGGAAGCTGCTGGCAAGGTAGCGGCAAAGGCATCTCTGTCCAACAGGCTGCCCATGGCCGTAAACTGGAGTGAAGTTTCTTAAATCAGGTCACGTTTTGTATGAAAAAACGATCTGGTGCTGGAGAATACTTACTTCGATCTGGGCTGCTCCAAAGGGGAGGGCGGTAAGATCATTTACGTTTCAAAGGTACTGTTTGCCTCTCGTCAGTGGACCTGGGCCTGTTTTTAAATGAATGATATATAACCAAAACCAATTAGCAGATGGAGAGGAGAGCGTTTATCAATACAGCAATTTTTGGTGCAATACTGCCCTTTTCCGAGTCGGTGGCACAAGGCGCCGTCAGCAAAGAAAAGGGAGTGGTAGAGCCCCAGCGGACCATTCCTCTGGCCGGAGCTTATGATGTGATCGTTTGCGGTGCGGGCCCGGCAGGTATAGCTGCTGCCGTAGAGGCAGGGAGAAACGGAGCCAAAACGCTTTTGATTGAAGTACATGGTTGTTTGGGGGGAGTATGGACGGCCGGCAACCTTACCTGGATACTGGACAATCAGAACAAATCAGGTTTTATCAATGAAATCAAGCGTGACCTCGCCAAACTTTCCGGGCAGGGTACTGTTGCAAGCGGGAGCAGTTATGCTTTTGACGCCGAGATCATGAAGGTAGTTCTGGAGGCCTATTGTGTAGAGGCCAATGTCGATGTCCGTCTGCATACCAGAGTTGTATCAACGGCGGTGAAAAATGGAAGGCTTACGCACCTGCTGACAGAGTCTAAGTCGGGGAGGGAAGCCTGGTCAGCCAGGATTTTTGTGGATTGTTCCGGCGACGGGGACCTTGCCATGCAGGCAGGTTGTAAATACGATTATGGCGGCCCCGAAGGGGAAGGCCAGCCGATGAGCCTTCTGGCCATTGTTACCGGCATAAATTATGAAGAGATCAAACCGTTTGTCCGCGACGCCGAGGATAGCAAGGTGCGGTCTCCTTCTAAAAAAAGACTGGAAGCCGAAATCATGAAAAGTGGCGTGAAACCTTCCTATAGCCTGCCCGGGTTATATCCCATACATAAAGATCTGTTTATGTTAATGGCCAATCATGAATATGGTTATGTGGGGTTTGATGCCCGGCAAATCAGTATTGCCACCCTCCGGGCACGTGCGGAGGTGCATCAGATCGTGAATGGCCTCCGCTCACTTGGTGGCTCCTGGCAAAATTTAAGGATCGTGAGTACTGCCGAACAGATCGGGGTACGGGAAAGCCGCAGGATACATGGGTTGTATACCGTAACGGCTGGAGATATCATGGCCGGGGCACGGCATGAGGATGCGGTCTGTAGAGTAACTTTTGGAGTGGATGTGCATTCGGTGAAAAAAGATGATGAGAACAGGCAGGTATATAACCGGGGTGTAAAGGCCATACCTTATGACATACCCATCCGTGCATTAATTGCGAAAGATATCAAAGGATTAATGATGGCCGGGCGCTGCATAAGCGGTGATTTTATTGCGCATTCCAGTTACCGGGTTACGGGCAACTCTGTGGTGATGGGCGAGGCAGCCGGGCGACTGGCCGCCATTTCGGCAACTTCTAACCGCTTACCTCAGGAAGTGGATTGGACAGAGGTGAAGTGGACCATTTAGAATCTATTATAGTGAAAGCTGTTACTGATTATCCGGAAGGACGTTTAGTGAGATTGTTTTGTACCTATGGCACAACAAAACGGTTGTGATGCGGTAAGTTTTCGTCATATTGAATATGGATCGCAGGAAAATTAGCAGAAGTATGTTTTATCATTTTATCGGCCGTCTCGTAATACTGGTATTTTTGTTTTTAACTCATTCAGTCGTTTCGTACGGCTTGCATTGGCAAAAGCAGAAGGCGGATGAAAATTGTGTATTCCTGAAACATACCTTTACTGACGATTCACTCGAAACCTTTAGTCTGCTGGAATGCCAGGCGGCAGACGGACCAAGCAACTGGTTTAGCAGTGATATCCATCAATCAGTATGTAATTCGGGCCAGTGCAGGATGATTAGTATCCGGTTGGTTTGGGACGGTTTTGGAAATTATCATCACTTTGAATTAATGGATCGGGAGCCACTGACCAAAACGGATCATGCGGAATTCAGTGCAGATGATTACAACAGGCTTCATTTTATTTTATCTGATTCGTTATCTGTTTTTAAAGATCTTGAAATGGAAGATCTGGTGGTGGAAAAGAAAAATGATGTGGATGGGGTATCCGGCGCAACGCGTAAATCCTTGCACGACTACGTGGTGCAGGATGCGGTTTACACTTGTTTTACCTTGTGGAAGGTTGTTTACGGAAAGGGTAAAAAAAATATAAATAACCTTTTGAAACAGCGCGTTAGCCAGGGGTATCTGGCCAATCTGCTACATAAAAACGACCCGATCGCAGACTTCTGGGTGTTCAATATTCTTGCGGGTAACACACAGTATGTGAGCAGCTTTGTTGATCAGCTGATTGATAGAGTAGCGTCTAAAGACGAGCGTAATTCCAGCCTGGCATTGCGGGTGATCACGGTGGGCAGTTTAAGCAGTGAGGCAGTTCAGAAGAAACTGGCAGATCAGATACCAGAAGTAAATGATCTGAAAAGACTGGATATTATATGGAAGCTGCTTGAATGTCCTGCGGTTTCCGACGAAGTCGTGCTGCAATTACTTCGCTACTATCTGCAGGGTATACTGAACCCCGCTGCGCTCAGTTACGCCTATCAGTTAGTTTCGGCCAGGCATATTTCAAATCCTGATATATACCAAACAATAAAAGAGATATTGACAGATAAAAATCAGTATGTTAAAAATATCACCAATAGTTTGTTGTTAAAAAAGAAGTAATCCGGCTATTGCTTTGCTGACGGAGGCAGTCCTTGTTGAGAGCTAAAAACTGTTATTTTTTTTACAAACAAAATGCTTTGAGTATCCGAAGCGGACCCGCTCCGGATACTCCATTTGCCCCGGTGTTTCCGGTTTACTATTCTTTCATGTGATAAACCAGCAATGGCACGTGGGTTTCCACCACCAGTTTCCTGGTTACGCTTGGATTGATGATAAACTGTTCCCAAAAACCTCTTTCACGGGTAGATACAATCAGCAGGTCTGCGTTTACCTCTTTGCAGTAATTTTCAATCCCGTCCAGAACCCCTCCTCCGGTGCGTATCACAATATCGCTGGCCGGAATGTTAAATTCCGCGGTCATTTGTTCAATATACTGGTTATCCGGTTGGATGTTAGGTTGTTCCAAAGAGCTGATCTTGATAAAGGTAAGTTTGGCACCCAGCAGTTCCGCCAGTTGAATGACCTGACGGAGAATATCTGTTTCTTCATACTCCAGCTGCGTGGCATACACCACCTGCTTAAAGTCGGTGGTGGCAGCATCCGGGGGGATCACCAGCACGGGGCAGGGGGCGTCGGTGGCAATACCGGTTGCAGCGCTTCCGATTAGTTTATCCATAAAACTTCCTTTTCCGGTACGTCCCAGTACAATCAGGTCCGCATTGGTATTTTTTGCCTGGCGAAGAATGGCAGTATGAATACCATCCGATTCCCAGACGGCCTCGGCCTGATACCCCAACGCTTGCGCTTCTGCTACGTATTCGTCCAGCTGCTGTTTGTAAGAATTTTCCAGTTCTTCGTAAACCGGCAGGGAACTTACCGTAGCAGGGATGGAAATATCGGCAACATAGGGCTGGTAGGTATGCAGGATGGAGAGCGCGGCTCCGGTTTTGGATGCTATAGTTTCCGCGGCTTTGATAGCCTTTTGTGCATTTTCGGAAAAATCTATTGGAACGAGTATCTTTTTCATAACAGATTCAATTTTGAAATAATGGATTGGTTCCTGTATCGTGTCAGGGTAATGCAATTTTCAATGATTTGTAGGACAAAAGAATGACTTTACACATATAAAAAAGTGCGGCTGCTCATTATTTTCGAATACTGGTGCTACCTGAAAGTTGAACAACAGGAGTTACCAGGTTAACCAAAAATACAGTCACTTAAAAAAGCTGGCCGATACCCATTGTCGTGCGCCCAGGTAACGGCTTTTAGTACCTTATCGCGGTAATTGGGCTGATAGGCGCGGTAATAAGGATAAAAATATTGTTCATGAACCAGCAGGTCCGTATAGGGCTGGCGGCGTGATTCCCGTCCGTATCTTTCCAGGTGTGGCACAATACCTTCTATTTTCATGGTATCTATAATTACACTGCTTTTGATGAAAATAATATCCTCCTGATTATCCCTCCAGACAAAACGTTTGTTCATGTGGCGCCTTTGTTCTACGCTAAGGTAATAGGAGCAGGGAGGAAGATCGTCATCTACATTAAAATCGCAAAGCTGGCCTTTATAACCCGCGTCACGTAATGCTCTGGATACTTCAACGGGTACCTCGCCCCAGTGAAGCGTAGTAACGGGGCCGTCCAGTTCGGCACCCGCAAAGCGGCGTATCTGGGAGATTACCTGCTCACACTCCTGCTTCACCTGATGGTATCCGGCATTTCTGTAAGGATTGTCGGGAAATTCAGCCTTTGCATGAAAACTCAGCCGGAGCCAGGAAGCATTCGCTATCCATTCATTCCTGAATTTATCTGTCATCTGCGACAGATTAAAACCCTCCGTTTCGTAGAAAATGTTGATATGGACTTTCGTTCCAAACTGGTCATGCAACTCTTTCAGAAAACCCATGAACGGATTTTCAAAAAGCGACTGATAAGTACTTGCGTGAAGGTGAATATCCTTCAAAAACCAGATGGCATCGTCAATGGAAAGCCGGTATCGATCCACCAGGTTGGGAAGCCAGTAAATCGTGATTGTTTTGCTTTCTCCGGTTCTGGTATTCCTTGCTTCTATAATGTTCTTATACTGGTCCAGCATCAGTTCAGAAGTAAAGATATTACCTTTGCGGACCGCAGGCCTACCATTTACCGTGATGAGCGCATGGGCAGGAGCCGAAATTTTCACTTTGGTTTTAAGCGTGCCGTTGGTGGCAATTCCGTCTCCACTGTGGAGCATATCTCCGTCTACCGGGCTGATGAACCGGAACGACGTTTTGGGTTTCCGCTCATCGGGTAAAACAAAAGGGGCCAGTAACAAACCCAGACTTTTCAAAGAATGCCGTCTTACAAATTCGCGTCGGGAGTACATATTTCAAGGGTAGATTAGGCTTGGTGAGATACTGAGGAGGTTTTCTATTTTTGAAAAGTAATTAAACCGAATATTAAATAAAAAGAACAAGGAAGCCCAATGATGGGCATCTTTGTTTTAACCCGGATTACGCATTAGCTCATGGTCCGAAATAAAAATTTGCTTCATTGGCATTTCAGTTCTTGTCCGACAGGCCCCGGTCTGCCGTCACAGCGAACTTTACGCCAATTTTGCAAAATGATATTTCGTTCAAATTCCTATTGCGTAATCCGGGCTTAATCATTTTATCCACACGGCTTTTACGTAAGTTTGCCATTCCAAAGCAAAACGTCTGTTTACGCCGGAGCACGGATAAAAATGTTTGTTTTGTAAAAATGACCTTCGCACCTGAATTTCTGAATCCTAACCCTCAAACTGATATGTGCCTGCCTGACAAGAGAAAAGTGAAACTTTACCTAATTATCGCCGTTTGGCTGCTGGTGATTCCCGGCTGTGCCGCACAGGCCGTCAGGATTGGAGTTTTTAATGTGGATGCTACGCCACCCATTGGCAGCCCGGTTGCCTATGCCCGGGCACGCTCCATTACCGATTCGCTTAGTGCCAGAGGGGTTGTCATACTCTCCGATGAAAAACCGATTGTCTTGTGTGCCGTTGACTGGATAGGGATTTCAAATGAAGGACAGGATGTGTGGAGACGTAAGCTGGCGGACGCTGCCCATACAACCGTGGAACGGGTATCGGTGCATGCGTTACATCAGCACGATGGCGTGGTTTGTGATTTTAGAATCGAAAGGATACTGAGCCGATACGGTATGGGCGGTTCGCACATGGATAGCCTTTTTCTTTTAGAGGTGATCGATAATGTTGCAGCGGGTGTCAGCAAAGCCATGCGTAGTGCACAGGAGGTAACGCATGTTGGTTTTGGTCAGGCGCAAGTGGATAAGGTGGCTTCAAACCGGCGCATCCTGGGGCCGGATGGAAAGGTGGCCATTGTACGGTGGAGTAGTACCAAAGATCCAAAGGCTATAGCAGCCCCGGAAGGATTGATAGACCCCTGGCTAAAAAATGTAAGCTTCTGGCAGAATGACAAGCCGCTTGCAGTACTGACCTATTATGCTACACATCCGCAGAGCTACTATGGCCAGGGTGACGTTACCTGCGAATTTGTGGGTATAGCAAGGAATGCCAGGGAAAAGGCCACGGGCATTCCTCACATTCATTTCAATGGTGCCGGTGGCAATATTACAGCCGGGAAATACAATGATGGATCTCCGGCCACCCGTGTTCTTCTGACGGAAAGAATGGAAGAGGCGATGAAAAAAGCCTGGGCCCAAACCAGCAGGTCGGCCCTGACGAGCAAGGATCTTTCCTGGAAATATGTAAATACCCATCTGCCAAGCACACGCAATATTAATGCAAAGGATTTGAAAAAAACGCTGGAAGATACCACTTCGGGTACCTCTGATAAGTATGCAGCAGCTGAAAAGCTGGCGTGGCTGGAGAAAAACACTGTCACCAACCAGGTGACAATTTCTTCGCTAAGGCTCGACAGGACATGGCTGCTTAATCTCCCCGGTGAATTGTTCATTGAATACCAGCTTGCTGCCCAAAAGCTGCGCCCGGCGCCTGAGCAGGTATGTACAGCCGCTTATGAGGAATATGGCCCTGGCTACATCGGCACAAGCGCGGCTTATTCCCAGGGTGGGTACGAAACCAGCGGGCTGGCTTCCGGCGTGGCACCGGAGGTGGAGGAAGTATTGATGCGGGCGATCAGAGCTGTGTTGAAGTAAAACAAAAGGTCGGTCATGGCAAACCGGCTGCCTTATCCGCCGGTTTGCTGTTTCAAATTAATTCCTGTTTTGACCATTGACCGTTGCACCCACCGCCTACCGCCCACTGCCTACTATTAACTACCTACTGTTCACCAGATGCCATTGACAACCCTCTGCCTCAGGCTCTTACTCAATTACAAGCTTCCTGACCACCTCACGCTGGTACTGGTCTCTGAACCTGACCAGGTGTATTCCTTCGGGCAAGCCTTTGACGTCGATCATGATTTTGTTGAAACCGGGCTGGAGACTGATACTGCCGGATTTCAGCAAAATACCTGAGGTACTGAATATCTGTGTTTGCCAGGTACCTGCTTCATTGACGTTAAAGTCGATAAAGCTATTTTTTCCTGATGCAGCAGGGTTAGGATAAATGCTGCCTGCAAGGGGAACACCCTGATTGTTGGCGACAGAAATCATCCTGGAATAGGCAAAGGAACCGTCGAGGTCTACCATCCTGAGACGGTAATAATTGACCGCGAACGGCGGGTTTGCGTGTGTGTATTGATAATTGCCTGTATTCTGTCCCTGGACGTTGCCGAGTACTGTAAATGTGGTACCATTGAGGCTGTGTTCTATTTCAAAATGGCTGAAATCCTTTTCGGCGGCGGTTTTCCATGTAAGCAGGTTACTACCTGGTTCGGTGTTTTTACCTTGGAAACTGATCAGCGTAACGGGGAGCGACGGTTCTTTCTCGGCCAGTATGACGGCGGTACCACCACTAAATGAGGTTACTTCGTTGAACTGGGCAAAGGCGATGCCGTTGTCCGTACCATACGCGGGTGTAAGGAACAAGCGGGCGCCTGTGTTGATATCCGTTGCCGTGATTTGCGTCGGAACATATAAGTTGCCAGTGGTTTTAAACCATTTCACCTCATTGTTTTTCATGAACAGCGAAGCGTCTGATACAGTGCTTTCCATGGCTGTTACATCGGCCGTGTCATAGTAAAAACGTACTTTGACAGGATTCACCAGCGTAGTAGCGTGCAGATCCACATTCCAGTAGCGCCGCATGGCTACAATGCCTTTGTCGCTGTCCAGCACAGCAGTGTTGTTTTCCGCAAGCGTGATTTTAACAGTTGCTGTCGCTTTGGCCGCTTCATTACCGGTACTCCAGTCGATGGCGAAAATGAAGTTGTCGGGTTTTGTGGGATCGGCGTAGAAAGTCCAGCCGTTGTCCTCGCAGGTAGGCAGTAGGGGAAGGTCGTTGGCTGTATTCAGGCTCAGGGCTGCATTGGAGGCAAATTCATCAGGCTTGGTGTTGCTTTGTTTTTCATAAGCGCCCATGTCCACCGTGGTGTTGTGTTTACGCGGTTGCTCAAGCACGTCGATGTAAATTTCGCTGGCGGCATCGTTACTGCCTTTGTCCAGTGCCGGGGAGCAGACGCTGAGCTGCAGACCGTCGTCTTCGGTAAACCAGATACCATCCGGGCCCATAGGCTGGGCTTCGTTCACAAATGGGGACGATGTTCCCTGGATGTTGCCCGTTCTCCCGCTGCTGAAATCGGATTGGGTGAAGTTGTAGTTGGCGGTGATGTCCTGTCCCGGAAAATAAAGGTCGGGCGTCGCTGTATCATTGTCTCCATCGGTATTTCCCCAGAAAACACTGTTGGTGATCGCAGCTACATCAGCCGTCTGTGAATAAAAGTTTGTGGCGCCGCCCCCAAAATTTCCAATATTTTTGTAAAAAGTGGCATTCGTTAAAACGGGACTTTCACCACTGATCCCGCCGCCAAAATCGGCCTTATTGTCATAGAAGATCACGTTCTTGAAAATTGTAGGGCCTGATTCGCCCGAAGAGAATACACCGCCGCCTGCGCCCCACTCTCCGGTAACTTTATTTCCGTCGAAAACAGCGTTCAATAAGTCATAACTGCTCGATGTGCTGTTGATACCGCCGCCAAATTCGCCAGCATTATTGTCCTTAAAGACCACATTGATCATGGACGGCGAGCTATTCGTAATATCCATGCCTGCCCCGATCCGTGCCTGGTTACCTTCAATTCTGACGTTCATCAGTTGGGAAGATGAATGGTCGAGCGCTATTCCTCCTCCGTTGCTGGTGGCGGAGTTATTTTTGATGATGAGGTTTTGAAGTGTTGGTGACGCATAGGTGTTCCTGATACCACCGCCCAAAATACTGGAAGTTCCATCCTGAATGGTAAAGCCGTCCAGAACGGCAGTACCGGTGAGGGCTGTTGGCTCCGTGAAAGTATTGTCAATCACCGATTTTCCATTGCCTTTGAGTATGGTGGGGTTGGCGGCAGGATCCCGTTCCGATAAATCCAAATGGGTATTGAGCAATCCACCATAAATGCCCACACCCTCTTTCATCACAAATGAACTGCCGCTTGCAGGCTGGTAAGTACCTTTAGCCACCCACAGTTCATTACCTGCGGTTAGAAGCGGGTCAGCCAGAGCCAGGTCAAGATTGTTATAAGCCCGCCCCCAGGTTTTTCCGTCTCTCGGATCTGCTGTATTGGACGCATCCACATAGAGGTGACTGGCAACACCGACTGGGTATCGATATTCGTAGGCACCCTTGTCGTAACCCATTCCGGATGGTCTCGGGAAACCGGTAATATCTTTTAGTGCAACGTCGGTGATTGAGGTATTACCATCAGCCTCGACGACGGTCTTGCCCGAATTGATCGCCGTTGCCGGCGAGGTATCCACGTCATAAGCCAGTTGTAATCCATCATCCTCAGTGAACCAGATTCCGTCCGCTCCTTTGGGAAGGTTTTCGTTAACAAACAAATCAGTTGTTTTTACCTCGTTGGCTATTCCCGACCGCACGGTTCCTAAAGTAGTATACGAGACAACCGGGTAGCTACCAATGGGTGCTCCTCCTTTGAAGACGCTGTTGATAATGGAAGTGTATGAATATATTGACGCGCCATGCTCAGATATTAGCTCGTCCGTGGCGATATTATTCAGGAAGGTCGCATGGGTGATATGAAGCTTTATGCCTGTGTTGTACATGACGGCCGAAGAAGTGGTGGCCTGGTTGCCAACGAATACGGAGTTGGTAATATCCACCGTTGACTGGATCGATGAAATGGCTCCTCCGTTGGCTGCATGATTGGATTCAAAAACGGCGTTGTTCATTACCATCGTTACGCGATCGGCAACAACTGCACCTCCATAGCCGTTGTCGGCCTTATTGTTGCTGAAAATTACGTTGTCATATGCCGTCGATCCGCCATTATTATAAATTGCGCCACCATCGCCGTTGTTACTGCTGTTGCCGGTAAAGGATACATTCCTGAACCAGGGGGAACTGAGATCATTATAAACGGCTCCACCTCTCAGATCGGTTTCGTTTTGATCAAATATTGAATTTGAAATGGTTGGGGAACACCTATAGTTGTACATTCCTCCTCCTCCTGTTGCTCCTCCGTTGCCTCCGGTAATGGTAAACCCGTCAAGCTCCGATTTGCCGGTAATCGGCGGATCGACGCCACTGTTAACGTTCTTGATGACATGGCTGCCGTTGCCCTGCAGGATCGTTTGGTTATTTACCCAATCCCGCTGTTCGAACTCGGTATCGGTATTCTTAAATCCTCCATATATCCTGCTCAGTGGGAGCATCATGAACGATTTGCCTTCCTCAGGCTGATAGGTTCCTTTGGCGACCCACACCGACCCTCCCGAACCGACAATTGTCGGATCCAACGCATCCTCTAATTTGTTAAAAGCAGTGGACCATGAGGTTCCGTCATGTACTGCAGATGTATTCGAAACATCTACGTAGATAATGGCCCGATCCACACCGCCTTCGTAGGCACCCATATCGTTGGCAGCGCCCTGCGGCCTGGGAACGCCCCGGATGTCCGTTCCCGACGCACTGACAACCGAGGCAGAATAAAGTTCAGAAGTAATGGTTTCCGCCTTGTCTATGGGTGTTACTACGGCATCATAGACCAGGCGTAGTCCGTCGTCCGCCGTCATCCAGATACCGTCTGGGCCCGCCGGAACGCCTTCATTCAAAAACGGGGAAAAATCGCTCGAGATTGAATTAACAGGAGTGATTTCGGTACCTTGAGGGTTTATGAAAGAGTTTCTGACGGCGGTAGATACCGGATTACTAAAAAAGAGATCCCTTCGATTATTATAAAAGACACTGTTGCCGATGGTTACGGTAGCAGCGACTCCGGTAAATGCGTAGCACCAACTGTAATTTCCGATATTATTCGAAGCCGTGGCGTGTGCCATGGTAACGGTCGAATACTTACAATATACAGCAGCCCCGTATAAAGCCGAGTTCTGATCAAAAACCACGTTGGTAAGCAAGGAGGGCTTGTCGGTCGGAGTGTATGCAATGTAAACGGCTCCGCCATAGGTGCCCGTGCCTGCCTCGCTCACGTTTTTAGAGAACACAACCTTATCTAAAGTAAGAGATGACTCGGAGCAGTAGAACCCGGCTCCATAGGCATAGGACTTGTCGCCATCAGACGAAATGCATTTGTTGTCTGAGAAAATCACATTGTTCAATACCGCACTAGATTGATTATTATTAGCCATTCCTCCGCCCAGGGAAAAATTATTAGCCGAAATGCATTTATTGTCTGAGAAAGTCACATTGTTCAATACCGCACTAGATTGATTATCATTAGCCATTCCTCCGCCCAGGGATAAATTATTAGCCGAAATACATTTGTTCCCAGAGAAAACCACATCGTTCATTACCACACTGGAATGGAAAACGTTGGCCAATCCGCCACCGATGGCCATAGAAGTAGCGGAATTGCAGATGTTATCAATAAACTTAACGTTGGTAAGAACCGTTGTGGAATTAAAGTTAAACATACCTGCACCGAATGGATAGAGTGAGGGGTTAAAGGCACTGTCAAAAAAGAGATTGTCGCGGATAATCAGGTTACGAAGTGTCGGTGAGGAAGATAAAATACACATCCCACCGGCATAGTCGAGCCTGTTTATGCCCTCGCAAATTGTAAAGCCATCCAACACCGGGTTATTCCGCACCTCTTTAATATAAAATACGCTGTTGCCGTTGCCCTTCAGTTTGGTCACATTAGCTTCCCAGTCCCGCTGGCTTATGTCCGTATCGGTATTGGTGAAACCGCCGTAGATCTCTACGCCGGCCTTGAGCGTATAACTGGCCTCGAAGGCTGGCTGGTAGGTTCCTTTGGCTACCCAGATCACATCGCCACTGACGGCGGCAGTAACGGCATCTTCAAATTTTGTATAGGCTGTGGCCCAACTGAGGCCGTCGGGCGTAGGGGCGGTGCTGGAGGCGTCCACATAACGGCGGGTTGCGCTGGCATCGATGCTTCCTAAGAGGATTAGGATCAGCATAATTGCCTGGCTGAAACGGGGTGAAAGATTACTTTTTGTTCGGTGTGTTTGCTTTAAATGCATGGTTGTTTTTTGAATTTTCTGATATAAAAGGTGGGACAGACGGGTTTTGTGAAAAGGAATCTCAACCGCTTTCAGGTATGTCGTTCATCGGATCCGACGGGTCGTCTGCAGGTTCAGTACCGTGTTGACGGAGTTTTCTCTGCATCCTGGTCTTGGCTCTGCGTACGCTCGCGGAGTCAATATTGAGGATGGCCGCAATTTCTTTTGTTGACAATTTGAGATCATAGTAGACCAGCAGCCATATTTCGTTGTTAGACAGGTACGGGTGCTGTTTCTTACGGTTATCGAAAAAATCGGGATGGGTCAGTTCAAAATTGATCTTAAGCTTGCTGCGTTCTGCAACAGACAATGGATTACCGGCTGACCCCGATTCAACGACTAAGGGCTGTTGCACCTCGGTCGCCGAATGGGATCGTCCGGGAAGTTTGACAGGGAGGGCTACATTAGTAAGAGGGGACGAGTCTTTTTCAGGTTCGCTGTTTGTGTCCGTATGTATAGGTGGGAGGGAGCCACTTTTTTTCTTAATATATTGTAATGTTAGTACAGCTGATATGGCAATGGCCTGCGTGAGGATCACATACAGCAGGACCGCTATGGGTAAACCATACATGCCCGTCAGGTCCTTAAAAAATGGGCCGTAAAAACTGATACTAATCACGACGATCAGTTCGATCAGGAAATAGTAGATGATCGGTTGCTTGTTCATGAACAATGGGAGGGTATGAGTTAAGAATTAAGAGTTATGAGTTAGGGCGATTCTTGTAAGAGAGGTCTTGATAATGGTAGCAGCCAGGCCGGATATGAAAAAGGAAGCACAAAACAACCCTGTTTCTGCCTGAGAGGCTAAAATCGGGCATGGACAAAGTATGGACAAAAAAAATATTTTGTGGATAACTTGGGTTGAGGGATGAATTCGGGGTTAAGAATTACGACTCATGAGTAGAGCAGTAATAGTAAAGTGAACGCCGACGACCAGTGGTCCTATTTCAGGTATGGACGAAACCGTTCTAGCTGACAATTTGGCCTCTCAAATTATCGGACTTTATAGACTTGCCGATGCTTAGCTCTATCTTTGCCATATGAAGCCTATATTCCCCGCCACTTACTCTACGCTTTGCCCTGATGCTTTGTCTGCACTCATTTCAGATAAATACGACATTGAGGTAATCCAATGTAAACTGTTAGTCCGGGGTGTTGGAGACACCTATCTTGTTGAATCTGGCGATGACCGTTTTATTCTAAGGATATATCGTTGTTCTCACCGGAGTTTGGCTCAGATAAAAGAAGAGGTGCTGATATTACAAACACTGAAGCATGCCGGGGTTTCGGTGTCTTATCCGATTTTGGACGTTTCAGGACAAGCAATTTTAAGTATTGAAGCAGTGGAAGGATTGAGGCATTAGGTATTGTTCAGTTATGCTGCGGGAAAAGTGGTGAGGGTGCTCAATGAAAACCAGTTATTAAATCTTGGTAAGGAAATGGCACGCTTCCATCATGTGTCCTCAAATATGCCGGAAGTAGGAGCGCGATGGAACTTTAACTTTGAAACTACCATCGACAATCCTTTAAGAATGATAGGTGGTTCTTTTAGGGATGATCCGGAAGGATACAATTGGTTAAGTGAGAAAGCCAGGATTGCGAAAGATCAGCTATTACTTATGGATACTGCTGACTTTTCAGCTGGATATTGTCATTTTGATTTTCTTCCCAAAAATTTCCATTTTGAAAATGACCGGATTACGTTATTTGATTTTGATTTTATGGGTTATGGCTGGCTGGTGAATGATATTATGACCTTTTGGCAATATTTGGTTTTAGAAGTGTACACAGGAAGGATGACGCAACCGGCTGCGGATGAGGCATACACCATATTCTTAGAAGGTTACAGGAATCATCGCTCCATCAGTGAGGTGGAGCTTGCTGCGGTTCCATACCTTTCTTTTGGCTTCTGGCTTTTCTATATGGGATTTCATACGACTCATGACCAATTTACACTTTACACCCAGGCTCCTCATGTTAAATCCTATCTGGGTATTTTAAAACATATCGTTAAATCATTCTGGACGAAGGATGTTGAGATTTGAAGTTAAACAACCTGAGAGGGTAGTGATAGAAACTCAAACTATGAAACAATTTGTATATATCAGTAAGTGACTTGCAGTGATATACATAATTGTAAAATGCATTTGAATCAATGGGCTTTTGGAAGAGACTTCAGTTCATCTTCCTTTGAGTTTCATCCGCGCCAAGAATAGCTATCTTTTTGTAAAGCCGACTTTTGGCGCGTCGTACACTGCCCGGGTCTACGTTCAGTAATGCAGCAATTTCCTTCGTAGAAAGATTGATGTGAAAATATGCGAAGAGCCTTATTTCATTCTTGGTCAGAGAAGGATATCTGGCAATGAGGTCAGAGAAAAAATTGGGATGGACCTGTTCGAAATGCAGTTTGAACTTTGACCAGTCTGAGTCAAGATACAGGTTGCTGTTCAGCAGGGATTCAATGTCTTTAATATTCTCGTTTTTGTTGTCGGCATTCGAGTCGTGGATTTGCTTTTTTAGTTTGGCAAGCATTTTGTTTTTTTGCACGATGTACAATGTTGTGGATGCCAGTTCACGTTGGTTCACTTCCAGGGTTTGATTCAGAAGTTCATTTCTGATTTTTTCCTCATTGATTTCGGCATTGATTTTTTCATTTTCCAGTTTCATAAATCTTTGCTGCAGGGTAATCTCACGAAGGTCAAATTCCAGCTGGTTCGCTTCTAACTTTTTCTGGTTCAAATCGTTTTGCAGCAGTCTTGTACGGGCAACCAGCGCCACCGAGAAACCAAATGCCTGTGCAACGATGCTGAGGTCGGGAAGAAATGTTTCGTCAGTACGGCTATGGCTCACAAAAACATGGAACAAAGTGGTACAAATTATAAAAACCAGCGGCACTGTATTGGCCACTAAAAACGGACCCGCCGTACGGAGCCTTCGGCGATAACCGGATACAGAGGCAAACAGGACAGCGCATATCAGCAGGAGCGCCAGGATATTCTCGTACACCGTAGAAACTCCGAGCAGGCATATTACGCTTACATTCAGTAAGGTAATGGTGCCGGTGACCGCCAGGTAAAAGATCAGCCCGTATTTTAGTACTTTGTCATGTACAGGAAGGTTTTTGGGCGTTTCCAGATAGGATCTTGTGAATTGCACAATGCCATACATGATCAGTATGAGACTGATGTACATCAGCAAAAAATTCAGGTTAAAATAAGCAATGAACCCGTTGGGTTTCAGCTGGAAGGTGAAAACGGGGCCATTAAAAAAACCTGTAAAAAACTCCCGGTATGAAGTTATATAGATGATTCCGCCGAGCTGTGCGATGAGATAATATAAAATTGTTCGGTCCCGGAAGCTGAAATAGACATATAAATTGTTGAGAAAAAACAGCAACAGTACCACCAGCGAGGCTACCCAGGCAATCCATACGATTCGCTCTTCCTGAATACTGGCCTTTTGTTGTTTGAGCACTATTTTTGGTTTGAATGCCGGGGCGTATTTACCGGATGGCGGTAGGTCCGTTTTAACATACAATACATTTGTAGTTTGTCCCTGTAAAATGAAGGGCATTGTTAACACCCCGCGCTTGCGATAATCGGACCTTGATTTAATACCTGTTTCCCGGGCGACCCATTTCCGGTCGTTGCTGTCAAAATAATAAAGTGTATTTTTAAAATAGGGGCGAAGCCAAAGATCAAAATGCTGGTCGTAAAAAAAGGGATTCTCAATTTTTAGCCTGAGCCAGTAGGCTGTTTCTTTTCCCGGGCGCAGTGAATCGTTTGAAATAAAGCGAAAGGTGGTATCGGAAAGAATCTGGTGAATGGTATAACCTTTGTCAGGTAGTAGTTCGTAATTTTTTATTTGTGCAGATACACTGTCGGTCAGGAGGTAGGGCACCTGGGCAACCACAGCATGAAGAGGCAACAAAAGGATAAAAATTAAGAATATCTTCTTCAAGGAGGCCCTTCTTTATAAGAAAGAACAAAAGTAATCTGAAAATGGCAGATCGGGTTCATGATTTGTTAGTTATTATTAAGGATGTGATCGGGAAGGAAGGAAGGAAGGAAGGAAGGAAGGAAGGAAGGAAGGAAGGAAGGGATTGTCCTTTTCCCATCTCTTCTGCCCCAGATTCCTGCCTGGAATAAGCTTGATAATGCGGAGAATATAGACTACATTCAACGCATTAAATGCGGAGAATAAATATGTACATCCATCAAAAAGCACTCTGGCCAAAATTCTCCTGCGATAATAATGTTATCATCCAACCTTTGGCTTCAATAAGAAACAAACAAGGTCGGCTTATTGGCAAGATGGAGACTCTTGGCTTTTCGTTAAGGGAGGAAGCAGTTTTACAGACGCTTACTTTAGATGTGCTTAAGTCAAACGAAATAGAGGGAGAAATCCTGGACCCGGAACAAGTACGCTCTTCCATTGCCCGAAAACTTGGAATGGATGCAAGCGGGCTGTCCACTGCTGATCGTAATGTTGAAGGTGTGGTGGAAATGCTGATGGATGCAACAAGCAACTTTTCGAAAGAACTTACAGAGGAAAGATTGTTTGGTTGGCACTCAGCACTTTTTCCAACAGGCAGAAGCGGGATGTTTAAAATCACGACAGGGAACTGGCGAGACGGTTCTAGCGGCCCTATACAGGTTGTGTCAGGTGTGTTGGGAAAGGAAAAAGTTCACTTTGAGGCTCCCGTTTCGGATAAAATTCCATCAGAGATGCATCAGTTTATAGCGTGGTTCAACAATGATAAGAGCAATGACCCGGTAATCAAAGCAGCTATTGCACATTTATGGTTTGTCACGATACATCCATTTGCCGATGGTAACGGACGCATAGCTCGCACGATTGCTGACATGCAATTGGCACGATCCGACAAGACCTCCCAGCGCTTTTACAGCATGTCTGCACAGATCAGAGTTGAAAGAAACAAATATTACGACATTCTGGAAAAAACTCAAAAAGGCGAGCTTGATATTACAGAATGGCTTGTGTGGTTTCTGGCTTGCCTGGACAGAGCCATTTCAGTTAGTGATGAAATCTTGGAATCTGTGCTCAGAAAATCGCAGTACTGGAATATGTTTAGCGGAAAGAATATCAACCGGCGGCAAAGAATCATGTTAAATAAACTTCTTGACGGCCTTACCGGGAAACTCAACACATCCAAGTGGGCAAAGATTACCAAGTCATCTCAAGACACGGCGCTGCGGGATATTCAAAATCTTGTCGATCAGAATATTTTGGTGAAAGAAGATTCTGGCGGACGCAGTACCACTTACCGCTTAACCGAATTGCCCCCTGCCCAATCCCCCCTGCTCACGATATGATTTTACACATGGTCTGGTGACCATAGAGCAGGATTTTTAAATCCAGTTCGTTTTCCGCGCACTACGGCAACATCATTCTACTTTTATCTATATTTATGATACTATTTTTCACAAATTGGTGAATATTGAATGATTATATTATTTTCCATAAACAATAAATTTATGGACTATGAAAGCTGTTGAATTTCACCTACCTCAGGATGTCGACAAATCATTTATAGTTTTCCGGGAAACCGGTGATTTCTTTCCTGCGCCCTGGCATTACCATGCGCATTATGAGTTTGTACTCGTTACCAAAAGTACCGGCAGGCGAATGGTCGGTGACCACATCGGATATTTCGGAGAGGAAGACCTGGTGTTTATGGGTTCGTTGCTGCCACACGTCTGGGTGAATGATCCTATTTATCTGGAAAGGCGGGCCGACCATAAAGCGGATGCCTTGGTATTACACTTTACAGATGATTTTCTGGGAGAAGATTTTATGAATATTCCGGAAATCGAAAATTTCCGTAAAGTTTTAAAGCTGTCAGAACGCGGCATGACCTTGCTGGGAGATACTCGCAAGAAAATCAATGCGTTGATCAAACAAATGCCCGACATGAACGGACTCCAGAGGTTATCTTCCCTGTTCCTGATTTTTGATATCATGTCCAACACCAATGAATACGAGCTGCTGGCCAGCCCGCGTTTTGTGCAGAACTTCCACTATGGCTCGTCCGACCGGTTTAAAAAGATAACCGGGTATATCATGCAAAATTTTGACAAGGACATAAGCCTGCCGGAAATGGCTGCTGTAAGCAGTATGGGGGTAACGGCGTTCTGTAATTTTTTCAAGGAGCAGTTCCGCGTCACGTTCGTGGAGTACCTCACAACGGTGCGGATCGGGCATGCGTGTAAGCTGTTGTCCCAAAACGATCGGAAGGTGGTGGAGGTGGCTTATGAGTGCGGTTTTACAAACCTTGCCAACTTCAACAGGCAATTTAAAAAGCTGAAAAGCATGACACCGAGTGACTACCGGAGAACCCTGAATATTTAGCGATCTGCCGAAATTCTGGTACGGACTTTTGCATGATAGTATCACAGGCACTATGAAGTCAGGAATATGTAATGGCTGTTTCGAATGGAAATTGCCTTGTTCTCGATTATCCGGTTATGTGGTATTTGGGGAGGTATCCCTTGTTGTTCTATTTGAACTCCAGTAGCATACCAGCGGTACCGGCTCCTGGATTATACCTGATTTTCGGAATGGAATGTGGCAAGGTTGCCGTTTGTTCCGGAGGTCTTGTAATTAAAAGGATATTTTTGAAAGAGGCCGTTGATCTGGTGACTGAACTGGTTGAGCAGTGATTCCCATTTTTCACTTTCACCCGGCTGGTAATCATAAAATCCGCCGTTGCTTTCCATTCCCAGGCGTTTGTTCCGCATCATGGCATTGAAAAACTCCGGAGCCTTTTTATCCTGTGCCAGTTCAGGATTGAGATCCTTCATGACCATACCATAGGCATCGGTGCCCATCAGGTCCATGTACCGCAAATTTCCTGCAAAGGGAAGATAGTAGCCGGCATCATTTCTGCAGGCTCTGTCTATGTCACCCACATTGGCATAGCCATTTTCTATCAGGTAAAATGCTTCCCGTATCATGGCCGCGAAAAGCCGCATCCGGATCCCCGAATCCCCGTTTACAATATAGGGGTCTTTGTTCCAGCATGATAATGCCGTTTCGGAAAAATAGTGTGTGAAGGCCGGTTTGGTGACTGAATTGGCTATGATTTCAAGGAATAATGTTGTGTTAGCGGGCTCTACCCAGTTGGCCCCCAGGATACGGTCAGGATTGCCGGCCTGGGACTGTAGCTGGCTCAAAGGAATTGATTCTGTATTGATGGCGATGAGGGTATCCGCCGGAATGACGGCTTCGAGCGCCGAGATGGCCCGCTGTTTATGAATGAGATTTTCATCGGTCACAACAATGGCCATCGAGATACTTTCTTCCAAATGCAGATCCCGGATCACACTTATTGTCCCGATGGGCGTATCTTCCGGGAGAGCCCCGGCATACTGTTGCAGGTAACGCTGCGCGTTTTCGCTGTCCGGCGTACTCAGATAAACTGGCTGTCCGGCTTTTTGCAGACAAAGGGCTATGCTGTAAGCCAGTCTATTGTCACCCATCAGCAGAACAGGTGATTGAGGGTATCCGGATACTTTCATTCGTTGAAGGATTAAACGTGTAATTTAATGTCTGCAGGTACCTCGCTGCCTTACTGATAATTTTTGCCTGAGATAAGGTAATCGTTTACTTTTCCGGCAGGGTATTCTGCTGCCAGCTGATGTATTTCGTTGTTGAAACTGGCAAACGCTTCATCCCACTGGTCAGCTTCTCCATGCACGTAGGGATACAATCCTTTGCTGTTATGAATGCCTTTAGCCGCGGTTTGGACCATTTCCTGCATTTTTGCGGGTACCTTTTCGGAATTACTCAATTCAGGAAAAAGCTGATCGATAATGGCAGCATAGTCACCGAGCCCCATGTAATCCATCCGGCGAAACAAACCCATCAGGGTCATCCATGATCCCGCATCATAACGGAAAGCCTTATCAAAATCCTCTTGTTTGGCCACATTGTTTTCAAGCAGGTGAAATATCTCCCGGTATACCGCATACATCAACCGATTGGTGATAAACCCGCGGATATCTTTTTTGAGCAAAGTGGGCTCCTTGCCCCAATGATGAGCCAATGTAAAAATATGGTCGGCACAATCCGCGGAGGTAAGTTTGCCGCAGGTGATCTCAAGAAACCGGGTCATGAAGGCGGGTTCTGCCCAATGGACTCCCAGAAAGCGTTCAGGATGAGCAACCTTCTCCTGCAAAACACTGATGGGGATGGCTGAGGTGTTAGACCCAATGATGGTTTTAGAACTTACCACCGACGTGATTTTATGATACACCTCGGCTTTGATCTCTATTTTTTCGATCACACATTCCAGAACAATACTGCAGGCACCGAGCAAATCATAATCTTCGGATATGGTCAACCGGTCCAGATAAAAGGAGGGGTTATTTTTGATCATGCCTGCCTGCTGGCATAGTTCCAGTTGGCGGCCAATTTTGGAGGGGGCCTCCTGTGCATCATAAGAAACAGGCGCAAGAGCCACCACCTGATGCCCTGCCACCAGCAACGCCGCTACGATGCTGGAGCCCATCAGGCCCAGGCCCACCACGCCAATCCTTATATCCTCCACTTTCATGAGTTCGTTCATGTTGTTTACCGTCTGGTCTACGGCAGTTTTACAATACAATCTATTTCCACGCGGATGTTTTCTGCCAGTACGGACTGCACCGTGGTTCTGGCTGGTTTTATTCCCGGGAAATAGGTGGCATATACTGTATTGTACCTGTCAAATTCATTGATATCAGCCAGGTGTGCCGTACATTTTACGACGTTCTCCATGCTTGCACCTGCTGCTTCCACAATGGCTTTGATATTGTCCAGTGTCAGCCGGGTCTCTTCTTCAATGGTACCGAGCACAAATTTTGAAGTTTTAAAGTCTACGGCCGCCTGACCGCTTACAAATAAAAAGCCGTCAACGATAATGCCGTCAGAATAAGCACCGGTTGCGAAGTCTGGATTTCGGTCGGGATGATTTACTTTTTTCATAAATGATAAGTTAATAAGCGATTTGGTATAGACAAGAGCAGATGGTATCTTCTGGTTCCTGCGCGGGTCTGATTTAATAAATGGCTGTCAGGCATTAAGTCCCCCGTCCATCAGGATGTTTTCTCCGTTGATGTAGGCTCCTGCATCGGACGAAAGTAATACCACCAAACCTTTGATGTCATCCTGATTGGCCATACGGCGCAGCGGTACTTTTTTGCAATAATTATTCACAAAAGCTTCGGGCTGATTGTTGAACAATCCCCCCGGGCTAATGCAGTTGAAACGGATATTTTTACCGGCGTTCATCTGGGCCATATAGCGGTTGAGGTTGATCAGCCCCGCGTTGTGAAAGAAATAATCGGGGGGTAAATCACCCATGCCGGGTGCTCCGTCGTAATTGGAAAGGTCCGGGCCGAACATCCCCATCATGGATGCGATGTTGATCACACTGCCGCCGCCACTCTGCACGATCAGGGCGGTCATTTCCCGCAGGAGATTCATCATCCCGGTAGCATTCACCTGCATTGATTCTTCAAACTGGTCAATAGGAGCATGATAACCCTTCATAGGCCTGGAAACGGCGTTATTTACAAAACCGTCCAACCTGCCGAATTTTTCCATAATTCCGGATTTCAAAGCTTTTACGGAATCTGCATCGCCCTGGTCTGCCTGCATAGCGTGTACATCCAGGTTTTTATCTCTAAAATAACCGGCATTCTTTTCTGCAGAAGAAAGGTCTCGAGAGGTAGTAATGACGGTGGCGTCCGCTTCGGCCAGTCCTTCTACAATACATTTTCCATAGTTCCCCGACCCACCCGTAACCAGGATGACTTTATTTTTTAAACTGAGTAAGTCTTTTACATTCATGATTCATTTTGGGTATTTAGCTGTTGGCTATTAGCCATTAGCTGTTAGCTTTTTTTCTGTTTACTGTTAACTTCTTACTGCCCTCTCCTTCAAGCTGTTAGCTGCTGGCTATTGACTGTTCGCTTTTTTACTGTTTACTTCCACCGCCTACTTCCTACTGCTTCAAGCTGTTGGCTATTAGCTGTTAGCTATTTTTGCAGTGTGCTGTTTACTGTTAACTCCCTCCTTCCCACCGCCTACTGTCAACTCCTTCAAGCCGTCAGCTCTTTTTACTGTGAACTGTTTTACTGTTTACTTCACTGCCTACTTCCCACTGCCTACTTCCAACCGCCCACCCTCTACCGCACCAATTTCTCCAGTAAAACCTCCTTCCCCCCGTTCTCCCTGCTTTCCTTTGCTGCAATGATGATACTGATAATGTTCCTGGTTTTACTGAATGCCAGGCGGGGTTTACCTTCTTCTACCGACCGGACGAATTCAATGATGTTGTCGCGGAACATGGAGTAGGAGTTTCGGATATCCACCAGCTTCCAGCCCTGCTGACCGAAAAGGGAGAGTTGAAATGTGCCGGTTATATCGTTAAAAAGGTAAAAGGTGATTTGCAGGCCGTCACGCAACCTGAGGTGTACAATTTCTTTACCAAGTTCACCCACATGTCTGACAGACGCCGGCTCGGGATCATCCAGTATCCCGAATACCGCTTCCAGGAGATGTACCCCGTATTTTTTCCAGTCCTTTTTACCCACCGCTGTAATGAGTTCCAACTGACCCAGCGTTTTTAATTCCTGGCGGGCAATGCGGCATTCATTGGCATATCGCATAGAAGAACAGGACATAATGAATTTTCCCTCAGTATGTTGGTCGGAAAACCATTGCAGGTCCTCGGCGGAATAGGCGAGAGGCTTATCAATAAAAACCGGAAGTCCTGCGGCTATAAAAGGTGCGGCCATGGCCTGGTGATTTTCGGGGTCGTCCCGCGCCAGGATTACCGCATCAACCTGGCTGGCCATATCCTCCAGATTATCGGTGATATAGGGTATGGAAGCGGCAAAAGCAATGCTTTCCGATATCGCTCTTTCCTGCGACCAGACGTGTGTTACACGGGCATTAGGTATCCCCAGGGTATCCCGATTGGCCTGCAGGTAAGCTGCCACAGCGGGATAACCGATGCGTGTAATTTCCTCCGCGTCAAAAGATCCGTTAATAATAGCTGCCCAGGAGTAGGGATGTGCATTTCCGGGGCTCATGCCAATTATTCCAATGTTGATCATGACAAGTTGTAGCTGTTGGTCTTACTCTTTGTATATGAAAAATTTCTTTGCTTTATAGTCATTTTAACCAGCCCATCCGGTCCCAATGCGGAAGATTCAGGAAAGCTGGATCGGGGTATGTCAGCTGTTCGGCCTCTTTGAGCTGTTCCTGGCTCATGTACTGCCCGTTTGCCGTTGCAAGTGCCTTATACAGGTATTCCATTTTGTCGATGCCTACCAGCACTGCTGAGACATTTTCAAACGAAAGGGCAAATTGGGTGGCCAACGTGGGCAGATCGGGAAACTGATCTCCCACCAGTTTGTAATACCCCTGAATGTGTTTTTCAACTTCCGTTAACGCCGGATGAAGGTTCCTGCCTCTGTCGCTCAAAAGTCCTTTCATGAGAACCGAACGGATCACCAGCCCCACACCTTTTTGGCCAGCCTGCTGGAAACAGATACTGTGCCGCTGGTCCATCAGATTAAAAGGAAGTTGTATGATGTCCCAGCTGCCCGTGTCAACTGCTAATTCGGTTTCGGCTGCGGCGTAGGTAGATGCCCCCGTGGCACGGATCACCTTTTTGTCTTTCAATTCTGAGAAAGCTTCTGCAATGACCTGATTTTTCAGAATTTCGGTATCTGCCTGATGTAGCATAAAAATATCCAGGTAGTCGGTTCGGAGTGCCCGCAGACTTTCCTGTACCGAATTTTCGATGAATGGCTTCAGGTCTTTGTCGGGCAGCAGCTTGCCGTCTTTTCTAAAATGGTTGCACTTGGTTGCGATTACCACATCATCCCTTCTTTTTTCAAAAGCTTTACCCATAATGGATTCGCTTTCACCATATAACCGGGCCGTATCAAAAAAGTTGATACCTTTTTCCTGAGCTTCATGCAGCAGGTAGATCGCATCTTTTTCGGACAACATATCCTCCCTTCCTGTGACACCGATACCATAGGGCATGCCTATTTCTACCCCCCCAAAAGCAATTTCTGACACAAGTATCCCGGTAGCGCCCAGTGGCCTTTTTTTCATGGTTAATATCTGGTTTTATTTATTTAGAGCTTTCCTACTATGGACTAGGCCGTGCTCAGGTATTCATGTATGAATTTTTCGACCCGGCCGAGGCGGATTTTGTAAAAGCACCCACCAGATCCTGACAATAGTTTTTGACACCTACAACGTCTGCACCCATACTCACAAACTGGTACCCCATCGCAATCAGCTCGTCCACGTTTCCGGGGCCTCCCACGGTTCCGGCAAATTTTCCATGCTTGCGTGCTACCTCTGCTACTCTCTTTCTGGCTGCGATCAGTTCCGGATGATTCCACTCTCCGGGCGCACCAATACCCTGGCTGAAATCGCCCGGTCCAAAAAACAGCATATCATAACCGTCCAGCGCCGCAATTTCTTCCAGTTCTTCGAGCGGTTCCGGATCTTCGATCTGGAAAATAATGAACCGCTGCCGGTTGGCTTGCACCAGGTATTCGTTAAAATCCAGGGCAGTATACGCGCCATCGGCATTACCTCCGTCGATCGGGCGGCGGCCTATGGGATGAAACCGGGTCATGGATACGATGGCTTCGGCTTCCTGCAGGTTCATGATATGTGGTACCATAATTCCCGTAGCATCCAGTTCCAGCGGCCTCACAAAGTCGCTGTAACTGCCCTTGGGCACCCGCACCAGCAGGTCGGTGTCATGCGCTTTGGTAGCCCATATACTGGCAGCCAGTATGGACCAATCCTGTCCGATGTGTTCCTGATCGGTCCAGACGCAATCGAATCCCGAGATAGCAGCAATTTCGGATACCCTGGCATCCGAAAAATTTATTTTAAAGCAGCTTACTATTTCTCCTGCTCTGAGTTTTTTTAATACCCGGCTTTCGCGCATTTTCATGGTCTTGTCTTTTTATCAAAATTAATATTCACCTGTTAACCGTTCTGTTACTTTCATTCCTATTTATGATACTATTTTTCATCTCTGCGGGTTGTTGTTCTCAAGGCCGAATCGCGGGTAAAACCAGCGATATCTCCGCTGCTTTCTTAAAAATCCGTTTGCTTTCATTCATCCTGCTATCGGTTCCTTTTCATAATTCGCAGAACGGCGTGGGCGGCAGAAGCGGCAACATCCGCTTTATCCGCCTCCGAAGAGAGCTGAGCGGTGTCTTTGAACAAGGAAACCAGTAAGGGGATATCATCTTCGCTGCCGCTGTCAGCCAGGGCCGCGGCCATCTCCGCTACGTCACCTTTTGAGGTGGCGTTTTTGTATTTCAATAGTTCTGCGTGGATCTGTTCCCGCTTGGGTGACCCGGCTGAGGCCGTGGTAAAGGCGGCGCTAAGCATATAGACCCTTGCGGGTGAAGCGGCGGGTTCAGCGAGTGCGGCATCCGCAAGCTGCTCCCATTCCTGGTCCGACAAACCTTTTATTTGGCGCAGCGCATATGCCGGAATGGTTTTGAATGTAACGTCGTCACCAGCGTTAAGTATCATTTCCAGCAATTTGGCCGGAGCTTTTCTGAGAGAATCCTGCGTGGTAAATGCCACACTCCAGAGCGTATAAAGTGATAAGGGACTCACCGGGCCGTTCAGCGTTTTTTTTGTAAGTGGCTGATCATCGGCCAGAGGAGATATCCTCAGTTTGGCTAGTGTTTCAACTGCGTGGGTACGGTCCGTAGCTGTACTATCCAGAAAAACGGCCTTTATTTTATCAGTGAAAGCTTTTTTTTCTGTTTCTCCGGTAGCAGCCTGAGCCAGTACGCGCCAGATACCAATTCGGTAGGGTGGTTTTGTGCCGGAGCGTTTCTCTTCTTCAAGAAAAGTTTCTTTCACACCTTCCGGGTATCCCGACCATAGCAAATATTCCGCGGCATGTACTTTTACCCATTCCGACTGGCCGGACAGAACATCTCTCAGAATAGTGAGTGACTGTTGTTCATTTTCAGATAAATCTGTTGACTCTGTTTTTTTACTGGTGCATGCGTTGAGCATAATCGATAAGAAAAGAACTGTTAAAGTAGTGATTGAATGTTTCATATAATGACAGAATAGGGTGGTTTGCCTGTTATGCGGCTATAGTTCGATTTTTTAAATGGTATCCCCAGCGGGACCGCTAGGTCAGTCGTGCAAAACCAGGCTGAATATCCTGGGGCTCGCCAGTATTTTCATATTTTCCAGTGATGATATCCTCCTGCATTTCGGATAACACAACCTCCATGGCTTGCAGCAGGCCATCCACATGTATCTCTTCATGGGCGTACATCAGGTACATCGAAGAGGAAACCAGGAAGCCATGTTCCAGCATTTTTTGTATAAAAATCTTTTTAGCCATCAAGGCCTGGCCGTTTAGCTGAAAGGACAGGGTTGGGGTTACGGGCATTCCGCCGACTATCAGACAGCATGCCGGATACAGGGAGGCAAGGTCATTCAATTTTTTCTTGAATTTTAAACCTCTTTCCCAAACCACTTCCTGCACATTGAGCCGTCTCATTTTATCCAGTACGGCAAGAGCAGCGGCTGTTCCTACACCGTCGGTCCAGTAACTGGAGGAGATAAAACTGGCGTTTGCATCTGCCATAATTTTTTCGCGGCCAATCACTGCACCGAAGGGGAAACCATTTCCCATGGCTTTGGCATAAACCACAACATCCGGCTCTACTCCGATGTGTGAAAGTGCACCTGGGAAACCATAGCGCAGTCCGCTTGATACTTCATCCACCACAAAAACGCCACCGTTTTGCCTGCATCGGGCGGCCACCTTTGCAATGAACTCATCCTGTGGGAACTGGGAACGCATGGGTTCCATAACTACGGCCGCCAGGTTGGTGCCGAGTGTCTGCAGGGCGGATTCAAAGGACGCCATGTCGTTAAACCTGAAAGGGACCGAAGTACCTTTCAATTCCCGGGGAACCCCACTGGGAGCTAAGCCAGGCAATAAATGTCCGTCCAGTGCATCGTGCTCTCCAAGATTTGCCGCCAGGTACCAGTCGTGCCAGCCGTGGTATCCGCAGAACGCAACCCCACTCCGGCCGGTGGATGCCCGGGCAATACGAACAGCCATCATCATGGCTTCTCCTCCACCACGGGCGTAACGAACTTTGCCTGCCCAGGGATGAAGGTCCAGCAGGGTAGCGGCGAGTTCTACTTCCTGTGGATTGACCAGTGAACTGTAACTTCCCTGAGCGATTCGCCGGGTTACTGCAGCGTTTACATCCGGGTCGGCGTAACCCAGTAAAACGGCGCCGATTCCACCGGCAAAATCAATATACCTTTTCCCATTCATATCCCAAACCTCGCATCCGGCTGATTTGGAAAAATAAGCTGGCCACTGTTTTCCGTCAAACATTTCTGCTCTTTTGGAAAGCAGTCCGGTGCCTCCGGAAATTACTTCCCGGGCTTTTTTCCAGTAGTCGGGGCCGGTGGATTCCTCGGGTAAGGCATTGGATGGAAGATGCGGACTCAATAATCGTAAGGCATTATTTAAAAATATATCCTGAACATCCGAAGGTGTCATTCCCGCATCGTCGCAGGCTTCGCGCAGGGTAAGCAGGGATTCGATCCCGATCAGGGTCATTTCATTGGTTGTTGCGGGTTTGTGTTCCGGGGCGATGGTTTCCGGATGAAGCCAGTAAAAGTAACCACCCGTTGTAACACATCGTCCGCGGGCCTCGCTTACGGCGAAGTCTGAACCCCAGAGTACCCGCTTGGGACCAAGTATCCTCAGTGCAGCTGCAAAGGATTCAGATTCTGTAACAGCGGATGTATCGATAACCGCATTGTCCAGATCGACAAGTGAATAAAGGCCGCTTCTCGCATTCCGATAATTAAAACTCCGGGCCACATGAGCGAGTATCAGTCTGACATTGGGATAGGTACGGCACAGCCTGCGTATTTCCTTTTGGTTATCAGCATCATCCATCGCGCCGTCGCGGACAATGTGGAGCAGCAACACGCCCTTGGTCTCGTGTAATAATTCCCACATCCATTCGGGGGCATATTCCGTTACCGATGCATTCATGGTATCAGGACGGGCGGCATAACAGTGGTATACTTTAAGTCCGGTAAACCTGCCACTCCTTAAATTCCCGGCAATCTCCTGCGGATCATCCAGGGGAGATACTACCATCAGTGAACGGCTCAGTGAAGTGCCGTTGTTCACTACTTCGCTGTGTACCCACCGGTTCATTTCCTGACGATTACTGCTTTTGTGCGGCATTCCGAAGTACAGGCCATGGATTGTTTTCACCGGCATATACTGCTGCAGAGCCGCCCGGTGCTCGGCGCATCCCAGTACTCCGGCACCTTCCAGGAATGCCCATGTACCGGGTGCAAAATGAGCGGGGTCATAGGGATGCACATGGATGTCATAGATTTCCGTTGGTATGAAATCGTTGAGCCTGCTTCCGATAAGGGCCTGGTCTGGGGCAGTAAGAAGATTGGTATATTTCATTTTGATGTAATCATTTTATTTGAACTACTCAGAGACTTTCAACGGATCCCTGGATTGCCCTTTTTTAAGTAAGAACCTGTCAGGGAGGCTCAGCAGCACGCCAACCGCAACGCCTGTAACCAGTGAACACGGCATCATCCACAGAATGGTAATACCAAAAACACCATAAAACGCCACCCCTATGGCGGCACCAACCGCTATGAGGCCCGCAGCAAAAGTGGCTCTTTCGGTAGCAAAAGGGACGAACAGGGCCATGAAAAACAGGACGAACAAGGGTGCTACAAATAGATTGACGACTTTCATGACCACTTCATAGAGGTTTCCCTGTACGCCCGACACAAAAAGACTGAGCACAATTACAATACCTCCGGAAAAGTAGGAGAGCTGTTTAACAAGCCTGAGCGGGTCAGGTGGTGTGGCTGATGGATTCCGGAACCGTTTCAGGAAGTCTTCGGCGATAACGGACGACACACTGTTCAAACCCGACGACATACTGGACATGGCGGCTGCCAGCAAGCCGGAAATGACCAGTCCCGAAAGCCCCGCAGGCAACCCGATCATGATGAACCTCGGGAAAAGAGTATCTGCCTGCTCGTAAATTGTTTGTCCTGGTAACAGAAAATGCTGATTTTTGACATAAAACGCAAGCATGGATAATCCCAGAAGCGCCAGCAGCAGGTCTGAAAGCATGCTTGAAAAAAACGAAACCCGCAGGGTTTTTCTGGCGTCCCGGATGTCTTTGGTTGACAAGTAACGTTGTATGGCCATTTGGTCAGATCCGGTAGTACATACGTACCAGGTGAAAATTACCAGGGCAGCATTTCCTACTGAGGTACGTTCCATGACGTTAAATCCGAGCCGGGGTGTATCCCAGTGAGCGGGCCATTGTTTTGGAAATATGCCTGTAAAGGAATCCAGGTTCAGACAGATGATGATGATACTCAGAACAGCCCCGCCCAGAAAGATGGCTGACTGGATCACATCGGTAAGAACGACCGCTTTAAGGCCACCCATAGAAGTATAAATGATGGTAACCAGCATGAGGATGATGCCAATGAACGGAGTATAGGCAGGGTTAATATCAATAACAGATAACAAAGCAACGTCTACCGTGACGTAAACAATGGTAGCCATCCATAAAAACCGGAGCGACAGAAACATGAACGTTGCCAGCATCCGCACACTGAGCCCCAGTTTTCTTTCCAGGATTTCATAAGCGCTGGTTACCTTCATTTTCATGATGTAGGGAATCAGCCACCAGCCTGCCACGTAATAGATCACCGGATAGGCAATCATTCCGGAGAAGATTACCGGCCCGTGTTTGATCATCTCGCCGGGATAGGACAGGTAACTCAGGGTACTGAGCAGCGTAGCAAACAAGGAGATACCCACCGAGGTAGGGTTCATTTTACGGCCCCCTAGCACGTAGTCTTCCTGGGTTTTGTTTCTGCGTGAATAGTACCAGCCAATAAAAAGCATCAATGCACCGTAAACGGCTATGACTATCCAGTCCGGGTAGGTTAGCCGGGGCATTGCTGCAAGGAGTGGCACCTGCGTGTTGATGGGATGCGGCATCATCTGGGGTTAGTCTATTGCCAGAATACTGCCCGCAATATGCTGCATACCTCCCGGCACATTGAAATAGTAAGTTACCAGCACATGTTTTTTATCCAGCTGAACTGCCCAGGGATAACCCAGGTCACCATTGCCGCCATCTGTACGTAGAATTATTTCAGGAGCTGTGGCAAAATCGGTACATTCCGCATTCAGAATACGTGCCCGGATTCCCAGCGGCTTGTGGCGGTAACCGTAACTGAGGAGTACCCGGTTGTCGGGGAGGCGAAGCGCCTGCAGCGGATGTCCCTGAAAGCCCATGCTCTCCCAGGGTTTAAATGTTTTTCCGCCATCTGTGGATCGTGCGATGCAAGCTTGGTCGCCATTGTCTTCGGTCCTCATAAATGCAACGATATCCCCCTTCGGCGTTTCATAAACGGATGTTTCATTGAAGGAAATCTTGTCGTCTACCGCCACGGCGCTTGAGTATTTCCAGGTAAGGCCCTTGTCCTCCGAAACAATCAGGTGATTGGAGGTCTTGTTAGGTGTTTCCCTGTCGGTATTGGCAACAACCCATAAAATGCGGCCATCCTTTGCCTCATACAAAGCACCGCGGTTATAAGCTGGAAGTGGATTTCCCATGGCGGTGTAAAGAATTTCCTGTTCGATATGTGGCGGATAAACGGGACCTTTCCAGGATTTTGCGTCATCGGTGGAACGTACCATGTAACCACCCAAAAATGTGGCGCCCGAGGTTTCAAAATGCGGTTTTTTAAGGTTTGGGAGACCATCAGGACGAACAAACGCCCATCCATAACTGGCGCATAACAAATTCCCGTTCCGCAATTGCAGCAGACATGGGTCCTGCGAACCACCAAAGGGGTGCGCATAGATCAGTTCAGGTTCTTTGGTCCAGGTTTTCCCGTCTTTGGAGCGTACCGCTACCAGATAGCTGTTCGGGTCTACGTGGCTGGTACCTTTTTCGCCAAATATTTTCCGGTTTGGAGCACGGCGGAAGGCTACATAAATTTCCCCGTTTTTCAGTTTAACAACAGAAGGAAATGCACAGTGGAACTGACTGTCCTGATAAATCATGACATCCTGAACTTTCCGGACACCTTTAATACTGTCGCCCGGCATAGGGTCGGCCGAAACATCATAGAGGCCTTTGCAGATAAGGACAAGCATCAGCCCGAGTCGTATAAGCGTGTTCAATTGCATAAGATATTGGGGTTAGGAATGGTGTTTCAAAAAATGTTTTTAAGATGGATAAACCTGAGGCGTCCTACCAGCAGGTCCACCCGCCATCCACGGCCAGGTTGTGGCCGGTGATATAGGAAGAAATCCCGGACAACAGGAAAGCCACGGAACCTGCTATCTCCTCCGCCTGTCCGATTCGGCCCAGCGGAGACTTCCCGGCCAGTCTTTCCACAAAGGCCCCATGGGTTTTCTGTACCTCAGGATTGGGGAACGGGCCCGGAGAAATGCAGTTACAACGTACATTGGATTTCCCCCAGTGCACGGCCAAATAACGGGTCATCTGGGTGATTCCCGCCTTGCCAATCCCGTATTCCAGCGGATTTTTGTTCATCGGTTCCTGATATACCTCGGGATAGGGAGATACCGTTCCGTACATGCTGGAAAACAGTACAATACTTCCCCTGTTGCGAACGGCCATCTGGCTGCCGATCGCCCGGGTGAGGATAAAGGTGGAGGTTAAGCCACCATGATTTACGGAATCAAAATCTTCGGCGGTGAGGTCTTCCATTTTTTTTGCTGTTGTTGCAGTGGTCAGGTTTACGTAACCGTCCGGAACACCCCGCTCTGCGATCCGGTCTTTGACAAACTGTTCACATGCCCCTGTCTCTCTGATGTCAAGCGAGGCGGGTGTAACACCTGTTAAATTGTTATTCCTTACAAAGATTTCCGCTCGGTTGTCCAGATCCACACAAAGGACTTTTGCCCCTAGCCTGGAGAGCATCAGCACGGTAGCCTGCCCCAGGTAACCTGCTCCGCCAAATACCCAGATGTGCTTGTCGTTCAGTTGGAATATATCAGTATGGTAAGCTGTCATTCAGAATACATGGTTTGTTGAAACTATTCATGATGGAAATCTGAGATTTCCGGTTGTTATCTTAAATACTTACCCCGTTTCAGGACAGCGGCCCAAAGCAGATATCCCTCCGCCGTAAGGTGTACGCCATCCCATGTAAGCTCCTTTTTTAATTTTCCCTTTTCATCCGCAAAGTGGCTGTACAGATCAACGAAAGAGACTTTTTCGTCCTTTGCCAATTGGTCCAGCCCAAGGTTTACGTCCCTGATCACCGCGTCCTTATTACAGTGATTGGTCATTTTGTGGAAGGAATCATTGGTCGGAAGCAGGGTTTGAAGATAGATTCGTGTGTCGGGAGATTCCGTTTTTATCCTACGGACAATCCGCTGGAAATTTTTCAGTAATATTTCTGCCGGGATATTCCGGGCCAGGTCATTGATGCCGATCATTACAAAAATCTTTGCTGGTTTTCCGTTGGTTACCTCTCCGAGGCGTTCGAGAACACCGAAGCTGTTGTCGCCGGGAATGCCCCGGTTCTTTACATGCCGGTTTTCCAGAAATTCGCTCCATTCGGCCCAGAATGTGATGCTGTTCCCCAGGAAAACAATGTCCTTTCTGGAGTGACGAAACGTTTTCATCAACCCAACCCGCGGAGCATAAACATCAGGCCTTGCGGTGCTATCCCAGTTTGTTTGCTGGCCATTGGCGGTATGAAAAACCAATAGTAGCATGGTGACAGTAACTCCTGGGAAGCAGGACCGGCGTATTTTCATCAGCATGTCGGTGAAATTTGAGATAAGCACACGATCCGTTTATTTGATTTCCAGAATACTTCCGGCAATGTGCTGCGGGCCGCCTGGAACATTGAAATAATAACTGACCAGCACGCGGTTCTTATCCAGCTGAACGGCCCAGGGATATCCAAGGTCGGTACTGCCTCCGTCTGTGCGCAGAACAATTTCCGGAGCCGTTGCAAAATCGGTACATTCGGCGTTCAGAATCCGGGCCCGGATGCCCAGCGGTTTATGGCGGTATCCGTAGGAAACCAGCACGCGGTTATCGGGCAGGCGAAGTGCCTGTAACGGGTGTCCCTGAAATCCCATTTTCTCCCAGGCAGTAAAAGTTTTTCCGCCATCGGTGGAGCGTGCAATACAGGCCTGGTCATCCAGCCCGGCGGTTCTCAGAAAAGCAACCAGATTACCTTTGGGTGTTTCATAAACCGAGGCTTCATTAAAAGATACCTTGCTGTCCACTGCCACCGGAGCGGAATATTTCCAGGTAAGCCCTTTGTCGGATGATATCAGCAGGTGATTGGAAGTTTTACCGGGCTTTTGCTGGTCAGTCGCCGCTACAACCCAAAAAATCCGTCCGTCCTTGCCCTCATACATGGCACCACGGTTATATGCCGGAACCATGTTTCCAAGGGCGGTATGATTAATTTCCGGGGCGATATGAGGAGGGTAAATGGGTCCCTGCCAGGATTTGGCGCCATCGGTAGAACGCATGATGTAGCCTCCCAGGAAAATAGCACCACCTGCTTCGAAGTATGGTTTTTTTAAATTGGGGATGCCGTCGGGACGTACAAATGCCCATCCATAACTGGCGCACAACAGGGTACCGTCTTTCAACTGAAGCAGACAGGGGTCCTGAGAACCTCCAAAAGTATGTGCATAGATCAATTCTGGTTCAGGGGTCCAGGTTTTGCCGTCTTTCGATTTCACCGCTACGAGATAACTGTTCGGGTCGACATGATTGGTGCCCTTTTCACTGAAAATTTTCCGATTGGGGGCCCGGCGGAAAGCAAGCAGTATCTCACCGTTTTTCTTTTTGATGACTGATGGAAAAGCAGCGTGAAAATCCGGATTCTGATAAATGATCACATCTTCGATTTTACGCACTCCAGGAATACTGTCAGCCGCAAGTAGGGCAGCTCCGGGAAGAGAAAAGGAGCGGGCCTGGATACCCGGAGCGTAGATCATCACCAGGGTGAAAACTAAAAAAAGTCCTGATATCTTATTCAATCTCATTATAATGGGGTTTGGTAAAATGGTTGCTGTGGTATTGAAGTATGTGAAGTTCAGACAAGGAAAAATTCGGGTATCAACTTTCTGCCAATTTTTCGGACTGCCGATACCTCTTGTTGGTCAATTGACTGGTAGGGCCACCTTACACGTGTGCCAACGGCGGTCCAGCCTCCTATTGCCGCCAGGAATTTGTCCAGCGCCATGTCAGAATAACCTTTAAAATGCAGTGGTAAAATACACTGATCGAAAAATTGTGTAATCCGCTGTTCCATCTCCAGTGCCGCGGGCAAATCTTCCTGCATTAGCAGATACCATTGCTGCGCTGCCTGCGGATGGATACAGGCCATATTGGAATAAGCTCCTGAGGCCACGCCTTCTTTCACACCGGTGGCGAGTTTGTGGCCGGGAACAAAAACGGAAAGCGGCGGATTTTCCTTCAGCATTGCGGTATACCATTCAGCCCCACCGGCACCTACTTTTATGCCGATCAGGGAGGGGATTTCCAGCGCCAGCCGGCCAAAGTCGGCTGGTTTCAAAACCGTTTTGGTATGGCCCACATGATATAAAACCAATGGGATTGGGAAGGCCTCTTCGGCAATCACTTTCAGAAAGTTTACTTGCTCATCAGGGTTGGGCGCTACCCAGTCGGGCATGATTACCTGAAAAGCTCCTGGTTTTAAAGACCGTGACCGCCGGATCCTTTCCAGAGAAATGAGCGGGCTCATGTGACTTGCACCAATCTGAAAGGGAATACCAGACTGACTGCATTTTTGTGCCAATAACTGATTGATGGAGTCAAATTCTGATTCGGTCTGGTTGAAAAACTCGCCCGCAGTACCATTTGAATAAATTCCGCTGATACCGGCACTGCAGAGTATGTCCAGCTCGTCTTCCAGTAACTGATAGTCAATACCGTTATCTGCCCTGACGGGCAAAAGCATTGTACACCAGGTCCCTTTTAAATTTTGAGCCGAAAGCTGCTCCATCGTGTTATGTTTGTGGCCGATTTTAGCGCCGGAGAAACTAAAGAATTAAAGTATGCGCATCATTTGCTGGTAAGAATCCCCAGGCTTCTGGGGGTGGCAAACGGGGCATCTGTTGCTTTGGCCGGTATCTTAAAACGATAAGCACGGATTCCGCTTCCCTTGCCTTCTTCATAATACACCACCAGTACCGAACCGTCTTTCAGCTCCACAGTGGACGGGTAAGCCCCAAGCGTTTCATCCACGAGATAAGGACCTTCCCAGGTTTTGGCTTCGTCGCGGCTGATCCGCAGGCCAGTGTATCCTTTCTTGGAAGGCGCTTCCCGGAATGCCCTGGTAGTAAGTAATATCTCACCGGATTTAAGTCTGGTGAAAGAAGGTGAGTGCCCCCGGAAACCAATATCTTTTACATCTGACCAGGTTTTGCCCATGTCCTTGCTGGTTGAATAATGCATGTGTACCTCTTGCTGAGCCCGTAAAGCGGCGTAGAGCGTGCCGTCTTTCAGTAAAATCACATCGGTTTCAGCAGCCAGGGGAAGGTTGGCTTTTTCGCCGATGGGGATCACAGGGCCCCAGGTTTTGCCTTTATCAGCGGAACGCATCACGCCGCCCCAGGCTTTGAGCCCTCCTTTGCCTTCCTGATGATAAATGGGCAGGATAACCGTACCATCCGGCATTTCCCTTACCTGAGCGGAAGAAAGCCAGTCAATATCTCCGGTCTTAAGAAGAGTAGCTTCTTTGTCCCAGGTCTTCCCATTATTTTTTGACCAGATGAGCTGAGGGCTACCCAGCGTCTTATATTCTTTTGCACCGAACGTAGCATATCTGAGGGAGAAGAAGCTGACAACCAGTGCACCGTTACTAAGTTGGGCAATGTGCGGATCGCGGTTGTCGTCGGTATCATCGTAAATGGTCACAGGTTTGCTCCACGTGCGCCCTTCATCTTTGGAGCGTACCAGGCAGATCCTTCCCGCCTTCGGGTACTTTTCGCTTTGTTTGGTTACGTGCTCGTCACCTGCATAGAATACGGCAACAATATCTCCGTTTTTCAGCCTGCAGGCGTCAGGGAAAGCCTGATAATCACCTGCGTCTCCACCTTTTGAAATCATAATGGGCTTGAGGGTGTCGGCCGGTGCCGTTTTTATATCGGAAGCCTGTAGAGAGGCCGTTGCCATGAGGCAGATAAGCAGCATCAGTCCGCGAAATGGGTAGGTAGTCATAATGGTTATGGTTTAGGAATAGGTTCTAGCTATTAGCTTTTGGCGTTTGGTTGTCTGCATTAAATTGTATTTACATCCATATCATCAAGTTTTATGTTTCCCGGATCTGAATTCTGACGAATTCTATGCTTGTTTCATCCGTATGGTCACCCGCGTAGTAATAAGCCAGCAACTCGTTGTCATTGATCTTTTCCAACGCCGGATGGCCTACCGAAAAGGCAGCCATTTCGTCCCAGGCGTCGTTCATGCTGATCTGCCTACTGTCTTGCCTGTTCAGGTTGTTTTTTTCAAACACTACCAGCGGTTCGTCAAACGTCCGGCCCCGGTCGTATGAGATCCTTACCGTTATCACCGGATGCACGGTTCTGTCGATACTGATGGTTACCAGGCGTCCGTCACCCAGGTCAACAGAAGGACCGGGCTGGCCATAAATACCGGTATCCCAAAGCTCGCCCCAGGTTTTTCCACCGTCGGTACTTTCTCTTCCGTGGATATTGATGTATTCCTGTTTTTTCCCATCCAGTGTCCAGAAGAAATCAACTATAGTGCGCCCGTCCTGCAGGATCACCGGCCGCTGATCCCAGTAATACATATCAGGTACCTCGGTTACCACCACGGGATCGTTCCAGGTTTTACCATCGTCGTCTGAAAACACCATGGCTGAGCGATGTACCCAGGGCGACGTATCATTTTCGGATTTGTTGATCTCAAACTGGCATACAATAATCCCGTTTCCCAGCCTGAACGGCGCTCCCGTCAAAGGGACAGGGTCAGTGATGCCGGGGATGTTCATTAACTGTGGTGATGACCAGGTTTCACCTTCGTCTTCCGAAATACTTGTAAAAATCCGGGTATCTTTCAGGTTTTCTTGATCAGGGTTGTAATAAGGAAGAGACATATCCGAGGCATCCATCCAGTTGGCGAGCATCAGCACACGGCTGCCGCCGAGGCTCAGAAAGTACATAATCCTGCTCAGGCCGGGAGTTCCGTTAATATCGGGGAGTTTCACCGGCTCATAAGGAGTGATCCAGGTTTTGCCTTCATCGTCCGACCAGGTCATTACTGCATGCTGAAACGCGCAGTCACCTTTTATTTCTGCTGCTTTGAAGGCAGCAAGCCATCTTCCAGAGGGTAATATCTCGATACACGGAAAAGTGTTACTTCTGAAATTTTTGTCATGGTCGGGTGTAGGTATTTTTCCTTTGTCAATAATTTTCATATTTCCTCCGATTTTTTATTTACCCCTCTCCGGATCAGATACAGCAATCCGATGCAGACAACCATGAGCAAAGCCGCAGACTGAAATATTTTTCCAAGGTCTACATCCATATCCCGCAACACACCCCCTGCATACAAGCCTAAGCCTCCGATGACGCAGGCGAATAAATTAATGACACCATAACCCGTTGCCCGGTATCTGACATCCGCTATCAGGCAGAGTATCGGCATGATGTTGGCATCGCTGAACATACGTGTCAGCCCGTAAAACATGAACATGGTGATTGCCAGCGGAAGTACCGTGGTGTTACTGGCAATAAAAATAGCCGGAGCGGCAATACAAAGGCCGATTACCGGCACCAGAAATGTGGATATGGAATTGCCGCGGGAAAAGCGGTCGGTTAAAAATCCGCCTAAAATAACACCTGCAATGGAAGCGGGGTAGAGATAACCCGTTGCATATAACCCGGCCATACCCTGCGAAAGGTTAAAATGTTCCTCATAGTAAGTGGGCATCCAGCCCATTACCATCCAGCCGATAATACCGAGCAAAGACCAGAAAAGTATCAACAGAAGAAAAGAACCCTGGCTGAACAGGCTCTTTAAGGCGGTGAAAAAATGTACCTCAGATTCCTGTTTCTTTTCCTGCGGCTGCCCGGTCTTTGGGGCATCCTTAAGCAACCACAGCAGGATGAAGGAATAAACAACACCCACCACACCAAAGACGCCGAACGGAGCACTCCAGTCTTGTTTCTCTGCGATCCAGCCGCCAACGAAACCCAGGCTTTGGCCCACCATGATGCCAGCAATGTGAATCCCTGATGCCAGAGAACGAGTGGATGTTTTATGATAGTCGACAATAAGCGCCAGAGCCGCAGGAATGTAACAGGCTTCGCTGATGCCCATGAGCACACGGGTGGCCAGGAGCTGTTCGAAGGAAGTGCAATAGGCTGTCAGCCATGTAACGGCAGACCATACAAAAAGACTTATGATGATTACCCGGCTGCGATTGAAATGGTCGGCGAGGAAACCTGCAAACGGACTCAGAATGCCATACACCCAAAGGAAAACAGAAGTAAGCAATCCAAACTGCGCATCTGTCATGGGCATTGCCTGGATAATTGAGGTACGCATGGTGGTGATCATGGTACGATCCAGGTAATTAAGGCAACCCACAAAACACAGCAAAACAACTACCCTCCATGCTCCGGAAGGTAGTACATACTCAGCTTTTAATGGTGCTGTTTCAGTTGTGGACATAGGCTTTTTACTGGGGAATATGTAATGAATGAGAATTAGGTTTTTTTCCTTCGGTCAGTTTAGAGGAAGTTTTAAAAGTGCTTCCGGATTGTTGAGCGAGATACGGTCGCCGCTTTTTTCTGGTACGTTAAAACGAAAGACGCGGATACCGCTTCCCTTGCCTTCTTCATAATAAACCACCAGCACGGAGCTATCTTTGAGCTCCACTGTGGAAGGATAAGCGCCCAATGTTTCATCCACCAAATAAGGTCCTTCCCAGGTTTTTCCTTCATCGCGGCTGACGCGGAGTCCGGTATACCCTCTGTTGCCGGTAGTTCCTTTGAATGCTCTGGTGGTAAGGAGGATCTCACCTGTTTTCAGCCGGGTAAAGGAAGGAGAATGACCTTTGAAACCTATGTCCATGGCTTTGGACCAGGTTTTACCCAGGTCCTTGCTGACGGCATAATGCATGGGGAAGTCCTTTTGAGCTCTCAGGGCAGCATACAATGTTCCGTCTTTCAGTAGAATAACATCTGTTTCGGCAGCAAGCGGGAGGTTGGCTTCCTGACCAATGGGGATAACCTGCCCCCAGGTTTTACCTTTGTCCGTTGAACGGATCACGCCGCCCCAGGCATGCACAGCTCCTTTGTCCATGTAGTAAACAGGCAGAATGAGGGTTCCGTCCGGCATTTCGCGTACCGGTGCTGAGCAATACCAATCCACGCTTCCGGTTTGCAGAAGCGTTGCTTTCTTCTCCCAGGTTTTACCATTGTCTTTTGAACGGATCAACTGAGGGCCGCCTACCGGTTCATAATCCTTGGCGCCAAAAGTGGCATAACGAAGTGAAAAAAAGCTGCAGATCAGTGATCCGTCACTCAACTGAGCAATGTGAGGGTCGCGGTTATCGTCTGCGTCATCATATATGGTAACTGGCTTTGACCAGGTACGGCCCTCATCTTTAGAACGTACCATACAGAGCCTTCCTGCTTTAGGATACTGAGTGCTTTGCTTGGTAACATGTTCATCTCCTGCGTAGAACACCGCTACGATGTCTCCGTTTTTTAGCCGGCAGGCATCAGGGAATGCCTGATATAGACCCGCTTCGCCACCCTTTGAAATGATAAGATGCCGTGCAGAGTCAGCAAGGGATGTGCGGCCTTCATATTTTTCGCCTCCTGCCATGGCAACCGGATGCAGGGCTATTAATATCAAAACAACTGAAATTTTCAGAACTCTCATGGTTTATGTTTAGGAATAATCATTAAAAACCTTTTGTGATTTTAGCCGGTATGGCGGGTGATCCGGCGATCTACTTATTTAGTTTTCAGATCGCTGACGGGTACCCGGGCCAGGTAAATCATCGCTTTGCCTTCATGGCTGGAATAATAAGCTACCCAGAGTATCTTTTTATCCAGCACCATTCCCGGATAGCTGTTATCGCCTCCACTGGGAAGTTTAATGGTTTTCAGAATCTTTCCTTTCAGGTCTGTCACATGGAGCGCGGTAGAGGCAGCGTTGCCCTCGTGCATACGGGTGCCTATCACCAGCCGGTCCTTGCCCATAAACTGAAAGTTAGGTCCTCCAAGCCTCTGGCTTAATTTGTGGTACTCCCACGTGCGATAGGGAAAGGCGCTCACGGCGAGTATGCCCATCTGGTCGTCCGTTTCCCTTCTCGCCAGTACATACATATTGTCGTGGCTGTCAAAACGGATTGTGGATTCATTAGGGCTTCCGTTAATAGCTACGCCGGGTACCTTTTCGTAAGATTTTCCATCTTTGGTGCGTAGCAGCTGTGCGTACATGGTTCTTACCCTTTTGCCATCAACCATCTTGTAATCTACGGAGTACATGATTCCGTAGCCTATTCCTTTGTGCCAGGTGATTCTCCAGATCCAGTCGAGTGCTGGTGCAATTTCCTTACTAAAGGTGGTTTTTTCGGGTGTAGAGAAATGGGTTCCTGTTTTGTCCGAAAAAGAGACATAGGGAGCAAGGGTAAGGTATTTTCCGTCTTTGAAAATGCCGGCGGCCACAATCGCCATCAGTGTGCCGTCGGGCCTCAGGGATAACCTGGCTTCCCTCACATCTTCGGCATCCATGTCAAATAATGCCACTGACTCCCAGTCTTTCCTGTTTTTGGATCTGATGATCCTCACCTTGCCGTTGTTTTCGTTCCCAACATGGTTGGCGCCTTCCCTGAACGTGATATAAAAATAATCCTTAAACTGAATCAGATCCGGAAATGCATTGTGCTGCTCTTTGTCCCATACCCTGGTTATACTGATGGAGTCGGCCGGGATGGCGGCGTTTGCCCAGGTATGGCAGTATCCCGAGAGAAGGAAAATAAGAAGGTATCTTGTGACTTTAAGCATTCGTAAATGAATTAGAAAATTGATAATATCACCCGGTATTTACCCGGTAATTAACTCGCCTCTTTCCTGCATTTCTTTCTGCAGCCTGGCCTGGTATGCGGCTTTGGCTTCCACATCCTCTTTGGCAGATTCTCCGAAATAAATAAAGCCAAGAGCTTTCCGCGTGCGATCGGCGGTTTGGTTTCCATCGGCACGGTGTATCGTGAGGGAATCGTGGATGAGCAGGTCGCCGGGTTTGGCCGGAAAAGCAATTTCATTTTCCATATCTTCCGGCAGTCCGTAATCAACAATCCCCTGCGAGAAGCCCAGCGTTTGGGTGCGGCCGTGGGTACGCATCCCCTTTAGGTGAGAACCTTTTACATAACGTACGCATCCGTTGGCTTCATCCACATTTTCCAGCGCCATCCACATGGTGACCGCTTTGGCCGGTTTGAGCATGAAATAGTACCCATCCTGATGCGGCGGCGTAGGTTTTCCGATTTTCGGAGGTTTGTTGAAATATTCCAGAATTCTCGGTATCACTTTGTCTTCCAGCAGTTCTTCAGCTATTTTACTGAACTTGCTATTTTTAAGCAAAGGAGCAAAGTCGGGCTCGTATTCCGAAACGTGCATGATCTGCTTTAAAGTGGAAAGGTCATTTTTGTCTTCGTAGAAAACATCCGTGGCCGGAATGCCTGGTACTACGTTTTCAATAAAGGTTTCGAGTTTTTTATTCAGTTCTTCAATTTCTTCTGCCGAAATAAACCCAGGCAGAAAAACATAACCATCTTCTGCAAATTGTTTTTTTATTAATTCAATATCCATAACTACCTGTTTTTCTGATTGATAGATTATTGTTTCGTATTAAATTCTGTGGGCTTCACCGCCAGTTCGATACACACTACATTTAAAGTTGCCTTGCCTCCATTCTCCACCACAATTTCATTCCAGCCTTCCTTTACCAGCGTGATGGGAAACCTGAAGTTGTACGCAGTATTTTCCTTTACGTGGTCGGTGTAGAATCCCAGCGGGAAGAGCAGCTTTGCCGTTTTTTCCTTTACCAGATTAGGCCAGCAACCATTGAAAGAAACCGGAAGATGTGTCACCGGATCGTCGGATTTCAGCACGATCTGAATGACGAGTTCCAGGTTGGCATTGGCCGGCTCCGCACACATGGGTATCTTAAAGGGATGCTGGGATACAGGCTCCAGAACCACTGGTAATTGCGGTGGCAGTTCAAAGGGAATCAGATTAAATGATCGGCCACCTATTGCGAAAGAATAATGTTTGGGACGCCCGCGGAGATAGTCCAGGTTATAAATATTACGCAGAGAGGCATATTCGGTGATGACGCCGGGAATCCGGGCCTGATCTGTGCAATAGAAGTTGAACCACTCTATTCCCTGCGCGCCCAGTGCAAGTTTACCAGCTGCGTTGGCATGCAGTATTTCTTTGCTTGCCGAAATGTATCTTAGTTTTTGGGTAGTATTCCGCTCCGGGTCCACTGTGGCAAGGGCATTGGCTCCGTCTTCGATCACCCCGTAAATAGTTACCTTGTCGCCCAGCAACTTTCGCAGCTGGTCGTGCGGCATGTCCCAGGTTGTGCACCAGAATCCCGAAGGACAGATAAAATCCAGGGTACCTTCCTGGCAAAGTGTTACTACGTCCAGACCGATACTTCTGAGAATATCCAGCCTGCCAGGGATCCGAATACCCAAAGGGTAGGGGCGGCCGGTTTTTCTGGCCCTTGCCTGTGTGAGCTTCCTGATTTCCCTGATCCAGTTGCGCATCATTTCAATCGTTTGCTCAGAAGCATTGGGTTCACAGCAAAGCGGCTGCCTCCACCAGTCTAGTTCCAGGCCTTCAAAGTCGTAATCTTCCACCACCTCCCTGATCTGCCTGAACATGATATCCCGTACTTCGGCCTTTTCATAATTAAGCCCTTCCCGATACGACGGGTTGTGCGGGCCATAGGAGCTATTCTGCAACCGCATTTCCTTTTGTTTCAAAAGAGGCAGGTTGAAGAAACTACCCTCAAAGTTGTTGCTCCCGTGAAGGTCATTCATCCGGATACTTACCCAGGGTGATATCTTGCGCCTGCGGCAAGCCTTTGATGTTTCGGCAAGCCAGTCTACCCCGGCATCCAGCAAATCCTGGTAGCGGTCCATGAAAGCTGAGAAGGTATCCAGAAAATCTTCAACGGCTTCCGGTTCCGTAATTCCCTGGCAGATAGCGTGGCCTCTGAAAAAATCACGGTCACCACGTTTGTACCCGTCCAGAATACTCGGGATGGTCTTGCTGGGGTACCAGGCCCGCGATGCGTTGGCGTTGATAACAAAGGTATCAATATCGTTGTCGGCCAGTTCGTCTACAAAACGGTGGATGGCCTTGGCAGCAAAAGGACCACCCTGCAGCGTTTCTTTGGTATTGAGCTTTCCGGTTCTGGGATTAATGACGCGCTTAAAGGTATAATCCCCGGGTTGCCATTTTTCAGGGTTGTAAAAGAAAACACAGGTGTCACCATTGAACAGGTTTTTATGCTTTTTTGAGAGCGGTTCTTTCTTTTCAGATACGCTGTCCCGCAGCAAACCAGAATTGTCTCCGAATATTCCGGGAAGAGCCTGCGCTGCGCCTACACTGGCAACAGTACTCTTTAAAAATCTCCGACGTGTATGACTATTAACTTTTTGACCCATTTGACCATCACTTTTTACCACCTACCGCCTACTGCCTACTGACTACTGTTTACTTTTACTGCCCACCTCCCACCGCCACTACTCACTTATACCCCGGATTCTGCTTGACCTTCGGTTCAAGGCTTAGTACCGTATTGGCAATCGGGAAGAGCAGCAGGTAATCCTGGCCTTTTTTGCTTTTTAAGTTCGGGACCAGGTCAAATACTTTTCCAAACCGCACCAGGTCCCACCATCTTTTTCCTTCGTAAACCAGTTCGAAAAGTCTTTCTTTAAGGATGGCATCGTCATTGGCTTCTTTGGTGCCCGACACGAACATGTGACTGGCGAAATTTGTCTTATAGGCTCTTTCCCTCACTTTGTTCATCTCCGCACTTGGATCCTGGCCCAATGCATTTTTGGCTTCGGCTTTCAGTAACAGTACGTCCGCATAGCGATAAAGGACAATGTCACTGAGAAATAATCGGGTACCACCGGTGAGCAAACCGCGGCCTTTCATGGACAGCGTGGTATAGAAGGTTGGTTTTCCCTGCGCATCATAGGTATAGATTTCATAAAATGAACCTTTTTTCCTGGTATCATCGTCCGTGAACTGGGTTCTGACCAGCGGGGTGAGTACCAGCAGCCCCTGGCCGCCTCCCACGGGTTGGATGAGTGCTTTGGTAGCGGCATCAATGTTTGATGGGATGGCGCTGTCGATGATCCAGTGCAGCCAGAACTGGTTATTGGCTGCGCCGTCCAGGTCCTGATAACGTATGGTCATAATCGTTTCTTTGTTTCCTTTGTTGGCGTATTCAAATAGGTCAGCAAAGTTAGGAAGCAGGGAAACGTCTGCTTTTTCTACTTCGGCAATGGCGTTAAGAGCTGTGGTGAAATCGGCCTGGCCGCCGTTAAGCCTTTTGCCGGTCCACAGGAAAACGTCAGCCTTAAGTGTATTGGCGGCTGCTTTGGACCATTTGGACCTTCCTGTTACAAAATTGTTGTCGGGAAAAAGCGACAATGCTTTTTCAATATCACTTTTGATCAATGCAAAGACTTCGGCCTGTGGCGAACGCTCTTTGATCGTGATCTCTGCACTGGAACTTTCAGTGGGTTCTGTGCGGATGATCAGGTCACCCCAGGTTTTGGTCATTACAAAATAAGTATAAGCGCGCATCGCGTATGCCTGTGCCAAAAGGTTATTTTTGGCTGCTTCCGTTTTAAAGGTAATCGGTTCGGCATATTTGATGATCAGGTTGGCCGAGTTGACAACCGCGTAAAAAGCACTCCAGTCGGGGTGGTTAGGCTGATCTCCACTGAGTTCGTTAAGAAAGAGGTCATTTCGGCCGCTGCCATAAACGCCGCCCTCGAAAACTTCGCTGCGTTGTTCACCTACGGTATAGATAGCGCCTGAAATGTTTCGGAGGTTTACGTACATGCCGTTTAATGCACCTTCTGCGTCGTTCTGTGTTTTCCAGAAGGAGTTGGTGGTAATTACGCTGGTTGGAGATACATCCAGGACATCACAGGAAGATCCGCATAAACACACCAGCAGGACAAAGGATATTATTCTAAATTTTTTCATGATTTCCTTTTTGATCAAAATGAGAGATTGGCTCCGAAGATTATATTTTTGGGCATAGCATACCGTCCGTCGTCTGTGCCTCCTTCTTCGGGGTTTAGTCCTAAATATTTGGTGAAATAATGAATGTTGTTTGCAGTGACATTAAACCTGAGGTTGGCTATTTTCAGCTTATTCAGTATTTTGGATGGAACGGAATAACTCAGTGTAACCTCGCGGATGGCCAGAAAGTCTCCTGATTCCATGTATTGCGAATTCCCGCTCGTGGTAACTCCGTCAAACAGGTTGCGTTGTACCCTTTCACCGCCCCAGTAGGAGCGGGGCATGTCGGTAATATCTCCTTGTTTTTTCCAGGAGCGGTCCACCATCCGCTGCGTCAGGTTTCCGTCCGAGTACAGGTTACCGTCCAGGAACAGGCGGCCCCAGTTAAAAATGGTATGCCCCGTGGTGTAATCCATTCTTACATACAGGTTGAAATTTTTAAAACTCAGGGTGTTGGATAACCCTCCGGTCCATACCGGATAGGCATTTCCCATGTATCTTTTGTCTCTGGAATCTATGGTCCCGTTTTTGTCGGCATCATAATATTCTACGTCACCACCATACTGCGTTTTATCTGCACCCACAATGTAGGAGGCAATCGGTCCATTTTTGGCATCTTCATCCGTAGGATAGATCCTGACCTGCTGGCGGTCATACATTTCACCCAGGCGCACACCCTCCTGGAGGCCGCCTTTCCAGGCGTAATCCTGTTTGGCGTCATCCCAGATCAGGATACCACCCACGCGGTTATTCTCAATTCCGTTATATGGGAGTTTTAATACTTTATTTTTGGTTTTCGAGGCGTTAAAAGCCACGTTCCATTGCAGAGGCGAGCTGGTGGAGGTCACACGGGCACCGAGTTCTACCTCGAATCCCCTGTTTTCCAATGAACCCAGGTTGGTTAGTACACTTCCAAAGCCGGTTGACTGAGGCAAAGGAAGGCTGGTTAACAGATTGCTCGTCACACGGCGGTAATAATCGAGGATCATGGTGATCCGGTTGTCCAGGAACCCGAAATCGGCACCTACGTCAAAGGTTTTGGATTGTTCCCATTTCAGGTCTTTGTTTGGAATTACGGTATTCTGGATTGCAGCAGCTCCGCCATATTTGGCACCTACGCCATACGCGCCGTAGGCGGTGAAATCTCCGAGGCCGCTTATGTTACCGTTTACACCATAACTTCCCCTAAGTTTCAGCTGTGAAACACTTCTTGAAATGCCGTTCCAGAAATCCTCCTTGTGAATGTTCCATCCAAGCGAAACCCCCGGGAAAAATCCCCACTTATATTCTTCGCCCAGGTTGGAGGCACCATCATAGCGCATATTTACGGTAAGCAGGTATTTCATCTGATAGTTGTAATTGGCGCTTCCAAAATATCCCATGATGGCCTGCCTGGTCACGGTTCCGCTCACGGCAGTTGCCTCGCCTGAAGCATTCAAGGTAGGTATCAAATCGGTGGATGCACCTCTGCCGCTTGCACTGATACCTGAGGTATCACGGACAAAGTAGGAAAGACCCGCCCGAACGTCCAGGTTGTGATCTTTCGCGAGTGTTTTGGTGTAGGCTAATACACCCTCAGCCTGGGTTTGCCGCCATTTGGAAGAACTTGCCGAAGACACACGGGAGTCTACATACGCAAGTGGTCCGTTCCAGTAACCTGGCTGAAAGGAACGTACATCTCTTGAAATATTGTACATTGAAATCTGCGGTTCGAAAGATAAGCCGGGCAGTATATCCCAGTGAGAACCCAGCGAGATGGTCAGCTTTTCATTTGAATTGTCATACTTCCGGGTGTTCATCTGGTACTCAGGATTTCCGATACCGTTATTGGTACCTGGTGCCAGGGTTCCATCCTCAAACTTGTATTTGGCTGTCGGTGCCAATCCGGCATTACGATAAAAAGTAACGGCCGTAGAACTGTACGGGATATTAGATTTGGCCTTGGAAAACATCACTCTTGAAAAAACGCTCAGATTTTTTTTCACCTGGATCTCCCCATTCAGGTTGAAACTCAACCGGCTGTATTTGGTCGTGATAACCGTACCATCCGCTGTCATATAACCCACCCCTGCATTGAAAGTAGCTTTCTCGGTACCTCCGGTGATGCCCAGATTATGGTTATGGGATACTCCGGTTTGATAGTTAAGCGCCTGGAAGTCAGTATCCTGGAATATCAGGGTTTTGGTCGGGTCGGCGGGGTCAGGCATGCTCTGCCATCCTTCCTTCAGTTTGTGCTCGTTAGCGGATGTCAGGTATTGTGTGGTAAATGCAGTGTTATTGGTGAGGTCGTTGCCGGTTCCGTATCCCATAGGAAGGATAAGCCGGGAAGTGTAATCTCCGAATTTGGGTGCACTGAAAACCCCCAGACGGTTCAGGGTCAGATAATCTCGTGCGTTGGCAAGCTCAAATAACTTACCTGGTTTGGAAGTGGTCAGGTCGTAAGAGTAGGAGATCCGGGTCTGGCCTGATTTCCCGCTTTTGGTGGTGATGATCACTACCCCATTGGAACCCCTTGCTCCGTATATGGCGGTGGATGCAGCGTCTTTCAAAACCTGCATTGACTCAATATCTTCTGAATTGACATCGTTCATATCGGTACGTATTACCCCGTCAATAATGTATAAAGGGCTGGCTCCGTTGGGATTATTGATAGAAGTACCACCTCTGACGATCACCCTGGGTGCTGAACCGGGTTGTCCCGAAGTACTCTGCACCCTCACCCCTGAAACAGTTCCCTGCAGGGCCGATGCCGCATTGGTATAAGGTACGTTTTCAAGTGCTTTGGTGTCCAGCTTGGTGATGGAAGTGGTCAGTGTTTCTCTGGACTGTTTACCATAACCGACCACCAATACTTCCTGAAGAACCGCCACGTCTGCTTTAAGCGTTACGTTGATTACGGAGCTGTTTCCAACCGCGATTTCCTGGCTCTGGTATCCTATAAAAGAAAAAATCAGGGATGAGCCCGGTGTGGCGTTCAGGGAATAGTTTCCGTCAGCATCGGTGGTTGCTCCGGTGGTTGTTCCTTTTACCTGGATATTAACACCTGGCAATCCCTCGTTCTTTTCATCAATAATTTTTCCGGAAACCCTGACTGCTGTTTGAGAGAAGGCAACAGAGATACAAAGGCACGTCAGAACAACAGATAACAAACAGGGCTTCCAATGAAAAAGACATAGTAATATTCTCTTTTGCATAGTAATGGGCTTAGAAGGTTTGGCTTGATTTAACTTTTACAAAATTAAGTTCTGCTATTTTTCGGTTCCTCTACTTTTGTTTGCTTTTGTAATACTATTTTTCATGTGGCTGATTCAGAAGGGATTTAAGGAGTTTATCCTGTCACCGGGTTCCTAATCCGTTGCTGATATACGTCATAATCAGGATAAATTGAGTGGTTAGGGCAGGGCTGTTACCGGCCCGACCCGCTTGGCGGCTGACCCGCAGGTTAGATTTGTAACGAAGAGAATTGTTTATTCAATCACAGCATTTTAACATGGGAACAAAATAGTATCATCTCTCCCCGGGTGTGGGGTATGGGAAACATCAGGACCGGCAGGGGATCCTCTGCCAGTACCGTTGCCCGCCCGCAGGTTTACAAACCTGCTAAATAATTTGTTACATTTGTTGTTTCAATAATTACATTACTGGCGTATGTCTGTCGAGCTCCTCACCGATTCTGAACTTCTCCACTTGATGCAACAGGGAGATGAAAAGAGTTTTACGGAGCTATTCAACCGCTACTGGAAAACGATCCTGGTGGTGGCGGCGAACAAAACCGGTGATCTGGACGAAGCGGAGGAAATTGTACAGGATCTTTTCGTTTCGCTTTGGAACAGGAGGGAGCAACTCCAGCTCACGTCGTCCCTCAAAAACTACCTCACCGTTTCGGTCAAGTACCAGGTGATCAAGGCGCTGGCCAAAAGGAATAACTTTCAGAAATTTGCCGATCACAGCCTGCACCTGAACGATATTCTTGACGATTCTACCCAGGAATGGCTGGACTTTGAGGAACTCCGGCACCGTTTGAGCGAACTGGTTGCCGAATTGCCTGAAAAGTGCAGGCTCGTTTACCAGCTCAGCCGCGATGCGGGGTACTCACAAAAGCAGATCGCCGAGGAGCTCGGCATTGCGGAGAAAACCGTTGAAGCGCATCTGGGCAAGGCACTCAGGACCCTCCGTACCGGCCTGAATCAGTTCCTTTTCACGACTCTGTTGTAGGGTGTTCGTGCTTAAATCTACTTTTTAAAAAAAATAATACATTTTTTTGGGTCCGGACTAAGGGATTGACCTGCCTGAGGGCACTTATTGATATAAGCCTCTTTACTTATGTCATTAAAAATACCCGACGTGCGTTACCAGGAACTAGCCGGCAAATGGCTGGATGGGTCCATTACCGAAGATGAGAAGAAGGAGTTTGCCAGTTGGTACAACGCGGATCAGAACCAGGAAGTACTCATTCCGGAGTCCCTGGCAGCCGATGAGCAGGCACATCGTGATCGCCTTTTGTCAGCCATACTGAGTCAGACCCGGTTTGTCAAACCACGGAAAGTTGTCCCTTTGTTCAGATTCTCCGTTGCAGCGGCGGCAGTTCTGCTTTTGCTGCTGGGGGCAGGTACCTATTTTTGGGTGAAAGAAAAAAATACAGCCACACCTGAAATCGCTGCCGTCACGGGAGATATCGCTCCCGGCGGCGACAAAGCGACGCTGACGCTGGGCGATGGTTCTGTGCTGAAACTAAACGAACTGGCCAACGGAGCCTTAAAGGAAGACAAGGGATTCCGTATCAGCAAAAAGGATGGTGAACTGATCTATGAAAGACTCAGTGACCCAGTCGGGCCAGTCACTTTTAATACGATCAAAACGCCGCGGGGCGGGCAGTTCCGGGTTGTATTGCCCGACGGAAGCAAGGTGTGGCTGAATGCGGCCTCGTCCCTGCATTACCCCACTACATTTGATCATACCGACCGGCGCGTTAGCCTCACGGGTGAGGGCTACTTTGAAATTGCCAAACAACAGGACGACAAAAAAAGACCGGTACCTTTTCGAATCAACGTGAACAACAAAGAGCTCGTAGAAGTGCTGGGAACGCATTTTAACATCATGGCCTATTCGGACGAAAAGGTTATTAAAACGACCCTGCTTGAAGGAAGTGTACGTGTGTCCAAAACAGGGACCAGAAATGCAAGCTTACTGAAACCGGGACAGCAGTCGGAATACAATGGGCGGGACGGTTTCATGGTCCGAAGCGGAATCGACCCGGAGGAATCTATTTCATGGAAAAACGGGCTCATCGCCTTCAAGGACGCCGACATCAAAACCATCATGCGGCAGGTAGAACGATGGTATGACGTGAAGGTGGAATATGAGGGAGATATACCGCAGCGCCTGTTTACCGGTGGTATCTCCAGAAACGCTCAGCTGTCGAGCTTGCTGAAGGTACTGGAACTCAATAATATCCATTTTAAAGTAAGAGGGAAGACAATTATTGTAACACCTTAACCCTGTCAAATTTCAATCTAAACCCAGCAAGTATGAAACGAGGAAACTAGCGCCAACCATCGGCTTCATAAAAAAGCCGAAAGTGCTACCAACACTTCCGGCCAAAGCCATCCTCGACAGATGGCATGTGGAGCTAACGAACTGGCCGTAAGGCCACAAAACTTTCGACAGATTTTTTATTCATTAAACCCAACAAAACAAAAGTATGAATTTTTGTACGTATCAGACCGCTTTTTCCGAAAAAGCGTGGCTGTTTATTGAGCGAAGTCTCAACAGCATTCCCTCGGTGATCCGGATTCGTCCGAATATTAAAAAACAAATAGTTATGCGGATCAAACTGACTGCCTTCATCATTGCCTTGGCATGTGTTCATGTATTTGCGGACGGACGGGCTCAAAGTGTCACGCTGAAAGAAAAGAACGCATCTGTGGAAAGAATACTGAAGGAAATAAAGAGACAGACCGGCTTTATTTTCTGGTATGAAAACAACCTTTTGAAACAAACAAAAAAGGTAAGCGTGTCCCTTCAGAACGTGTCTGTAAAACAGGCCATGGATATACTGCTCGACGATCAGCCGCTGACCTATATGATTGTGGAGAAGACCATCGTGATCAAAAAAAAGGAGGCGGCTCTACCGCGAAACAACAATTCGTCTTTTATTCAGAAGGAGCCGGCTATACCACGCGTGGAAAGCAAATCTGAAAGTAAAATAGAAGACCTGCTATCCAGCCGTATTTCAGAATATAAACCAGCTTTGGTAGATATTCGTGGCCGCGTCACGGATGAGCAGAGCCATGGACTCCCCGGGGTGAGCATTGTACTGAAAGGCACGCAGCGCGGGACGACTTCCGATACGGAGGGGAATTTCAGCCTGTCCATACTTGAAGGCTCGCAGGAAAGCGTCAATCCGGTCCTGATCTTTTCCTTCGTAGGGTACTTGTCACAGGAAGTCGTGGTGGGGAATCGCAGCAGCATAGATGTATCTATGAAGGTGGATACCAAGGCGTTGAATGAAGTAGTTGTGGTGGGTTACGGGTCTCAGACCCGCAAGGATATCACCGGAGCCATTTCTTCCATTAATGAAAGAACCCTGAAGGAAGTGCCCGTCACCAACGCACAGCAGATGCTGCAGGGCCGTGCTGCCGGTGTGTATGTCACCCAAACATCCAACAAACCCGGCTCCGAACCGACCGTACGGATCAGGGGAAACCGCTCGGTGCGGGGCGGAAACGATCCATTGTATGTGGTCGACGGAATCCCGATTTCCGGCGGCTTCAACGACATCAGTCCCAATGATATCGCGTCCATGGAAGTGCTGAAAGACGCCTCGGCGACCGCCATTTACGGGTCCAGAGGCGCCAACGGTGTAATTATCATCACGACCAAAAGGGGAAAAGTAGGCGCGCCAACGTTGAGTTACAATACCTGGTTTGGGGCGACCAAAATCGTACGTTACGCCGATGTGTTCGACGGTCCGCAGTTTGTCGAATTCAAAAGGGAGGCAAACCGCGCCACCAACAACTACAATGATGCTACCCCCGAAGCGTCGGATGCCAAAATATTTGAGCCCGGTGAGATACAGGCCATCAAAAACGGCCGCTATACGGACTGGCCCAGCCTGATCGCCAAAAGCGGATTTTCTCAAAACCATGAGCTGAGCGTACTGGGCGGTTCCAGCACCACCCGCTATAATCTGTCGATGGGTTATCTCAACGACCGCGGGTATTTCAGCAACCAGGATTATAAACGATATACCACACGTATCAACCTCGACCAGGATATCAATACGCGGATCAAACTGGGTATTTCCATGCTAGGTACTTTCAGTGAGCGCAATGGAGGCGATATCAATCCCTACATGGCCTCTCTGGTGCAAACTCCGCTGGGTTCTCCTTATGATGCGGAAGGGAACCTGGTACCCTTCCCGACGGGTGATGCCCTGATGTACAACCTGCTCACAGACTTTGTTCCCGGGGCGGTGATCAACAAAGAAAAAAGATTTCGCTTGTTAAGCAGCATGTACGGGGAGGCGGAGCTGATTGACGGACTCAAATTCCGTATGAACTTCGGCCCCGATCTGGTCAACAGCCGGAAGGGGAATTTCCAGAAATCCAATACAACCTCTCGGCAGGGCGGACTTCCGGCCGGAGGCAGTTCCGAAAATTTCGTTTTCTCCTATACCTGGGAAAACATGCTGACCTACGATAAAATCATCGCCAACAAACATAAAATCAACGTAACGGGTTTGTACAGTATCCAGGACCGGACGTCGGAATCAAGCTCGGTGAACGTGACGAATCTGCCGGCCGAATCGGTTGAATATTACAACCTGGGCGCCGCCAATACGATTTCGGGTGTGGGGAGCGGTTACGAAAAATGGACAATCCTTTCCTATATGGGGCGGTTGAATTACGCCTTCGACAGCCGTTTCCTGCTGACATTAACCGCACGTGCGGATGGATCATCGCGTTTTGCCCCGGGCAACAAATGGGGTTTTTTCCCGTCCGCGGCTTTTGCCTATAACCTCTCGGACGAAGCGTTTATGAAAAGTTTCCGTCAGCTGAGTAATCTGAAAGTAAGAGTAAGTTACGGGAAAATCGGTAATACGGGTATTGATCCCTATCAGACCCAGGGCCTGTTATCGACCACAGCGTATGACTATAACGGAACAACCGCTTTTGGCCGTCGCCCTTCTTCGATCAGCAATCCGGATCTCCGGTGGGAATCCACTGCCACGCTGAATGCCGGTGTTGACTTTGGGTTTGTGAACAACCGGTTTACGGGTACCGTAGAAGTTTACAAGGCGGAAACCACCGATCTGCTGCTGGAAAAATTACTCCCCAACACCACCGGCTACTCCGGAACGCTTACCAACGTGGGCTCCACCAGCAACTCAGGCGTGGAAGTGACACTCGGGAGCAACAACATCGTATCCGGCAGCGGCGGTTTCGAATGGAGTACGGATCTTAACTTAGCCTATAATAAAGAGAAAATCCTCATGCTTTCGCAGGGCAAAGTAGACGACATCGGCAACGCCCGTTTTATCGGGAAACCGCTGGGCGTTTTTTATGACTACGAAAAAACGGGTATATGGCAGCTGGGGCAGGAGGATGAGGCCAAAAAGTACAGTTCTTCAGTGGGGCAGATCAAAGTGGCCGACCGGAATGGCAACGGCGTTATCGACCCGGGCGACCGGACCATCCTGGGCAATCGCAATCCGTCGTGGACGTTCGGCTTCAACAACCGTTTTGCCTGGAAGGGTTTTGATCTCGCCATCTTCGCAGTGGCCAGAGCGGGCAGTCTTCTGGCGAGTGCGCATCACAGCACGCCGAACAATACCATCGCCCTCGGCGGCCGGTACAATATGCTGGATGTCGACTACTGGACTCCCAACAATCCGACCAATGCTTATCCGCGTCCCATCAACGGCCAGTCGGGCAGCCCTGGACCGGTTTTCGGAAGCACGCTGAAATATTTCGATGGCTCATTTATCAGAATCCGGAATATCAATTTCGGCTACAATGTACCGACGGACCTGGTGAAAAAGATCCGGTCGCAGTCGGTAAGGCTGAGCTTCAATATTACCAATCCGTTCATTTTCTCTTCCTACGTCAGTAAGAACAAGGGTATTGACCCCGAGATTATGGATAACCCGGCCGTCGTGAATTACCTGCTTGGTCTGAACATTAAATTTTGATCTGAAATCATGAAGAAAATACTTATTCTGTCGCTTTTACTGACATCACTGGTTTTCGTTTCCTGCGAAAATATGCTGGAAGAAGACGTTCGTACCGAAATATCCAATGAACACCTCAACACAGCCCTTGGTATGGAGGATGGTGTGAATGCTGCATACAGCTATCTGAGGACCTGGTACGGAACGCAAAACGGGGGCTTTTTATCCGTTTACGGCACCGACGAATACACCACCGGAAGTGCCGACCCGGCCTTTAACGGGTACACCGCCAACATCCATTCTGCCAGCGGCATGGTTTCCGGCCCATGGAATGCATTTTACGAAGCGATCAATACCTGTAATGCGGTGATCGAACGGGCACCCAAAGTAACCGGTGTGACGGAAGCCTTAAAGAACACAAGGATTGCCGAAGCCAGGTTTTTGAGGGCATACTACTACTATATGCTCGTGGAGATTTTCGGCCCCGTACATATTACGCTGGTCGAAACGCAGGGTGCCTCCACCATTGCCAAACGGTCTCCCATCGAAGATGTATACAAGGTGATCATTGACGACCTCAACTTTGCCGTAGCTAACCTGCCCGTGACAGCCTCCGGTTTCGGGCGTGCCACCTTGCCGGCTGCCAAACATTTCCTGGCCCGGGTATATCTCACCCGTGGCGCATCAAAAGTAGCCCAGCCGGGAGATTACACCAAAGCGGCAACATTTGCAAAGGAAGCCATCGCAACGCCAAACGGCCCCAAACTGCTCGATGATTTCTGGATGATTTATAAAATCGGAAACGAAGTCAACAACGAGGTTATATTTTCTGTCCAATACAGCACCAACGTATTGACCAACGGAAATGGGAATAATGCCCACATGTTTTATATCATGGGTTACGAAGGACAGCCCGGTATGTACAGGGATCTGCCCAATGGCCGTCCCTGGGCACATTACAAGCCTAACAACTACATGCTGAATTTATACAACGCATACGACTCGCGTAACGAGAAGTCTTTCCAGCGCGTATGGTATTGCAACAAACCAGGCACGTATACCATCAACGGGAAACAGGTGCAGATGGCACTCGGGGATACATCGTTTTACCTTTCTCCGACAGAGGTGACACCTGCGCAGAAGGCTGGCAAAAGATATGTGATCTTTGGCCCCAGCGAGTATACCACCGGAATTTTTCCAAGCCTGAGCAAGTACCTGGATCCCAACCGGATTTCGATCAATGAGGCAAAGGGAACCCGTGATTTTGTGGTTTTCCGCCTTGCCGATACATACCTGCTGGCCGCTGAAGCCCTGCTTCTGGATGGAAAAGCCGACGAAGCGGTTACTTTTGTAAATACTGTGCGCCGAAGGGCAGCCAGAACTGGCGCCACAGCAGCCGAAACGGAAGCGAACAAAAAAGCAATGGAAGTAAAGGCGGCCGATCTCAACCTCGATTTTATCCTCGACGAAAGATCCCGTGAACTTTCGGGTGAGTATATGCGGTGGTTTGACCTGAAACGGACCAATAAGCTGGTGGAAAGGGTGAGGAAATACAACCCGGTGGCGGCACCGAACATCAAGGATTTTCACGTCCTCCGTCCTATTCCGCAAGCGCAGATCGACCGGACAGAAGGCAGGGGAGAGGCGTTTCCGCAGAATCCGGGTTATAACTAGGGATATACTGCAGGCAATTGGCTGTTAGCGATTAGCTGTTAGCTTTTAGCTAAGTTTTGCCTGAAACGGATTTGCTTGATAATAGCTGAACAAATCCCGGTCGGTAACCATCCCAGAGAAAGGAATGCCCCGGCCGGGATTCTCAAATCGTTTACAGCTAAAGTGACGGAGTAACAGCTTCAGACGCTAAACAGTAGCTGGTTTGATTCGCAGCCTGTCGCACCAGCTTAAAAAAGTTTTATAACTATTGTCCAGGATTTGTGCCTGGTCGGCAGGTATTTCGCGGCTGTTCGACCTGCTTATAACTTCTATCGGGAAACCTCGTTTACGCAGGAAATATTTGGAGCTGAGCGGATAATATTTCCCGATTACGGGTTCCATCTTTGCAATCTCCGACTGTATCCATTCGGCATCTGCCGATTTGGCCGGATTATTCACATTTTCACAAAGCCATGTATGGATTTCCGGATAAAAATTTCCAGATACCGGTGACATCCCCCTGGCTCCCAGTTGCAGTGCTTTCAGTACCGTAGCACTGTGCGCATTATATAATTCCATTTTTGTCCCACGGGCTATCTCCAGTTTTGCAGCTATGTTAGCGATATCCTCGGAGGTATCCTTGTGGTAGATCAGGCGGTCGTTAGAAACCAGAAACTTAAAAACTTTTGGTGTGATAATCCGTTTGTAGGGACGAGGACATTCATAGGTGCCCAGCCGGATGTCTCCGGTCTTTTCGAAAAATTCTTCAAAATTATTGATCAGTTTCTGGTCGCTCTCGTCTTTTTCGGCGAAATGGCTGGTGATCAGAATAGCGGCATCTACCCCTGTATCATTGATTTTTCGTGCGAAAGCAACTTTTTCTTTCATCGAATTCCCAAACGAGCCAGTGGAAACTACCGGCACCCGGCCATTGACGTACTTTACCACATGCCGCGTGAGTGCAATTCTTTCGGCATCATCCATAAAAAACATTTCGCTGCTGAGGCAATTGGCAAAAAAACCCCTGGCGCCTGCGGCCAGGTAGAAATCAACCAGCAGAGAAACCTTATCGTAATCAATTTTTTTATTGCTGTCGAGTGGCGTGACCATGACCGGAACAAACTTCTTCAGGTCGGCAGGATGTATATCGCCTCCATAGTAGTGGGGCTGACCTGCGCTGGAACTGGCCGATTCCGCACGAACGGGGGCCATGAGCTGGCCCGCAGCCAGCAGGCTGAGCGTGACGGGAGGTACTTTTTCTAAAAATGCTCTCCTGGAAAGCTGGGTGTCTTTTTTCATTATGGCATTAGGATTTAGGATTAATCTGTGCTTTAAAACAAGTACTTAAAAAAAGGGAATACGGTCTTATCCGGCCAAAATTATTTTTTTTGTCTTGTAACTTTTCCAAGAGTTATCCTTGCCAAAATACCTGCCAAAACCATTCAAATATGCGAATTCGGAGATTGAACAGACTTATGTGGAGATTGTATTTTGCTGTTTGGTAATTTATTTTTTTTAAATAGAATTTATCGAAGGCCCAATTTTGGGTGTCTGGCGTACATAAGGTTATTATTCACCCACTTTTTCAGACCAAAAATGGAAAAAAAAGCGCGAAAGATAATTTTAACCTTAAACCCAGTTAACTTAATGAAACAGAAAATTCTACCAGAACAGGGTACACCTTTTGTACAGGTAGGCAAAAGATGTAGCTTAATCATTGCTATGGCCGTTTTAACGGCATCTGCGGTGCAGGCAGCCGAACCATTTGGCTCCGTACTCCGGAAAAGCAAAGTGTCAGAAACCAGGATAGCCGTTAATCCTCTGGAAACAATCAAAGGAAAAGTGACGGACGACAAAGGCGCTGTACTGCCTGGGGTGAACATATTGGTAAAGGGTAGCCAGCAGGGTACGACAACCGATGTGGATGGTGTTTTTTCAATCGACGTGCCCTCTACCAATGCCGTCCTCGTATTTTCATTTGTGGGCTACAAGGTGCAGGAGGTACAGCTTGGAAACAGTACCAATCTTGAAGTAAAAATGGAGATTGATACCAAATCCTTAAATGAGGTGGTCGTGACCGCTTTGGGTATCAAAAAGGATGTGAAAGCGGTGGGCTATTCCGTAAGCAAAATTGACGGAGGGGCATTTACAAAAACCAGGGAAACCAATATTGCAGCATCTCTGGCAGGAAAAGTGGCGGGTGTGAACGTATCAGGTTCAGCGGCAGGACCAGCCGGTGCTACCCGGATTACTATCCGTGGAAATACTTCGATTGCAGGGGATAACGCTCCGCTGTTTATCATCAATGGCTTGCCAATGGATAATACGAAATTCGGACGCAGCAAAGATGATAATCCGGATTGGGGTGATAACATATCCAGTATCAACCCCGATGATGTAGAGGAAATGACCGTCCTCAAAGGAGCGGCCGCTGCTGCCTTGTATGGTTCCCGAGCCAGAAACGGTGCGATCATCATCACGACCAAATCAGGTAAGGGCAACAAGGGTATCGGTATCGAGTTCAATACCAACAATACCTGGGAAGTACCTTTTTTTATGTGGGAGCTGCAAAAGGAATACGGACAGGGGTACAACGGAGTTAAACCCATCAGTATGGACAATGCTGCTGCGCACGGTCAAAATCACTGGGGCGCCAAGTACGATGGACTACCAACTATCCAGCTGGATGGTGTGGAAAGACCATATTCTTATGTGAAAGACCAGGTTTTGAAGGATTTCTATGGTACCGGGCATACCTCGTCCAACAACGTAGCCTTTACCGGTGGTGGGGACAAAGGTAATTTCAGGGTAGGTATTACGGATATGCGGAACCAGGGGATTGTTCCCAATGCCAAAATGCGCCGGGACAATATCAGCCTGAGCATCAACCAGAATGCGACTAAAAACATTGCCATCAGTGCCAATGTGGATTACATCAACGAGGAGGTGAACAATCGTTATGTGCTGGAAAGTAACAATGCAAACAGTGTCGGGACCATTTTGTTTGTAAACAGCAACATGCCTACCAGTGCGCTGGCTCCGGGGTACAATCCTACTACATACGTTGAAAAAGTACTGGGTACCGACAGAGGTGCTACCAATCCGTATTATGCGTTAAATCGGATCAGTAACAAATCACAGAAGGATCGTTTCATTGCTGCGGTGAACGCTCGCTGGAATATTACCGACTGGCTGTTTCTGCAAGCAAAGGCAGGGCAGGACTACTATTCTCTGAAATTGAACAAAATCGTACCGGAAGGCACGGGCTATCGTCCGAACGGGCAGATTGACCAGATCAATTCCGTTTTCTACGAAAGAAACTTTGAAGGGATGCTGGGACTGAACAAAGCCTTAAGCAAGGACTTCAACCTGACAGTAAACCTGGGAGGTAACCTGATGTCGAGGCACAACGATGGTACCAATATCAGTGGTGCAGGGATCATCACACCGCGTCTGGAAGTGATCAATAATACTTCGGTGCGTACCACGCTTACTTCTATTTATGATAAAAAAATCAACTCGCTCTTTGGTACTGCTGAACTTGCTTTCCGAAATTATCTGTATCTGAACGTAACGGGCAGGAACGACTGGTTTTCAACGCTTAGCCCAGAGTCCAATAACTATTTTTATCCATCTGCCAGCGTTAGTTATGTGGTCTCGGATGCCTTCGATCTGCCCAGGGCGATCAGTTTTGCCAAATTCAGAGCCTCCTATGCTGCTGTAGGGGGAGATACGGATCCCTATAAGCTTAACCTGACCTATGGCGTACTACCTTACAGCTATGACGGTAAGCCACTGGGAACCATCAACCAACCCATCGTTCCTAATAAAAACCTGCGCCCGCTTAGTGTGAACGAGTTGGAAGTGGGGATGGACCTGCGTTTGTTTAACAACAAAGTTGGTCTTGATTTTGCTGCCTACAATAGAGTATCGACCAATGACATTACCGAGCAAAGCTTAACAACGGTTACGGGTTATAGCGGTGCTGTGGTGACAGTGGGAGAGTTACGTAACCGTGGTGTTGAAGCACTGTTTACCGTACGGCCGATCACCAAAAAGGATTTCAGCTGGGATGTAACCTTGAATATGGCTTATAACAAAAGCAAAGTCCTGAAAATTTCCAATACCACCAACGAGCTTCTGATGGCCACGGCCACGAAGGTTTTCCTCAAACAGGTTGTAGGTCAGGAATATTCACAGATTGTGGGGCGTACCATCAAACGGGATGCCAATGGCCGGGATGTAATGGATGCCAAAGGTCTGCCTATTGTTCCTACAGATGTAAAGGCATTTGGTTCGGGTATACAGCGTTGGACAACCGGTATCACCAATACATTCAGTTATAAAGCGCTTACTTTGTCGGCTCAGGTAGATGGCAAGTTCGGCGGACTGATCTACTCCAATACCAATTATAACCTGGAACACCGTGGGATGTCGTACCGGTCGTTACTGGGTAGAGAGAACGGAGTGGTTTTGCCAGGTGTGACCGAGACGGGAGAAGAAAACAAAGTATTGGTAACGGCTGCTCAGGTTAACAACCGTGATATCATTGTAAGACGCCGTGACGCGATAGATGATTATCTGTATAACGCAAGTTTTATCAAACTCCGTTATGTATCGCTGACTTACAGTCTGCCGCGTGCATTGTATGAAAAAATCGGATTTATCAAAGGGGCAAGTGTTTCACTCGTAGGGCGTAACCTTGCTATTCTGATGAAACATACTCCTGGTATTGATCCGGAAACCAACATTTCCGCAGGTAATGATCAGGGTATTGAATCAACCCAACTTCCGCCAACCAGAAGTTATGGATTTAACGTGAATTTGAAATTCTAAGTCAGGAACTGAAAAAATATTAAAAAATGAAAAAGATACTTAGCCTGTTATTGGCAAGCGGCGTGATGCTCATGTCCGGCTGCGATGGCGATTTTGAAGAACTGAATAAAGATCCCAATGCGGCAACTGCTGAGATTTTCAACCCCGCTTACCTGTTTACCTCGTCACAGCTTTTCTCATCCCGAGGGGACAACGGTACTTCATTACACTATGCGGAACCTTTTGTACAGCAGTTTGCAACCCTGAGTGATGCCGGAACGTTTGATTTCTTTGGTGACAAATATGTGTACAACAAAGGGGGAAGTGAGAGTCTGTGGAAGAATACCTTTAACCCAGGTACCGGAGGTAGTAAATTATTGGAAGATGCCCTGGTGTTATCCAAGGACAAACCAGAGCTCAGCAATCTGTACAACATGGCGAGGATCTGGAAAACGTTGATCTACCACCGCCTGACAGATATGTATGGCGATGTTCCTTATTCGGAGGCCAATCTCGGGTATTACACCCAGAACTACAAACCCAAATATGATACCCAGAAGGATATCTATTACAGTATGCTGTCGGAGCTTGAGGATGCCATCGGAAAGCTGGACGCTTCAAAAGGCCCTGTTACAGCTGATATCATCTATGCCGGTGATGTTGCCAAATGGAAAAAATTCGGATATTCTCTGATGCTGCGCCTGGGTATGCGTCTGCAGAAAGTAGAGCCTGCAACAGCCGAAGCCTGGGTGAAAAAGGCTTTTGCCGGGGGAGTATTTACCTCGGTTGATGACAACGCATTCGTAAGGTTTCCGGACAAAACGGGAGCTAACCAGGCGCTTGTAAATGAAGATAGCTGGACACTTTCCGTATCCGGACCCAATCCAGGCAAGATTAGTGCCACCTTCTTTAATTTCCTTAAGAGCCGCAATGATCCAAGGCTCAAATATACAGTGGCCGTATATACCGATCCGGCCAAAGCTTCTACCAAGAATACTGATCCTGCTATTCAGAAAGGAATGCCAAACGGATTCAACCTGGTTACCATTAAGTCGGATCCTAGTTATGACAATAGTAATCCTGCGGGCGGGCATCAGTATTCCGGTATCAACCGGGACATTTATGCCAAACTGGATGGCCCAAGAATGTTGATTACCTATGGTGAAGTGCAGCTGATGCTCGCCGAAGCGGCTGTTCGTGGCTGGATCACCGGTGATGCAGCTGCATTTTACAAAAATGGTGTAACAGGCGCGATGAAAAACCTGGCTAAATACGAAGCCACGGCGGTTATTACCGATGCAGAGATCAATACCTATCTGACAGCCAATCCTTTCGTTGGTACTGCCGACAAAGAAAAAGCTTACGAGCAGATCAATTCACAGTACTGGGCAGCATGTTTCATGAACGGTCTTGAAGCATTCGCCAACGTACGCCGATCGGGATATCCCAAACTTACACCGATTAATTATCCAAGTAACGAAACGGATGGTACTTATCCACGCAGATTACGCTACCCCGAGGATGAGCCTGTACTGAATGATGTTAACTACAAGGCCGCAGTGGCCCGTCAGGGAGCCGATAACTTCAAAACGAGGGTTTGGTGGGATAAGCAATAATATCCTTTAATTTATCATCGCTTTTGTCCGGTTTTTTAAAACCGGCGTAACACGAAAGGGTTAAAAAGGTGCTCTAAAAGGACTTTTTTAACCCTTTTGTTGAATAAGGAGTTACAAAGGTTTGGCTTCGTCATCGTTTGTGTTCCCAAAGAATGACCCACAAAACAGTAGTATTTATCCCAAATGATTTGGCAAGGCAAAAGCGAGGCTATCGTTTCCGACAGACCCCGCTTTTGTACTGTTGAACCAGATAGTAGCTGTAAGCTTACCAGCCCGGATTCTGGCCCAGAGCAGGATTCCGAGTGCGTTCAGCTTCGGGAATGGGGTAGAGGTATTTCTTGTCTGCCCACTGGCGCTGGCCGGGGTTCCACATCACTTCACCCGATGTGCCTTTGGACAATTGAATACGTCCCACGGCCGTAGAAGCCGACACATCCACAAATGCGATGCCAGTTGTGGAAGACGTTGGCTTGGTTCCCTGATAGAAATATACGTCTTTTTTGCCATCTCCGTTCAGGTCATACTCGCCCAGATCAGGTACGTACATACCATTCAGCGAGGCTGTCTGGAAAAGGGTGCCCAGTTTCCATCTTCTTAAATCGTCTGGACGTAGTCCTTCAAAAATCAACTCGGTACCTCTCTCGCGTAACACTTCGAGTAATACAGGACTAGTGAATTTGTTAGAGAAAAATGATATCATGTATGGATCGGCTACCGTTGGCGGTGTCGTCAGCGTCGCTCCGGTGATCCCTGCCCGCTTCCGCAGCGCACCAATGGTGTTCGTCCATTCCGTGGCAGTCATTTTGTCAAGCTCGGCCAGTGCTTCAGCCTTGTTCAGAAGCACTTCTGCATAGCGCATTACGATGTGCGCGTTGTCGTTGCGGCTTTCGTCATCGAAGGGGAAACGCTCGTCGTAGCACCATTTAATCGGCTGGTAACCAGTGTATGTCTGGCTGAAATTTGGCGGAGCAACAACCGGGACGCCGTTTTCGGTGCGGGCATAGTCTCCGGTCCGAATCGTCTGTTTCAAGCGTAGGTCGCGGTTTTTTACCTCTTCTACAAAAGGCGTCGTCTCGTAACCGGTCTTGCTTGTGAACGGCGTTCCGTCCAGATTGAGGTAAGTATTTACGAAGCGGCGCGTGAGGCTGGGGCGGTTGCCATAGGTGGGACTAATGAAGCGGCGGTTGGCAGAGCTGTACACCTGAAGGTTTGCGCTTAACGCGACCGAGAGTATCGTCTCGTCTGTGTAAGGCGTTTTTGTAATGAACATTTCACGGTAAGCCCTGTCTGGCGTGCTGGTATGCAGCGTATAACCTGTGATGGCGTTGGCTTCCTTCACAACTTCCTCATACCAGGCATTGGCTGTCGACTGCTTGTTGTCTTCGGTATGGTATTTCCGCCAAGAAGCCTCAAACAATGCGATGCGCGTTTTGTAGGCACGTGCCACGTTCTTGGTGATCCTTGTTACCGAAGCGTCGGAAGTGAGTGTTATATTGTCGATGGCGAAGTTCAGGTCGGCCAGGACTTTGTCCATCACTTCATAACGGTTCATGCGTGTTCCGTACAAAGTAGCTTCGTCTTTTACATCGATCGTCTTTTCGATCCAGGGCACATCACCAAATCTTCTGACCTTTGTAAAGTAAAACAGTGCCCGGAAGAACCGTGCCGTACCGAGGTAATGGTTTTTGGTAGGTACGGTACTCTTTTCGGCATTTTCAATAAAGTAATTGATGTTACGAAGCGGCGCCCAGTCGTTCGTGGACCAGCCGGAGCTTGTTATTGGGCTTAATGCATTGACAGCCAGGTAGTCGTCTACGCCGTTACGCGCAACGAGGTCCGAGTTGTCGTCGATCTGGAATACGCCTACATCCGGATCCGGGAGGAGGTTGTAAAACGAGTTCATGTAAAGGTCCAGACCGGCCTCGGAGCTGAAAACAGCTTGGTTGGTGGCGGTATCTACCGGCACCTCTGTGAGGTCGCAAGAGCTTGCCGTAGCGAGCAGCAAAACGGCAAGGGTATAACTGAGTATTTTTTTAGTCTTCATAATTGCTATTAGAAATTGATTGACAACCCGATTGATACGGATTTCAACATCGGGTAATTGTATCCGTCGCCGCTGCTACCGCCGCTAAGGTCTTTGTCTGATCCGTAAATGCTGGTTACATCCGTATCGCGGGTCCATTTGTAAAGTGGTGACCATGTCCAGATGTTTTCTCCTGACAGATACACTTTCAGGTCACGTGCGTGGATTTTAGAGGTGATGCGTTCGGGAATGGTGTAACCGATTTGCAGGTTTCTCAGCCGGATGTAGCCCACATTCTGCATGTAACGGTCATTGGCCACCTGCAATGCGCGGCCTGTTCCCTGCGCTATGTATCCTACCAGACGAGGCAGATAAGCATCGAAGTTACCCAGTTCTTCGCGGTACATATTGTCCTGCTGCCAGCGTGGGTAAGCGTTGTATGGACGGTTGTATTGTCCCCAGAAACGTGCCTCTGCCGAAGGATACCAGTTTTGTTTGAGCACACCCTGAAAGAAACCGCCTACGAAGAAGCCGTTCCAGTCACCCGAGAGGTTCACTCCATAGGTGTAACGAGGCTCGGAGTTGCCGATGATCGATTTGTCACCCGAGTTGCCCACGCGGTTCAAACCCTGGTAAATGACATTGTCGCCGTCCAGATTCTGGAACTTGAGGTCACCAGGGTAGTTCTTGCGGGTGTTCGTGTTCGGTACGTTGGACTGTGATGGAGAGTTGGCGATTTCGTCCGCTGATCTGAACAACCCGGCCACTTTGTAACCCCAAATTTCACCCACACGCTGACCTTCGTAATAGTCAGTCAGGTTTTTATCCGGGTTGTTGTATTTGGTGATCGTCGCTTTGTAGTCGGCCAATGTCACACGTACACCGTAGTGGAGCGGCTTAGAGCCCAGGTTGAACTGGTCATCCCAGTTGATGGAAAGCTCCCATCCATTGGTTTTCAGGTCGGCATAGTTTCCGTTAGGTACGCTTGTACCGTATATCGAAGGAACAGTTGGTCCAACAGTAAACATGTCGGTTGTTTTACGCTGGTAAATGTCCCCGGAGAATTGGAGTTTACCATTGATCGCATGGAAGTCAAGACCCAAGTTGGCTGTGGTAGAAGTCTCCCATGTCAGGCCGTTCGGAACAACGGCGGGCTGGCTTGTGGCCTGCGGGCGGATTCCGTTGATGACACGCCCCATTTGAGAAATACTGAACTTCTCATTGAATGCGTATGGCGCTATGTTACCATTACCCAGCGAACCGTAAGATGCACGCAGTTTCAGGTTTGAAATGATTTTTGGACTCACTTTCCAGAATGGTTCTTCCGATATGCGCCAACCGGCTGAGGCCGATGGAAAGAAAGCCCACTGTTGGTTTGTCGGGAATTTCGAAGAACCGTCGTAACGTCCGTTTATTTCAAGCAGGTATCGTTCGCGGAAGTTGTAGTTCAGGCGGAAAAAGCCCCCTGCTATGGCCCATTTGCGGTAACCACCGTTGGTAGTAATGCTTTGCCCCAGCGCGAGATTGATGTCGTCGGCGCCGCTGTATACGATACCGTTCCGCTGGGCGGCCAGGTTTGTAGTGATCGAGCGTTCGTAATTGAAACCGCCCAGTATCGTAAAATTGTGGACATTGTTAAACGACTTCACATAATCTGCATAGAAGTTTGTTGCCAGGTAGCTGATCGTATTTCTTGCTTCGGCGATGTCGTTGGTATTGGTACCGGTGTAGCCGATCACACCCTTGGTACGGCTGTATGGCACCTGAACACGGTTTTGCTGCGTGGCAAGGTCGGTGCTCTGGAAGGTCATGTTGGCTTTGATGGTGAGTGCCTTATCGAAGAATTGCGCCTTCGCTGCCGTCTGGTTTTTCAGGAAGCGTTGGGTTTGGTCAATGGCATTGCGGCCGTAGTAGTAATCACCCACAGTATAAGCTGCTGAAAACGAAAGTGTTCCGTCCGGGTTCAGTAGTGGAGCCAGCGGGTGGCCTTCATCAGCAATGTTCCGGTAAATACCGCTTCCTTCACCGACGTTCAATGGCTGGTGGTATTTCATCGAAGAAAACTCCGTGTTGTTATCGACCCGCAGCCACGAAGTCAGCTGAATACCTCCCTTTGCACGGAAGTTATACATGCTGTATTTGTCCGTATTGTAACGAAACAATCCATCCTGGTTATTGAAACGGCCGCTGAGCAGGTAGGTTGCCTTGTCGGTACCGCCGGCGATGGAAAGCGCGTGATCTTGTGCGCTCAGGCGCTTTTTGTATAACTCCTTGTACCAGTCGGTGCTGTAATAGTATTGATATTCACCGGTTGTCGGGTTTACCTCTACTTTTGGCAGTGACGGGTCTTCATATCTCTTTTTGATCTCGGCCAGATAGGCGGGGGAGAAGCTGATCGTTTTGTTAACCGCGGTCGGTGTGCTCCCGTTGTCGTTCCAGCGCGACCAGGCGTCGCTGAAACCCTGCGCCCATGGATAGGAGTCGACGATGTTGTCAGGAATCTCCGTAGGGGCTTTGATCGAGTAGTTGGCCGTATAAGAAACGCGCATCTTGCCTTCCGGCGCTGGTTTGGTCGTGATGAGTACCACGCCAAATACGGCACGTGCTCCATAAATGGAAGCCGAAGCCGCATCTTTCAGTACCGAAATGCTTTCGATGTCTTGCGGGTTCAGCATGCGCGGGTCACCTTCCACGCCGTCGATCAGCACCAGTGCGCTTCCCTGCTGACCGATTGATGTAGTACCACGTACGTTAAAAGAAGGCGATTGCGTGGGCTTGCCGTCAAACATACGGATATTCAGGTTAGGTACAACCCCCACCAGCCCTTGCGCCAGGTTGGGAATCGGCCGGTTTTGCAATACTTCCTGGCCCACCTGGTCCACAGCGCCCGTCAGGTTTACTTTTTTCTGCGTTCCATAACCCACAACGACCACCTCGTTCAGTGACTTGCTATCGGCCTTCAGTGCGATATCGATAGTGGTCCGTGTGCCGGTCGCGATTTCCTGACTGATATAACCTACGTATGAAAACACGAGTATGGCACCGCCTTCGGGAATGTCAAGTGAATAATTACCTGTTGCATCTGTTACCGTTCCAATCTGGGTGCCTTTCACAACAACGTTCGCGCCGGGAATCCCGTTGGGTGTGTCGCCCTCAGTTACCTTTCCTTTGATTTGTCTGTCGGCTTGGGCAGTCATAAGCCGAAACGAAGTATTGACCTTTACGTCCATTGGGAAGGGCGTGTTTGCCCAGCTGGTGCCGCTTATCATGGCGATCAGTGCCAATCGGGCGACGGATTTGGGTGAAGCTCCTGTAAATTCTGACCGCCTTCGTATACGTCGATCCATCTTGTGAATTGTTTAATATGAAAAAAATGGGTTAACATGCATTCTGGGCAGCAAAATTGTGGAATTCTTTTTCGCGGGCTTCTGTCCAATGGGCTATTTAACAAAATGATAATTTCTGGTGCGATGGCGTGACGACGAGCAGGCAGGGAAAGGGCCATACACATGCTCGATAACTGCAAAATACGAGATATGATATTTCTCAATTTGTCTCAGAAAAATCTAATAATGACCAACAAAACGGAAAGGAGAACGACGTACCCGTATGTTGATTTCCTTTATTCTGCGTAGCGATGTACAGACTGGACGACAGGCTCCCCGGCTCGGACCAGATCAGCGTAATACCTCCGGTAACGGCAGTTCCTAACTCCTCCTATGACGGAGCCGGCAACGCTACCATGGACAAAAACCGGGGTATCAGTGAAGGTGGTATCCGCTACAACATACTGAATCTTCCACGCGAAGTTGCCATCGGCAGTGATACCCTCGGATACCACTATGATGGCGCAGGTTCCAAACTAAGGATGAGCAATACCAACGGCACGGTTAACACCAAGTATGCCGGGGCATTTGAATATAATAATAGTAACTACCTTACCCGTATCGCCACCGAAGAAGGGCAGATCAACATCACTAATAATGGCAATGATTACAGTTTTGAGTATTACCTAAGAGATCACCTCGGTAATACTCGACCGGGCTGGCGTTCAAGTGGTGATGAACGAAGCGGGTACTATGGTACAAGAGACTGAGTATTTTCCTTTTGGGCTTGATTTGCCTAGGGCTGCTGGTATAAATAAGTATCCGGGCGGCGTTCCGCTTTATAACGGAAAGGAAAAACAGCCGGAAACGGGGTTGCTGGATTACGGAGCAAGGCAGTATGATCCGACGATCGGGAGATTTGGGACGGTAGATGGTGCTGCTGAACTATTTGGTCATGTGTCTCCCTACAGTTATGGACTTGGAAATCCTTTGTTGTATATTGATCCCTCCGGTGATACGACGATCAGTATTAATGACTTCGCAAGGACGCCGTTTAATCCAGAAAAGGATGTGGTTCAATTAAATGAAGCTACCGTCCGGCCAGATGGGTTCTATGGGTCTGGTGGACTCGCTTACACAGCTCAAACAAAAGGAGTAGTTGCAGGATATAGTGCCGGGTATAATGGTTCTGGTGAATATGGAGGTGCTGATGTAAATGTTACAGGTTTTAGAGCAGAATACAGTAATACTACGGGTACGGGAGCGGGCAATTTGGCGCTTGAAGGAGGAGTAAAGGTAACTGGTTTGCAGGGCACGGCAAGTTTAACAGGTGGGACAGAAAATAACAATATTGGATTAGGCACAGAAGGGAATGCACTTTTAGCAGAAGCCAATGGAACAGTTGGAATTCTTACAGGTGAAAACAACAAAAGAGGGGCCTATTTAGGAGGGGAAGCAGGAGCTTATCTACTTAAAGGTGAAGCGAATCCTAGTGTTACTGTTTTTGGTTTTAAAGTAGGCGTAACAGTTGGAGGTTCATTAGGAAGTGCTCATATAGGTGGCGGTATAGGAGGATACAATGATGGCAACAAAGGTACTTTTGTGTTTAAGGGTATGGGAAATATTGGTCTTGGTGCTGAAATAAAAATAGGATTTAATGTAGAAAAAACTATTAAGTAATAGTCATGATATTGAATATTTTATACTGTTTATTCTTTGGAATTCTCGATTTCTCAATTTATTTGTATTTGGTAAGAAATGATCGAATTCCCAAAAATATTTTAGTAGTAGCGTTAAGTACTATTATCTTGATTGTCTTTTTGCATGCAGGGTGGATAGAGATAAGTGGTTTAATGAAATGGAACGATTTCTTTGGGCTTCTAATGTTTAGCATTGGTATAATTATTTTATATTTTGAGAGTAAATTTCAGGATTCATATATCGACTCTAGAAAAGAAAGTCTAAATCAAAAACTATATGAAAGATTTAAACCAGTTTTTGACTTCGTTAGATATAAGTTGATATATATTATGATTTATGTTTATCAGTTTTTGGCGGTCTGGAATGACAGCTATAGATAAGGATTTTCAATTAGCCTACAACTGGACGCGTAAACATCAGTCATTCAATAATATCAAGAGTTACTTTGCGTCAATATTGGGTTTATCTAAGCGTCGACTATACCATGAAAGTACCTAAACAGGCTAAAAAGGGGTAGAAAATCCCCAGTAGGTATATGACAAATTTACTGAAATATTTATCCTTAGTCGTACTAGCTTTACTTTCTTGCAAGAATATAGAAAAGGATAATAAAGTGATTTTTGATTATATAGATGAAGACAACTCGGTACGATCCGCAGATTCAGTTTACTTCTTGCATAAAACCATAAATGATTCAGTTCAACTTGTTTCGAGTAGATATCGACAATCCATATTTATTTATGAATCAAAAAAAGGTGTTTTTGAATCCGTAGATAATAAAAATTATATACTTAGCTTTTCATTTGACGATACGTTGTTTCATACTAATATGATATTTCCATATGACAGCGTAACTAATACATCCTTGAGCGGCCTTAAAAAATATTCTGTCAAAGATTCAAATGTCATGGTCTACAGGTTTAATGAATCCGTAGACAATGATTTCTTCGGTAAATCGCATGGTGGATCAATAACCTACTATGTTCCGCAAATTGGAATTGTCATGATGTCAACAGGAGAAATGCCGGGCAGCTTGGTTAGGCGATTCTCAGAGAATAGTGTTGGGAAGGAAATAATCAAATTGATCAGATCAGACTCAGTGTTTTTTGACGGTAACTTTATGAAAAGACCAATAATCAATATGCGGGACCACCCTTTCCCGAAGGATTTAAAGTAGGACACAACTGAACGGAAAACTTAAATATGATGGGATCCTCGAATATAACAATGGGTAACTACTTTTCCGCCATCGTTTGTGTGCTCACAAACGAGAAATTGGCGGTAGTAATGTGTTTTAAATAACGGGCAGGGGGGGCTGAGATACTGAATATCCTTCGAAAAATATCAGTCTATAGCAAAACTCGGAGCTACCACTACGACGCGACTGGCAGCAAACTGCGCATGCAGAATAACATAATAATATTGTAAATGATTTTGTTAAGAAAATGAAAAGTTAGTATGGAATAGATGTAAAGGTAAACTAATATGGAAAATTTTCGTGTAATAATTTACTACATTATAAATGTATTTGTATTCATTTTATTAAGATATGCAACAATCTTGTTGATATTCATTGCTTGGGGAATTGGCAATAACTACACCTATTCATTTTTACAGTATTTGCCCGCTCTATTTCTTCAAGTTTTTTTGATTATTTATAGTAGAAAGAGAATAAAATGGCTTGAGGTAAAAAATCAAAATATAGTGATATTTATTCTATTGTGTTTGTTTTTTTTTTAGTCATCTTTCCATAATATCAGAAAAAATAATCCCTAGGTAGTTCGATTTATGTATGAGAAATCTATTATTCAACGGTTTCCCAACTTCGGGTTTATCCAAGTGTCGACTCACTGACTAATCGGGCTAAGAGAGTCTTTGGTTGTCCAGAAATGGCATTTTGCTAGAGTCATTCAGAATGAGGTTTTAAATCAAAAGCTCTTGAAGCGTGTCCAGTTGATGGGCTTTTTATAAGTTTTTACACTCCGCTGTTGAGTCAATCTGTGCGGCTGCCTGACAAAATAGTGGGGAGTGCGGAGTCCTATGGGAAAAAGCATTATTTTGCCTTAATTTTTTGCTCTTGTTTGATCAAGCGAAGGAAGAACCATGTTGGTATAGACAAATAGCGGTTCCTTTCGCCAGGTACGGTTATATCACTCAGCTCTTGACGCGGACAGTTTAGCTGAGCCTACATCCCTCCGCCACCGAAGAAGGGCAGATCAACATCACTAATAATGGCAATGATTACAGTTTTGAGTATTACCTGAGAGATCACCTCGGCAATACGCGACCGGGCTGGCGTTCCAGTGGTGATGAACGAATCCGGTACCATGGTACAGGAAACGGAATATATGCCTTTTGGTCTTGCGATTCCTAGGGCTGCTGGTACAAATAAGTATCCGGGCGGCGTTCCGCTTTATAACGGAAAGGAAAAACAGCCGGAAACGGGGTTGCTGGATTACAGAGCAAGGCAGTATGATCCGACGATCGGGAGTGGATGGTGGTGGATCCCGTCAGTAGTGGTGACTATACTCAGTCTCCTTATCAGTATGTACTAAATAATCCCGCTAAATATATTGACCCGTTTGGGCTCTGGGAGGAAACTGCAAATAGATATACCACAACAGATCAAGGAGATATTAAAAGGTTCATGAGTTATTTGAATTTTGAAAGGCTGGTCTTTGGAAACAACCCATCTTCTGAACAAATGGTTGGTTTTGCAGAAGGTGAGATGAAAGAAGCTGGTGGTACTATGAGTAACGGCGGAAAGTTGGTTTCGGAAGTACGGGAGAAGAGATATCGGGGGCGTCTGGGTATTGAATGGTACCCAGACAAAGAATCCGTTAAAAATGCCTGGTATGATGTGCAAGGAGGGTTGACACCTAATGCATTGAATCCAAGGAGTATTGGACACAACTATCTTTGGACCACTTACAATGGCCCGAATAATCCCAAAAAATACAGTGGAAAAGACGATTATTCTTATTTGCCTCGTAATCCGGTTGAACTTGCGGGATACACCCACGATAAATATTACGATAGTAAGGGAGTTCATGGCGCGGAGGGCCTTTTTACTTCTAAAGAGGTAATTGGAGCAGATTGGCGCTTTGTCCTAACGCAAAATATGAATGCGGCTAACTCGGCATTGGATCCAATATCCCGAATTAAAGCGGCAGGATTCGCCGTCGGACTTGGGATCTTTGCTGCCCCTAAAACAGTATTTTACGGACTAGTTGAAGCTGTCAAATTAGCAGGTCCGGGAGCGTCAGCCATAAAACCTTAAACAATGAAGAAGATTTGGATTCTGATGATTTTGATAGTGGGTTGTAACAGTAAAAGTTGCAATCTTGATAAAATTGCTGGTACCCTGGGTGCATTTCAGAAATGGAGTTTCGCTATTTCCGAAATGCAGATGGAAAAAGGAATAGAAAACCTTTACACTCAAAATCCTAATTGCCGGATTCCCGAGAAATGGGTACATCTTGATGACTGGAAACAGGGGGGGTATGGATTTTTAAATGGGAAAATCTTCTATTTTGAAGACCAACCAGAAGAAATGTATTTTGTATCTTATTATGAAGGAAGTATGGATAGCCAGGACGTACTGGTTATCTCTGTTAGAGCCGTAAATAATGGCAGTTCATGGAGTACCGTTGATGATTTCCGTTTTCGTGAGCCAGAACAGAAAAGAATAGATAACCGCTTCCATGAAGAAATAATTAAAAAGCTGGAAAAACTGCTCAACGTAAAGGCTCAAAAGTATAAGCCATAATTTTGGGGTCGACAAAGTTATTCCAAGTCTTCTCACCGGTAAGGACATGACCCGGAACAGCGGCGTTCCCGGTAACGGGGATTGGTTATTTTTGTAAATACGGGTACTCTCGAGGTGTAAAGGTTTAAAAGTCAGGAAAAGTGAAAGGGTTAAAAGGTTGCTCCGTGAGAACCTTTTAACCCTTTGTTGCTTTAAGTCGATTTCCTTATCTCATTATTTGTCCCACCAGATGTGCGACTTTAAATCATCGGCTCCCAGCCATCCTACTGCTTCGTTGTAATGTGCGGCATTGATCCGGAGTTCATCGGCAGGGTAAAGGATTCTTCTGGGGACGTATCCTGGGCCAATGGGGCCAACCGGAATCACCGGGAATCCGGTACGTCGCCATTCCGACCAGGCTTCAAAACCAACCAGATACAGTGAGATCCATTTCTGCAGCGCGATTTTTTCGAGTTTTTGTGCCTGAGTGCCGGTATAGGCAACGCCGTTTTGGGTAAAGTAGCTGTCGGGAGCAACGATACTGGCTGGCGTCAGTTTCAGGTAGGAAGTTGCGTAGTTGGCCGGAATACGGCTGCTGTAATACTTGAACTGATCCTTAATTCCGTTTGTGTAATAGGTTTCGGCTGCGGCAGAGCCACCGGAAATGTAGCCCTTTTCGGCGGCCTCGGCCAGGATGAACTGCACCTCGGAATAACTGATGATAATGCCCTGTCCTGCAGTGGCGGAAGCCAGGTCTGGAGCATACTGGATAGACATCCAAAGCATGCCCGACGGAGATGTTGCATTGTTGTCGGGGAAGTTACCGATTCCGTTGAGGTCGCCGGCGTAAACGAAATTCTTAGGGTCGGGACGGACGCCGTTGGCATCGGTGGCGCTGCTGGCCGGAGTGGGCAGCGCGTAGGCATACAAGCGGGTGTCATTAAGGGATTTCAGGTAATCAATCAGTTGTTTGCTGACCTTGGTTCCTGTTCCTCCATTTCCTGACCGGTAAAAAGGGGATTCGTTTGAAGGTCTGTCGACCAGATATTGTAAGGCTGCCTGGTCTGCGTTGGAAGAGAACAAAGGGTATTTGGTCGGGTTTTCAACGATGGCTTTCATTGCAGTGGTGGGATCAACCCGTTTGGACTGTCGGAGCAAAAGCCGTAGCCGGAGGCTATTCGCGAATTTTTTCCAGTTGTCAACATTTCCGCTGTACAGGATGTCGCCCGTCACAGGCTCATTGCTGCTGCCGAGCAGGCTGTTTGCTTCTTCCAGGTCAGCAAGTAACCCGGCGTAAACGGCATCCTGTTGTTCAAACTTGGGGGCACTGATACCCGACAGTTTTGCATTGGCCGCTTCACGGAACGGAATGGGGCCGTAAAGGTCCGTCAGGCATTGGAACATCCATGAACGGAGTACCAGGGCAATTCCCTTGTAATTCTTCTGGCCCTGGGTTTCCGCAATACTGATGACTTCGTTCAGGTCGCGGATGTAGTCATAGTAATTCCAGAAAAAATAACTGCCTGCATCTGAACGCGCCCAGTTGCTGAAATTACTGGCATAGTCGGAGGCCAGCAGGTTGGCAGCAATACTTCCTCTGGTATAGGAATTATCGAGGTGGTTGTTTACCGCTCCCCGGATCAGATTGGGCAACAGCAATCCGGCATTTGAAACTTTATCGGGAGAATTGGGATTGGTATTGATCTCTTCAAAATCCTTTGTGCAGCTCGCCACAGTCAGCAGGACAAAGATTAGTATATAACTTAACTTTTTCATGATTGTAAAGTTTTGCTGTTAAAAATTCAGGTTCAGACTCACACCCATTTCCCGCGTCGAAGGCGTACTCATGTTTTCAAAACCGGGTATCAATCCGTTTCCGGCTGTTGCGGTAGCAACTTCCGGGTCAAAATGCTTATTGCTTTTCGGGGTGATCAGCCACAGGTTGCGGCCCGTTACTGAAATTTTTGCAGCTTTGATATACTTCACGCCGATCCATTTGGTAGGCAGGCTATATCCGAACGACAATTCTCTCAGCTTAAAATAAGTAGAACTGAACAGCTGTGCTTCGGAAATGTGATCCAGCGGTTTTTTGATGAAATAACGGGCGTTGGTTCCGTAAACGCCTTTGCTGTAGGTTCCGTCGGTGCTGGTGTTGTTGGGTTGGTAGCTGCCGTCATCCATTTGTGCAGCACCCGGAATGTAGTAAGGGGAGCTGTACTCGGTACCCGGCGCACGCGCTGACCGCCCCATGGCGCTTTCTTCCAACTGGCCGGCGCCTGCCGCCTTGTTGTAGAAACGGGAGATGAACTTGCCGCCATACTGTCCGCCAAACATGAAGTTCAGACTGAAATTTTTGTAGGTGAACTGGTTGTAAAATCCTGCGATCCAGTCGGGGTTATAATTTCCTAAATGTATATCCTGCGTGGTGGGCCGGGGGTAGGCATCTTTGAAAATAATGATTTCCCCTTTCATAGGTCCGTCTGCAACGCGTTGGTAGCCGGGGCCCCAGATAGCACCCATTTTCTCTCCTACACGGGCTTGTATGGAGGCGTCCTCGCCAGGGGCAGCTTGTACAATTTTGTCCACTTCGCTGGTCAGGGAGACGATCTTACCTGTATTATGTGACCAGTTGACATTTAAATTCCACTTGAAATTTGAGGTGCTGACCGGCGTTGCATTGATCATAATTTCAACACCGGTATTTTTGATTTCTCCAGCATTGATTTGCTTGGATGTTGCACCGGAGCTCTGCACCAGCGGCAGGCTGATGATCTGATTTTTGGAGCGGATGTCGTAATAGGTTACATCCAGTCCCAGACGGTTGTTCAGGAAGCCTACCGCTGCTCCGAACTCATACGTTGACGTGATCTCGGGTTTCAGGTTCGGGTTCAGCAATGAGCCGGGGCCCACCAGTGCATAGTTATTGCCCCATGGGCTGGCGTTTCCATAGGTATTGTAAATAGAGTAGGGGCCTGTGTCATTTCCAACCTGTGCCCAGCTACCTCTTAGCTGGGCCTGGCTGATGAGTTTAGGAAGATTCAGTATGCTTTTAAGATTGGTATTTACACCGACAGAAGGATAAAAATAAGAATTGTGGCCTTTGGGAAGGGTACTCGACCAGTCGTTACGGGCGTTGATGTCCAGGTATACCAGGTCTTTATAATTAAAATTGGCTACACCGTAAAGGCTGTTAATTCTTTTCTTGTATCTGCTTGAACTGCCGTTCAACGGGCTGGCGGTATTCTGGATGGTGTAAATGCCTGGGATCAGTAATTGCGGAGCTGTTGATGACTCGCTATGCCCGTTGTTGTCAAAACGGTTACCACCGAATGAAAACGTATACCCAAAATCGCCCTGCTTAATCGTGTTGGAATAGGTCAGAAGGAAATCGGTATTGCGTTCTTCGCTCTTGATAGAAGTATAGGAGTAGCTGCCGCTTTCAACATCTACCGTACTGACAGCCCATTGCATAGGACGGAAATCGTTGTAAAGATCCGCGGCCGAACGCAACTTGATTTTCAGGTGGTCATCAAAGGCATATTCCAGTGCGATATTGCCATAAACCCTGTCTTTGTTCTGTCCTTTCGTGTTTTCATACTGAAGGAAAAACGGGTTGTTGTGATTTTCACCATAGTTATACTGAAACTGGCGTACCCCTTCCAAGCCAGGTTGCCAGTAGTTTTTCAGGCTGTTGATGTTTACGTTACGACCCATCCAGGTAAAGAAATACATGAACGTATTCCGTCCGTATCCGTTATCGGGGCGGTTGTCGCTGCCCTGTTTAACGTAATTGATATTGATAGAAGACGTAAGTTTCTTCGTCAGCTTGTAGCTGCTGTTGAGGCTTACCTGGTAGCGGTTCAGGTTATTGTTGGGTATTACACCCTTTTCATTTAAAGAGGTAAGAGAAAGGCGGTAATCGCCGTTTTCGTTTCCGCCTGTAAAGGCAAGGTTGTTGTAGTACTTGCTCCCGCGTGTGAAGAAATCTTTGATGTTGTTCGGTTGAGAAACCCAGGGTGTCCTGATAATATCTCCTCTGTTAGCGATAGAGACGTCACCGCCGCGGAACCCGTTCGTGGTGGGAGAGTCAAACTGGGCCTCGGTGGTACCAATGTTCATTCTGGGGCCCCAGCTTTCATCATAATCATCGTTATCCCCGTTGGGGTATGCCGACCAGCTCGCTCCGAAGTTGGAGCCTTCATATTTTCCGTTGTTTCCCTGGCCGAAGTCGTTCTGGAACTTGGGGAGACGTCCTACTTCTTCCACAAACAGATAGGAATTAAAGCTTACGCCCAATCCTTTGCGGTTACTTCCTTTTTTAGTAACGATGACGATGGCTCCGCGTGCGGCTCGGGAGCCGTATAGGGCTGCCGCTGCCGGGCCTTTCAACACGTTGATGGATTCGATATCCGCCGGATTGATTTCCGACGCACTGTTGCCGTAATCTGCACTGCCGCTGTTGTTGGTGCCGTCATTGCCAACCGGCACACCGTCAATAATAAATAACGGCTGATTGCTCATCAGGGAAAGAGAAGATTCGCCCCGGATGGTGATCCTGGAAGAAGACCCTACACCGCCTGCTCCGCTGATATTGACACCAGCTACTTTTCCGGAAAGGTTATTTACGAAATTCGTAGCAGGAGATTCGTTGATGATGTCTCCGTTGATTTTCTGGGTGGCATAACCGAGTGATTTCTTTTCCCGGGATATACCCAGCGCGGTAACGACCACTTCGTCCAGAACGTTGGTGTCATCTTCAAGAATGACCGAAATCTGTTTTCTGTTCCCAACTACTACCTGCTGGGTTTTGTATCCGATAAAGGAAAATACAAGTACATCCGACTCCGAATCAACACTGATCCGGAAGGCTCCCTCGCTATCTGTTGACGTTCCCTTCTGGCTGTTTTTTACAATGACATTCACGCCGGGCAAAATCCCTCCCTTGCTGTCCGTAACCTTGCCGCTTACGTCAATGGCAGCTGAATTTTTTGCCGGTTTCTGATCCGGATCAGTCTGTTGTGTTGCTGATAATTTGCTTGCATTTTCTGTCGGGAAACTCTTTTTCGAAGGAGCTCCGTTCATTTCATTTCCGGCCAGCAGTGTGGCAGGGCTGCTGATCATCATGCCAAAGGCGATCAGTCCATACCGCATTAACAAGATGGGTTTAGTAGACATCGGTTTCATATGTTATTGTTTAATTGTGTATTCATTCCAAAAGCCGTGGTATGCATGCCCGTCGGAGGGTAAGGTTGTAAAAGAGAAATTAGTCAATATATAGGTGAGTTTGGTAAACTTATACTGAACACTTTTCTGATAACTGAGTCCTTTCAGGGGATAGTGTTAAAATTTTAAGTAAAGTAGAATTATACATAGCAATGTGTATGTTGATTTGTAATATTCTATATATCAATCCATAAATATATAGAATATTTTGTTAGAAGCTGTTTTTTGTTTATAAATATTTAACTATTTTAGATTAATCAAAATTAAACATGTAAAAATAGAGACAAATGTCCCGGTCTTTATTATTTAAATGTTAATTAATATTTAACTTTTGAGTTGGGGTAGGGAGCGGTGATGGAAAAATGAAGGACCACCGGAAGCGGGGTCATAACGGCTGGGATATTGCCACGCAACTGTGCATTTGTTATTTTGAACGCACGGGTACAGTTTTAATAGAAGTATACTGACTATCTTGCTATCTTGGGATACCAAAGGCCCTTGGTTGACGAAGAAGTTTGAAAACTGACCAGCAGACAAAACTTATGAAAAAAACACTGCAACGATCCAATGTGATGGCACTGATCGTGACCATCATTATTAATTACCTATCCAATACCGGTATTTTCAATGGTAAGACCATGGCAACGGTTTCCGCTTCTTATCAGAACTTATTTACGCCCGCAGGATATGCATTTGCCATCTGGGGGCTGATCTACCTGGGACTAGCCGCTTTTGTTATCCACCAGTCCAGAGGGCTTTTAAGCTCGTCGGAGGTGCCCGCCATTGTAGGGCGGATCGGCTGGAGTTATGTGGCTTCCTGTGCCGCCAATTGCTTCTGGGTGCTGGCCTGGCTTTATGAATATACAGGTACCTCGGTGCTGATTATGATCATACTGCTTGCTAATCTGATACTGATCGTGAAACGGACCCGGATGGAGCTGGACCTGATTACGCTGAAGCAGATTGCCCTGGAATGGTGGCCTTTTGCCATTTATCTTGGCTGGATTTGTGTGGCTTTAATTGCCAATGTAGCGGCTTATCTTACCAAGATCCAGTGGGCGGGATTTGGTATTTCTCAGGTCAGCTGGACAATCGTCATGATTTTTATTGCAATGGTCGTTAATTTGTTTCTGACCTGGAATAGAAATATGAGGGAATCGGCCTCGGTGGGTGTTTGGGCACTCATTGCTGTAGGAGTAGCCAATAAGGGGGAAGAGCAGGCGGTTGTTTACGCTTCCTTAGCCGCTTCGGCAATTCTTTTGCTGAGTACGGCGGTGCATGGTTATCGCAACAGGGGCAATCATTTTATTGTCGGAAATAAAACATTCTAGGTAACAGGAAAAGGGTGCGATACTGGTGTGGACAGGGGCAAGTAAGTATAACCTATACCTATTGGTCTTTTTCCTCAGAAATTTAATTCGATATCCTCAAATGTTATTTGATATATGATCCCTTCATTCCGTTTTCGCATCCTGTTGTTTTGCATGATCTGGGCAACTTCCGGGTTCGGTGTTCTGGCGCAACAGTCTAAAAAAATCCCGGTACAAGACACTGGTAAATTTGATCGTGATTATGCCCTGGAAGCTACCATGCTCGGTTTCTTTGCTAAAGATGGTACGCGTAATCCTACGTTAAAAGCAAAAAAGGGTGAGCTTGTACGTATCAGGATCACCAATGGTGAGATCATGACCCATGATATTGCGCTGGAAAAGCTCGGTATCAAAAGCAAAACGATTCTGGAAAAGGGTGCCAGTACCAGTATTACTTTCAAAGCGGAGCAGAGTGATACCTATTTTTGCTCAGTACCGGGGCACCGGGCGGCAGGGATGGTCGGAAGCTTCGAAGTAGTCGAAGGGGTAATATCCGATGTCACCATTGCCGGGCAATTGCCTTTAAAAGATGGAAAACCGTTAAATCTTAATTTTGAAACGGGTACCTTAAAAGACTGGACAGCTACTGGCGAGGCTTTTGCCAATCCGCTTTTTAGTCAGGATCCTTCGCCTGTTCATGAAAAGGAAATGAATATCGGTTTCGAGGGCAAATATTTCCTGAGCAGTGGCGGAACTCTTCACTATAAACTTACGGGAACTTTAACTTCCGTGCCTTTTCGGGTTACCCAGCCTTTTGCGGCTTTCAGAGTATCGGGCGGAGCGTTACAGGATACCCGCGTGGAACTGGTGCTGGCAGGTACCGATCAGATCATTTATCATATCACAGGCCAGGGCCGTGCTACGCTGCAGCCTGCTGTTGTTGATCTGCAGCCGTATTTAAACAAGGATATTTTTATTCGTATCATCGACAACGAAACGGGTATTTCGCAGATTCCATACATAGCCAACGACAAATGGGCGCACATTAATTTTGATGACTTCCTGTTTTACCCCACTCGTCCGGATTTCCCAAACGAACTGAAACAAAAAGATATTATTATCCTTCCTCCACTGGATCCTGTGTTGCATGCAGGACTTTCGGGTCTGGAAGCGGCCAAGGTAATGACGCCTCCCAAAGGTTTCAAAGTAACGCTTGCAGCTGCGGAACCGGATATTATCCGTCCGATAAGTTTTACGCTGGATGCAAAAGGGAGACTTTGGGTGGTGGAAGGGCATACCTATCCGGTGCCTGCACCCGAGGGGCAGGGCCGCGACCGGATCCTGATTTTTGAAGATACTGATGGTGACGGTACTCTGGACAAACGAAAGGTGTTTGCCGAAGGCCTGAACCTCGTCAGCGGGATTGAAGTGGGGATGGGAGGTGTTTGGCTGGGAGCTGCTCCGTATCTCTTGTTTATTCCGGTTGATGCCAAAACGGACCAACCTGCTGGTCCCCCTCAGAAACTCCTTGACGGATGGGGTGTGCATGATACGCATGAAGTACTCAACAATCTCAGATGGGGGCCCGACGGCTGGTTATATGGTACACATGGGGTATTCACCCATTCTAATGTTGGCAAACCAGGCGCCTCGGATGCTGAACGGACCAAAATAAACGCCGGTGTATGGAGATATCACCCGACCACCCATCAGTTTGAGGTTTTTGCGGAAGGGTCCAGTAATCCCTGGGGAATTGATTTTAATGATTACGGACATCCCTTTATCACGGTTTGCGTGATCCCGCACATGTATCACATCATCCAGGGGGCTCGGTATCAGCGGCAGGCCGGGAAGCATTTCAATCCATACACTTATGATGATATCAAGACCATTGCCGATCATGTGCATTGGGTAGGTGAACGGGGACCACATGCAGGGAATTTCAGGTCGGCATCTGCTGGCGGCGGACATGCCCATGCCGGAGCGATGATTTATCTGGGAGGGGATACCTGGCCGAAGGAGTACCGCAACGAGATTTTTATGAATAACATTAACGGTGCCCGGCTTAACGTGGATCACTTTGAGCGGAGCGGGTCTGGTTACGAGGCTACACATAAAACAGATTTTCTGGCCATGAATGATTCATGGTCGCAATGGCTGAACATGAAATATGATCCGAGCGGGTCAGTATATGCAATTGACTGGTACGATAAAAATCAGTGTCACAGTTCAAATCCGGACGTGCACAATAAAACGATGGGAAGGATTTTTAAGATCACCCACGAAAATGATAAATGGGTTAAAGTAGATCTGTCAAAGGCTTCGGATATGGAACTGGTGAATTATCAGTTAAATGCCAACGAGTGGTATGTGCGGCAGGCCCGGACCATTTTGCAGGAACGCGGCCCGAATAAAAAGGTACATAAAGCATTGAAGCAGATACTTAACTCCAATCCCGACCCGACCCGTAAGCTGCGGGCGCTATGGACGTTGCATGTTACCAAAGGACTTACTGAAAAGGATTTGACGGATTTGCTCAGCCATGAAAACGAGTATATGAAAAGCTGGGCCATCCAGTTGCTGACCGAAAACAAGACCGTTTCTCCCGCAACACTGAAAAGATTTACCGAACTGGCTCAGAACGATACTTCTGCCTTGGTAAGATTGTACCTCGCTTCGGCGATGCTGCGCCTGGACCCGGGGCAGAGATGGGAGGTTGTGGATGCGCTCGCACAGAAATCTGAAGATAAAGACGATCATAATTTGCCTCTGATGGTATGGTATGCAGCGGAACCGCTTGCGGCGCTGGATATGAAACGGGCTCTGCAAATGGCCGAAAGAGCAAAATTGCCAAAGATACTGCCGTATACCATTCAACGTGTGGGGGCAATTGGCACGGACGAATCTAAAAAGGTATTGAAGGAACTGAACGACAAGCTGGGGAAAATGGATCATTCGCATGAGAATCATGAGAATCTGATGCTGATTGGAAAGGTGCTGGAAGAGTAGACGGTGTAAGACATAAGTCTGGGTGTTTTTATAGGTTGGGTTTTTACAGGTTGTGGATCGCTACGCCCACCAGCGCTGCTGATCGCCACTCCCCGTTAATTGAAATGAGGTTGCATCATTATTCACTGCCCTGGCGTAAGGTTGGTTAATCAGAGGTTGCACCATCTATTTCAAAACATCAAGAAAATGACACCATTCTTAAAAATCTGCCAGCTATCCATTCCCGTTAGGATAGCAAGTTTCGGGAAAATATTCCTTTTCGTTTTTTATTGTATTACTTTAGCTACGGTGATGTCGTGCTCCAAAGAAAAGGAGGATGTTACACCGGGAGATGAAAGTACATCAGAAAATTCCATAGTGATCGACAGTACCACCACTTCTTCGGCTGCTGCGGAGGGTAATACGGATACAGCAGCAAATGCGGATGATCTTCTTGACAGCAGTACCTTTTCAACTGTGGTAACGATCAGTTTCGGAAGTACCGTTGCCATTTCCAATCCGGCTGCTGGTGCTGGTGTTTCGGTAACAGAAACCAACGGGGATGTGGTGGTGAACGCTACCATTGCCGAGGTTGAATACGTACTGTCGGGTACCACCACCAACGGTTCTGTTAAAATTTACAGTGATAAAAAATTCAAACTTACCCTGAACGGTGTGAACATCACCAACAATGATGGACCGGCTATTAATGTACAATCCAGCAAAAGGGCCTTTGTGGTACTGGCGGATAATACCTCCAATACCCTCGCAGACGCAGCGACCTATACCCCCAGCGGAGAAGAAGATATGAAAGCCACCTTTTTTAGTGAGGGACAGCTGATTTTTTCCGGAAACGGAAGCGTGAGTATCAAGGGTAATTACAAACATGCCATTGCAAGCGACGATTATGTGCGGGTAATCAGCGGTAATATTACGGTAACAGCCGCTACCTCTGACGGAATCCATACCAATGATGCTTTTATTGCCGACGGGGGTACACTGAATATCACTACGTCCGGAGATGGTATCCAGTGCGAGGAAGGTTACATTGTGATCAATAACGGCAACTTCACCATCAATGTGGTGGATAAAGGTATCTCTGCTGCATGGGATACCGATGATACCATAGACCCGTACTTGACCATCAACGGAGGTACAATAAAAGTTACTTCGTCAGCAGGGGAGGGAATTGAAAGTAAAAGTGTGATCACCATTAATAACGGCAATATCAGCGTCAGCGCAAAAGACGACGGAATAAATGCAGGTTCATTTATTTATATCAATGGCGGAAATACCTATGCATACAGTACCTCTAACGACGGAATTGATTCTAACGGAAAGATAACCGTTACCGGCGGAAAGACGGTTTCAGTAGGTTCTACAGCGCCAGAGGAAGGGTTTGACTGCGACCGCAACACTTTCAAAATTACCGGGGGGACCATCGTCGGGATTGGCGGTGCCACCAGCACGCCAACAGCAAACGTAAGTACGCAGGCATCCGTGATACTTGGGGGAGGAACCATGAATCAACTGGTACATATAGCATCCGGTGACGGAGCAGAAACGCTGACTTTTCTCATCCCGAGAACTTACGCCACCATGCTCTTTTCTAGCCCCAAACTGAAAGTTGGAACAGCCTATAAGTTATATACCGGAGGAAGTGTAAGCGGTGGCGCTAATTTGAACGGACTGTACACCAGCGGTATTTATACCCGGGGAACGCAGGCTTCGACATTCACTACCAGCAGCATGGTTACCAAAGTGAGCGGGAGCCAGGGGTTGTAGCGGGTTTGGTAAATGGAAAGATATATAGGAAGGTGCTTTCGTTAACCTACGAAAATGACCTGATCAGGGCTGGTATGAAGCATGAGATTGTATGATTTGAAGTTTGTAAACATTACGGCTGCCGGGAGCATTCTGGCAGCCGCTTTATAAGATAAACAATGCTGATATTCAGAGCCGGTGCCGCAATATTTTTTTGTGTTTGGGTTACCTCCCTTTCCGTAAAACAGGGGAATGAAGAAAGCTTACCCGTTTCTCATACCGAACTGTCGTTACAGGCAGATTCAACCATGGATGGGAAAAAGCTGGCGATGCAGTACTGTGCGGGCTGCCACCTTTTTCCTGCCCCCGATTTACTGGATAAAAAAACCTGGGTGGGCAGAGTGCTGCCCAACATGGCGCTTCGTCTCGGTGTCAGAAAACCTGGCGAAGACCCGTACGTCGGCCAGCCCGCTGGTGAGGAAAAGCTTATGCGGGAGCTCAATGTATATCCCGAAACGGCCATGCTGTCTGAGGAGGCCTGGGAAAAAATTGTCGCTTATTACGAAAAAGAAGCCCCCGAAGAACCGTTGCCACAAAAAAGTATTCCTGCCGTTGCAGATACTTTACCCTTATTTAAAACAGCGCATATTACCATAGGAGATAAAAGTGCGCCCAAAACGACGATGCTCAAATTTGACCCGGGAACGTCGCAGTTGTATGTCGGAGATGATCAGCAGGCACTTTATGTACTGGACAGTCAATTTCAACTGAAAGACACCTGGTGGGTGGACACAGCGCCCGTAGATATTGACTTCCCTAAAAACGCGCCGCCGAGACTTCTCACAATTGGTATTTTTAGCCCTTCCGAACAGAAACTCGGGCGGCTCATGTCGCTTGACAGAGCCGGTAAATCGGCGGCAACCGTGAACATTCAGTCACTACCCCGGCCCGTTCAATTCTCAACCGGAGATTTGAATATGGATGGGAAAGAAGATGTGGTGATAGCAGGCTTTGGAAACAATTCGGGAAAGTTATTTTGGTACAATGGTTTTGATCCTTCGAAGGAAAACATTCTGAAAGCCCTCCCTGGTGCCAGAAGAACAGAGATACTGGACATTAACAAGGACAAAAAGCCTGACGTGATCGCCCTGATGGCCCAGGCCCGGGAGCAGGTCTCTATTTTTTACAATCTCGGCAATGGAAAGTTCAGGGAGAAGGTAGTACTACAGTTTCCGCCGTCATACGGAACGAGTTACTTCGAACTCGCCGACTTCAACAAAGATGGCTTTCAGGATATACTGCTTACCAATGGCGACAACTGGGATTATTCCGCTATTGCAAAAAATTATCATGGTGTAAGGATTTACCTGAACGATGGCCGGGATAACTTTAGGGAGGCCTGGTTTTACCCGCTTTACGGCGCCAGCAAAGCAGTTGCCAGAGATTTTGACAACGATGGAGACCTTGATATAGCGGCTACCTCTTTCTACTCAGACCTTAACAATCCACAGCACGGGTTTCTTTATCTTTCAAATGAAGGAAAAATGAACTTCAAGGCTTTTTCAACGCCGATGGCGGTTTCGGGGAAATGGATGACGATGGAGGTTGCCGATTTTGACAAGGATGGCGATTTGGATATAGTACTCGGCTCCTATTTTCAAACCATCGGCGAAATGACCAAACTGATTTTTCAGGGCGTGACATCGTTTCCGCAGTTGATGGTGCTGACCAATCAAAAGAAGTGAGCGACATGACTCATTTAATGAAACTGATAGCCAAGCAAAAGAAAATATCTGGTTACGGATGAATTAAGATCTCCAAATGCCGACATGCCGTTGCTTGCCTCTCTGCGTAATTCGAGAGAAATTTTTCCGGCCCTGCCACCCACACCTACAACCCATCCCTGCTCATATTTTCGGGTTCTTGACAGGAATTTGTTTTCATGAACAATACTGCCCGAGCTGGTAATGTTTTCCAGTCGTTCCTTATTGGTTTCGCTGACAGCAAGACCATTGGAAATGCCACCATTGACAAAAAACTTCACCTTCCCGGCCGAAAACTGATAGCGCAATAAATTTGTCAATTTGATATAACTCATTCCTATCGTGCGGTCCGTTCTCGTTTGCGCTCCGCCAATCACTGGAGTCAAACTGTAACTTGCCAACGAATAATTACTGAGTATTAACTCGTTGTAAATGGAAAGACGTCGATTGTTCCGTGGCACTGTTACATTGAGATATATACCGGCGGCGGGCCTGAGAGATGGATCAAATTTTAAACGGTCCAGATCCGTATCTCCTCTGAATTTCAGCGTGGTAACGGTAGCTCCGGCGGTAACACCAAATTCAAATCCGGGCTTCTCAGGAACTGTGACGGAAACTGCTTCCAGCTGGCTACAGCGCGTGTAATATTCTTTAAAGAGTTTGCCGACGGATATTTCGGAATAAGTCAATAATTTTATTTTCCTGGCAGCGGCCTGGCAGTCATTAAGATAGGCACCTAACTGATCTTTATACATCGAACTGGTAATAACGTTACCTCCTTCCACCCTGTATCGATATCTGACCAGAAGAACGAATTCCCCTGCCTCGTTTTTGATGTAAAGGCTTACCCGTTTATCTCTGTCCCTTAAAAAATACAGACTCTTCTGCCCGCGATAGAGAACCATCAGCAAGAAGGTTCGCTTTTCGTATTTGGGAACCGGTGAATAGGTCAGATCCTCGGTACGTGTGGGGTTGATGTCATGCTGTACGGTCGCCTTCTCGTATGTTTCATTGTTGACAGAGAAGCCTTTTATTTCTTCCACAAGATGAACACTGGCTTCGGATACAGGTGTTTTTTTGAACGCAATCTGGTCAGGATTGATAACCCAGTTTCGATAATCGATGAAACCTTTGAGGGTATCACCGGTATACGAAATCATGTAACCTGGCTGGAAATTCTCCTGAGCCAAAACAATCGAAACCGTAGCGAACAGGTTTAAAAAAAATACTGAGAGAAATTTATTCATCTGAGGTGTGTTTACATAGGCAAAGTAGAGAACATTGGAGAATTAACCAAAGGACACATTCGTTATATTCCAAAAAAATAGGCAAGCCAACCGGCTTGCCTATTTATACTATTAACTAAATCAAAAAACTATAAGGTCTACGATGTGATTGTTGTCAAAGACTATTTCACATCCCAGAAAATCTTAGTAGTCAGTTTATCCTTATCTGCGACCAGCCTATAGTTGGCATTGTTGTAGGTGATCTCGTTGTTAGGATAGTTCCATCTTACCGGTGGCAAAGTCTGGTTGTTGCTTGCGTCTGTCACAAAAGAAAGAACAGGCAGGTCCAGTCTTCTCATTTCAGCCCAGTTTTCATAAGACTGAAGAATGTTAAAGTGAATCCACTTCTGATTGGCGATCAATGAAAGTTTCTCAGCACTGCTGGTCGCTTTCGCCCAGGCGATTCCGTCCGCAGCGATATAGGTAGCAATCTGCGCGTCTGTGGCTGCAACCGGTATGGCTACACCTGTTGCGTTGCTCAGCGCAAGGATACCATTATAGTATTTCACCGACTGGCTGATAGCTGTTTCGTATGCTGTCTTAGCCGAAGCATCGTTACCCGTACGCAGGTAGTATTCCGCTTTGATCAGACTTACCTGTGCAGCATTGAAAATCGTACCGAACAGGAATTTGTTCCGGCTGATCGTAAAGCGGTTGTAAATCGCAATGAGACCGCCATTGGTTTGCAATGTCTGATCGGCATTGGTAGCCAGAGGATCGATTCCGGTGAATGTACCACCAGCCTTTTCACCCGGTTCAAACAAGACCGGTAGGCGGGGGTCAGCATTGGTATTCATGTGATCGATCATCTTTTTACCTGCTGTGTTGGCATACCAACCAGTACCTTCCAGTCCGCCCTGGAAATCGTCGATGTTAATTGGTGTATTTACATTGAAAATATTGATCTGGATGTTCTGGTCGTTCGCATCCACAACCGGGTAAGTAGCAGAATTTCCAAGGATCTCCGCCATTTCCGCATTGGCACGTGTACTGAAAGCAGCCGCACCCGATACACGGTTGAGCATTCTCAGACGTAGCGAGTTGGTATAACGTTTCCATTTTGTCAGATCACCTTTATTGATGTAATCCTGAGTGGTGAATGATTTCTGATAACCTACGTTCAGCGTAATGGTATTCAGCTCGGCAGACATGGCCTTCAGCTCATCCAGCATTTTGGTATAAAGTACATCTGCCCCGTCGAAAGGAGCGGCAGAAGCCTCGTAGTCGCCACCGTTGGTGCTCAACATCCCCGCTTTCAAAAAAGGGATATCGCCGTATAAATCAATGATTCTCTGTGTATAATCGTACAGGTATACCGTAGCCGTTAACAGGAAAATACGCTTTTCCTTCTGTTCGTCAGCAGAAGCAGTGGCATATACCTTTTGCAACTCCCGATATTGGGCCAACACGTTGTAATAGTTGAACCATACACTTTCTACACCTGATGAGCCGGGTACATATTGTCCCTGGTCATTGGGCCAGCCTACGGCCTGGGTGTAGCGTAAGAGGCTTGTCCGCAAAGCCACAAAATAATTCCAGTACTTAGGGAGAATATAGTCATTGGCAGCACCAAGAAACCCCGTGTACTGTTTTTCAATCGTTGTCTGCGAAACTTTCGCAGGGTCGGCGTAGCGCTCGGTAAATTCCGATTCTTTACATGAAACCGCAATCAGCAAAAGCCCTGATAATACGAATAATGATATCTTTTTCATTTTCATCTTCTTTTTAGAAATTAGAAACTAGCTCTCAGCATCACACCCATTGTACGGAATGAAGGGTTTGCTCCGGCATTGTTAATATTGTTAACCCAGTTGGAACCCGAAACAGTCTGTTCTGCATCCAGATCTTTGATCGTTCTGTAAATGAAGAACAGGTTACGTCCAAACACGGATAGCGAAACATTTTGTGAGCCGAATTTGCTTGTGATATGAGCCGGCAGGCGGTATGCAAGAGAAATCTCTCTCATTTTGATGAAACTGTTTTTCTTCACGAACAACTCATAACGAGCATTACCGTATTGAGGACCACCCCAGTTATAAGTCGCATTGTAATAGAGACCATTGTTCACCACGTTGGTATTCTTTTCTCCGCTGGCCAATACTCCATCCATCAGCATACCATCGTTGTATACTTTTCTTCCGTCTGGCGCGCTGGCAGTACCTGGCAGAGCAACCCCTTTGCCATTGGCATCAATGTAATATCTCAAACCTCCGTGCTCGGCATCCATCGCATTCAAGCTTTCCTCAGTAAGCCCTCTGGATGTAAGCCAGTTGATACCCGTTGGCATAATGTGGCCTCCAAAACGGAAATCAGTTGTCAGGTCAAGAGAGAACCCTTTGTACTGGATGCTGTTCAACAATCCACCGGTCAGTTTCGGCATGGCGTTACCTACTTTGATCCAGTTGGCTCCATCCAGTTGGTACAGACCGTTCGGGCCTACCACTTTTTCTCCGTTTGCGTTTTTAAGGATGCCATGAGCATAAATATCTCCCATAGGCTGGCCCACTACGGATCTTACCTGTGCTGCGTTACCGTCAAAATCTGCATGCAGCAATTCTCTCGATCCATTCGCCAGTTTCTCTACCTTGTTGCTGTTTTTCGACAAGTTCAGAATAATATCCCAATTAAGGTCGTTCAAGCTGGTTCCTTTGATGGGTGAATAAGTCAGTTGAAGCTCCACACCCTGGTTCCTCAGCGTACCGATGTTGGCCAGAATAGATGTTCCTCCGGTTGTTGATGCGATCGACAACGGCAGGATCTGATCTACAATCTGTGCGTTGTAGTAGGAAAGATCGACGCCGAAACGGTTGTTGAAAAATTTCGTTTCCAAACCAAATTCAATCTCATGTTTTTGTTCCGGGCGTATTTTGTCATTACCTACGGTAGAACTCAAGTTAGTGTAAAGAACGGACGATCCGCCTGTCTGCTGAATAGCATACGATCCCTGGTTGTAGGAAACATTAGCCTGATAAATGTTCGGGTAGTTACCCACAATACCCCATGATCCGCGTAGTTTACCATAGCTGAAAAATGCTGGCAGATTAAATACATCTGAAAATACCAAACTCGCATTCACCGATGGATAAAAGAATGAATTATTTCCTGGTGCCAGTCTTGAGGTACGGTCTCTCCTGCCAGTTGCTTCAACAAAGAAGAAGTTTTTGTAGTCAAAATTCAATGTCCCGATATACGCATCCTTTAATTCCCGCAGGCGCTGGCTGCTTGCACTCAGATTATTAACAGAAGCGGCTAGGTCAAAGAAGTTCTCAGTACTCAAGCCGCCGTTGGTACTTGTTCCCTGCAAGGTGCTTAGCGCCTTTGTTGCAGTGTAACCCGCCATAGCTGACACCGTGATGTCGGAGTTAATGGCCTTGGTGTATTTCAAAAGGGCGTCACCGTACAAGCTGTTGTAAAGATTATTATTCATCCCAAAACCACCTGAATAGCCAAATGCCAGCGGTATTGCACTGCGGTTTTTGGATTCAATTCTTTCCAGCGTAAAGTCTGTACCGATACGGCCGCGAAGGCTCAATTCTTTGGTGATCTCCCAGTTTTGGGTAACAGCTGCAATGATACGGTCCGAGTATTCGTCATATTTGTCTTCCCGCGTACTCCACATATAATCTGCGATGTCTCCTTTGAAACCATTGCGAATAATGTTTTCGTTAGGGGTCAAGCTTTGGTTGGTACCTGTTACATATTTGTAACCCAGGCTTGTTTTATACGTAGCCTTATACCAGTCAGCGGATTCAAAGCGGTTCATCATCCCGGTGAAGTTGTTGATCATCCGATCCACCTTGTAAGGACGATTGTGGGTATGCTGGTTCACATAGTTGATCAACAGATCCGTCTTAAGCTTTTTGTTCAGGTTGAAGCTGGCATTCAGGTTCGCAATGTTTTTGCTGTTTTTAGCTGCATAGCTGATCATTCCGTTGTCCTGACGTGTGAAAGAAAAGCGCATGGTTGAATTATCGCTTACTTTTGAAATAGCCAGGTTGACGTTGGAACTTGATGCATTCTGAAACAAATCTGCGTAGCTGTTGCCTGATGGAGAATAAGGTCTGATTTTTCCGTCAAAAGCCATGACAGGCTTTCCATCAAACTTTGGACCGTAGTTTACGGTCGCACTAAGCAAACCTCTGGTGTCACCTACACCATCACCATTGGTATCGTAGTAAATAAAACCGGCTTCGTCCTGGCCGCCATTGCTATAATTGAGCATATAACCAGGGCCTCTCACATCCTGATAACGTGGCAGGTATGCGATTTTGTCCATGCTGTAGCTCGCACTGAAATCCACACCCAGTCCCTTTTTGCCTTTTCCGGTTTTGGTTGTTACCAAAACCACCCCGTTCACCGCTTCAGATCCGTACAGTGCAGCCGCAGATGCACCCTTCAGAATAGAAACGTTCTCGATATCGGCAGGGTTCAAATCCAAAAGTCCGTTACCGCGGATACGCTGGTCGCCCCAGTAGTCGCCGTTGTTGAAGTTTCCGTTACGGATGGGGATACCGTCCATCACGATCAAAGGCTGCGTGTTACCTGTAATAGAAGCAAAACCACGGATGTTGATAGCCACACCACTGGTTGCACCGCCGGGTGTTGTACTGATGTTTACCCCGGGTGCTTTTCCATACAATGCGTTTGCAAAGTTGGGAGAAGCGGTTTTTACCAGCGCCTCGTTGTTTACCACGGCAGTGGAATAACCCAGGGCACGTTGATCCTTGGAAATACCAAGTGCAGTAACAACCACCTCGTTAAGCATTGCCGCATCCTCTTCCATTGTAAGATTCACAACAGATTGGCTTCCAACCAGTACTTCAACATTTTTGTACCCGATGAAAGAAAAAACCAGGCTGTTGGAAGGAGACGCAGCGATGCTGAATTTTCCGGCCGCATCGGTCGTCGTCCCATTTGTAGTCCCTTTTACCAAAACGGAAACGCCAGGCAGCGCGGATCCGTCGGTTTTAGAGTTAACTGTTCCTGTAATCGTTTGAGCGAAAACAGGGCTGCTCAATATCATCAACATGATAATAAGCCTGTGTAAACTTTTTCCCATAGTTAAGTTATAGTTAATTTGGTTATAAGCCTGGAGATGCAATTCCAGACGTTAATTAAAATTTAACACAATATTAATAAATTATTTTAATATATGACTCAGTCAAATAAAAAAAACATAATAATATGTTGCTTATTCCCGTCTCGGGGAGTAAAATATCTTCTCTTTGGACTAACTGCCAAAGTTTCTATTATAGAATTTTTGTTTTAAACATATACTATCCTGCGTGCATTTATAGGTATGATGACCTGTTACCGTCGGCTATTCTTTTGGTGCTTGGTTCTAAAACGTTATTGCATGAAATTATGCTTCTTTTAGGTTGTGAGCGATGGTTAATCCTGAAGGGTTCCGGCAGGAGCGAGGAATCAGCAGCCAGTCATACCTAATGGGTGTATGAAATTATAACACGCAGGACATTTAAGAAAAATGTTAATTTTAGGTCAAAATCTTATCTATCCAGCATCATCATGGTCAAACTTACAGTTCTTTATCCGAATAGTGCCGAAGATAATTTTGATATGGATTACTATATCAATACCCATACCCCGTTGGTCAAAGCGCTTTTAGGCCCCGAAGGTTTGATTAAAGTGGAAGTAGAAGAGGGTGTGGCTGGCGGCTCACCGGGGACAAGTGCCAGCTATACCGTGATTTGCGGTATCTTTTTTCCGGATCCGGAAAAACTGGAAAGCGCGTTGGAACAGCATGGGATGGAGCTCCTTTCGGACATCCCGAATTTCACCAGTGTGGTTCCCGTGATGCAGATCAGCAAGGTATTGTAGGCCGCCACAGCCTGAAGGTATCTGGTCTTCCGTTTAAAGTAAAACTCCTGAAAATCATCAGACTTTCAGGAGTTTTAGCAGATGGGGTTCCCAGAAGGTTAAGTTGACAAAGGTCTGCCTGCTGGAATATTTATCCGCTGGCGCCCGGTAGGATAGGCCGTTTTTTTGGCGGTAAATTTGGCAGTTACATATTCTACCATATCTATTTCACCGGTAATGGTATCACCGGAAAGTTTCCCGTAAAAAGTCATGACAAGGTTGTCCCCCGGGACGCTGTACCGGCTCTGGAACCGCACTTCGTCGCCGTCAATATTGCCCACGAGTTCTCTGGTAGCAAATTCCCCCTTGTGGGTGCCAGTGAGCCAGTTGGAATCCTGTTTTTCTATAAAGAAGGTATGTTTGCTTTTGCTGGTATAAAAGTCGATACTCACCTCCCAGCGCCCGCTGATATCCGCTGCCGGTGTCTTCATTTCAACGGCAGCTTTTGGAGCACTGCGCTTGCGGGTAAGAATTTCATGCACACGTTCGGCCACAATTTTGTCGTTTCCAGGTCCCATCATATAGGAAGCAATGGATATGGAAGTTGTGGCGGGTCCTGAAGTTGCGGCCGCTCCCCTGCGGAACCCGGTTCCCACGGCAATCCTTGGTTTGGTGGTTGATAACTCGTCTGCAACTTCCTGCCCCGTAATATTCAGTTTGGCAGGGTCCCAGGTAATGGTAAGGTTAGGCGTGGCGTTATTCAAGGCACCCTCTTCAGGGTCACGCAGGTTAACCTGGACACTGTTGATGCCAGATACTTTTTTCGAAATAGTTTCAAGCCAGGAAACCCAGGTTTTCATCTCAGCCTTGTGGTCACGGGTGGCCCATGTTTCCACCGCAGCAAGCATACCTATTATTTCTTCCCGTCCGATTTTGTTATCCCGGCAAGGCCCGTGGTGCGGCGCACTTGCCTGCCATGCCGACATGAGAATGTCTTTGTTTCCAAGCAGAAGTCCTGCACACTGCGGCCCGCGCAGTACTTTGCCTCCACTATAGGCTACCACCGCGGCACCAGCCTGAAGATGGATATTGGGTATCGTAAGGCGTTCGGCGGCGGCATCCACCAGGATGGGGACATTGAAAGGTTTCGCCAGTTTTGCAAGATTCTCAACAGACCAGGGTGCAGCGCCCGGCATCATGTAGATCATGGCCGTGCGGGGATTCAATGCATTCTGAAATTCTTCAATGGTATCAACGGTGATGATTTTTACACCGCAGTTACGAATGGCATGGTCATACACATTCCGCGACGATCGGGGAATAATGACTTCGGTCTTTTCAAATCCTTCAAGATTTGGAATTCTGATCAGTTTTTCAGGGTTCCCGCCTGCGATAACGCCTGCTGTTACCTCATTCATGCCCGCCGCGCAGCCCGCCGAAACCATGCCCCATTCGGCACCGGTAATTTCCGCAAGCCGCTGCCCCACACCAAAGGCAAGTTCATCAATCTGCACATTGTACTGACAGGCATACTCCATGGCCTGCCTCACTTCCGGCAGTTCTATGGATGCTCCTATAATGGTGAAAGTACCGCGGCAATTGATGATCGGTTCTACACCGATAGACTGGTATATCTGCGGACCAGCTTTTAATGGCCCCTGTACTGCTGTGACATTTGCGGCTGCTTTTTTAAACCAGTTCATGGGTTTGTCGTTTCCGGCCAAAGCCTCCATGCTGCCGACAACCCCACCGGCAAGCGGAAGAGCCTTGAGAATATCTCTGCGTTTCATGATTTTATATTTAATTGAATTTAACTTTCCTATGGGGTACTGTGGTCAGTTGCGGCTTGGTCGGGGCAGGTTGATGGGGTCAACCAGTGCATTGAGTGTATAAACAATATTGCCGGCCCTGATCGTCAGCTCCGTTTCGAGCCTTTTATTCCCTTCTATTTTGCCGTCTCTTGCGTAAAAACCAAACTTGCCTTTTCGCAGATTGAATACGGCAATGTCCGCAACCGAGCCAACCGAGAGGTTTCCCAGATCTTCTCTTTTGATCTCCCGGGCAGGATTCCAGGTACTGGCGGCAATAACGCTTTTGAAATCCATTCCCATGGCCATAAATAACGACATAATGTTATTCATATCTTTCATTGCATTGTTCATACTGCCGGTGTGCAGGTCAGTACTGATCGAGTTGGGAAGAAAACCCTGCCTGATAGCAGGCCGACCTTGTGCCAGCAAAAAACTTGAACCTCCGAAACCCACATCAAAAATGACCCCTTTTTTCTGCGCTTCCAGTACATAAGGTTTGACTTTATTTACGGATACATCTACAATGGATTCTCGGCCTCTTCCGCTGTTATTACTGTTTCCGCCAAAACAGTGCGTGTAGATATCCCCTTTTCTGAATTTTTTAAGGTAGAGTTCTTCCAGCGGAAGTACAGGATTAGCCCCGCCAAAGTCTACCATGATGGGAATGTTGGCCAGCTTGCCTGCCTCCAGGGCACGGTCTGTGGGTGTCCAGTCGTGACCCGAAAAATGGGCCAGTTTAACGCCCACGATGTCTTGTGGGTATTTTTTAGCCATTTCGGCGGTTTTGGCGGCATCCATTTCTTCCAGGCTGTTCTCAAACTTTCCTCCCGCCATTCCTTCGCCAACAATATTGAGCATTGCCAATACTCTGGTTTTAGAAATATCGATCGTTTGTTTTTTAAATGTCTCAAAAGTCTTCCAGCCTGAGCTTCCCGCATCCACAACGGTGGTAACACCGGTACGGAAGGTAAAGCCGTCGGGGGGCAGGCTGTTGGGGCCATTGCGGTAAGTCCCTTTCGGATCCGTTCCGGCAAAAAAGTGTACATGGATATCAATTAATCCGGGTGTCACATACAGGCCTTTTGCGTTTACCACCTGTGCAGCCAGGTTTTTGTCGATATCTTTTGCTACCAGCGCAATTTTGCCATCCTCGCCGCCGGGTGTTCCCTCAATGGCAACATCCATAATCCCATCAATATTATTTTTAGGGTCAATCACATGACCACCTTTGATGATGATACTATACTTTTTCTGAGCCCAAACGGTCGAGGAAAAAATACAGAGGGTTGTAATAAAAATGAAGGTTTTCAGGCTCATACTTTAACGGTTAAGGTTTAAAAAAGGGTATTGCGGTTAAACTTCCGGAAACATAAACAGCGGTATTAAGATAATGGGATCAGTCCGATAAAGCTGAACTGATCCCATTATTAATTTTTCTTACGGTTTATCCCACCAAACTCTGCCCAGTAAGGCATCGCTCTGGGCCTTTATACTGGGGTCGAGCGGGAACCCCTGACGGGCCAGAGCCGCCTGCTGATTTTCGTTGTTCGTTGCTCTTTCATCAGGATAGGGTAGTCTTCTGAACATTTCACCGCCTGTCACAGAGCCCGGATAAGCCTGGTTTCCCTGCCAGTTTTTGAAATTGAACCGGGGATATCCGGTGCGTCTCCAGTTGGACCATACCTCATGGTCGTCTCCCAAAAGCGACAGCCATTTCTGGGTTGATATCTGCTCAAGCCGCTCTTCGAAAGTGCCGTTGGTTTTGTAGGGATAACCAGTGGTGAGGTAATCCGTGATCCTTTGCTGGGAGATGGTGCTGTTATTAGGAGACAGCGAAGGTACATTGGGCCATAGTGCCCACTGCTGCATGGCACGGGTAACGGCCAGGTCATAGGCGGCTTTTTCGGTGGTACCTGTGTACCAGCCTCTCAGCACCGCTTCCGCTATCAGAAGCTGCGCCTCCGCCGGCCCGAGCACGATCAGCGGCGATGTGTCGCGGTTCCACCAGATCGGTGAAAATTCGGAATAGGTTGGGAAGTCGGCTGGATAGCCCAGTATTGAACCGGGTACCATTCCTTTCTGGCTGGCCATGGTGGTATCTGCTACGTAAGTTGAGCCTGTTTTTGTCCAGACCACGGAAAGAACATACGTACGCGGGTCACGTGTAGTTTTGAATTGATTGATAAGGGTGCTGGAAAGCTTCTGACCCTGCGCATTGTCGGGATCCTGTACAGCCTGGTATTCGGTATACGGAGCCCTCGGGTTGGTACTGGTGGCACTGTACTTCAGATAAGCGATATCAGTTGTTTCTGACATTACACCGCCGTTGATGGCGATCAGGGCGTATTTTTTTGCAGTGGCCGCATCTTTGTTGGATAAACGCATCGACAGACGAAGCATTAGTGTATAAGCAAATTTTTTCCATTTTGTAATGTCCCCGTTATAGAACACATCTGCGGAACCGAACGTTGGCTGGGCGGCAGTCAGTGACGCAGCAGCCTCATCCAGCTCTTTGAGCATATCCGTGTAAATGGCCTGTTGCGTATCGTACTTTGGTTTTAATACATTATTTAAGGCCTGGGAAGCGTCAGAATAGGGGACGTCACCGGTGGCATCCGTTAGGATATGGTACCCGTATGCTCTTATGATGCGGCAGAGCGCAATTTTATTCACGTCGGCGGGTGAGGTCAATGCATCCATACACTGTTTGATGGCATTGAACTGCGAGGAATAAATGGCGTAGGTAAATCCCGGGATATAGTCAAACTGCTTACCGCCGATATCCGGTACATCCTTATAGGTGGCCACATACTGCATACCCTGTTGTAGTGCAATTCTTTGCTGTGGCATGTTCAGCTCGATCTGCGTAAAAAGATAACCCGGGATTACATAATTAATGCGGTTCGGATCGTTGTTCAGGTCGGTCAGCGCATCACTGTTACAGGCCGAAAGGGCGGCCATAAAGCCTAGTACGGCTACCCTGTATATGATTTTATAAAAGTTTTTGTCCATTGCTCTTGTAGGAAATTAAAATTTCAACATCAGGTTAACACCAATATTCCGCGTTCTGGGCATGTTCACGCCACCGGTTCCTTGCGCATTGGTTACCGACTCCTGAAACTCAGGATCCAGACCCGCATCCTTCACGCGTTTGTCGCGGTAAAGAATGAAAAGGTTGCTCGCTACCAGCGCCACGGAGGCGGCCTGGATTTTTACATGCCGTAATATGCTGGAAGGGATATTGTAGTTTAGTACCACACGGCGCACTTTTACAAAATCAGTTTTATAGGTGTAGAGTGCTGAGTATCCCCTTCCCAACTGGTTGTAGTAAGCCTGGATATTGGCAGGAGTCCACAGGTAGCTGAAAGAGTCACCTTTCTGGTCTACCCCCTCGAGCTGCAGACCTGTTTCGCGGCCCGGTAAGGTCATGGGCGTCAGGCCAAACCGTGTGGCGTAGAACATCAGGTTGTTGTAACCAACTGCACCAAATTTGCCATCCAGCAATACGTTCAGAGAGAAATTTTTGTACTTGAAAGTATTGGTTAATCCCAGCGTATGCGGGGGATTTCCTACACCAAAAGGGATTTCTTCGCCCTCGGGGAAGTGACTTACCGAGTTATAAATAGGTGTCCCGTCTGGCATCGTTTTGGGCCTGATCACCATGACCGTACCGTAGGGGAGGCCCGGGCGGTTCACAATCCTGGCACCCTGGATGCCGTTACCCAGTGAAATCTCCGCAACCGTGGGTGCCAGCTCTACAATTTTACTTTTATTGTAAGCATAGTTTAAGGTGATATCCCATTTGAAGTCATTGGTTTTGATAGGGTTGCCTGTCAGCAGTATCTCCACACCTCTGTTGGTTACCTTGCCTATATTGACATTGCCGCCAGTAAATCCGCTGGCTTCTGAAATATTTACACCCACGATGTCATTCGTTGTTACTTTGCTGTAATAAGTAAAATCAAGTCCCAGACGGCTGCGGAAGAATTTCGCATCAAAACCAATTTCCGAGGTAGTTACCGTCAGAGGTTTCAGGTTGGGTGTTGGCAGCCTGGACGATACATTCTGTGCCGGAAGGTTGTAGCCGTTGGTGGTAGAAATGGAATAGGTTTGATTCACCTGTCCGGCATTGACCGTGGCACTGCCCACCCGCGCCCATGATCCGCGCAACTTCAGGAAACTGATTTTCTGCGGCATACTGATCATCTCGGAAAGTACGGCGGAGGCGCCTACCGATGGATAGAAAATCGAGTTATGCCCCGGGTTCAGCGTTGAAAACCAATCCTGCCTTCCTGTGAAGGACAGAAAGAGCATCCGGCTGTAATCCAGGTCTGCGGATGCAAAAAGGGAATTGGTACCAGTCCTGCTTTCTGTGTGATATGCCGGAGTGCTGGTTGCTGTCGTGGTAATGGTAGTGAGGTTTGTGAGGCTGATAAAATCGGGGATTACGAAATTGATTCCGTTGAGGTTATTGTTAATAAAAGTAGCTCTTTCCTGATTGGCACCGGCCATGGCGGTTAAACCAAAATTTTCCAGAAACGAACCATTGTAATTGATGGTAGCCTGCAGGTTGGTGATCTGCTGGTTGCCGTTGCTGGTATTAAGCGCACCAAAGGGCTGTGAGTTTTTCCCGATTGGTACAAAATCCGAACGTTCGTAATACTGGAAGTCGCGCTGGCCTTTTGCCATTAAAAACAGGTTTTTCGTCAGGTTCATCTGTACGCTGGTGGAAGCGATGTACCGTTTGGTCTGATCATTGTTCCCCATCTTGTTTACAATAAAATATGGATTCGGAGCTTCGGGGGCAGGGTTCCAGGCCAACTCTCTTCCGGTTTCCAGGTTATACCCCGGTGCCAGATTGCGGATATCTACAGTGTTCGCAACCAGGTAAACCGGCCATGCAGCATTCATTTCGGCATAGCCCACGGTGGGCCTGTTTGTTCCCTTTACGATATTGTACTGCACATCGGATTTAACCACGAAGAGATCGTTTTTGCCAAGCTTGGCCATCAGTGCCAGGTTGGCTGTCTGTCTTCCGTAGGAGGAATTGGGCTGCATACTCCTGGATCGCAGGTCTGAAATAGATAGTCTGCCGTTGACGGCCTCAGTACCTGCTGTGAAAGCGATGGTATTGGTGATATCGGTACTGTTCCGATAGAAATTTTTGATATTGTCTTTCACGCTGATGGGCGCGTAAGGGTGCATCTTGCCATCCACCTGCATATACTGCAGGGAGGGGTCAACCTTTGCGCCATAAGATAAGCGGCCCGATGCCTGCGCTTCGGCTACTGTTTTCGGGATGTTGCCGTTCTGTCCCTGCCCATACTGGTTTTGGAAATTTGGAAATTCACTGGGGGTTCCTACGGTCGCAACGGAGTTGAACTCTACACCCACGCCTTTCTGTGCGCGCCCCGACTTGGTGGTGATTAGGATTACCCCGTTGGCAGCCTGGCTTCCGTAGAGGGCCGCGGCCGCACCACCTTTAAGGACTGATATGCTTTCGATATCATCGGGGTTGATCATCGAAATCCCGTCACCGCGGTCAATATTCAACCCGGAGGTATTCTGGCTGGCGCCATTGTTGGAGTTATTGATCGGCAGACCGTTTACCACATACAGGGGCTGCTGATTGGGGTTGGATCCGCTCAGGGAATTATTTCCCCGGATAATCACCCGGCTCGAACCGCCAGGGCCTGCGTTGATCTGCGTGGCATCCACACCAGCAATTTTGCCCGTCAGCGCACTGGCAATGTTGTTATCCCGTGCCTGGGTAAATTCTTCTCCGCGAACTTCACTTACCGCATAGGTAAGGGCCTTTTTTTCCTTGGATATACCAAAAGCAGTGACTACTACTTCGGTAAGGGCGTGCTCAGACGGTTTGAGCTGAACATCCAGCATGCTTTCGTTACCGATCGGGATTTCCTGGCTTTCATAACCTACAAAACTGAAGATCAGGGTACCACCCTGGCTCGGCAGGGAAATTTTAAACTGGCCTGTAATATCTGTGACAGTACCCGTGGATGTACCCTTCACTACCACACTCACTCCAGGCAGCGGTTCTTTTTTTTCATCCAGTACCTTTCCGGTAATTTCCTTTGCAGGGAGCGGCATCACGGTAGGCATACCGATGGACTGCACATTGCCGACGAACACCGGTCTGATACTTTCCTCCCGGATGTAGGTTTCTTCTTCAATGGTTCTTTTGGTTTTCATTGCCTTGATTACCACCGTTTTGCCAACGATTGAATAGGTGAGCGACTGGCCCGCCAGGCAAAGGTCCAGTGCCTTTTCCAGCGTGATGTTCCTGACGTTAATATTGACCGAGGAGGTTTGCCGCAGAAGGGCATCGTCATAGAAAAAGGTATATCCCGACTGCTTTTTCAGGATATCAAATACTTTTACCAGCGCAAGATTATTGCCTGCAAGGGTTACTTTTTGGGAGTAACTTGCGGCATGTACATGCAGGCAGGCGAGAATTATCAGGATAACAGAAAGTTTCACTATCTTAACGATATTAAAGTTTTCGTAAGACCTTCCATGGCCCTTTTCGTAAGAGCATAGTTTTCTATACATTTGTGAGATTTGGGTTAACTGTTGTCAATTGTAAGCGAATAGGTACAATACTCCCAGCCGGCTTGCCGGAAGGGAAAAAGAGAGCCCAGACATATCCCAACTTACACTTGGGAGCTTAATCAGGGGCGGGCCAACGCTCCTGATTTTTTTGTTTTGCATCTGGTCTGATAAATTTTCGGGAGAATCAGGGAGGAGAAAATGTTTTCATAATTTTTTTAGTTAGGTTGTTATGGTATAATAATAATGACTTAGATTAACTCGGTGCTGTAAACTGTTGACTATAAACTGTTTACTATTAACTCGTTCCTCCGCCTAAGGCTTCAGCACAATTTCTTTGCCTTCCACATTCAGGTGTACTTTGCTTACTTCCAGTATTTCCAGTACTTGCGACAGGGTAGCACTTCGGGGTATCTCCCCGCTGAATTTTCTGTCGGGCAGCTTTCCTTCATATCGGACAGTTACGTCGTACCATTTGGTAAGCTGCCGCATAATTTCGGGAAGGCCGGTTTTATTAAACCGGAAATACCCGTTTTTCCAGGCAACGGATTGTTGCACATCCACGTTTTTGATAGTTATCGCTACTGATTTTTCCAATATACTTGCCTGCTGGCCGGGTTTTAGCAGACTTTTTCTATCACCCTTCCTGATTCTCACCGAACCTTCCAACAGCGTTGTTTCCACGGCTTCTTCGTCTCCGTAGGCATTTATATTAAAATGCGTTCCAAGTACCTCTACTTCAACATCATTTACTTTTACCATAAATGGTACCTTGCCCTGGCTTGCGAGGGACTTGCGGTAAACAGTGTTTATTTCAAAATATGCTTCGCCGTTAATCTCAACACTTCTGACGTGCTCATCAAACACTGTAGGATAACGGATAGAGGAGGCTGCATTCAGCCATACTTTGCTGCCATCCGGCAACACCACGTTGTATTGCCCTCCGCGTGGTGTTTTCAAGATGTTGTAGGCAGGCTGTGCATCTTTCCCTGTATTTGTAACTTTATACGCAAGCTGTCCTTTCCCAATTTTGATCACCGAAACATTGCCCTGCCTGGTCAATTCGCCTTCGGAGGCGTTATCCAGTAAAATGGTGCTTCCATCTGATAGGGTAAGTAACGCTTTGTTTCCACCCGGCTCAATATCAGAGACTCCGGACGTCCTGACGACTTCCGCTGGCAAGGAAGATGGCGTTTTGGCCCAGTAATACAAACTCGTGCCGATAACCAGAAGTATACTTACTGCTATGGATATACGTCTCCATAGAAGTGTCTGGGTTTCTTCTTCGTAATCAGGTTGTTCCGGCCGGTTGTTACTGTTCAGTATGTTATTCAGTATCCGCCTGCTCTTTTGCTCGGGAAAAACCTGACGGCCAGAAAAAAAAGATTGCCATGCCTCTTCCATCAACTGTTTGATGAGCGCTTCATTTTCAGAGTTTTCCAGTAATGCTGCAAGTTCCAGCTTTTCTTCCTCCGTGGCAGTTTCATCAAAATGCCGGTAAAAAAGATAAGTTGTGCGATTACTGTCCATGAGATATATTTCCCGTTTTTATGTAGAAGACACATAAAATTGGGTAAAGGGTCAATAGGAAGAAATTTATTTTTGAAATTTTTTAAAATAATGGAATTTTGTCTGAAACTCAGGCCGACGGCGTTTCAGAGGTCAGGAGAAGATTGTGCGGGTGATCAGGTAAATTCTTAAAACGTTTCCTGCGTTGTTTTTAACATACCTGGAAATGGAGGCCATAGCCAGGCTGATATGCCGTTTTACGGTTTCTTTGGAAAGCTGGAGATTTTCGGCTATTTCTTCATGTTTCATACCGTCCTCCCGGCTCATACGCCACACTTTTTGCTGCTGGGGAGCGAGGTGGGCAATGGCTGCTTCAAGGAAGGAATAGTATTTTTCATGATCCTGGACGGCATCGGGATCCTCTGAATGCGGCAGTTCAGATACCCAATTCTGATACAGAATAGCCTTACGCGCCTCGTTCCGCAGTATATTAAAAGCATGATTGCGCGTAGCAGTAAACAGGTAGGCTCGGAAGTTCTGTATACCGGCAAGCTGTTCACGGCGTGTCCAGAGTTTCAGGAAAATGTCCTGGACGATTTCCTCTGTGAGCGGTAATGATTTGGTCAGCCTGAGCACGTAGTCACCTAGTTCCTGATGGAACATATAGAATATACTGGAGAATGCTTGTTCATCTCCTTGTGCTACTTTTTCAAGTAACTCCAGCTCATTGTAGACAACTTTCAGAGGCACGTCAGATCAGGTAAAATAGGTAACAAACCCTGCAGGCGGTTCGGAAAATTAAAGTTAATAAAATATTGCTTTTATCTAAACAAAATGTTGGTACACCTTTCATTTTTTAGTCAAAATGCAAAATAATCATGAATGTGGCATTCATCTGGTCCTGGGACGGGAGCAAAGCAGTGTTTTGGATGCCTGTCCGGAGAAATCCTGACCGTTTAATCTTTTTAATTAGCTATGATGCTGCAACAGAAAGCTTTTGGTTAAATTGGCGTAATATTTAAATTTCAACGTTGTGATGACGGGCACCCCTGCTAAAATTCGATTTATTGCCATTGACGACAATCCACTGGATTTACTTTTTATTTCAGAGTACTCCAAATCCTATCCGTTTCTACAGGACTGCGGTACTTTCAATATGGCTCTGGAGGGTTACGAAGCCGTGCAGTACATAAAGCCCGACCTGGTGTTTCTGGATGTTGAAATGCCCGGAACCAGCGGAATAGATCTGCTGAGGAAAATCAGAAGCCAGGTGCCCATGGCTGTATTCATTACTTCCCACCTTGAATTTGCTCTGGATGGTTATGAGCTGTCGGCGCTGGATTATATCCTGAAACCGCTTACCGAGGAACGATTTGCCCAGACGGTCCGCCGGATCTGTGATTACTGGGATATGAAACAGAAATCTGAGGCATACGAGATGATGTTTGAGCAGGACACGCTGAGTATCAAGGAGGGATATAACCGGATTAAATTGCCGCAAAGGGAAATTGTGTACCTGGAAGCCATGCAGGACTACACCAAAATTGTGACTACCAGAAAAAACTACCTCACCTTATCGTCCCTTTCCTTTTTCATGGAACAGCTTGCGCCTAGCCTGTTTGTGAGGGTTCACCGCAGTTACGCGGTTTCCCTGGGGCATATCACTGAGCTGAGAAATTCGGAGCTGATTTGTAATAATACAGTGATCCCGGTCGGGAAAACTTACCGTTCCACCGTAGCCAAGCTCAAATTGTAGCGATGAGAATTTTCCTGATTTTGCTTATCACACTTGCAGGGGTATCAGAAATATCGGCACAGGCCATGCCGGACCTGAAAGCATATAAAACCATACCCGCCAAGCTGGAAGCACTGTCGCATATTTGCGATTCTCTGATAGAGCAGGAGGATTACGAGCAGGAAAAACGAGTGGCCGCTTATGCTTTGCGTATGGTTCCGGCGACGAACAATTATTACCTCGCGCTGTTTAATTTTAATCTTGGCGTAGCAGAGGAATACCTCCTAGGAGACAGTACCTTCTATTATCACGAAAAAGGACTGGCTTACGCCAGAAAGGCGAAGAGCCCGGTGAGGATCAGCCGGTCGCTCAACAGGCTTCTTTTTATGTACAATAATGTGGCAGGCCACACCAAAAAGGTGGAAGCAGCGCTGAAAGAAGTACTGGGAATTATTGATACCACCCGGTCTGAAAGGGATAAAATAGCGCTGTACGCTACCGTTGCCAATTATTATACTTTAAAGGGAGAGTATGAAATTCAGGTTAAATATTTGCTTCAGGCCATTGCATTAAAGAAAAAACTGATCAACAGCGGTGAAATAAAGGACAGGGAAGTGATTGTTTCCAACCTGATGAACCTGGCCGAACTTTATATCGAACTGAACCAGCCGGAAAAAGGGCTTGCCTATAGTAAGGAAGCCAGGGGGTATATTGTGAGGAACAAGACGTATCTGTCGCATTATTACAAGGACATGACGGACGTATATCTGAGCATGAAAAATCTTGGCATGGCAAGGGTCTACTACGACAGTGTGGCACGCATGATAGATCCCGCCAGTAAACTGATCCGTGGCCGGTTCAACAAAATTGCCCTGGATCTTGGTTTCACGGATTATTATCTGAGCCAGCATAAGATTGACAGCGCTTATTTGTACATCACAAGGGCAAACGAGCTGGCCGCCGACTGGGCAGACGATTTTCTGATGTCCCAGGTCAAATACATGCAGGGGGAAGTGTACCTGGCAAAAAAAGAATACAAAAAGGCGTTGCCATTGCTGGTAGCTTCAGAGCCACTTTGTGCTGACTCCGGCCCGCAGATATATGTTGAACTGCTCAAATCGCTGGCACGGTGTTATGCTGCCACCGGACAATGGAAACAGGCCAATGATTATTACGAAAAGTATATCCCCCTGCGGGATTCGCTCTACCTGGAGGCGTCCAAAAAAAGTATCGCCGATGCCGAAGCACTGTATCAGAATAAAGACAAGCAGCAGCAGATCGAACTGAAAAACATACAGATAACCGATGCAAAAAAACAACGGTTGTGGTTAAGTACCGGTTTAGGATTGATGGTCTTTTCATTGGCTCTGCTCGGTATTATTTATCGGAACAAAAGGAAAAATGCACAGATACTGGATCTGAAAAACAGTGAACTGGCCGGTGTTATTGGGAAACTCCAGGAAGCCAACCAAACCAAGGCCAAGCTCTTCAGTATTATCAGTCATGATCTGCGCTCCCCGATCAGTCAGGTATACCAGTTTCTGAAACTGCAGCAGCTTAATCCGAAACTGCTTAGCGAAACGCAGAAATCGGAGCTCAGCACAAAGATACAAACAGCCACCGGTTCACTCCTGGAGACGATGGAAGACCTGCTGCTTTGGTCCAAAACCCAGATGAACGAGTTTAAAACCAACATTCAGCCAACAGATGTCTTTATTGTTGCCGAGCAATGTCTGAAACTTTTACAGCTGAATATTGAAGCAAAAAATCTTAGGATCGATAACCAGATCACCCCGGAAACCATCGTATCTACCGACCCTTATTATCTTCAGACAATTCTGAGAAACCTGCTCCAGAATGCTATTAGAGCTTCAGGAAACGGGGAGGTAATCAGTATCGCCTTTTCTCAAAATGCAGGCAGAAAGGTTCTTTCAATTGAAAATGAGGGCGCGTTTGGTCAGGAACAGTATCTGGATATTTTATCCCGGGCGGATACCGAACAAAGTTTGTCAGGACTTGGGCTAAGGCTTGTAGACGAACTCTCCGCAAAAACGGGCCTAAGGATCAGTTTTGAAAATCCTGCTCCCCAGGTTACCCGGGCATTGGTTTCGTTCTGAGTTTTTTGTCATTTGGCGGTAGTCTGTCAACAAAATGCGTCGTTGATTTTCGCGAATTTCATGCACTGATAACCCTAACCGTTCCTGAAATGGTTGTAATATCCTTTAACAGATTTTGTAATAAGAATATAGGGTGATCAAATTTTTTGGCATTACCATTTGGTTAAATCATATAAGTTTAATGTTTAAAAAGTTTATCCTACATTGTGAAGTAATTGGTACTGATCCCTTCCTCCCTCAGCGTGAAAAAGATATTGTTACTCTCTTTGTTGGGTATTTCCTTTGGTACCACAGGGTTGTTAAAACTTCCGGAATTTGATTTCCATCATATTTTCAGGCGCTGCTCCGGTAGTAATTCATTTTGTTCGGGATGTAGCACCTGTGTATACTGCAAACATTGTGCTGTGAATGGTGGCAGCTGTGCCGTGTGTTATATCCCGCGTGCGGTTGTAAACAAAAATAGTCCGGCGGCATCCCATCCAAAGAAAAGAAAAACAACGGGCAGCCATTTATCCCGCCCATCTTCGGGCCTGGTATCCAGCCCCAAACCGCAAAAACGATCAGAGTTGATAGACGATAGAAGTGGTACGGAACCGGCGGACCCAGATTCTTTCGAGGTTGCGAAAGTTGTAGATCCTGTTGTAAAAGAGGTAGTTGTGGATTTGCCGGTCAAGAAAACGCCGGACCATGTTACCAATACTGGTTTTCGGGAATATAATTATGCTGTTGAAATTCCGGAGGGAGCACAATTTGTACGCGTTACTGCCGGGAGGGCGAATCTGAGGTCGGAGGCAAGTACTTCATCTAAAATCCGGCAGCAGCTTCAACACGGGGATTTGCTCTTAAAACTGGGAAGGAAAAAGGGATGGTTGAAAGTGCAGACGCTGGATTCGGGTGAGATAGGGTATGTGTCCGAAAATTTACTCTTATAGTTAAATGCTCATTGTTATTAAAAACGCTTAAATTGTGCTAACACTTTCCCTGACCTATTATGCATAAAGTTTTTCGCTTCAATATTTTTATATTTCTCGCAATAGTTTTGTTTGGATGCGGTGGTGGTGGAGACCATGATCCTGTAGAGTGGAATTTTGACAAATCGGAAATCACAGAAAACAAACCAGCAAGTACTGCAACATTAAACGTAGATGTTTACCTGGACGTCACCGGGTCAATGGAAGGATTTTCGGTGCCAGGGCAGAGTAATTTTGGAAGGTTCATCGATGATATAGAAGCCACCTGTCAGAATACCTGGCGGGAAACCGATATTAAATATTATAAGTATGGAAGCCGGGTGGACAGTATTTCCAGGGAAGAGTTTGTTTCTGCCAAAAATGAGAAAACGATTTTCACGGACGGGACAATCAATAACAAGACAGACTTTGCCAATGCCATCAGGAATACTACTTCTCAGCGCGTCAGTGTGTTTATCACTGATTTGTTTTACAGCAATAACGACATCAACGCAGTGGTTAGAACCATCAAGGATAAATGCATTGAAAAAGGTATTGAAGTGGGTGTTGCCGGTGTGACAAGCGATTTTAATGGCTCTGTGGGAGACCTTGGACAGGGCCTCAGGCGCATAAAAGTTGACAAACAGCGTACGCTGTTTGCACTGGTGTTTGGTGATCAAACAAATATTGATCTGCTGTTCAGGAGTTTAAGAAACAAGCCCTACATCACCGGAGATCAGTTCCTGGTATTTGCCAACAAGCCAACGCAAAGTTTTGAGGTGAATCTGGAAAAGGACAGGCAAAGCAAGCAGATTAATAAAAGCAGCCTTCCCAAAAAGGCCTATGAAAAGTACGGCAATGTGTTTGCCTTCACGATGAAAGAAAGAGAAACACATGGACTGGCTCACCTGGAGCTGATCTTGCAGAAGGATCAGCTGACGCCGGGATATGGTGCTGCCAATATTAAAGCACAGGTTTTTAAGCGGACGGCGTCAGAAAAAGATTCGGTTGCCGCGGATGGAGAAGTTAAAATAAGCAATGTTAAAATCTCAGGTGCTAAGCTCACTTCGGACCTGGAAATAACCAATAACGACCCTGAGGGAAAGTATTCTTATGCCGTGTATTTCACGTTGGACAATACCGTCCCGCTTACGATGCCTCAATGGGTTAAGGACATTAGTTCAGCGTCTGTCGATAGTGTTGCGTATGGCAAAACCCTCAATCTGGAAAAGCTGCTCACCGACGTATCCACCAGCCACGTGACCGCCATGCAGCCCAAAATTGCCAAGTTCTATATTTACCTCGAAAAGAAATAAATCCAATTATAAATCCTCAACTGAAATGAATAAGAGTCCGATTAACTATTTGTTGACCGCCGTGGCCGGTGCTGTACTATGGGTTGTTTTTGCAATATTGTTAGCCAGTTATTTTTCTGAAAATCCCAGCCTTGCTGAGAAGTATCCGGAAGACCTCGCCAGTGAATTACGCCTTATTTTTGGGCTGGGGGCATTGTTGAGCGTCCTTTTTGCGGGTTACTGGTTCTATTATGGCAGCCAGGAAAAAGTTGCCGGAGAGTTGCCGGCCGCCAAGACCACATGGCGGGCAATGTTTTTTTCTCAAATCCTCATCGCCGTTGTTTTAACGTTTGTGATCATTTTTTTGAATACAGACGAAGGTATTGAATCACAGTGGTTTGGGATCTATTTCGCGGTGCTTTGTGTGCTGACCTTTGTATTATTCTGGGTTACAACCTTTCTTTTTTCACCACGTACGGTAAAATATATCCCATTCGGTAAATAATTCATTCCAATGATAAAAAATGTATTGATCGGAATCGGGGGAACCGGTTCCCGGGTGATAGAATCCGTGGTTCATTTATGTGCTGCCGGGCTCGGGCCTGATAAATTGCATATTTTCATGATTGATCCTGACCAGGGAAACGGCAACCTGACCAGGACAAAGTCATTGATAAAAAGGTATACCGAGGTACGAGAGAAATTTCAGAGAACCGAAAACAACAAATCTTTCAAAACCGAAATCATCATACCTCCGGGTGACGCCCCGTTTATATGGAGCATATTTGATGAGAGGGATTATACTTTGTCCAAGTATATCAACTACGACAACATATCCCAAACCAGGCCGGAAATCGCAGACCTGGCGAACGTACTTTTTACCGAAAAGGAACTGACAACCTCGCTTAACGAAGGTTTCAGAGGGCACCCGTCGATAGGAGCGGTTGTGATGGCTGACCCGCCCATGGATGAATATCCGTTTAAGTTACTTTGGGATGGCATAGAGTCGTTGGGAAAAAATGACCTGCGGGTATTTATAGTAGGATCCATATTTGGAGGTACCGGCGCAGCTGGTTTTCCAACGCTGGGTTCCAGGCAGCTCATTAAGTTCAATGAAAAAATGCACGCGAGTTTGGGGTCGGAAAATAGCCGGGTACTGCTGGGAGGGGCGCTGGTACTTCCTTACTTTAGTTTTTCAGTAGATACTGCAAAAAGTGCCGACGAACCAATGTTTGTTACCACCAGCGATTTTCCGATTGCCACCAAGGCTGCTCTGCAATATTACGATGACAAAGAGCTTGGTTTTGATCAGTATTATTTCATAGGCGATTCGCTTGCGCAAAAGGTGGGAGAATTCAGTACAGGTAGTTCCACGCAGGAAAATAAGCCGCATTATGTAGAAATGGTGAGTGCGCTTTCGTCTTTTGATTTCTTTGCTCAATCCGGCGATAACGTTTCGGATGGGAAAAAATATTTCCTGGCCAGTCGGGAGAATGCGGAGGTAACCTGGAATATGTTGCCGCTCACGCGAGCCAGTAAAGACTTAACCGACCAGCGAAGAAATTTTAAAAAGGCAATATCGAATTTTACGATTTTTTCCTACGCATACCTCACCTACGGAAAAAAAGAGCTAGGCCGAAACCATCGGGACGTGACCATTCAGCCCTGGTATTCCGAAAACTTTAAAAAAGACTATAAGGAAGAAAGTGTTATTTATAATCCAAGGCATACCATGAACAGTGATCTGTACGCTGCCATGGATGACTATCTGAATAGCTTCCTGTTCTGGATAAGTGCCATTGACGACAGGGATAAAGTGCTGCTGGTAGACAGCGGGAAAATGATCAAAGGAGCGATTTCCAATCGAAAATTAGACCTGATTGATCCCGAAGAGAACAGAGGTGTGGTAGGGCAAATTATAAAGGGCGAATCCAAAAAGCTGGATTTCAATGCATTTCGCGGAAATGATGGGCTTCTGGATGCTATCATTAAAAACGAAACGATTACAGCCGGAAGTAAGTATCTGAATATCTTTTACGATGCTGCAAACAGATTTAATTTACGAAATCTGGTAAACAATTAAATCCTCCCGATTATGTCTAAAAAGCATTTATATCTTCCAAAACTTTCTGCCGGAGCCAACATCAGCGAGCCTTCGTCCGACGCGCTTTGGGAAGATAATGAACAAAAGGTAATTCTTTCTATAAGCAACGGAATTGAAATAGACGAGTCAGCTCAGACAAGAGGTGTATCCTCCATTCCGGATATTTACGCAAGGCCACTCACATTTTTAGGTGCGCTTCGCTCGGAACGGCACCCTTTACGCCAGAGAGTCGTACAAGAATGGAGAGGTCTTTTGAGCTTGCTGGCTTTGCACAGCGTGAAGCAGGATCTCGGAGGGTTGGTGATTTCGCCGGTCACGTTCAATGATGAGAAATTTTGTCGTGCGCTGATCAACCTGGCGCCCAAAAAAATACAGTTGGAAAAGAACGGAGTGGAATATGCCTGGACGGATGTTCTGATCATTAAATTTGAAGGTATACCCATCGGGGCATTTTCTCCGGCGACATTGGTATATACATCAGCCGATTATAACGGAAAACTGAAAAAGTTGCCAGGATTTTCCTTAAAGGATGACGAAGGCTTTCTGAAACCACCCACCAAGCAGCAAGGATTGGCATCGGTTGGGAAATGGCTGGAACATTTTATAGAAAGGTTTAATCTTCTGGCCAAGACCAGCGTCTCCGGGGCGGATGGCCACTTGTATGTTGGGAATATTAATAAATTACTGGCTGATTGGCTGGAAGATATAAGGGCAGAACTGGGCCTTGCTCAATCCGAGCAAATCAAGTCGGAAAATGTTAAAGTTTCCGACGAAATACCGGAGCATATCAGTAACAATCAACCATTGTTTTTGTCCCGATATGGGATATATCAGGAGTTGCTGAAACCCCTGGTCAAAGATAAAGCCGGGAAAGATGGCTATAAATCAGATTATAGCCTGAGTATGGAGAGAAACTATTCCGAATTCAAGGAATTGATTATTATTACTTCATCCCTGTTAAAACAAAACGGAAATCTCTGGGACGGAACGCATGTGGGTGATTTGGGGGAGATCAACGAATCATTTTTACCGACTTTTTTTTCCGGCGCTTCGGGTACTGAAATCAGTAGAATCAAATTGCAGGGGAACGGAGCTGTCTGGGTACGTCCGGAACTGTTCTTCCTTTCGGAAACGCTGCTTAAAAGCAAGACCGATTATGATATATTAAATAAGGACGAGCGTTTGTTAAACGCAGGAAATACGGAATATCTGTTACCATTCAAAAAGGAAATTCTTCTGTTTTTTTCACCGGAACAAATTCAGGATATTTTGAAGCCTGCATTTTCCAAAATAGATGGAAGGGTTGAATTTTCGTTCAAGCTTCCATTGGTAAGCGGTCAGTTGGTTGAGATTAAAAAAGTTTACCGCTACAAATCGGATGGATGGCGCACCGGGGACGGAGAAATTGTTGACTCGGAAGTACCTGTTCTGGATATATTCCCCAATTACCTGGGCGATTTCTGGTGTCAGTATTTTATTCTTTGCTCGGACAGTGAGAAATTTAAAATGGTTCCGGTAAATTATGCGAATCATTTTACGCTGACGCGGAAAGAACAGAGACTTGAAACAAACTCTTCGAGCAGCAGGGCGGAAATCATCAAGGTATCAGGCTACGATTCATTCCCGGAAGCGCTGGAAATGCGTGATCAAAAAGATGCCCTGGGAATTATTTTATTACGGAGGAACCCGGAAATAGCCAACGATTCTTTTGATACAGAAGAACCGGTGACCATCGGCGTGGATTTTGGTACCTCCAACACCAATATCTATTATCTTCAAAATAACAATCCTCAAAGACTAAAACTGGAATTTACCAAGTATGTCCGGAGTGTTCTGAATTCAAATCCGCAAAAAAGAGCGGAATTGTCAGACAACTTTTTTGTCCCGACCTATGATATTGAACTGCCAACGCCTACTACGTTAAGGAGATATACCTCCGGTGTTTCGGAAAATATGATGCTGGATTTCTTCATTTACTTCCCAAGTGAGTATACTTATCCAAAGAATGTTTTCTCAAATATCAAATGGGACTCCGATGATTCAAAGATGAATTCGTTCATTCAGGCCTTGACGTTCCTGCTGCTGGTGGACCTGGTAACAAACCGATTGGGGAAAATTGCATTTAAATGTACCTATCCCAAATCTTTTTCTGATCAGCGCAAAAGTGCATACAATGCCATGTGGAAGGCATGCCTGTCGTCTTCATTTGTATTTGATACTGATTACAGGGAATCACAGGATCCCAAATGTCTGATTTATGTGTCGGCCGACCAGAATCAAAAAACGGCCTATATAAGCAGAGATGAGACGTATTTTACCATTCCTACCAAGACAAACGGTACTTTTCATATAGATATCTCACCGATTTTTGTCTCAGAAGGGGAGTCGGCTGGGCATTATTTTTCTAGCAGCCGCATTTACACGCACAATGCCGACAGAGCCAATAAAACATTCGGCGCGGTATGCATTGATGTGGGCGGAGGAACAACCGATTTTAGCGTATGGTTTGAAAACAGGATTATTTATGATTGTTCAATCAGATTAGCCGGAGGCCAGCTTTCAAGTGTCATCAAAAGTAATCCGAGGATATGGTCTCTGCTGTTCTCCGCCGAAGCCGTAAGTGCGCTGCAGAAGGTACTGAATCACGAAGTGCAATTTTCTTCCGTCCTCAATTATATACTGAAAAAGGAAGATGAAGAAATTGGTAAAAGGCTGATCAGCAATGTGAATAATAAGGATGTTGCCTGGCTGAGAAGGACCCTTGCTATTGAATTTGCGGCACTGGCATTTTATGCGGGTCACATCTGTCTGGCTATTGATGATTTCTCGGGCAGAAAATTGTCTAAGGCTGTCAAGGAGCACGGCATAAGGTTACACTGGGGTGGAAATGCGGCCAAGTTCATCAACTGGATCGATTACGGCAAGTATGATGCCAATGGTATCGCTGTTAAGTTTCTGAATGGAATGTTCTTCAATGCCCTTAAATATCCGCTGCTGGACGAGGAGAGAAAGATAAAGCCGGCTTTGTTGGTTCAGGTACAGTCTAAGAGGCACAAGGATGAAGCCTCGGGCGGAGTAGTACTGATGAGCAGTGATGTGGTGGATAACAATCTGGTAGATGAAATGGATGATTGGGACATGTACGAAACCCAGAAGGTAGACAAAATGGAAGGGTATGTGGTAGGTGAGCCCATTCAGGTTTCAGAGCGGCTGCTTTCGCATTTCGATGTCATATCAAAAGAAATGTTATTTGAAAACGGCAACTCTAAGGTGAGAGGTGTGAAACTGGAACAGTTTGAGGAGTTTATCAAGTTGCTCAATTTTATTGGGAAGAGAACGGGGCTGTTCCCGGAAGGATCCGAGGTGAAACTGTCTGACATCAATAAGACCTCCATCCGCTCGGAGATTATCAGTGAGTTTGGTGATATCGCGTTACTTGAGGAATCTAAGAGGTCCATTCAACCCGTATTTATTATGGCCGTTAGCAGGCTGTTAACAGAATATAGTAACATAGCAAAATGATCCCGCGTATTGGTATAGATTTGGGGACGACGTTTTCATGTGTTTCGTGTATCGACGAAACCGGTATTCCCGTGATCATCAAAAATAGTGATGGGCAGGAAACAACAGCCTCGGTGATCTGGTTTGACGGCAAGGTTGCTTACGTTGGTAAAAAGGCCAACGACAGGAAGCTGCAGATGAATTCACCCATTTATGAGTTTATTAAAAGAGACATGGGTAAGGACCTTTCTCACCGTTATTTAATCAACGGAGTGAATTGTAAGGCCACGGGATATTCGGCAATGATATTGAAGAAGCTCAAGATAGAGGCTTTTTTCTATTTTAAAAGAAAGGGGCTTTTGTCGCCAAGTGATACAATAGATACCCTGAGTATCCCTGCGGTAATAACAGTACCTGCCTATTTCGGGTTTAAAGAAAGATATGAAACAAAAAAGGCCGGAATTGCTGCAGGGCTGGACGTGATAGATGTGATCAATGAGCCAACTGCAGCCGCACTCACCTATGGTTTCAGTCTTTCGGATTCCAAAAAGGTAATGGTTTTTGACCTGGGAGGAGGAACATTTGATGTCACGGTTTTACAGATGGGGTCAGAAAAAGCGCATGTAGTGGCTTCGGACGGTTCGGATGAGCTGGGAGGCAAGAACTGGGATTCGATTATTGAAAATTACCTCCTTGCCGAATTTGAGAGGCAAACAGGTGCAGAGATACCGGACGACATGTTATGGGAAGTGCAGAAGCAGGCACTCGAAAGTAAATATGAACTTTCTGAAAACATGGAGAAGACGCTGTGGGTAAATGCTTCCGGTAAAACAGCTGAAATAAACCTTTACCGTGAAAGGCTTGAAGATGAATTCAGTTTTTATGATGAGGATGATGACAACAAATTTTATTTTGAAGAACGGTCAGCGGATCTGCTGATGCTGTGTAAAGCCATTACCCGGAATATACTGGATAAGGCTGGAATGACCTGGAATGACATTGACGATATTGTGCTTGCTGGCGGCTCATGCAGAATGCCTATGATAGCCAGGATGCTGGAAAATATTTCCGGAAAAAACGTCAGGAAGAATATACCGGGTTATAACCTGGATACAGCTATTGCACAGGGTGCAGCACTTTATGGAAGGAATAGAAACCGTGTGGTGGATGTTAGTTCTAAATCCATTGGTATTGAAGTCAGGCAGAATAACCGGGTAGTCATCAATCACCTCATCCGAAAGAATACGCCCTTGCCTTTCAGTATCGCCGAGACCTTCCCGGCAGAGGAGAACGCTGTACTGTTTGTATACGAAGGGGAAAGCATTAATCCTGACGAATGTGCGCTGAGAGGTAAGTTGGAACTGGGCAATTCGCCAGGGAGAGTTGAGGTAGGTATGTCAATTGATGTGTCGGGTATCATTAACGCAACGGTTGAAGTGAATGGTACCAAAGCAGCTTTAAAAATCAAACCGGAAAGTGACGCGGAGGATGATTTGGATGTACTGGAACTGAAAGGGTTGATTGATTCGATTGATATCAGATTATAACGGGAGGTAAATATGGAGAACGCTAATGAGGGTATAATTCAGGGGAGTGCCTCATCTGACAAGGCTCCACAGGGTACCATCAGAAGTAAAGCAGAAAGCCTTGAAAGTCCGCAGCTGATCGTTTCAGCTGGTGGTACGCCACAGATTAAGCCGTCGAAAGAACCGTTGGTTTCCGGCAGAAATACTAAGGAGGCGCTGGTGAGCCATTCAACTGCAGCGGGGGGATTGTCCGTGGTTCCTGATGATTTTAACGATAAGGAGGGGAGCTGGACGACGATTGTTTCGGAAAACCCTTTCGACAATCTTTATCTCGATTATAAGCAGAATGAAGCCATTTCAGACGAAATGGTCAAGCGTAATTTTGAAGTGCTGGTACCTTTCTGGCGTGAAAAACAAATACTGCTCAATGGAGTAGCACGTGAGAAAATGAAGGCCAAATATGGCGAATCGGTCATCAATGAAGCTGAAAAAAAACTGGGGCTCGCCTATACCAAACTTAAGTCCCCGGAGAGCCGGAAGCTATATGCCGGTCAGTTGGATGAACAACGGGTCAGGCCGGGAATAGAAGCCATTAATCTGCTGCTGGAATCCACGCTTTTTGACGGGCATCTCAAAGAGGCAACCGCAAATTCTGTCGTGTTGAAAGGATTGGAAAAAGGAATGCATCTGCATGAGATTGTTGATTATGTATTAAAAATCCTTCAGGAGAACAATTTCAAACCAAGAGCAAAAAAAGATCATCCGGATCCATTGAAGAATCAATGGATGACAGATGAAGCATGGCGGAAAATTGTTGTTGAATGGCTGGGAGAATATGCATCAACCGTTGAAGAATTGGGTGAGATAACCTTTCGCAAAAAGGATATGTCCGAGTATTTCCTCAGAGATAAAAACTTCCTGCCTCCGCTGGTTAATAAGTTGACAGACAGTGCTTCCCGGACAGCTGAATTTCAGAGAATACTGGAAGAAGAAGAAGATACGGAAAAAAGGTATCTGAAAATTCTGTACCACCTAAACCCTTCGTTGCCGTTCAGGTTTAGAGATGAGGAGTATGATGATGTGAAGCAACTCCTGGACGCGGCCTGCCAGGCTTCCGCGTCGTTCTGGCTGGTGATGGAATTATTTACCAAGGGGTATTTGCAAATATGGCTTGCTGAGACGGCTCCGCAGGTTGCCTCACTCATTTCTGATAACAACAGTTCTGTTGACTTTCTCAGGTTTCTTTATTCAGTCAACAGGAATTATCCTTTCTATCTCAATACCAGAAAATTTGCCAGCCCTGAGGATTTGGTCAGTCACCTTAGCGGCAATCAGTCTAATTGGGCAAGTGTTTCCCAGTCCATAGAAAATGGGTATTTATCAACATGGTTTGCAGGCATTGGCAGGTCTGGCATTAATACCAATTATAACAGACATTTAGAGAAGGCGATTAATTCCGGATTATATAATGATGCGGAGCTGAAACTGGCCGCTGCGCAGGCTTTAATTTTGGCGATTGATCCTTCTTTCACGGAACCGATCGTGAGTGCTAATGTAAATGCAATCAGGTTGCTGGAAATTGAGGTGGGCGGTGTGGCGAGATATTTAATCAGGCTTAGGCTTATTAATTCGGCATTTGTTAAAATGAGAGTGGAACTGGACACTAAAATCGAGGGGATAACATTAAGCGAGAAGGAACTGGTATTTAATAGCTACACCGGCCAGATTGAAACGGAAATTTATTTAACGGTGGATTCAATCCAACTAATAAAGGACAAACTTTATTCTTTAAAGTTTGTAACAAAATCACCGTATGGAATAACGGAAATACCTATTGAATTAAAAACTGTCTTTCCTAAAAAGGCATATGCTGTCAAATTGGTGCAGTACGGTTTAATTGGCGCGGCCTATCTTGGATTGCTCAGGTACATTTTGGGCCTTCTGCTGAATGACCAGGGCTGGCTTTCACGAAAACCGTATCTTATCAGTCAATCTCCATTGTTGTCATTTTTACTTTTTGCCTTTTTTGTAGTGAGTACTATCTATTTTTACAGGTTTGTCAAAAAAGCGGAAAAAATATGAATAATGGGAAAATTGGCTTTTGGGGCGCGCTGGTTATCGTGGTTTTAATTTACATTCTGAGAGAATTCCTGGGTGGGCTGAGCGCATTTTTTTTCGTTCCGGTCGACAGACTTTTGTTTGTAACCGACAGTATTTCACCCGTTATCATGTGGATGTTGCTGGGAATGTTTATAGGAGTTGTTTATGGATCTTTTGTAGCTATAAAAAAATATAAACTTGAATGGAAATTACTTTTTTATCCCATTGGGGGGTTAATTTTACTCATTAATATTATTTTGCTTTTGTCTTTCGTGCATAGAGGAAATGAATCCGCTGTTGTTGAGAAAAATATAACAGCCAGGGCCGAGGAAATGAATGCTGCTTTTAACGAAAATCTGCGCAAGGGCATAGAAGCTGTCGACAATGAAGAGTCGACTAACGCGGTATATTATTTCAAGATGGCTGTGCAGTCCGACGGAGATAATCCGAAACTGGATAGCCTCGCAATATTGTATTCACAAATTGCTGCCAAAAAATGCAAGCTTTACAAACGACGTTCCAGATTAAAATATATATCCAATAATTATTATAAGTATGCAGCGACCCTCACCAGCCAAACGCCGGAAATATGCAAATAAAAGTTTACCTTCTTATTCTGATTTCGTTCTTATCCGTGAAGGGTTTTGCGCAAGAATTATTTCCTAAAAAGGAGTTATATCATGTTTGGATACTGGCGGGGGAAGATCTGGATGCAGGAAAACTGGATGATGCACTCCAGCTTTATCGGTCACATGCTGAGTATCCTAATTTTAGTCAGAAAATTCGGCAGATAACGCGTCTGAAAGAAATTTTGTCAGAGGGGGAAAAACTAAGAAAGAGAGGGAATTATGCGGGGGCGGTGGATAAGTTTAAAGAATACCGGAAACTGAAGGATATCGGGTCATTGGGGTATTTTGAAAGCAGGATAGAGGATTGTCTTGGACAGATCAATAAAAGGAATATTGCAGAACTGACTGCTCAGCAGAGAATTATTACCGGCTTTGAGTTTGCGCACAGGGGCAGGCAGAAGTTAAGCCGGATGGATACCGTCGGTGCGAAAAGAGACTTTAATAATGCAAGGGTTTTAGGTGGAAACAGAAACAATGTTTTAAAAGAGCAGTATGCCGAAGGTTTGCGTGTAACCGACGAACTGACACGGTGGGGAAGCAACTATCATAAAAGCCAGGCGTCGGGGCTACCATTGCCTCAGCAGATAGCATTACTGGAGAGTTACCGGAATATTCGTAACATAGATATTCCTGACATTGAAATGCGGATAAAGGAGCTGAGAACCGAAGCAGAGGGCATCGGATCGTTGTCCGGCATCGCAAGGTTATGTGACTCAGAGCTGTTGATCAGGTATGTCAGTACCCATAAGGAAAAAATCACAGCTTCGGGTTTTCTGCTCAGCCGTTTGAATGAGTTAAATAGTACGCTCAGAAAGATTCGTATGCTCAGGCAGGATACATTGAATATCCTCACCGTAAAGAGCGCCTATGCCAGTTTGTTTTCCTGGATTGATGAGATGCCTCAGGAAATCCGCACGGATATGCGGACCTGTATTCAAACCGAATATGACGCGTATATAGCTACGTTACCTTCCGTGAGCCCTGTTGTAATTCCTGCGAAGCCCGCTGTTGAGTGTAAGGGCCGGGAAGATTACGAACGAGGTATTTTATTGATAAAGAAAGAGTTGTATGGTTGTAACTTGCTTCGTGCGAGATCGTTATGGATTGCCAATGTGTCATATCTGAAAGACTGTGATAACATCACCGAAGTATTGAATCAGCATAAAAGCCTTGGTGATTCCATAACAAGGATGGTCCGGAGTGACAGTCTTCTGAGACTCTACCGGGAACAGATCCAGAAAATGGTGGTAGCCGGGGAGTGTTCAAAAACGCCGGGCGTGTATGAAAGGATGAAACTTTTGAAAGTCTGTAACCAGGAAGAATTGAATGAAGAAGTAAGGAGGGGATTAGCGGAAACCAGAAAATGTAACAACATTTCGTGGTGGAAGCCGGAACTGGTGGCCGGATTTGCGGGGGTTGTTCCTAAATACAAGATTGCCGACAAGAAGAAAGAGGTTGAAAACGGTTGGACGGGTTCTGCCGGCGTGCAGCTGTCATACATTGATCACAAAAATCTGGCAGATTTCGTAATTGGTGTGGAGTATTTTCAGAGCAGCTATTCCTCGGTAGATAGTTACCAGTCGGCTCTGGAAGATTTTAAACTCTCCGGAATGAATGGCCTCTTGTCGATTAAGCTGCATCAGCCCAATACCAACCCCAAACGTTTACGTCCCTATCTCAGATTTGGTCCCGAGATTTTGATTCCGATATCTTACGAGTACAAAAATTATTCTCAATTTCAGGAGGTGTCCGGCACTGACCAGCTTCAGAAAACCGTTTTGTCCGTTACCGGTGCGCTTGGAATAGAAATCCAAAAAGCACATTTTGGTGCCTTTCTTGAATGTTTTGGTAATAATGGCCTGGGAAGTATCTATAATTCCCGCGTCTCCCACATGAATACGGCAAACCAGAAAATTGATGCCCGTATCAGTAAATTTGGTTTGAGGGCAGGATTCCGGATCTGGTAATTTTACTTAAATTTTGTGTCCTTCCGATAAACACCCTTTTTGAACGGGTCCGGATATTACGCGCCCTGCCGTTTCAGGTACGCCCATCTTCGAAACCAGGAGGAATGTTTGAAATTTTCAATAGTTCAAGTTGCCCAAAATAATAAGATTATGAAAAAGTTACAGATTTTTATTCTCTGCATGTTCACACAACATGCTTTTGGTCAGGACAAGTTAACGAAGCTCGAAGAAAAGGTTACCTCGGATGGAATTTCATACAAAATTAGCCAAAGGTCTTCATATCCGAATTCACGGAAGTTGTATTCCAATGCATCAAACAAGCTTGATAATGATCTGGCCATCATACCTGTAAATGTTTCTAGAGTCGCATTTTCGACCATTGATATGGGTAAAGATGAATCAAAACGGAGGGATGGCCTCATCAAGAAATCTTTTGAGCTGAAATCGCGTCCTATCCCTGATGACACGCTATTCGTAAACTACAAGATAACACGTCAGGGTAAAATTCTAGAATTGAGTTTTTTAATAAAAAGCAATTCAAAGATATCTGTGGATGATCTTTCCTTAATTGAAAAAACACTAAAGAATGATTATGTCATAAAGCTGGACTCCAAGCAGTTCAAGGAAATGAAATATATAGGATATTCGGCTCCATTGGCACTTCCAGGCGTAAAGAATCTTTAAATCGTAAGTTCTCAGGAAGCAGCATTCTACCAATTTCGTTAAAATCTAGGTCTACCGGACGCATACTAAATTTTTGCATAAATCCCTTCGTCCCCCGATTACCTTTTGAGAGGACCTCCTATATAATGATGTACATGTTAATCATTATAAACAGGAACTCTTATGAAAATCAGATCCGCTTTCAAATCCGTTAGGGTAGTTGTCTTTTTTATCGGTGTGTCAGTCATTGGCCAGGCGTGCACAAGTAATGAGTCGGGCCGGTATGAAACCTCCTCATACGGCGTCACAGACAGCCCTTGTGAATCCTATCAGCAAAACAACTTTGCCCTGCTCAACAGCAACATACCAAAAATGGTACAGATGGCCCAAAGGGCTGAGGCCGGTCAGGATCCAAGCGCCTGGGAGATCGCATCGTCTCTTGGTTTCCTGGTTCAGATCAGCAATAACGAGAAAAAAATCCAGGCCGAATGCCCGGCATCCTTCGCGCTTTATGAAGAACAACGGGACGAAATCCTGGCGATGCACGGGCTCGGTGCTCTTCTGGAATACTTTGTCCGGAGCAACAACTGACCCTTGAACCGCCAGGCATTGGCTTGCCCGGGTTGAAACTTCTTGTATTTAAATAGTTACTTTTTTTGTTCACGGGGAGTTAGTTAAGACTAAAATTATTATTTTAGTGATGCTATTAGGATTTATAACCCATCATTTTTTCAGTACGTGAACCCTAACTCAACTGTTTGCTTACCATACTCAACCGAACAACTTCTTTACCAAGGCCTCAGAAATCAGGAAAATGATGCGGTAGAATGTCTGTACAGAAAAGTTTATCCCGGTTTCCGAAACTATGTACTCAAAAACAGCGGTTCGGAAATGGATGCGGAGGATTGCTTCCAGGAGGGGCTTCAAAGCTTTTACTTTAACCTTCAGACCGGTCGTTTTGTACTCGATAAGGCCAAAATCTCCACGATCGTTTTTGACTATTGCAAAAAAAACTGGCAAACCGTACTGAAAAGTGCGCGCTTCAGACTGAATACGCCCTTGTCAGACGATCAGGATCCTGAAAGCGACGATTCCTTTTTGAAGGATACGATCGGCAATGAAACAATAGCTTTGGTAAAAAAGGCTTTTGAGAAACTGACCGGGAACTGCCGTGAGGTGATCCGGATGTTTTACCTGGAAGCCAAATCACTGAGGGAAATCGGTATGGTACTGGGTATATCGGAAGATACTGCTAAAAACCAAAGACATAAATGCATGAAAAAATTAAAGGAAATTGTCTCAGACTTTGAACAATGGCACTGACAGACGAACAAATCGAACGTATCGAAGGAAGAGCCAACGGGACACTTTCTGAGGAGGAAACAGCCTTGCTGGAACAGGAACTGGGATTGAACCCCGCACTGCAGCAGGAGGCTGCGGCATATCTGGATGTTTACTGGGCATTAAAGTCGATGGCACTTATGCCACACCTGAAGGGTATACATGCCAGGTTAAAAGAGGAAGAGATGGAAGCTGTACAGGCGGAAACGGTCAGGCCGCTGATTCCTGACCAGCCCGGGAATGTTTTCAGCTTAACCCGTATCAACTGGGGATGGGCCGCCGCCGCTGCGGTGGTATTGTTTGTTTTCGGGGTGGGTATAGTGAATTACCGGCACAAGCAGAACGACAGGCTTTATGGCATGTACGAACAGACACTTGAAAAATCGTTTGTGATGAGCAGGCCGGAGTATCCTGCTTTCCAGGAAAAAAGCGGTGAACTAAAAGCGTATGAGAAATTTCGTTCCGGGGTGGATCTTATGAAAAAAGGGCAGCCTGAAAAAGCAGTTCCTTTACTTGAAGCAGCATTACGATCTCAGAACAAGAAGGTCAGACAGGAGGGAGAGTGGTTTCTCTCCCTGGCCTACCTGAAAATGAACGAACGTAGAAGAGCACGTAAACTAATCGACCAAATTGCCTCCGAGCCCGATAGTAAATTTAATAAACAGGCCCTGCGGCTTCGGTCCGCCCTCTAATCAAAGTGGCCATGCGATAAACTCATGTGTTATTTGATTTAAGAGCAGAACTAAAAAAAATAAGAAAAACGACGTTACCTTTCTGTACCTACTTCGATATATCATCAGAATCGCCTGAAATTTTATCCTTCTTTTCGTTATGGTAAAAAAGTATTCCATCGGTCGAAATCCTGAAAATTTGATCAGCATACCTGATCACCCGTCGGTAAGTGGCACCCATGCCTATATTACACCGATCTCCGAAAATGAAATGTTGGTTGAAGATAATGATTCTACCAATGGCACATTTGTAAACGGTCAGATGGTCAGTTCTTATGTCCTGCATCCTGCTGATGAACTAAGGGTTGGAAAGGTACGAATCAAAGCCGAGCAGCTTTTTCAAAAAATTGCCAGACAGGCAAAACCGGCAGGTCAGGGTAATGCGCAAAAGCCTCAGCGCAAACCACAGGTGGTTGACGTATCCGATCAGTTTGAACAGCTTAGGGCAGTATTTGATAAGTACCGCCAGCGTAAGCATCAACTGGCAGTGATCAGAGAAGGAAACTGGTTGGAAAAGCTGTTAAGGATTATATTTCCTGTAGGATCCATTTTTAGGAATAAAGCGCTGGAATTTCAGGTTCAGAAGGAAAAACTGGACGATTGGTTCCAGGAAGTGTATGTATGCCCTAACTGCAATACCCATTTTGGTAATATGAGGTGGGAGTTGATCGCGAAAAAGAAGAATTGCAGGAACTGTAAGGCGATACTGGTAAAATAGTGGAATCCATTAAAAAGTGTAAAACGTTATGAAAAAGGAACTGAGTAAGGAAAATAAACAAAAGATTCAGGCAGCAGCAGCTGGTGCTGCGGGAGGTTTTGCTGCGGCAATGGGTGTGCAGTATGGCGATGATATCATTGATGGCTTGGACGTATCGTCCGAAGACGAGTCATTTGAGCTTACAGGTGAACTTCCTGCCGAGCCTGTGGAACAGGACTCAGACTATAGTGAAGCAATAGCCAGTAAAGTTTCAAATGGTGCAATTGCAGGAGACTCAGCAGTGCCCGAAGAGGAAGTGATAAACGGTTTGGCATTTGATATGAATGGGGACGACATAATAGATGCTGTAGAGTATGACATCAATAACGACGGCCAGATGGATACTGTGCTGCTTGATATCGATCAGGATGGCGTTTTTGAATATGCCGGGGTAGACACGAACGGCGATTTTGTGGCCGACTCCCATTTTGTGGATATCAATGGAGACCAGTGGTATGACCTCGGTATTGACGAAAATGCGCAGGAACAAGAAATTGTCAGTTACGGAGATGAAGAGGATATGGACCAAGGTTCAGATGTTGTTATTGGTGAAGGCGAGGATGACATTGCCATAGATATGAACAATGATATGGATATTTCTGAATGGGCTTGAGCAGATATTATAAAACAAAAAATTACCTACAGAAGGTTACCCATCCGGCTCCGGGCGAAGTATAGTAATAGTTGTAATTTATGAATGCCCTCCTTGGCTTAAATCATTTCCTAAAATACCAATCATGGCTGAAAGTACGAATGATCCCGAATTGACCAACAAAGGACATAGAGCCCCGGAGAAAAATACGGACAGGCCGAAAAACAACCTGGCAGGAATAGGGGCTCCTGCCGCAGGGGCGGCAACGGGGGCGGCGGTTGCGGCTGGTATCAAATTCAGTGATGATATTATCGAGGCCCTTGCAGGAAATCCGGAGGCCGACGCTGTCCCGGATCAGGATCCCAACGAACCGGAAAATGCTCCTGAGGCAAACACCAATACTGTTACGACCCCTGCGACCCCAATCGCTCATACACCAAATGAAACGGTACCCCAGGGAGAGCCAGACTCTGATCAGAACGGTAACGCAATCATAGATCAGACTGGCGGGATAGGTTCGCAGGAACACAATGAAACTGTGGATGCTATAGAAGTCGGAGGTGAAGCCCAGGGAGACGTTACAGACGGCAGGGATTCTGGTACCGACGAAATAATTGAGGCGGTGGACACTGATGAGAATTATCCGGACTTATTCTTTGTGGATACGGATGAAGATGGCTCCTTCGATGTGGTGGAAATGGATATAGACCACGACGGCGTCATTGATGCCTTGTACGTGGATGATGAGTATACAGCTGAGGAAGAGCTGTCAGATGAAGCTGAATACCAGGATGAGCCGACTCAGGATGATACAGAAGACGCTTATGAAAACGACGACACCTACGAGGATTACGACTCCGATGAGACCCTGGACCTGAATAGTATTCTTTAATTGACCTTCTCTGGAATTATGTTTGTTACAATAGGCCGTTGCGCGCACTGTAAACAGAATCTGGTTTTGGATTCCAAGCACCCCAGCCTGCGCCCCGGAAATGACCTTGAAATAAAATGCCCGAAGTGCAAGCAGATTACCACCATAAAGGTACCTGCTGAAAAAATAGCAAAACCCGCCCAGCATAAGGACGAGCCAGACCGGTCTGCCATCCCTGAGGTTTCCGAAATGGGCTGGATAGTTGTCCACGACGAGTTCACTCCTGAACAGACCTTTCCTCTTAAAATTGGGAAAAACAGGATAGGGCGCTATTCGCCAGATAAACCCTGCGAAGTGATGATCAAAACCAATGATACCTTTATGAGCAGGAACCATTCCGTCATAGAGGTCAAAGAAAAGGCTGATGGTAAGCTGATTTACATTATTTCCGATATCGGCAGCACCAATGGAACTTTCATTAATGCGCTCCGGCGGCTCTCCGAATATGACAAAATCATCCTTTTGGATGGAGATACCGTACAGTTGGGAAGAACCAAAATTGTACTAAAAACTAAGGAATCTACCCAAAGTTCATCCGAGGCTTCGAGGAAAGTGAAGCGAGAGGGCTATATGAAAACCGTAGTGATAACCCACTGATTTGCCCCGCAGGCCGTCAGCTGACAACAAAGTATGCTTCCTGAACAGGTTTAACCATGATGAAAATAGAAATATACGAGCCCCTGGCCCTCCATGAGATCGGCCGCAGGGATAATAATGAAGATAATATTTTCCCGGAAAAGGGGAGTGCACAAACCGGAGACAGGTTATTCGTAGTTTGTGACGGGATTGGCGGAAATGCGAAAGGAGAGGAAGCAAGCCGTATTGTCTGTGATGCATTTCGATACAAAATTGATGGGGTTTCCAACCCCACTCTCATTGCCGACGCCCTTTGTTACGCTGAAGAACAGATAGATCATTTTATTTCCCAAAACCCTGGTGCAAAAGGCATGGGTACTACACTTACCCTTTTACATTTGCACGAAAACGGTGCTACCATTGCGCACGTTGGGGACAGCAGGGTATATCATATCCGGGACAGAACCATCCGTTTTGTTACCAATGATCATAAGTGGGTCAACAAGCTGGTACTTTCCGGGGATCTTACACCCGAAGAAGCACTGCATCATCCGCAGCGAAATGTCATTGATCGTGCTGTGCAAGGCCGCAAGAATCGCCCCACACAGGCCGATGTAAATCAGATAACCGATATACAGGCCGGAGACTACTTTTTCCTGTGTACTGATGGTATCCTGGAGGGGATTGAAGAAGACGAACTCGTGAATATTCTGGCTTCGGATGGGTCTGACACCGACAAGTTAGGACAGATTGAAAAGAACTGTCTGGTTAAATCAATGGATAATTACTCCGCATATCTGGTCAGAGTGGAGTCGGCCACGGGAAGCGCCAGAGCCTGGACTTCCTCTGTACTGACTTTAAAGGACGACGGAGACGTAATTCTTGCGGAAGATGCCAATCCGGACGAGGAAGTGTCCGAAAACAAGCATTCTGAGGGTGAGGGGAAGGATGGGGAGCGTAAAAGGAGGGTCGGCCCGCCGCCGGTGCAGCCTCCTCTTCCGCCTGAACCGCTCGCCGTGGCAAATACGATTATCCAGTCGGTCAATCGGACGATTGTGTTGGCGGTAATTGCTGTATTATGTTCGGTTGTGGTTGGGGGAGGATTTTACCTTTATAAAAAAATAGAAAAAAGAGAGAAACCGGTTGACTCAGGGTTTGAAATAGAATTTCAGCCGAAGCCGGCACAACCGGAAAAAAGTGACGAGGGGAAGGCAAAAAAGGAGGATAAGAAAAAAGAAGACGATAAGGCAAAAAAGGAGAATGTGGGTAAGGATGATAGTAAAAGCAATAAGAAGTCATCCGAAAAGAAAAAGGAAAGCCAGAAAGAGAGTAAGAAGGAAGATAAAAAGGAAGATAGTATAGAAGAAAATTCGGCGCCCGAAAACAACAACAACTCCAACGCTAACCCGCAAAGCTGAAATGAAATACCACTTTTGTTACCTCACGCTCGTGTTGATGTGCCTGTGCATTTCCCGTGGGTTCGGGACCACTTATGCTATCGTGGCTGCAGTGGCGGATTACAAATATTATCCGCCAACCGATGGGGATTTAAGATATACAGTATCGGATGCACAAAAATTTTATACTTTTTTGAGGAGCAATGCGGGGGGGAATATACCATCCAATCAGATCCGCTATATGGTGAACAGGAAAGCAGGGAAGGCAGAAATTGTTGCTGCTATGAAGTACATTTTCCAGTTTGCAAAACCTGAGGACAAAGTGATTTTTTACTTTTCGGGACATGGTGACCCAGGTGCATTTATTCCATACGATTATGATGGAAGCGAAGGTAGCCTGCTATTACACCGGGAGGTGAAGGAGATATTCAAACGGTGCCGGGCCAGAACAAAAATTTGTATGGCTGATGCTTGTTTTTCAGGTTCAATTACCCAGAAAAGGGCTTTGAAAGTCCCGCCACCCGTAACGGCAAAGGACGTCAAAGGAAGCGATGTATTGATACTGATGTCTTCCAGACCGGACGAAACCTCTCTGGAATCGTCGGAAATTGAGCAAGGGCTTTTTAGCTACTTCCTGCTGAGAGGCTTACGAGGATATTCGGATACCAATAAGGACCGGAAAGTCACCATCCAGGAGCTGTTTGAGTATTTACATTACAATGTTTCGAAGACGGCCAGACAACGCTACGGTTCGCCTCAGCATCCCATGGCTTACGGACATTTTGCCAAAGACCTGATTATAACCCAATATTAATGTATACTCACCATTATGGAAAAGAAGTACTATTTTCTGAAAGGCAGCTCGCAGATGGGCCCTTACACGATCGAAGAAATCAACATTTTTAACCTCCCGCCGGATACCCTGGTATGGTATGAAGAACTGGGCCCCTGGAAAAAGTTGAAAGATGCCCCCGAAATGTGGAATCGGACCAACAGGCACCTGGCCCCAGTAAAAGATAACTCAAGATACTACTGGTATGTTGGTGGAGTGGTGGCATTCATCTTCGTGGTAGCCGTCTATATAGTAGGCACCAAAAAGGAAGGTTCTCAGGAAGTTGCAGAAGCGTTTGCCAGTAAGTTTGCAACCAATATGATGAAGGTCTGCAATCCGAGTACCGGGAAAAATGCCACCTATTATATGAAGGACTGGGAATGTGATGACAAAAGATATTCCATTGACGTAACGTCCTATTGGTATGGACAGCCCTATGGAGGTTACGAATGCAAGCATGAAGTAAGGGTGCTGCTCGAAGTAGATGAAGACGGATCCAATGCAGACTACAAAGTATTGGGTACCAATGATTGCATGGAAAATGATGCAAGAACCGATTCAAATATTCGGTCGGCACTCAATCGGTAAACCGACAACCGAATAAGCTCACCTCCCAACTTATGAAACTGATTAACACCAAAATAAAGGCCTACACGCTTTTGCGTGAAATCTCAGCGGGGCAGAACAGTATTCTTTTTTATGCTAAGTATGAACCGGGGGCCGAAGTCGCGATTAAAGTACTCACAGATGACGCAGACCTGGTCCGGGCAGCGCTCCGTACCCATTTTTGTACGCAGGCCAAGCTGCTTGTAGCCGTCATCAGGATTTGGCTAGGAAAGTCCGCGCTCAATACAACAATTCAAACAATTCGTGTACGAAATCCTTTTCTATCATGTCATTCATAAATTCAAAGATTAAGGACTATACGATCCTGAGTGAGATTTCGGCCAAGGGAGCACAGGGGGCACTTTATTATGCCCAAAATGATCTGGGTGCAGAAGTTGCGATCAAGATACTGCACAAGAGCAATGCAGAAAATGTTACCCTGCGCAAGCACTTCCAGAAGGAAGCCATGATCATGGCTTCGCTTCGTAATGACCATATCGTCAGGGCAATGGATTTTTACCAGGATGAGCAGACGGTGGCTATTATTATGGAATATCTGGACGGGCAGGATCTGGAAGCTTATGTTTTGGAAAAGGAAAGTAAGGAGGGTTCAGCCGCGCTACCGCTCGACATCGTGATGAAATGGTATGGTCAGATATTACCGGCTTTTGAACACGCACATGGCAAAGGGTTGGTCCATAGGGATGTAAAGCCCTCCAATATCTTTCTGACATCCACAGGAAATATAAAAGTGCTGGATTTTGGAATAGCCAAGATACTGGAGGAAACGGAAATGGAACATATCAAGATCAGTTCCATGGGAAGCCTTACTACCTCGGGTACGCAATACTACAAGAGCCCGGAGCACCACCTGCGCCCTACAACAGTGAATCATCTGACGGATATCTATGCCCTTGGGCTGATGTTTTACATCCTCACCACTGGGGAGGAACCGTACATTCATGAGCAGCTAATGGACGACGTACTCTTCAAACCACTTGGAGAAGTACCTGGCTATCCCAGGCCGGTATATGAGGTACTGCTTAAAGCAACGGCCAAAAAAAGGGAAGAACGCTATGCCAGCTGCACCGAATTCCTGGAAGCACTTCAGCTTGCGGTAACTGCAAAGGAAGGCGTAACAGGATTTAAGACGGGCCCTACGGAAATTGTTGTGGACGAGTCTAAAACGCCCCGGCCCGAACCGCCAAAAGGAGAGCAAAAAATTGAGACGGGTGAGACCTTACCTCCACCACCAAGAATCACCCCTCCTCCTCCACGGGCTGTTTACAGGGTATATTCGCAGGTGGCTATCACCATTGCGGCTTTCATCGGAGGAGGTTTAGCGGTGGGGTATATGCTGTCCAGAAATGCAAAGCGGCTGGATAATGGCAATAATGCGGTGCAGTATTTTCTGGGAGCTGCTTTTGTTGGCATGATGGCTTATATGCTCATACCTTATCATAAACTGAGCGATGATGAACTGTTCCAAATGTTTTTCCTCATCCAGGCGGTGTCTGCTGTGGTTACTTATTTCGTTGTGGAAGCCAGCCAGAAAAAACTGATTGAAAAATACGTAGTGTATGAAGGAGGAGAGTATGAGCCTGCTTCGGGGATGATCGGCCTGCTGATTGCTTTCTTTTTTATCAATATCGTGGTGCTGATACTGGCTCTGATGGTTTCTTCCAGTTAATTGCGAAAAAAGTTTTGAGCAGCGGATTACCTTTTTGTTTCTGATCCTATTCATCAAAGCGGGAGGCATCAATGCGAATAATGAATCGGTCCCGGCAGGTTCATAAACAGGTGTAAAGATTTGAAATATGTCAATGATCAATACCAAAATAAAAGATTACGCCATCTTAGATTTTATTGTCCATGGGATAATTTTCATTTAATAAACAAAAGGAAATGAAGAAAAACACACTGGTTCTCCTGTTTTTTATCGGTATCGCGGGCGGGATGGGTTATCTGTTATTCGGGAAGATAAAAAAGGAGCAGTCCGGAGATGCGGAAGTTGCCAACGCCTTTGCCTACAACTTTACGGTGCGATTAATGAAACAATCAAATCCCGTAACCGGCAAGGATCCCCGATTTAAGATCAACAGCTGGAAATATACGAAAAAGGGGTATTATGTATTGGACATGGAATCCTTGTGGACAGCCAGTTGCGAGGGTAAGTTTCCATGTAAGGAATGTGAACTGGGCCAGTCGCTGACGCTGCATGTATACAAAGATGGAACGATCTACGGTTTTTCGGTTTATGGAAAAAACACCTGCGCGCAGGCACAAGAAGTTTACGGCACAGCATCAATCGGTTTTGACGAAATGACCGATCGAAATCCGCTTTACGACTACTATCAAAAATACAAATAGAGTGAAGTATTTAATAATCAATTTTTAAATGTAATCTAACTGCTCAGTTGTTATGAAGTTCAAATCAAATACAGGGAAATATCTTGTTCTGGCATTCGTTTGCGTAACCGCCCTGGCGGGCTGCGGTAAAGGGGATGAAAAAGATTTTGCGGAAGAGCTTGCCAAAAGAATATGTGTCATCATGAATGAGGATAAAGGCCGCGAGCGGGCAAGAAGCCCTTTTGAAGGAATTACCTATCTGGATCCCGACCATGAACTGACGCTTGAACTTGAACCCGGCGGACTGCTCACTTTTCTGGATCCGTCGCAAAGCGGAACTGTCGGATTTAATGATTATGAGTCGGCGCTGGGGGAGCTAAAGGGTAACCTGGCCTGGACTTTACGGGCCAATATGCCTTCGGGTGAGCGGGTTTCGGCATCCACTACCCAGGAATTGATGGGTGTACTTGTGGACGATAACGATAATAAAATCCAGGTGGAGATCACCTTTGATGTTGAGTCCGAGGCGGATGGTGACAAAAGGAGTTTTGATATTTCCTCCATTGATATTAAGCGGGGATCGGTGCAGGTTGGAGACGACGACCCGGTTAAATTATAATTCTCTTCCAATCCGAAAACACATCACCATTATCTAAAATATGATTGCCGTAGAAGTCAGAAGCTTTTCTTTTCTGAAAGGATACCCGGTCGAAACCTCAGTCCATGGCGGAGGTTTCGTTTTTGATTGCAGGTGTATTAAAAACCCTGGACAGGTGGATCATCTGAAACCATTAACGGGACGAGACGGCCCGGTTGCCGATTATCTGCTGACAGAAACGGATATGCCCGCCTTTCTGCTTGAGATACAGGCAATTCTGAAGCGGAGCATTACCAGCTATCTGAAGAGCGGTTATGACTCGTTGTCTGTATCTTTCGGATGTACCGGCGGGCAGCATCGCTCACTGTACGCTGCCGAACAGACTGAAAAATGGTTGTTGCAGGAATTCAAGGATAAGGTGACCGTAGTGAAAAATCACAGGGAATTCCCGGAATAGGTCAGCGGCCTGTCTGCATGGCGCGTTCATAAAGTTGCGGGTTCCCCATGGTCATCACTTTTAGTATATCCTGTTTTTCGGCAAGATAGACCCGGGCAAAGTCATTCCCGCTTTCGCGGATCGTGGAGGAATTATCGATTAGATCACATAATTTGATGGTTTGAGCGTCAGGCGAAATCTGTGACAATCGTTCGCATTCCAAAGCTTTTCGCTGTCGGCGGTTCAGGTCGGGATAGTTCTCTTTTACGAATCTGTCGGTAAGCTCCATCACGAGAGAAACGATCTTTCGGGCTTCCTCTTCCGAAAGTTCTGTTGCGCTTAGTATCTGATAGAGTTGTGCGTCGCTTGTGGAAGTATCTTCAACTACATCATGCAGCAGGGCTGCACAGACCATTTCAGTACTGCCGCCATATTCTTTCACAAGGTTAGCCACGCCTATAAGATGATGAATGTAGGGTTCGCCGGTATACTTGCGCACTTGATCTTTATGGGCGTACCTGGCAAGTTCAAGCACAAATTTTTCAAGACGGTCAAAGGAGTCAGTTTTTTTCATTTTGCGAGACGTTTTGTACTATTTATAAAGTTCAGCCCCCACTGGTATTCATATTCATCCTTTTCGGACTCCGTCCTAAAATAATAGCTCAGGTAACTCGTTTCTCGCAAAAACAGGATATCCCGGCTGTCGAGCCTTCCTATCCTTTCAAGATAGAGTACTATTTCTTCAACTATTTTCATAATGATAGGCTGTTAATCTGTAACAGGTCATTTTCCCGGGTATCTGTTCTATTTTTATACATATACCAGTTTGCTGTCGCTTAGCTCCTTTTCCCCGTCGAACCGGTAAGCCGCCAGGTGTCCATTTTTTGCGATGCTGAAATCAAGGCAGCAAAGGTTCTGCTGAATCAGCACCGGAGTACCCCGTAACCAGTAATGACCAAAAAATACAGGCTTGCTTTCATGATTATAATAATCGGCGTTTGGCAGTAAACTTAGGTCGACAGGGGTTTCAGGCAATGTCGCTATGGGATCCACGCTGATCTCGCTGTACGACAACTGCATGGGGTTTTTCCACCACTTTACCCTGATCTCATTGCGTTTGGTTCCATCTTCATCCTCGTAATAATGGCCTGCGGGGAGGGTGATCTGCTTACCTCGTAAGGTAATTTCCAATGCTGTGGTCAGTTCAGTTTCTTTTTTTTCAGACTTATAAATCAGATCATCCGTCAGTTTTCCATTTGGTAATGTTTTACTTAAAAAAGCAATGCTTTGGTTGTCCCAACCCGCATGGACTGCTCTGAAACTTTCTGTCTCCTGAAACAAAGCAAGTGTCTTAAACCATTCAATATAATCGTCATATTCTTTCTGCCGGTTATGGAACTGCCTGATGGTTTCATAGTGCTGAATCATGTTTTTGATCAGGTGTTTGCGTAAATGTCCGCCGCCTTCCAGCTCATAATGGAATGTGATAGCATTAAATTCATGATTTCCCATGAGTGCAGTTGCGTTGCCACTATCCACCATATCTTTTACTATTCGCAGGGTTTCCCTGATTTTCGGCCCGCGGTCGATATAGTCTCCAACAAAAAGTACCTTTCTTTCGGGATGGGAATAACTTCCGTTCCGGTGCGTGTAACCCATTTTAAGCAGTAATTCTTCAAGTTTGTCTGCGTGTCCGTGGATGTCTCCGATGAAATCTGTCATAAGTAAAAAATTAAAGTCGGTTTAAGATGCCAACATCATCAGAGTGGGGTAACGATGTTATGTATACGTGATTGATTTCCATTTTGATTATGGCCCTGTTTAAACCGTGTTTATGTATATATAGGAGAGGAGGGGCGGAGGTAACCAAAAATCATTATTTTTTTTGGTAGTGGACAATAGAGAAATGAACCATAAGGAGGATAAGCTATGACATGGGGCCGGCCTGGTCATTACAAAAGTACCTTTCATATAGCCGGCGAAGTAGTACAGGGGCAGCGGAAATGTTTTTCTTCATGTGCCAGAGGTATGCCGTTCAAGCGGTCAGTAGTGCGCCATTTTATCTCTCATATTCTTTTGAGCTGGGTCATGCCGGTTTTTGTGAAGGATCCACACATTCCATTAATTTTTTGCACGATGTATGATTCCAGTCGAAATGAATATCAATAGGTCCCTTTAAATCAGTAAATGATAATTCGTCTTTACTGCGATAAATAAATGAAACCGTGCGTTTGGGCTGTCCGATGTTAAAAATCTTCATTCCCGCTTCCGGGTACGCCTCCATCAGGCTTTGAAGAAGGTCCGCATCGCTGAATTCCAGGCATTTCAGTGTAAACCTTATTTCTCCGTCCCAGTTCAGGTAAAGCAGGTGGGGATAGTTGTCGGTTATTTTAAAGTAAAAATTATAACGGCGGTGTTTGGGAAACGAACCGGAAAGGTGCAGCTCTGATGATTCAGGGAAATGTGATTTAATCTCATTGCGTAAATGGTCAATCGGGTCCATGCGTAATATGAATTAGTGGGTATTAGAATTGTCACAGGAACAAATATACCGACGAAGGTTCAATTTTTCAATCAATACCTCTTTTTAAGCATCGTCGCGCAGACGATTTACCGGGATCGTAGCCGGTTTGATCGTGCACTGGTGCGATTTTTTAGTCACCGGTAAAAAACTTGTGGTTTTAGCGTATACGGGTTCTGGCTTCCGGAAAATGCAACGTTATACCCCGTTGTTAGCGTATAGTTACAAAAAGCATTTTGGGCCGTCCAAGATGTCAGACACATCAGATCAAACTTAACTACTCACTCATGAATACGATAGAATACGATATCCGGAATGACTTTTCTGACCTTAGAGAATTTGCACTAAGCCTTTCAGAAACCTTCGACAATATGGGGGCGGTGATACTGGACAACCGCAATGTGATCAAAAAGATAGAGATCCCGCAGGGTACTTTTGTGATTAAAGACTTTAAGGGAATGTATTTTTTTAACAGGCTGGGTTACTCCCTGTTTTCCAGGTCAAAAGCGGAAAAGTCGTTCAGGAACTCTCAGAACCTGAACAAAAGGGGGATCAGTACGCCTGCACATGTAGGATGGATCAATTACTACAATCTGGGTTTGCTCAAAAGGAGTTTTTTTATAAGTGTCTATCATCCTTATGAAACCCTGCGCGAGACACTTAAAAGAAATTTGAACAATAAACCGCATCAATCGCTTTTGTATCATCATCTTCTTAAATTCATCATCAAACTTCATAAAGCCGGGGTATACCATGACGATTTTTCCTTAACCAATATGCTGGTGAAACCCACGAAAGAAGGGTACCAGTTTTCGCTGGTGGACCTGAACCGCATCAGATTTATGAAGGTGAATTTCCGGCAGGGGCTGCAAAATTTCGGCAAACTGGAAATTCCGGAGGCAGACCTCGAAAAGCTGATCAGGGCGTATGCTGTTGAAGCAGGAGAGTCGCCTGATTCTGCTGTTGATCTGTTCTGGGCGGATAACAAAAGAAGGTTATATCTGCGCAGATTTCGTAAAACCTTAAGGAGGTATACCCTGACCCCGCTTGAAAATTTTTATAGAAAAGGCATATCGCGGTATTGGAGCCAGCCCTGCAATGCATTGCTTTTTTGTTACTTCACAGAAATAAGTGGGAATGTGCAGAGCTGGTGATTAATTTTCAACAATGTGTTGCCTATATTCAGCAAATCAAAAAGAAGTGTTTTATAAATGACCTTTGATAAAAAAATAAATGCATGGAGACGGGCTCTGATGCAGAAGCTGACCAGAAACATTGGTCCTGCAGAAACAGGTAACGGTCCGTCGGACAAGAGCGAAATTGTAAAAATACTGATCAGCAGACCTAATCACAGGCTGGGAAATCTCTTGCTGATTACCCCCCTTGTACAGGAAATTAAGGAAACGCTTCCGCATGCCCGTGTGGACCTGTTCGTTAAGGGTAATCTGGCACCGCTGGTATTCCGTAACTATGATAATGTGGACACCATTATTCAGTTGCCTAAAAAGCCTTTCAGTGATTTCTTTGGATATCTGGGAGGTTGGCTAGCGATTAAAAGAAAACGTTACGATATGGTGATAAACGTTGTCGGCGGTTCTTCTTCCGGAAGAGTTTCCGCCCGGATGGCCAATGCCAAATACCGCTTCTTTGGAGACGCCGAGCAGGATACTTCCGGAAATTATCCTGATCATGCGCATCTGGGTAAATCTCCCGTGTACCGTTTCCGGAATTATTTAAAAAAATGGGGTTTGGGTGAGCGTGAGCAAAAAATTGCCCCTTTGGACCTGAAATTATCTCCGTCGGAAATAGAGCAGGGAAAACGTATTCTGGACGAGCTGGTCTTGAACGCTAACCCGACTATCTGCCTTTTTACCAATGCAACAGGTGATAAACGTTATCCGGATACCTGGTGGAAGGTATTTTATGAAAGGTTAAAAACGGAGTTTCCTGGCTGTAATATTATCGAGGTTCTGCCAGTTGAGAACATCTCACAGATTGATTTTAAGGCTCCGGTCTATTCGCATCCGGATATCCGGGTGATCGGATCTTTCATTGCCAATACTGCTGTTTTCATTGCTGCTGACAGCGGTATGATGCACCTCAGCAGCGGTGTTCAAACTCCAACCATTGGATTATTCAAGGTAACTGCCGAAAAATCTTATGAACCATACAATCCCGGAAGTGTTGCTATCAATACCAATGTGAGTGGGCTGGAAGACTATATCGATGCTGTACGGGGCATACTGTTGCAAAAGGGAAAAAACCGGGATGTGTACAAAAAGGAAATGTAATACCTCCTTACGAGTTGGGCGTGGTGCTGAGACTGCGTCAGGGTATGAAGCGGCCTCTGCCGGAGTTCCAGAGCGGAGACCGGTCATTAAAATTCGCACAGATTTCCCTACTTCCAGATCGTATCAGCACTGTAAACATCCAGCCCTTTTACCTCAATGGCATTTCCCCAAAACTGAAACCCTTCCTTGTTACCCTGAGCGGCCCGCCTTTCCAAGGAATATGAGTAAGCACCCCCGTCGATAAATACCTCGATGGATGTCCGGTCGATGTAAATATCCGCTGTGATTTCCGCACTCGTCATATCTTCCGGTGAGTAAAATACCCCATTCACCAGATTGAAATTCAGGTCATAATTGAGAATGTTCTGTCCAAAAAGACTTAAACCCGCACTGGTAGCGTGCGATAGCTTTATCGTTGTTTTGATACGCAGCCGGTCAGTATCTTTGAATTCCTTTAATTTGTTGTTGGCTTCTGCCGCAGCTAATACAGGCCATTGATGAATCAGCTTAAACAATTTGCCTGTTTCCTTCACCGGGACGCTGAACAGCCTTACCCCATTTTTGGTGGTTTGCAGGGTCAGTTCTGTGGGCAGGAGCATCATGCCGTTGAAGGGCATTCCCGGATGCGACACCCTGCCCCAGCCGATCTGTATCCTACGCCCGTCTGACTCAGGAATGTTGGTGAAGGTTTGTGCTGCGTATATCGTACCGGTGGTATAATAATGCTTGCCGGATTCCGGCCGGAAGGTTTTGCCGTCAAATGAACCGACCATGTAAGTATTGGAAGCACCATACATAACCCATTTGGTTTTACTTCTGTCGCCGTCAACGGGAAGTTCGAACAGGTCAGGGCATTCCCAGAAACCAGTAACGTGACTTTCGGCTTTCCAGTCTTTCAGGTTTTTGGAAGTATAAATGGTATGGCCGTCGCGCTCATTCAGTACGAGCACCCAATGCTTGCCGGGTTTGTACCAGAATACCCGGGGATCTCTGGTGTCCTTGCTGTTCCATTTTGCTTTTGAGTCGATCACCGGATTTTGATCATATTTCGTCCAGGTGCGACCTTTATCCAGGCTGTACGCAATACACTGAACTTCCTTTTCGGGAGAATCTGCTGTGTAGACAGCCACCATCGCCGGGGTGTTACCTTTGTTAAAACCAGCAGTATTGTTGTAGTCAATTACGGTTGATCCCGAAAACATAGTACCCAGGTGATCAGGACTCAGAGCAGTTGGCAGTTCTTTCCAGTGAAGCATATCCTCGCTTACGGCATGCCCCCACGACATATTTTCCCACTCTTTTTCATAAGGATTATGCTGGTAAAAAAGGTGGTATTCGCCTTCGTAAAAGATCAGCCCGTTTGGGTCGTTGTTCCAGCCTCTTCTGGAAGTAAAATGAAATTGTGGACGATTTTTTTCTCTGTAAAGTGAATCCTGCCCCGCTATCTGATCAGCCTGGTAAATTTTATCCAACCCTGCGGCATGGCCATCATAGCTGATTTTAATCGTCTGTCCTCGTAAGGCGGCCATATCACAGAATACCCAATACTCTGGGTCAGCTGCCAGTCGTATTTTAAAGGCGCGTTCCTGCTTCCCACCTACCTCAAATTGCATGGTACCTCTGTTTTGCTTTTGAGAAACGGGAAGGTTGAGGTACCTGTTGGTGATTTTAATCGTAATGTCTGCAGCCTGGGAGAGGGATAGTCCTAAGCAGGTAAAAAAGAGGATTAGAAAAGTTCTGATCATTTTCATAATTGATTTCCGGGTAGTGATTTCTATACCAGACATTGCTTTGGCTTAAGTAAACATGGGTGGTGCCAAAAACTACTATTGCCCCCGGATTTTGTTGCATAAGCCTCAGCGCCACCTTTTTTCTTCCATGTCTTTTCTGAGAATGTCGTTAATAGAAACCCGGGCGTCAAGCAAAACATAGATACTGGTTCCAAATTCACGGGCAAATGGATTTTTTAAGCTGTCTGTCTGGCGTATTTCCCTGAAAAGGGGTTTTTCCTTTTTTCGTTCCTTGTCATCGTCATCAGCATTTTGCACGAGAATTATATTTTTTACTTCGTCGTTCAGCGAAATCCAGTCTATATAATCGGCATGCAGGGTAACGGCACTGATGTTTTTAAATTTTGAATAATAGTTGATTGCACCGGCCTGCCCGTAATTATCGCAGAGTACCAGGGTATGTTTTTTGTCGCTTATTTTTTCGTAAGCGGCATCCACTTTTTCCGCCAATTCTTTCCAGCCCAGCATATCTGCAAAATCCTGAGGCAGCTCATGGTCTTTTCCATCTTCCCAGCGCAGCAGCCCCAAATTTTTATATGTTTTTGAATCCAGGGCAATATCCGCAGGGCTTTTCATTGGAAAGGCAACCCTGAAAGCCGGGATGAATAACCCAATAATAGCCAGAACAGCCACCGGGCGAAGCCAGGCCAGCCTTTTGGTAAATATTGTTTCAAGATAAACCGATCCAAATGCGATGAAAATGGGATAAAGCCCTATGGCATAGTAGCCTTTGGCGCGCAGATAGGTAAAGAGTGATAAGGTGAAAACAAATGACCAGAAGAAAACCTGGTATTTCCTGAAGGCAGGATAAATAAAAAATGAAATGAAAGCGGCCAGGATGACAAACGCCGATCCGAGGAAAAAAAGTACCTGCTCTTTGAGAAAATCCAGCCTGTTTACATTTACCAGCTGGGTTTTTGACAGTAGTTTCATGTGGTGTATCACCGGAAAATGATGCTGGTACTGCCAGATCAGATTGGGCAGGATGATCAGGAATGTAAGGAGTACTGCCAGGTACAACCCCTTATTCGTGAATAATTTACGATGACGTGTCAGCAAAAGTGCAGGCGCCAGGCCTGCTGCCAGAAAAACAATATTGTATTTGTTTAAAAAGCTTATCCCTGCTAACATAGCTGCGAGGTAAAGCCATTTATTTGTACCGGTTTGGATATACTGAAGCACAAAAAAGTAGAGCAACGTCCAGCCCAGCACGTCGGCAGAGTTTGGCTGGTAGAGCATGTTAATCCTCAGCAGTGCAGAAAAGGTGATAGCCGTAGCACCCAGTATGAGTGCAAACAAATTCCCTCCCAGTTTCTCAGTGGCTTTCCAGACAACCACCAATGTCAGTACTCCAAAAAGTGCAGGAAAAAATTTTACCCAGTGCTCCGAATTGCCCAGCAGTTGGATCAGAAAGGAAATCCAGGAAGTAAAAGGCGGAACCGACAGATACCCCCAGGCCAGGTGTTTGCCCTGGTCGAGGTGCAGGTATTCATCCCGGTGCAAATCATATTCGGGAGCGATGATGACATAATGAAGCGCGAATTTAACGAGTATGAAAAAACCGAGGATAAGCGCTTTCTTTGTCAACTTGCTGATATTTACTGAGTAGGAAGATGCTTCATTAAGCGACGAAAACTCAGATTTTACTTACCTCAATTCAATCCTTTTCTTTTTTTGTAGGCCCTGAAACGTTCATTGTATTCTTTCAGATCTTCCTCTTTCAGGCTTTTAAGCATACGCTCAGGCAGCTCCACCCGTTCCCTTATTTTGATTTCCGTTGAAAGTTCTTTCAGCCGATTTACGCCTTTTCTGTTTTTGATCAGTTCAAAGGTGTCATACAAGTCCCCACTGACGGTGAATGCCTGGTAGGAGAGCTTGTCTTCGCTGATGGTAATGGTCTGGTAAAGTTGGGTATTTGCAGCGGCCCGGTCCATCCAGTCCTGGGGAGCGAGGCCACTCATTTTAGGGCCGCTTACGGAAACGACATATACGGGGCCATCAGGCTTTTTCCTGCTTTGCCCTATCGGAATATTCACACCCCTGGCATAGGTATGTTCATGTCCCTGTAAGGCAATATCCACTTTGTATTTTTTATAGAGCAGTTCCAGTTTGGTGTGCCAGTCGTCGTTACTTCTTTTTTTGGAAGAATTAGTCGAAAGTACCGGGTGGTGATGGATCATCACGGTCCAGCGGTTTGTGTTTTCCCGGAGTACCTTTTCGAGCCAGGCAATCTGTCTGTCCATTACGGATGCCTGCTGAAGACCTGCCTCGGTATCAAAGGAAATAAATCTGATTCCTTGGTAATCAATATAGTAAGCCGTTTCTGCCAGGCCTTCGGGGCCGTTTTCAGGTAATGCAAATTGAGGACGCCAGTGTCCGGACAGTTTTCTGATTTCGGTACCATCTCCAACGTATTCATGATTCCCGGGCGATGGTAGGTTGGCCACCATGCCATTTATCCAGCCTCCGGCTTCAAACCACTCGCCCCATTCCGCATCGGTGTAGGAATGGTTGACAAGGTCACCGGCATGGATGATCAGGTTTGCTTTTGGCATTTTGGAAAATGCACCTCTGATGGCTCTTGACCACATGGATCGGATGTCGTTTTGAGCGTCGCCGAAATAAAGGACAGATACGGGCTCTCGTTTCTCTGATGCAGTAGTGAATTGAAACCACTCACTCCAGTACGATCCGTTCCCAACCCGATAAACATACTGCGTTGCGGGTTTGAGATCTGTGAAATTCACCTCATGAAAAGTAACCAGGCTTCCATCCAGGGTTACCTGCTGGCTGGTTGCCCTCACCACGGTTGCTTTCGGCTGAAAATCTGGCGAGGGGTCCGCTTCATGAATAGCGGCCATTGCGTTAAGGATGGTAGCGTCCGTCCGCCAGCTAACGGCCTGTGAATGGGCAGGGTCACCTTTGAATCCGAGAATAACACGATCAGGGAAAGGAGAGGCGGGATAAGTTTTGTTTTTCTGCGCAAAAAGCACAGGACTCAGAATGCCCGAAAGAATGGCGAGTATTGATAGAAGGGTAAAACCGTTAAGTCTCATTTTTGATCGTAGTGTACTTTACAATTAATGGTACTAAGCCATGCCGTTTTCGGGCTAGTGAAAAGGCGGTGCTCTGGATTATTAAGAGTTACTTTTCATAGTCAGGAGAGGAATGTCCCGTGCGTGAATTTTTCCGGTACTTCCATGGTGAGGTTGTTTTAATTTTTGTATATATATCTGAATAATAGGGTTTTATGGCATTTTTTTATTTTTCCTGAAAAATATTTTAACAACTTTAAAGTAAAACGGGGTGCTTGTCCGTCCACTATCACATAAGGCAGCAGCCGGAACCGTTAACTGTAACATGAAACGCAGCTTCACCTTATTCAAAACAAATTTTCATACATGTTAAAGTAAAAGAAAAGATCAAACGTCATCATTAGAAATTAACTGTTAAAAACAAAAACCATGAGAAATAACCTTCGTTTCATATTCCCCCGCCTTATTGGCGCCACCGTAATTGTAGGCCTGGTGTCTTTTATTATGATCATGCTCTTCAAATTACTGGTCGGTATTTTGCTCGTCGGCGGGGTGATCGCTTTGGTTCGCCGTATGGCTGGGAGGCCCGCTTACCGACTGCACGCCGGACAGCACAGCGCCTATGTTAGCGGCGGGATCACTCCGTCGGCAGACCGTAATCAGTGGACGGGACCGATAACGGTTCGTGCAAATGTTTCGCAGCAAACCATTATCCCAATTAATTAACACCAGAGGCCATTGGCGCTTCCATTCTTAACAAACAATTATTCAATTCAAAAACAAGTAAAGTCATGAACAACCAGCAAACAGCAGATACACATCATCATCACGGATTTGGATTCAGAGGTGGCAGAGGATGCGGCCCTTTCAGTAAAATGTTTTCAGGACAATTTGGTGGAAAAGCACCCTGGAAAGAGGCATTCCGCGGCCAGTTTTTAAACAGAAAAGCGGCTAATATAGAAGACAACGAATCTTCCTTTAAGATTTCGCTCTATGCTGCGGGTCTCAGCAAAAGTAATTTTAAGGTATCCGTCAGCAATGATGTACTCACCATCGCCTACGCAGCTCCGGAAGCAGGTGACAGCGCAAACAAATATACCTATCAAGAATATGAGCCGGGCTCTTTTGAACGCTCTTTCCAGCTGAACGGCAAAGTACTGACTGAAAACATCAGTGCTGATTATACGGACGGGGTACTTATAGTAACCCTGCCCAAAAATCCGGAAACCAACAAGCCGGCACAAGAGGTGAACGTGAATTAGTGACGTGTATATCAAAAAACCTGGCGGTAAAGCCAGGTTTTTTGATATACACCAGTCAGAACTATGCAGCAAGGGGTTTGCTTCTCACTTCATTATTCTGCGAACGCTACGAATTATTTTTTTAGATTGTTCAGTGTATAACAAATCACCTTACTCGCCAGAGGATCGCCATCAGCAGCCTTGATATCACCCAGTTTTAGTTCGTAAACAAAACCCGGCGTCAGCGAAGCCAAAGAAATCGACACCCTCAGGCCATCAGCCGAAACCTTGATGTCTGAAACCGGAACATTTTTAAGGCCAAACTGGTCAGAACCATACTTGGCATGGTACTCGTAATAGTATTGCCGGAAATGATAGTTGGCCGAATCAGAAACACTGGCCTGATCCATCTTTTTGGTGAAGCTAATGTCAAAACCTGTTTCTGTGAGGTTCATGCTGAGGATATCCGCCGGGTTTTTGCCGGTAAAAACAATCCGTTGAATTCCTTTGTCTCCAGCCCAGCCATGCTCCGCCTGTCCTATCCATAAGCTCCCGTCCGGAGCGAAAGCGAGCCGGTTATTGCCTTTGTGTAATCCCTGTGCGTCCAGAAAGGGAAGGCAAGCACCCTGGAACTCACCATTGATCTTTTCCAGCAATACTCTCACCAGCCGACCGGTATTCATATCCCCCACAAACATTTGTCCCGAAAAAGGGCCGAATTTTCCCTTGGTATAATCGAAAATCGGCTGAGTTGCCGAGTTGGCTATTATGTTGTGCGGAAATAAAACACTGGCTTTGGTTCTCAATTTGTCAAGTTCTTCAACGGGCAGTTGTATAGGATCTCCTTTTGCCCAGTTTTTCTCCCAAACCAGGCTGGCAGGATGTCCGTAAAATCTGCCTTTCTGGATATGGTAAAGAGGGGAAGTCCCTACCCAGTCGCCCTGGTTGTCTGTCACAAACAGGTTATCGCTGGCGTCCAGGGCAAGTCCGTTCGGAGAACGCAGACCGCTTGCATAGGGAATGAGCTGCCCTTTTGACGTGAGCTGCATGATCCATCCCCGGTAAGAGACTGGTGAAAACATCTGGCCTTTGTAAGCATGGCCGATGGTATCCCGTTTTCCCCTGTATTCTTTCATGACCCTCCCGGCATAGGAGCCTGTATTAAGCCCAAGAAAATAATTGCCTTTGCTATCTTTCAGCGGGCCATAGTTATATTCGTGATAATTACCTGAAATTCCGAAATCGTCATTTACGGTTTCGTACAGATCCGCCTGCCCGTCGCCATCGGTGTCCTTTAAACGGGTGAGTTCGGGGCGCTGGATCACCAGTATTTCCGAATTGCTGATAACCGATATGCCGAGTGGTTCATGCAAACCTTCGGCGAATAATTTCCAGGTCTTGTCGCGGGTATTATAAATCATTACCTCTCCTCTTAAAAAACAGGCGATGAGCCTGCCGTCAGGCAAAAAGTCAATTGCACCGGTTTCGGGGAATAACCCGTCGGGTGTAGTAATGTTTTCTATCTGATAAGAATTCTGCAGAACGGTCTGTCCTGTAACCTGATGATGCCCTAAGAAAGATAATATGCAACTGATGAAAATAATTGTGATGAATGCTCTCATAATTTCGAGTCTTTCCTTTTGGTCATGGTAATGGTAAACCGGGTAGCCTGGGCTGCCGACAATTTGATCTTTCCTTTTTGTTGTTCACCTTTAATGGTAGAATAGGTAATCCCGTCGTCCTCATTAAAGGCAAACCACACCGGACCGGATACCTTCGGAATGCGGAAAGTCCTCACCAATCCCGAGCCATCTTTTTTTGGTAAAATCAGTTCGTATACATCTACCCCGTTTAGGGTATAATGAAACTCGGGGTATCTGTTGATGAGGCTGTATCCCTTAAATTTTACAACCGGGATTGATTTTTCATTGCCCAACCGAAGCGGAAACAAGGTTTTATCCTGATAAAAAATGTTTCCTAATATTTTTACGTCCGCATCTTTGTGCCCTTTCCAGAAGGCTGTGTTGTCCAGAAATTCTCCTTCCCAGGCGAAACGCAGCCTGCATGCACCAGCATCCCAGCAATAGGATAACTGCTGAGGCAGATGGACGGCAATGGCTGCCGGACCGGCATTTTCAATAAACACGCGGTGTATATACGGAGCAATCAGCCGATAAGGGTGCTGTTTTTTAAGAGAATCGGAGCGAGGCCTGGTGCTGTGGTTATGGTCTGAGCTGGAGGTTGCGTTTGCCACTGTACGTCTCGTTTCAGGGATATGAAGGTCCCGCTGTATCGCGGGCATCTCGTCTGTTGTGACATACATAGCACCATACATGACAAAACCATGACCAGGGTAAGTACATGCATAAGGATATACCCCCGGATTCTTCGGCGCGGTGAATGTAATAGTTTTTGTTTCCTCAGGGGCGAGTACCGGTAACGACCAGAGAATTTTGGGCGTTTCGGGAACGAAGTTCATGGCCGGTCCACGGTCTCCAAGTTCCAGCGCCAAATTCACAATCTCCTCTCTTGAGCCCGGCTGGCTGATCACCAGATTATGGCTCATGTCGTCCGTATTAGTGAAAATAAGCTTGACGGGCGCTCCGGGTTTTACCTTAAATCTTACCAGATCAAACTGTAAGCCGGCAATGGCTTTAATAGTAATTACAGTTTCAGGATCCGTTTGTGCAAGGCATATTTCTGAAAAAAGCAAAATGAAAATGAACGGCAAAAAATAAATCTTAGGTTTAGGCATAGGATTTCCTTACGGTTACAATCCGAAATTTAAAGCAAAATTCATTCAGAAAAGGCCGGAAGGGAAGAAATGTTGTTTATTTATTAGAGGTATATTCCTCAGGCTCTTTGATGAGAGATTAGCCGGGCGAATACCGTGCCGCATGCATGATTTTGGCAGTTGGAAAAAGACCTGCGAAAATATCACAGGTCTTTACCAAATAACCCCACTATTATATATATGAATCTCAATTTCGCAGGTACCAGCTTGGCGTTGTGCAGTGTTATACAATGACATGGAGTCTGTTAAAATGGTTGTAACCGCTTCGAAATAATTTTACTGAAAATATTAATAAGGAATTATTCCAAATTTAGGATTATTTCCAATATATTTGGACATCGAATCCTGCACGACCACGTAGCAGCGGTAATCAGTATTGAAATAAAAGAAATTGGGTTTTAAGGTTGTATAGTTAACACCCTGCTGGCTTTGCGGGCAGGGTGTTTAAGAAGTTTAAGTGAGGGACAACTTTTTAGATGGACCATTGTCATAAGCGGAAGAAGGCTTGGCAAAATGAGGAACAGGAGATTTTACTTTCTTTATCTCTTTGGTAACCAGCTTATAGCGATGTATCGTAAGGCGGCTGTAAAAAATGCCTGGAAAATAATGAACTTATCTGGTATCAAAAATGTAAATTCATAGCATTAATACTTTACCTGGCAGTTATCAGGGCTGCGAGCTGTGAGGTCTTTCTAAATAAGGGGGCGACCGGTATTGACAGCGGGTTGAAGGTCTGTGTGTAAGCATGTCGGGAGTTGAGAGTACCTCCCGGAAATAATATTCTCAAACAATAACTGGCGAATCTAACTACGCCATGGCTGCTTAATCCGGAGGATTAACCAAATGCCATCATCTCTCCATCCCACGTGCTGCCGGATGGGTCCAGAGGTGTCGAACCGCAGCGCTGGTTGGAATAGTGATAAGGAAATCCAACGAGACACCATTATCTAAGGCTATGACGCGGGTCCGCCGTGAACCTTGTCAGGCTCGAAAATTAAATCACGGATAAGCATGTAGAAGGCGCAGGGTTTCCCTGTTCTGGACGAGGGTTCGAATCCCTCCGTCTCCACAAGTTCCCTTTTTATGACGCAGGAAAGCGAATTATGACTTGCCTGCGTCACCGTTTTTGGTGGCAAAATAGTATAGGTAGTCTAATTTGTAAGCAATATAAATTGTCGCGATGGTAGGCGCAAAAATGGTAGCCTAAAGACGATGGTAGTCTTTTGTTGATTTAGTTTTTCACCTAAACTCAGCAAAATGCTCACCTTCTTAAAAAAATCATCCGAATGCGTATCCGATTTGTGATCAGGAAAGCAAGAATTAATAGTATCGGGACGTGCCCGGTAAATTGCAGAATTACAATCAACGGTATTAAGGCAAATGAATTTGCTGTCGGCGTTTCTATTGAGCCCGAAAAGTGGGATAGCAAAAAACAAAGAGTAAAAGGGACAACCCAAAGAGTCCAGGACATAAACATGAAGCTGGAAATGATCCGGTCGGAGTTGAACGAAATTTACCTGGCGGCAAGATCAAAGGGCAAATATTTAAACGCAAACGAGGTACGGGAAATTTATTTGGGTATTAAAGAGGTAAGCTGTAAACTTTCAAAAATGGGTGAGTTATTTCTTTCTGAGCTAAAAAGTAAAGACCGGGCGGCTGCCACCATTGACCGCTACACCAGGTGTTTTAGATATCTGCAGGAATATATCAAAAAGGATCAAGACGTTGAGAGTATAGAGCGTCGGCACATCACAGGGTTCTGGAAATGGCTTCGGGCTCGCGAATTTCACACCGATTACTGCAATAAAATCGTTCAGGCTTGTATTGGGCTTTTCAGATTCGGAGAAAGGGAGGGCTATGTCGAAAGCAACCCTTTTAAAGGTATCTCACTTGAATGGAAAAAGGAACTTGATATCACATGCCTGGATCAGCATGAAATTCAGCTTTTAAAAACTCACAATTGGAGTGATCGGCTGCAGAAGGTAGTAGATAGTTTTCTTTTTATGTGTTACACCGGCCTTCACATTGGAGACTATATTAATGCCTCTGACGCTTCAAGATACACTTTTGGTGGCCGGGAGTGGATGAAAATAAAACGGATCAAAACAAAAGAGGAAGCGATTTTTATAATCGATGGGTACCCCGCATACCTTATTGAAAAATATGGAGGTGTCAACAATCTTCCAAAAATATCCGGCCAGAAGTCAAACGACTACTTGAAGCTGATCGCGGCGGCCGTCGGAATTAAGAAGAACCTGACAAATAAGATTGCCCGGAAAACTTTCACTGATATTTGTATTAATGAATATAAACTCAGCTATGAAACAGTAGCAAAGATGCTGGGGCATACTTCTACAAGGCAAGTAAAGCATTACGGATCTGTAAACGAAAAAAGAATTTTGTCCGAGTGGAATAGTAGGGTAGACTCCTAAAAATTTTACTCAACGTTATGAGCCTTGATATGAATTCAGCGAGACTTAAAATTTTACGAACGCATCTTGAACTTAACCAGGAAGAAATGTCGAGCAAACTCGGCATAACCCAGGCAAATTATTCATTAATCGAATCCGGGCATAGAAAAATACCTAAAAGATTAACAGAATCCCTCATAAATGTTTTCAATGTAAACCCGCTGTGGTGGGAAACAGGATCCGGTGAAATAACTCACGTAAGCTTAAAACATATTCCGGCTGTTTCCTGGACGAACCTTGAAGGGATTGTTCAAGGATTAAACACCATCAGGCTTTTCTCAGACTGCGATAAGATTTGCGAATATACCGGTCCGGCATTTGGCCCGATCCCATCCGGTAGTACGATAGCACTTCGATTTACCATTATCAACCGGCTTGTACCTGAAAATCTGATTGTGTGCTCACACAAAGAAGGTTCATTTATCGGCTACTTCAAAAGTTCAGATCCAGATTATATTTTCCTTGGAAATGAAAAATCCGCCCTATTTAAATTAGAGCGGATGATGATCACCAGCGTTTACCGGGTTGTTGGGGTAATGTTGAGATTGGCTTAAAACTCTATTAAGGTTCCACTGTCCATGTGCCTGTAATCTCAGATATGATCCAACTATCTGCTGATAGTTTGTATAATGTCACTTTTGATCCGATTACATCGCTTGATATTCTCTTTCCCGCACCGGAAGACAAAGGTAAAATGTTGTCTCCTGAGGCCGGATCTATTATTAGCAGATTGTGAGTACGTATTTCAAAAGTTACCTGCGGAAAGCCTGGCTGTACGTCAGCCAAATTAACTAGTGTTTGTCCTGTTGAATTTCCGTTGTGAAAAAGGGGGGCGTACGCGTAGAAATCATAAGCTCGTGTTGAGTTGCCAACTCCAAATGAAAGAGCTCCTGCCGGATCGCGTATTATAACTTCACCTTTAACATAAATCTTGTTGAAGTCTGTAAATCCATCAAATCTTGCATTATGTATTATGCAGTCTTTCACCATCCCGGAAGGATTAGCGGTTGTGTTGTAATCAATGGCCAGTATACCAACTTTAACCCGTTTGGTTGCCCTGGTTTCAGTAACACGGCAATTATTAAATTCAACATTTCCGATGTATGTGGAACCGGACATTGCCGCTTCTCTAAATACAATCATTGCTGTTCCGTAAGTCGTTGCAGCACTGTTTTCCTCGTTTGCATTAATTCCCTGGCAATTTTCAAACTTAATTCGTGGGAAAGACGCACTGTAATTACTCACAAGTGCGTTATGCAATCCGTTGGTTTCCCATGTAGAGTTCTGAATTATTACCGTACCATAAGCTGTACCTATAGCCGGACTGGCAATGAACCCGTATCTACTCGCATAATCGTGGTGATTCGTGACAACAATATCTACCGGGTTTAAGGAGCCGTTCAGAGCATTAAGGGCTATAAGTAGCCCGCCACCTTCATTGCTTCCCGTTTTACAGTCAGTAATGCGTATGTCCTGCAAAAATTCGTCTGATGCGTTTGGTTCTACATCAATCCCGGCACCTGGGGTATCGTCTTTTGTCCCAGTAAAAGATGATCCTGTTACATGTACCGATTTCCCTGATACAATCGAAAGCCCTTGCCTCTTATTATTATCGGCACTCACGTTTATTAATTTCACATTCTGGCAAAACTTCTGAGTAGTCGTGGCGCCAATGTAGAAGCCATCACCTCCACTGTCATTTGCAGCGATGCCTTCAATCACAATGTTGGAGCACCCCTGAATTAGGAATAGATGCCGCTGACTGTTCGGTGTCGGATTAATACCAGGATAAGCTGTTTTTGTGTCTTTAAAAACCACTCTGTAACCCCTTATAGTTACGTTACTGATGTCCACCATATTCACCATGCGCTGGTAGGTAGTCAGCAGCCCTAGCCCGTGCACCACCGCTCCATCTTGAAACGTGATAGTCTTATTAGAACGTATTGTGATCGAATTAATCCTGTAGGATACTTCGGGTAATGGAAAAAAAATATCTTTAATGGCGGCATTATCTAAAAGTTTCTGCCATAGAGCCGACTCATCCGTGGTTCCATCTCCCACTATACCCATCCATGCCGCATTAAAAGGTCCTGAGTACTGTCTTTTATAGCGCCTGCCCCCGTTCCTGATTGTCAGGACAGAATCGTCGGCGGAACTGGTGTCTGTGGGGTCGTATATAAATTTCCCAGATTTCTTTCCCTCATTAATTTCAACAACCCTAGCTGTATCTGCCTTACCTGCCCTTAGTTCTGCCATAGTTACGTACGGAACGCGTGATACCGCAGCGTTAGCAATATCCCGCAAAGCATTACTCAGGGCGTAGTTGGGCATCTGTGTAATCTTTGTTCCTCTAATTATTCCGATTCGATACCTGAGCTTCCCTTCTGGTGTTAGCGTGTCTTGTGAGTAAATCTGAATGGAAACGAATGTGAAAAGTATTGAAAGTATTGTTTTCATTATCCTAGTGATGAATTTTCAAGTGATTCAAGCCTGGCTGTCATATCTGCCAATGTTTCTGTAACTTGGGCCAAAACAAGATCTCTCATTTGAATGAGAAATGCTTGTGTATAGTAATTCTGTGTCAGCACATAACGACGTTCAGAGTCCGTTGAAACTAGATATTCGTCCCCATTATCGGCGGATGAACTATCATTTGCGTCATAGAAGTAGGTTTTGAACCCGTCTTCTGAAAGAAGAATTACCAGTTCATAATCATCAACTTTCCCATTTCTGACATCAGAAACGGTTGAGAAAACAGGAAGTTTAGCAATCGTATGCCCTTCCTTGATAACTCCGCCGTCATGCGCTAAGAGTTTTTTCATTATGCTGCGAGTACGATAGGCTGCTCGATTGTTGCCTGAATCTCAGTTGTGCTTAAAGCGTAGCCTATTTTTTGGCATATTTTACCCGCTCCGGAAGGAATTGAGGTAGTCACTTTCCCTGCGTCTGTGTCCGAAAGAAAGTATTCTTCTCCAATTGTCAGCCCGCTCAGCGATGGGTTTATGTCATCAAAAAATACAGTCCCGGAAGCGGAACTGTTAATGGCGGCTGTTACATATCCATGCGCACGCTTGCCTATCCCGGTTGCATCTGCTTTACGGATCCTGGGCGCGCCTGTAACTTCATGAATATTCACAAAATCACCGGCAGAAATATTTTCGCTGGCTGTATAAGCTCGGCTTCCCTTTCCAACTCCGGCGGGCAAAAAAGACTCATCTAATTTCCCGGCTGAATTGGTTTCAATAATTTTGTTGGCGTCGCCGGAGCCTGCAGATGTACTCAAACCTGCAACCTCCCGTATTGTGCCGGCGTTGTTTTGAAGAAATTTCATGGCTCTATTATTATGTAGTTTTGAATATGAAAATTAAGCTTGTCGGCAGATTGTACCACTCCGACAATGAGATTAAAGAGTGCGTCGTTTGGAGGAACATTTACGAGTTGCCCCTGTTTACCGCATCTAAGTATTGTGTGAGCGCTTGGAAGGCCCCATCCGGACAGTTCAACCTGCGGATCTTTCGAAACTATTACTGTTTCAAAAGCGCTTACGCCGATCATTGAAATGCCCACAATGGCGTAAAGATGAAGTATGTTTGTACAGTCCGCCTTGTAGGCATACCCGTCTATAACAGCAACCAGAAGCCCGCTGGGTATAGCTTCTCCGGCGGGAAAAGTTATTTGCTGGTAAGTATCAGGAAGAACAGAAACGTCAAGTTTCCCTTCGGAGTCCAAAACCGGAACAGCCCCTTCACTGTCTTCTCCGTCACTTTCAAGTACAAGTTTTGCTGGTATGCTGGCTTCAACATACACGTGAACTTCTTCTCCTGAAAGCGTTGAAACAGTTTTCATATAATTTTAAAAGGTCCTTCGTAAATTGTCTGGTTCTGGGCTCTGTCGTAAAATCGGTACCGGTATTTTGTAAAGCAATCCATTGCGGCGAAAAAAGATGCTGCCTTTTCGGCCGATGTCTGGTTCAATGATTTGGTCCAATCTTCATCTTCAATTGTCACTAAGAGTGTTTGGCCTTTGTAAATCAACATTGCCGGATCCAACGAGTCAATATTTATAGCATCTCCGTTAGGATTTGTAAAAGTGGCCCGGTGCCGAAAAACATCTACCTTCCGGTGCTCAATCATTAAGGTTGGAATAGATGCGACAACAGCATTCATAAATCAGCGTATTCGGCTTTTGCGTTAAAACTTGGGCAATCCTTATGCACACCTGGAAAATCACGGTGCCCCTGAATTTTTGCATTAGGGAACATCTCTTTGAGATCCTTCAAGAGCCTGCGCATGGTATCTTTTTGCTCAGGGGTACGATTGTCAACAGGTTTCAAACTCTTCTCAACCCCACCGATATAGCTGATATTGATTATCCTGGAATTAAAGCCTGCAACCCCGTTTGAAACCTCTGTAATCGGAAGTAAAGAAACGGCTTCACCATCCGGCTTAATCATGAAATGGTATCCCGGATTCTTCCACTTCATTACATTTTTCCAATAGTTTTTTATCGCTTCAACCGTGGCCGATTGAGGTGTAGCAGTGCAGTGGACGACCAGGTAATCTATCTTTCTCATTCCTCAATTGGCTTAATTTCTGTCTTGATTATCAAGGAGTCCTTTTTAGGCTTAACCTCTTGAACATCTCCAATCCATCTTCGATCGTATCGAATGGCATTCAAAGTAGTTTTTATGAGATCGCCCTGAACTTTTTGTTCTTTTATGAGAACTTTAAGCGTGTTCGTTTTCTCTACCACGTTGCTGGCAATCTCCGGGATCTGCTTTTTGATTGCTTCGATGCTATCAATTTTGATCCTAATACTGTCAACGATATCGTATTTTGCTTGTTTCGGTTGTACCTTATCGGACTGGGACCGGGGGCTACCCCCGATTCCGGTCAGCACAATTATGATAAGAATGATCCATTTGCTTTTCATTGCGTAACCTCCTCTTTGAGTTGTTTTAGGTTTTTACTGTTTCGTAGAGCATCAGTAGTTGACTTTTTCACAATAGGGGAAAGTTGGTTATCAAGCGCCTGGTATTTGTCTCGCTGTTCTTTTAAGTCGTTCAGGTAAATCTTGTACAGTTCGTCTTTTATAGTTAGCTTCTCAAGGTTACACTCGGCCATTTCTCGGTTGTGTACCGCATTCAAACTATCCTGTTTTCTTTGTACAACTTCCAGCCGGATATAGCCTTTCTCATCCTTTTCCTCGCTTTTTTTATATAAAAAAACTGAAACACCAGAAACCGTCGAAATACCAATGGCCAGGGCTAGAATCAGGGCAACTGTACGGTCTTGCTGTGATAGTGCTTCGAGCCACCATTTGGTAAACATCAGTACTCATTTTTTAAATAATCGAATTAGTAGGGTTATCGCGATTATTAAAACCGCTATGGCAAGCATCAGTCCGGAATACTGTAAAATCGGTGGTATTGTTGCCTCTTTTTCTTTTTCAACCTGTTTTGTTTTTACTTCTTCAGCTTTGGTGGTTTTTACTTCTGCATTCTCGCGGACGGTCTGACGGACTATGTAAGGCTGCGGAACTCCGTATGGCTTAGGCACATCGACAAATTTTACATCAGGAACCATTACCGTATTGGTTCTCCAAAGCGTATCAAACCGGTATTCGGTAACAATTTCCCGATTGAACTTGCTGTTTGTCTGTTCAGACTTCACGCTACTGCTATCAGCACGCACCACCGACTTTTGTAAAGTTCGGCAGCCGGTTAATAGCAGTAGGAGAATCAAAAACCTCATATCGGGGAAGCTACGCGATCAGGGAAACATTTTGATTTGAAACGCAGCTGAACCTGCCAGTTGTGCGCCATCGTTTCCGCGTCTGGGTTGATTTCATAGGATGAAACAAGGGTTCCAACAATACCTTCTAGTCCGCCGTACATGTGCCCTCCGGATTTAAGCCAAAACCGTTTTGACATACCACATTGAATGGTTTTCAGGAAGTTGAAAGTTGTGTCCTTGTCGTCTTCAACGATAAAAGACATCACCCTGTCAACCTCCATCGGAATGGCAGTTCCCAGTTGAGATGTTTTGAATGCAGGGTCCACACGGGGCAGGCTACCTTTTACCGGCATACTCCGGATCGTATTAGCTTCCGCCGTTCCGCTGTTATCAAGCCGCTCATTCCATTCGGTAACATCTCCTTCCGATAAGATCTGATTTGACCAGTAGATTGTATCAATCTCGTCGTTGTTAGGCGCTTCGCACCCTAAATCAGGCACTACAACGAGCGTATCGTCGCAATCGACAGGACAGTTCGCACTGCACCAGTTGTTATTTATTGCCATGGCTAATAGATTTTTTAAATTATTCTAAATGAAATAAAAACGATATAAATTTCCTAATATTAAAGATTGAAAACTTGCCAATTGGGGCCAACAGCCGTAAAAGTGTATGGGCCTCCGCTTACATCTATCGTAACTTCTTGCTCCTCATTGATTCCGGCTACGGGATTGCAGTAGTGAGCTATCTTGTCAGATCCGTTCGCACCCCATACACAAATCGGCTTTTTATACCTTAACTGATTAGCTGCGTTATGTTGACCGAAATTTCTATTATTCAAAGTAGTTATGCTGCCATCGCCAAGAGAGCCTAAAACCGGATCGGTTCCGTCAAAATATCCGTCATGATGCACGGTACCTCCCTTTGTCGTCCATTCGAAAGACGGCCAGAATAGTTTATTTCGCTTGCTTTTGGTGATAGATGCCATATATCTACCGGCCAGCGACTTATGAATTGTCGAAATGACCGGACCTCCAAAAGATGGAGGTATTATTTGAGGATCTGGGTAGTTATTTGGGTTGTCGCCTGGGCTTCTGGCTGGCTGCGTGGGGTTATTAAAGTCATAATCAACAATGTTACTGCTGTTATCTGCCTTCCATTTTGTTTTCCATGTAGTCAAGCCGCCATTATGAGACCTTACCCAGCGAGCTATATCTTTTGTGTCCCTGGATGATGGACCCCAATGTGTCATTCCTTCGCCCCATTCGTGCGAAATAATGCCTTGCCGGTATGAAATCTCTGCTGGTACCGTATTTAAAACGCTTTTATAAATTGTTCCAGCCGGATTTGCAAATCTAACCGACTGCATGGACCCGGCCCGATAATTGAACCATGCAGCCCCTTCCAGTATTGGCTCGCAGAACATTACTGCTTTTCGGCGTATAGCCAGGTGCATTAATTCGAGTTGAATAATGGCGCCATACACATACGCATGTTCCGGGACTCTATGAAATGCATCCAGGTATCCCATTGCAAGCCAGTTGCGATACTCATGAGCCCCGCTGTTGATGAAATCTGTAACACTTCCATTTTTTTCCTTCCTCGCCTCGGTTTCGGATGAATACCGGGTAATCAAATTACTCCAGTCCCCGCTGGTTGGTGAATTTGTGTATGTCAACAGATCTATTCCCACTCCACCAGGTGCCCAATAATCCTGCATTTGGTTTGTATCGGTTGGGTCAGCAACCCCAAGATTATCAAATCTTTGTGAGTATACGGCCTCCACGTTGCTAGGAGAAAATCCGTTTTCGCGCATTTCTGCCCAAAACAAGAAATCCTTGTGATTGACAATCGAATTTACTTTATCCGTTACCGATTCACCATACCAGCGCACCGTATCCCAGAGCTTATCGTTTGTGACTCCTGTGGTGCCCCAATGAAGGTGAGAATATAATTGTAACGCCCTGGCCTCTGAGCTGGCAATATCATATTTATCAACCGCAAATATCTTGTCAGACATGTTGCTGATTACAATCGACGTGTCTTGTTCTGCAATCGAAGAATACGATAATTCTCTGAATATTTTTGGTAATATTATTTCTGTTGCCATCTTATATTATTGAGAAATAAATGTAGTCGGGCATTGCTGCGTGGCTTGCGTGATTTTCATTTCCAGGTCCGGCCAGATTATAGGCCCACGGTAGATTTCCCCCGCTGAGAACATCATCGTAGGAATCAACATTGTTGTCGAACCAAAGTATTGCTATACTGTAACTGCCTTTCGCCCACGGGACACCGGTAGGAGAAACCAGATCTTCCAGGTAAACGAACTCATCGTTTATATCCTCTGGATCAAGCCCGGTTTTAAACGGAATCCTTACATGATCAATGTATCGCCAGGGGTAAACAGTGTTTTGACCGTTAAAGCTGGATCTTGTGGCCGGGTGGAATAGCCTAATGTTCCCGGAAGAAAGAACTTCAATTCCGAAATCCATGCCGTTGACAATGCAAAAATCTTTCCCGCCTGCTGATCGGCGAATCAATCCATCATTTAAAAATGCGGTTTCCGCAAGATTTAATGTGAACTCGGCCATCCGCGAAGCTACCGTGCCCGATCCAACACGGGCAACAATTTCAATTTGCCAATCCTGAACTACATTCGCAAGAATCGAAACGTGAACGGTTGAAAAATTAGCATCACGAAAAAGACTTGAATCGCTGACTGTTGTTTGCAGACTTCCGTAAGTTTTAGAGCTCACATATCTTGTTTCCCAGGCATTATTCACTTTTTGCCGGATGTAGTACAGTAAATTATCAAACTGAACACCGTTGAAATTATCAACCGTGATATCCCATTGTGGCGTTGGTTTTGGATAGGAGCCGCCATAGCTTGGAATCTCTGCTATTGAAGCTCCAAGTGTGCCGCCGTTTCTGCTATGCAGAAGCATACCGCTTAATGTGGCCGGGACTGAAATAGTGAAGTCTATTGTGATTTGCTTCACAATTTCAGAGTTTGCAGAATTTTTACGGAAAATAAAAGTCGCCCGCCACCGGCCAGCGGTTTTAAAAATATTCTGGCCGTCAATGGTTACTACCTGCGAGTTTCTGGGGCTCAGAAGACTGATTGTTGTCGTCCCACTTGTTACGTCTAACCCTACCGGTTGGCCAGTGGCGGCGGCCAAGTCTTTTTGAACCCACACACCGGAAACATATTTTTCAATTTTCTTTTCTCCGTAAAGCCAAAGTCCGCCGTTTGGTAAAGTTGCTTCAATATCCCAATGAAAATCAGCAGAATCTCCAATTGGATAAGTTACCCCGTTTGCAGACATTGGCGTTGAAGTGCTGCCTGTGAAGTAATTCACCCATTGGATCATTTTTAAGGAAATGTCCGCCGATGGTAAAACGACATTCTCTTCATCTTCGGCGCCAAGGCTGTCAATAACTTTCACCTTTATTGTTTGCGGCAAGATGCCAGAAGGTAGTGTAATTTCCGTCGGACTTCCTGTGACATTCCCGTATGTTCCAATTGTGTTGTTCGTTAACTGGCGAACATGAAACATGTACAACGGCTTGCCGCCCGAGAATGTGATTTTTAACTTGTATCTGCCATTTGTAAGTAATTCAGGTACGATTGTCTGAATCGCAAGCGTTTCGGCCTCAATGGTAAAAGGCAAAGTAGCTACCTCTGAATAACAGCTAACACCCTGAACTTTTAAGTCATAGTCACCAGGCGATAAAGTTGGATAGTTAATGGTAAGAACCGCGCCGGTCGGGTCTACAAAAATTGGAGCAACAACAATAACACCATCAAGTTCAATCCAATGTCGTAAGGTAAATACGTTTATACCGTGCCAGCGGTAAACCAGTTGATTTTTTGTGACAGTGGAAACGATTAGATCCTCTGGCCCGGTATCGCAGTCTTCCGGCAAATCCAAGATGTTTAAAGAACCTGTTAATAGGCCACCACCAAGATCTATGTCGTATTCGCCTGGATCAAAGTTATTAATATACAGAATACCTCCAGGTGAAAAAATGTGATCCTCATCGTGTTTTATACTGTCGTCTGAGGCATCTTTTATTAGTAGCCGGTAGGTTCCGGCCCGGGAAATACTGGCTAAGATTCGGAATTTACCAAGCAGTTCAGAATAGTCGTATGCAGGATATCCCAGCGACCATGCAAGAATAATGTTGTCGGTAATTGTGAAGCCCAAAGTGGTCGGTTCACTCCAACAGCTTTTCCCCCTGATAGCAAGCACATACGATCCGGCGGCAAGCGGAGAGCTGAAAGATACATTTACTTCGGCGCTTGCAGGGAAGTCGACACCGGATGCGGATTCTATAACAACTCCGTTTAGGTATACTTTCCGGTCAATCTGGAAAACGCCATTCCCGTGGAACTTATATGTCATCCCATTGGCATCGTGCTCTAAAATTCCAAGCAGTATCGGGCCGTCCTGGCAATCATCTGGACGTGTGCAGTCCAGATTGAAAGTGGAAGTTGATACATTCCCATTGGCATCAGTAACTTTTACCTCATATACTTGATCACCTCCGATAATTGCGTCGAAGGTCGCAATAGGATTTACGAAAGATGTCAACAATTCCGTATTTTCACCAACGCGCTTAATGCTTACCACGTAAGGCGCTGGCCGGGTATTGGGTATGTCTATTCTTGTTATTGCCATGGCTATGCTGGTGGGTTTACTCCGCCCCAAAAATCATTATCAGTGTACTTGATATACTTTGTGCTTGCATCAATTCCGTCGTTCAGATTTGTTCCTGCCCGATACTTTGCAGTGACTTCAACTTCAACAGTGTTTGCCCCGTTCAATGTAGGTCGAACGTATGTTTTCCCGATATAGCTTACTTTTAGTTGCTGCAATGCTTCGGACATTCCGGCTATTTCCGACGGGCAAAAGGACATTGCCCAGTGAATAATCATACAACCCTTCGCGTATAGATTTTCCATGGAACTTTTCATGATTCCGTAATTCAAATTCCCATTACAGTAGGGAGGCGTAGTTCCGTGATCATACCGCCAGGTGCTTAAATCATCCGGGTCGAATTCAACGCAACTGATACCGTTTGGCATTGTGCCAATATTGACCGAGTTGCAAAGAACCTTGCCGTCATGTCCGTACAATCCGTCGCCCTCTGATCCATACATTCCGTCACCGGGCGCGGCGATGTAATTCATGTTAGCGTTGCTGGTTGCGGCTAATTGGCTGTTTGCTGCGGCTGCATAGAAATAAATGCACTTGAGTGACGACACGGACTTAACCGCATCGCAGAAATTTTTGTAGTACTTTTTTTGGCAGTAAGAAAGGAATCTTCCGAATTCGACACCTCTTGCGTCTCCCCAGTCAGGATGCGGCCAATCTATGCCGGTTCCCTGAATAATAGGAGGGGTTCCAGCCGAAGCGAGTCCCCTTGTTGTGCACCATGTATTGAAACGGGTAAGGCTGTCTGTGCAGAAATCTCCAAGTTCCCTATGATCCTCTCCGTTAAATACGTGGTTTACAAATTCCCCGGTTGTTCCGCCACCTAATGTCATTACTCCGGCGCGAGAATATGTTTTGACAACGTTCACCAATGCGGCAACAGCCGTATAGATTAAAGCGTTGGTTCTTACGCAGCCGTATGACGGATAGATTCCGGTTGGGCCTTCTTTGCAAACGGTTCCGTCGCTTCCCTTAACCGTTTCATCGCTGGTAATAAATCCGTCTCCTTCCGTCCTTCGTGCAATGAAAACAATATGAAGGTCAAGGTTTCTGGCATTTAAATACGAAATCACGCGGTTCATTGCTGCGGTCTGAAAATTTCCAGCTGTCGGCTCCCAGTTATCCCATGGCACCCATACCGCAACTCCTGTAATTCCCCATCCCCATGAATAGTTGAACGCTTCAATCCTTTCAACCCATTCCGGCGCTATGCCATGCGTTGCGGACGCGTCAAACCCGGACCCGGTTGTGCCTAAAACTAATTGGTATTTTTCGGTTGGAGACGTTCCAACTGGTGGGGTTCCGACTGGCGGAGTACCAACAGGAGGCGTACCCACAGGCGGGGTTCCAACCGGTGGTGTTCCGGCGGGTGGCAAACCTGCTTCGCACTGCGGACTTGAAACAGAGTGAGTCACAATAACAAGATCGCACGGCTCAGCAAAGCTCAACTCGGTCGTAAACCCTCCTTCTCCGTCTGCAATTGTTTTGGTGATTTTTTTCTTGTATTTAATCCCGCCGCTAATCCATGGGTTGGTACAGGAAACCGTAAGGGTGATGTTTGTAAGCACCCGGCCCTCTGGCGGGTGTGTTGTTCCAACTGGTGGCGTACCGACCGGGGTGATAGGCGGATCAATAGGCGGCGGCACCTGGCCAAACTTCAAACACATCACCTCACTTGTGGCGGTCCATTCGTCATCTACTTCACAACTATCTGGTAGGTCTTCGGGAATATCAACCAAAACCAAAGTCGGGTCGGTATCGGATTGACAAACGCCACCAATGATTTCGGAATCTTTGTAAGGTAGCGTCACCTCAATGTCATAATCGCAGCATCCGTTCTGGGTCTGATCAACCTTTACCCGTTTTTTTAATGCAATTATTTCTTCTGCTCCCTGCGAAACTTTGAAGCCGTCATGCATCGGAGCCGAAGCGAGCAACTGAGAAATAAAATCAGGGGCCGCATAAATCGTAAGCTTTTTCCGGTAAGTAAGCCGCTGATAGGAGATTGTTTCTTTCCCGCTGTTTTCAGTTTTGCGATTCTCAAAAAGATCTGCATCTAATGAGCAGATTTCGCCATCTATGAGCAGTTTTTGAACAATAAAACTCTGATATGGTACGTCTCCGAGTTGTTGGCCATTGTTAGAAAACTCAATCTTAATTTTTGCCTCTGGCGTCTGCGTAACCCAAAAAACTTCGGAATAGTAATTCATGATCCGCATACGGAAACATTTACCACATTCCAGGCCGAGTGTTGGTATACGATCTCCTTTGTAAACGATGTAGTAAGAAGCGCTATCCTTATAAATCTGCACGCCAGCTTCTTCCATGGTCAGACTTTGCGCTGGCGACCCGTCGCAGTACGAAATATGGATACACTCGTTTGCATAGGTCAAGTCTGGCTCTTCACCTATGGGCGGAAGTCGTATTGAAAATGTAGGAAGCCGGTCGGCCTCTGAATAAAGCTTAAAAGACGGCGGATCAAAACCCTGTCCCTCGCAATAGCAGGATGAAAGACGCTTGGCGTCCTGCTGAAATGGAAGAGAATGTAATAGATTATTCATTATCTGGGCCCGTTTGTTCTTTTAGGCGACACTGTGCGCGTCTCCCTGGTTTTTGTATATTCTCCGCATTCTCCATCGGCGTAGTAATCAGTAAATTCAGTGATGTACACGTAATTAATTGCGGTATGAGCGCTGTACCTGCGGGTCTGCTCAGTTCTTAATAACTGGCCTTCGAGCGGACAATCTGGATTTGGTTCGAGTATTTCTTCGTAGTCCGGAAAAGGAATATCTGTGCACTCATTGGCAGATTTCACGGTCATGGTAACAATCTGCTGCTCAGTGTCGTATTCGAGCTGCTCTACCACGCAATTATCGTCAAGCGGATGTTTTATGAAGCCTGAAAAGTCGTAATCATCGCCGCAGCACATATCCAGTTCAATCGCTTTGAAGGTTTTTACCCGTTTAACGGTCCGTGCCTTCAGTGGTCTTTCGGTGATGTAGTTTGATTCCGGATCAACAAGCTTGGGTTGTTCTTTTTGCCATGAGAACATGCCATAATTGAAGCTTAGATCTGTTCGGCCGAACTCAAAGTAGAGCCTGGTCATTGACAGGTCGCCGTTTATATATCGATCCCCAGACACGGGGCACCATCCATAATTCACGCCGTCCTCGGCTAGAAAATTGGTAACATGAACTAATACCCATCCCTGATCTGGCACTGTGTCTGGCTTAAAGGTCACGGTCCTCCAATCAGTTGTGAACAGGTTGATGATTTTGAATTCAGTAGACGCCTCTCCTTTATCATCACGCGGGACACAGCTTTCGCCATAAACCATGTAAGCACCGGAAAACTCGGGACTGCTCGGGTTTGCGAACTGCGTCCAAACTTCAGATTTTGCTTCGTAGCCTGCAGCGCTGATTGTTTGTTCAACGCCTTCCCGGCCCTTCAAAAGTTCTGTTTGGTATGAATACTGATTTGTACCCTTCATCGCATCTTTAAACCTTACTTCTGTCAAGTCCAGCGTTATGCCAGGCGGCGTGTACGAAAAGTTTGAAAAAAAGCTCAGATGCTCAATCCGGAAATGGCCGTCATCATCTACAAACCAGTATGCATTGTATAGCGATTTTAGATCAGCCAAAACCTCTTTTAGGGTTACAATCCCGGTATCGGCCCATTCGGTAGATCCAGGTCTTTTTGCATCTGAAATGTGCATTAGAATCACGTCTTTCAAAAAGTTGCTTTTCCCGTTTACCGGATTGGTTTCAGCTGTGAGAAACTGGGACATTTGCGCCTCTGTGATATCTGAATATGCCTCGGCTCCGGTTTCTTTCAGTGTTTCTTTTACTAAAAAAAGGATTGCGTAATTAAAATAGAACCCTCTCGTCCATGTTGTTGATCCGCTTGGATTGTACTCAGGCGAGCCAAGAGTGGTATTATTGAATCTGACAAGTGGATGAACAGAAGGGTATGTTGCGGCGGGCCGGTGTGGTGGAATGTATCCAAACCAGTTAACTTCTTTGTGCCAGTTGGAGAATATCACATTGTAACGATCCCGGACATTTACCTTTTTTATTGTCGCGGTCCTGTTATCCAAATCCCATTCAATGTCATATAGCGTAAAATAGCCCTCCCAGAATAATTCTTTCGTTGTTCCGCAAGTGCGCTCTATCAGAAAGGTGATTTCCTGGCAACATTCAAGGGCGAAGAATTCGGCATCCCTGAGAAAATCATAATCTTCACCGACCACTACCACCGATCCATTCATTTTTTCACGGAAAAACGCTTCGTCCTGCTCACGGGCAACAACTATTTTGCCAACGCTTTGAGGCTGGATAACCTTCGTTCTGGTCGCGTATTCGAGGTGATAGATGTAGGACACGAAAATTATTCTAAATGAAATAAAAACGAAATAAATAACGCTAAATTTGCTTAGAAATAAAACTGAATCTTATGATATCTATTTGGGTCGAAGGAATTGAAGAACCTGGCGTTGACTGCAGCTATGAAACTAATTATGAGATAATACCACAGGTAGGCGACTTGATAGCTTCTGATAATCTGCGGCGCTATACCTTCGATAGGTTCGAGTACCGTATTGTAGATCGAATTTTTGTTGTTAGAAGTCGACAGAATTTCTCTGTAAAACTGAGGGTTATCAAGGTTAAAAAGGAAAGTTTTTGGTCAAAGGTATTTAGGGTTGTCTTTCGTGGTAAAGCCGGTAAATAACAAATTTTTGTAAATACATTAGAAAGGGTTACATTTCGTAACCCTTTGGTTTATCAACAACCCTGACATGAAAAAACTATCCTGCATTTTAATTATCACCCTAATTGTTTCCTGCGACAACTCATTACCAGTGCCTCAAAAGAAATTTTGCTGGGACTGCGTTCAATATATTACTGTTTCAAGGGATGATCCTGGCACAAAGATCAAAACAGAACATTGTAAATTCACCAATAAGCAGATTGACAAAATAAAAGAACAGCTTATTGCAGCTTGGAAGCCAGCAAATCCAAATGAAACAATGAGTATAAAGTGTTACAGGAGATAGTACCTATCTATTCCCCAAATCCCGTATCACCGTCGCGCTATCCGAAATCTCAGCGTATTTACCTGGTGCCACATTTACCAATTGAGTTTTAGGTATGCGGTTGGTCCCTTTTTTGATGTCCTGCAGTTCGCTTCTAAGATTCTTGATTTCATTTACAAGCTCATCATCGTTTCGGGTCATCGCTGCTTTATATTCTTGCAGGAACCGCATTGATTTCTCTCGTTCGGGCTCCGAAATGGTAACGCCAGTGTTGGCAAGAAGATCCCTGACAAGATAATCCATTACCAATTTATCATTTCCCTTGTTGATCGCTTCCAAAAGTCCATCATATTTTGCTGATGATTTCCGGTTAACGATCCATTCGCCGTCTTCAACGTTTACATCTTCACCACCTTCCGAGTGACGACGGCCGGAAATTCGGCCGCCGAATTCGTACTCCGCTTTCTGCTGATTCACCAACTGAAATGCTTTTATTTTGGCAGCGGCAAAGGCGCCAAGCATCAAAGCAACGGCGGCAATACCCAAACCTACGCCCACAACCGGTATGCTGGAAAAACCGGCAAACACCTTGGAAGCTGCGGTGATCATTGCGCTTACCTGGGAAGCGGTATCTATTACCAGCTGGGCGCGCTGAATTCTTTTTTGATCAGCCAGCGCTCTTTCCCTGGCGTTTTTCAGCTCAGCAAGTTCCTTTTGACGAAGCGAAAGGTTATTGGCAACGCCTTGCTCATTCAATTCCTGCTCTTTTGCTACCTGGCCTTCTTTTGCGCTGATTTCTTCTTCTATCCGGCTGATTCTTTTTTGGACAAGCTGCTCCTGTGCGTCGTAAAGTTCTTTAATGCTACTACCAATGCTTTTTGCTGCATCTTTGAAGGCTTCCCCTCCGTCCTTTCCAAATATTTTCTCAATCCAAGCGTTTGGATCGAAAGTCATTCCTTTTATGCTTTTGTTGAGATCATTTATTTCTTTTTCAATCTCCTTGTTGGCTTTTAGAAGTGGAAGAATTCGGGCCTTTTCCTCATCAGTACCGGACTCTTCAATAAGTTTAATTTTCTGCTCATTATACATTTTTTCGATTTCCAGCATCTTTTTCCTGGCTTCTAATTCCAGATCAATCCGGCCATCGATTTGAGCCTGAATAACATCGAGTTCGGAGCCCTGAATATTAATATTGGCCTCCTTATCCAGGTTTCCCAGGGCGTTATTAAGCTCGATTTCTTTAATCTCCTTCTGTTTCTGCTTTTCAAGTTTTACGATATCGATACCGGATTTTTGGGCCTTTTTAAAAAGCTCTTCATACTTATATTCAACCTCTTGAAGCTGTTTCTGATATTCGTTTGAAAGGATCTTGGTAATTTCTTTTTCGTTGTCATTGATGAATTTAAGCTTCTCCATCTCTGCCTTTTCGTCAACGAAACCGCTACGGGCGTCAAATATGGCATTTTCATTGCTGGAAAGTTTTGCCGATTTGCCTTTTGCCGCCTGTTTTATGGCCAGGTATTTCTGTCTTTCGAGCTCAATCTCCTTTTTGGCTAGTTTGGCTTTTTCGTCAATATATTTCAGCTCATCATCTTTGAGCAGTTCGAGCCTTTCCTTCCCATATTCCTGTTCAAGTTTGATTCGCTCCTCATTGTATTTTTTAAGAGCCTCTTCCAGTTTTCTCTTTTCTGCGTCACTTAACCCGGGTGCCGCATTGCTTAATGTACCCCCCGTTGTCGGCAATTCGCCGGTTGGCCTCACGTAATCGCTATCCAATCCCCGCAAGGCCCGGCGGAGTTTGATCGTTTGATTTTTAATATCGTTGAGTGCAATTTGTCTTTTAACGATCTGCTCGTTGGTAAGTTTCTGTTCGCTCCTGACTCCGTTTACATATACTTCCTCATATCCCTGGTTCAATTCCTTTATGAGAACGAGTTGTTTTTTGCCTAAATCGTCCAGTTCTTTGGTGATATTCTGATTGGCAAGGAGCTTCATTTCCTTGGTTAACCCCTGATTCTTTTTGATGTATTCATCAACTTTATCTTTGTTGATGTCCAGGGCCTTTCCGTATTGATCAAAGGCGGTGGCGGCCATTGGAACGATCTTCTGAATCTCATCGATTACTTTCCGGAGTTCTTCCTGTTCCTGTTTATTGAGGTTGGTCTTCCCTTTCAACTCTTCATACCGTGCGATAAGCGGGTTTAATCTCTTCTCAGCATCGATCGTTATTTTTTGCTGGTCATTCAGATCAGCAAGAGAGCTTTCAACGCCATCTGTGATCCCGGCCCACCTGGTAAAAGAAGACAAAAGAGAACTCAATGCCGAAACACCATTATTCAAGCCGTTGAGAACTCCGTTAAAAACGGGCATTAATACATCACCCAGCTTAACGGCAAGGCTATCAATATTGTCGCTCAAATTGCTGGTTTTCCCTCCAAGGGTTTCCATAAGTTCCGCGTTCTGGCCAGCTACTCCGTTCATAGCACCCATTGCAATAACCGCATCGTAAATTGCTTTCTCGGTGGCTTTTACTTTTACGGTTTGCCCTTTGAAGGCCAGTGAAACATCATCTCCGGTCTTTTTTGCTTTAATACCAAACTCTTTGAGTCGCTCAAACTCGCCGGTCTGCGCATCCAAAACAGCTTCAACCAACTGATCAAAGGATTTCCCCTGAGAAGCCGCCAGATCGGTTAGTTTCACAATCTCCTGGGTGGATGGACGTAAGCCTCTATTTACCATCTTCACATAACCTTCCGTCAACTCATCCAGCCCGAAAGCAGTTTCAGCGGCGATTTTTTTAAGAGCTTCCATGCTCATTTCCGCCAAATCCTGGCTACCAAGTGCGTTTTCAAGAACTTTACTGTATTTTTCAAACTGAGCGGTCGTGTTAAAAACCGACATTCCCAGATTATAAATGAACTGAACAGCCTGCAAACCAATAAAAGCCTGGAAAGCACCTTTGATCATGCCGATTCCTTTTGACATAGAGCCGAATCCACCGGATGCTCCTTTTGCTTTGTTGGCTTGCTCGTCAAGTTCTTTATTTACCTTTTTGAGCTCTTCTTTTACTGAGGAAAGTTCTGTTTTTACGGCTTTGTATTTATCAGCGGCTACAAACTCTTTTTTCTTGGTGTTGACCTTTCCCATCTCATCGCCGATACGTTTTAGCTCACCGGTCAAACCCCTGGCGGCTTCTTCGTTCATCGCATAGGTGCGCACTCCCTCTGACATTTCTTTGTCAAAAGTTGCAGCACCCTTTGATGCCTGTTTGAATGGATCAATTGAGGCAAGTTTTTTTATTTTCTCCTCATGGGCGCCAAAAGCGTTTTCAACCTGATTGAGTTTATTCAACAGGCTGGAAACGTCCAGGTCATATTTACTTTCTATGTCTGCCACTGCTCTTCGATCTTAATTGTTCAACTTTTTGTTTCGCCCTTTTTTCCCACACGCGGTACTGGTGAAAGAAATCAAAGGTGTCCATTCGGTTTTGATCCGGGAATGAAGCAACTTCCAGCATTGTGTGTTGCACTTCTGCCCAATAATCGCTTAACTGTTTAATTCTGGATCGGCAGGAAACAGGTCGTCCGCTATCGTCTTGTTTATTGCGCCTACTGATTCGAGTAGCTGGGAAATTTCGTTCAAACTCTTCCCGAAATTTCTTACTCTGCTTAGAGCCACAATCAAAAAAAAATTGGCGTCGATATTATTCCAGTCTTTCAGTTTTTCTTCGGCAATTGTCCGGCTCCATACCGTCCGGTCTTCATCGGACCGGTTAATGAATAGAGTAGCCACGTATAAAGCAGTAGGTTTCTTTTCACTGATTGCAACTGCACCCTCGATTAACTGATAAAGGATCACCGAAACGTCGGCAAATTTTCTCTCGTTCTGGTACTGATAGGCTAACTGAAGTTTATCTGTGAGTGCTGAGAAATTATACCCATACCCGAGTTCAATTTCCATCCGCTGGAAGGCTTTGTATCTTTCGATGGATAGCGAGTCTTCGACATGATAGGTATGGCCTCCCGCCTCAAAAGATTTGGCTGTATGAGGTATTTGGATTAAGCCAGCAACCGGCTCAGTATTTTCGTTAGCAGTATCGACAGACATATAGAAAAAATAATCCCGATTAAATTAAATGGTATTGTGAAAATAAAAAGCCAAAGGGCAAGCTGTCCCGAAACGCAGAGCTCACATTCAAGAATTGGATTTAACACCCAGAGGTATTTTTCCTGTTGCTCCTGAGTTTTAATAACTATTCCATAGGCGTCCCAGACAAATCGCTTCCACCAGGAAAGCACGTGGCCCGGCTGGGTTAGAATAGTGACGTACACAAAGGCGATAACAGAGGCGATCAGCGAAATACTAACAGCATTCAACAGTATCGACCGGTATAAGTTTTCCATGGCAATCCGATGTGTGATTGATTTGATATGTGCAGGATAAGTCAATCCCGAATGCGTAATAAGGATCCTGAAGGTACTGGCTGCGCTCTTCTTTATAGGTGTATTGAGAAAAAAGATTTGGTCCTTTATCAATAACCTTCGTGGCTACGGTTTTCAGTGCCAGGATTTCCCCAGGTAGCGCTGATGCTGACGGCAATAGACCCAAAACGTTGTTAAGTAATGTAACCGCCACCGAATTGGAACCTTCAACCTGGAACATGTTCAGATTGTACCAGCAAATAAGCTTCAAGTTTGTTCTCATTCGGCTTTTATCTCGATCGAAGGATACGATATCAGAATCGGTGCCCTCGAAATATATAATTGCCCTTTGTTTGGCATCCGGAATGAAAGCATTGTTATCAATCTGCATTGGCTGGGATGCGTCGCTGTGGGGTACTGGGAATCGTACGGTTTTACCTCCCTTGTCGGTCAAGGCCATTTTAACCAAACCACCCAACACTGTAACGAGCTGATGGTTATACATCGGCATTAATGCAGTAGCCAGGACGCGCGCAACTTCGTGTGTCATAGCGGGGAGTTTATTAAAATGGATGATAATTGACGCATTAAAACGCCTGTTCTATGAGCCCCGATAGCCAGCATGGCGATAAGTAGTATTGCTAATCCGACAGCAAGGAAAACAACAGCGACAATGCGGAAAAAAGCGATTGCGATAACCACGAGTATCCTACTGCCCCACAACTTGACAAACTTTTTGAATTTTTCTGCGGATGTAAGCGGGAGTTCTGACATATTGAAGCTGTGTTAATGAGGTTTCAGTATTCTTTAACTGAGATAAAAATCCAAACAAAAAGTCGTCGGTTACCTGAATGATTCCGAAGAAATCCACCTTAATCGACTCCGCTGCATTTGCTTTTTCACATATCTGAGAAAGTTTAACACCTTCACAGTTTTCTGTGCATTTTTCCACTACGTCCCGGACCAGTATATACATTACACATCTCGGATCAGGCGGTTTATAACAACAGTAGCCGAATCCCGGCCAATTTCTATTTCGTCAGGCGTTGGATCGAGAAACATGCCGAATCTCTCCACATTTGCCTCTATTTTATCCCTTGTTTCCTGATCAGCGGCCCCGATAATGGACTGGAACTTTCCATATCCTGTTTGTGTCGTGCTTAATACCTGAATTCCCGTCCACATACGGTTTGTATAGGATAGATTCACTTTGTCAGATTTTAAGCCTTGCGCTTGTCGGAACCCGGCCCAGTTGCCCAGGGCATTTGCTTCGATGTAAGCGCGACCTCCAGCGTTTCTTTCTTTCCCTTTTAATCGGGTTGTTGGAAATGTTTTTTTGGAATACTCCGCTTTATTTGATTCGTTCCCGCCAATGCTGATACCTTCCTCAATACTTCTATCCTTAACCAAACTGAGAGTTGCAACAGCGACTTGCTCCGATAACTTCGGTAGCTCATCGTTGATACGCTGTTTGATTTTAGCGAGATGAAGTCGGAATTCTTTTATGGTCATCGCCCTGTAAGCATATTTATTTTTCTGGGTCCGCCGCAACTTAGACAAAACCCGTCCACGTTGAAATTCTTTTCGTGCTGAAACCAGGTTAACCGGTTTGTGTATTGCATGCTGAAATTACTTATTGCGTTGGCAAGGTCCTCGGGAGAAAGAAGCGTGGTTCTATTTACCTCCTGCCGGGTCACCTGCTTTTGTAAAACCAATTGCAAGGTTTTATTACGAACCATGAAGCCAATTACAGTTTTGTAATCAGGATTATTCATCAATGAGCACACGACAGATCCTTGTTCACATCCCATTGTTGCGGGTATGGAAATTCCGTAGGATTTGACATCGGCTTTATTCCCAGCCTCATCAAATATCTGCTCATAAATGAAATCCTTGGCATTTTTGATTTTATCCCCGCATGAGCAGTGATATCTGGTTTCAGGAACACGGAAAACTTCTGGATCGAAGTCATATTCGATCAAATAGGTATACCCGTCGCATGGCAGACGCAGCTCTTCAACAGTTTTAGTATTAACTGAAAAGTTTGCAACATTAATCGACCATGTTTTCAGCAGTTCCCTTTCAGTCTCATTCAACAGCCGGTAAACCCGAAGATCCAAGTCAAAAGCCCCGGAAACAGGGGAAAGCATTAGCCCTATTTTCTTAATTCCAACATAAGCACCTGGCCGTACATTGGTAGCAATTTTGATTGATGGATGAGCAGGTACTTCCGAGGTTAAAAGATATCTTCCAATGCTTGGCTGACCAATGTAATACATCGAATCCGCTTTGACACTGATCGATTTGCTCAACACTGCTGGTAAATCCATGGAAACCTGACGATATGCTTCGGCCCGGCTTTTATTGAGCAATGAGATCAAATCACAATCACTTGATCCAACTTTAAATCGGCATGCGTCATAATTTGGATCTTGATCGACAAATAGATTTATGCTCGACTCGTTGGCAATAGCGCCAAGATCGGTGCATGAGCAATCCTCGCTTATTAAACCCAACAGATTTTCCAGACAATCAGGATACATACTTAAGTCTTCTTACCCAGGTTACAACAATCATTTTTTCGTCTTCTTCCCCTTCCTTCCCAACTGGCATTCCAGCATGCATTGAGGTTCCGTCACACAGGAAGTCTTCATCTAGATTCCGCCAAATTAACAGCCTTGCCATTTTGCTTGGTATCTCTTTGTTTAGCCTTGGGAAATGAGTTCCGCCGCCGAAGTCGGGAGCCCGAAGTGTGAGCATAACTGTATAAAGACGCTCATTAGAAGCCCAGTTACCGCAATCATCATGATAATCAAACAGGCCTCCGCTGCGATATCTTGTGCACTGCCAAGGTTCAAACTGGTTTGTATCAACACCCAAAATTGACGCAACATCTTTTGCGATGAGCGCCAAAGCGTTTCTGGTTTTTTCTGTGTAAGTATGTGCAAAGGCCGTTTCTGAAATCCTTCCGTCATGAGTGATGTCATTATAATTTGTGTCGGTTGCGGCATTTCGGTCACCTCGTTTATCTGAAACCATACTTGACTGGAATACCGCGTTTTCGCTCATATCCAGATACATCGTCATACATGTTTCAGGAGAAATCATGTTGTCGATGTAAAACAATTTGTGGATTAGCAATTCATCCGATATGCTCATGGGTAGTAGTTTGAAATCGGGCCCTGTCCTAAGTAGTAATCACCATTGCAGACAGGAGAAGAATAAACAAGAATATCACCCAATCTTTCGCCACCCAGACCGTCGGCCACGTATTTTTGGATATTTCCACCAGAACACGCCGCTGATCCGTTCCAATAGCCATCAGGCGGGAATCCTATATCAGGACATGAGGGACACGACATATCTGGTGCCGGTCCCTCATTAACCCATTTGGATTTACCTTTGCTGTTGGTGTATACTCTCCACAAATTATAACAAGCAGACGCCATCCGTTATTTGTTTACGCGGCTAAACCTTTTTTCAGCGCGATGATTCCAGTTACAGGATCAGTCGTGTATCTTGGGGCTTGCCATAAATTGAATTTCAACTCCATGTTGAATACATGGACCAATTCACAACGTCCTGTCGAACCAATTTGCGATTCTGACTTTGTGTAAGTAACGTCGATGTAAACCGGTTGCCCGCCAAGTGTAATACCGGCAAGAGGGATACTGTAGATATATTTATCTGCAACAACCTCGTTATCCCCACCTAAGCGAGGGAAGAAAGAAACAATCGGAAGAGCCAAATTCCCACGGTCGATAACAAACGCCCAGTTTAGATAACCGGCTTTGTTCATATTCCAGATATCTTGGTTGTAGTTTGCCAAAGCCCAGAAGTTTTCGTTACCAACATCACCCGCGTTGGTTCCCGCTTGTGCCTGAGCCTTCCAACGATCAAGGAAAAACATACCTCCATCTACCAATATTGGATTTTGCAGTGTATTGAACTCTGCAAGCATGGTCAGATATGGAATGGTTTTTTCCGCAATGAGATCAGCAGGCGCAATTGTTACGAACGGATCTGTCGAGTCGTTTTCTCCAATATTACCGTCAAAATCAATTCCATCTGCCTGATTGACCCCGGCATAAGCATAGATATATCCAGGTAGCGTTTTCGCTAGTGCGGCAACAAGTTTTTTCTGACCCTGAAGAAGTGCAAGAGCTACTTTTGATTCAGTATCGAACATGTTACCGCAATCTTCGTCTTTGATTTCTACGGTATATTTTACCGACTTGTCTACCTTGTAGGTCTTTTTGTTGCTTTGAAGTTGCTCGCCGGAAATAGAGCAAGGCGCTCTGTGAATAGCGTCGACTGATGTATGAACGGTTGCTTCGGTATCGGATTCCTCCAGCCATGCAACACTGAACTCCTCACACTTACGGTCATTTGGCCGAACACTTTCAAATGTTGCTGTTTCTTGCTCTTTCACAAGACGAAGTATCTCATGTTTCGGCATGAGATTATGACGTTGCTGTACACGGGAATCTGTCATTGAGTCCTCAAGATTCGCTAAAATCTGAGGCATAACAGACGGGGTAAATACTCCTAATGCCATTTTATTTTGTTGGTTGCTCAGCAAAAGCCGCTTTAACTTCCTGGTAGGCCTCTCTGGAAATCTTCTTTTCAGCGTATTCCAAATTGATCTTATTCATTTCATCCTGGTTTTCTGGAACCTTTCCTTTAAAGTGAGTGAACTTCGACTGACCTCCTGATTGTATTCCACCGGCTGGCAGCCCGCTTGATTGGCGCTGCTGTACTTCCTGGAAGTGAAAAAGGTGATCATAATCTTTGAACACTTGATCCAAACCTGCATTGTGTCCGCTTTGATCAGTCAACGGTTGTCCGTCCTTACTAATCAGGAAGGTTTCCCCGTCGCGCTCGATTTCAAACGAACCCAACTTATCAACCAATTCCTTTATCTGCAGTCTCCGCTTTTCTGGATCCTTATGCAGTATTGCATTGTTGTCAGTCAGCCACTTTTCGGCCCTTGCGGTCAGCTCGGTATTAAGAGCCTCTCGTTTTGCGGCTTTCAGGTTTTTCTGGTAATCAGCCTCTTTTTCCTTCAAAGCCTCTTTGACCTTTTTCTCAACAAGTTTATTTTGTTCCTGCTGTGCGCGGGTTAAATCTGCTTGCAGAGCTTTATAAGCCTCGGTGCCTTTTACGGTTTCCTCTGAAATACCTTCTGCTGATCTGGTTTCAAATGCAGTTTTCAGTGAAGAAGCGATATCCGCCGGTGTTGAGCCGTTGACATCAATCTCTAATTCGTCTGAAATTGCCTTAGCAAGTGTCTCGGCGCTTTGTCCCATACCTTTTTTATGCCCGGCGTCAAACTTCTTTTTGAGATTTTCTTTACTTAGGTCTGCTACTGCTTTTTCGCCATCTTCTGCTTCTATTAATTCCTTGGCTTGTGCCACTGGAATACCTAGAATCTGGCTTATGATCTTTAAAAGTTGTTCTATTTCCATAGATGAATGTCGGATTCCTCCAAGAGTTGTGCGGCACTTCTGCCAATTGTGAAAAATAATTTTGATTGCTTCCTGTGTGCGGTACAGGCTACCAAGTATTTTTTTTCCGATGCGGGTGGATACCCAAAGATTTAATTGTCGATTGGACTTATTTCTGCAGGTGTTTTAACCTCGCTTCTCTCCAAGATCTTGTATTTCGATTTGATCTCCGGACGAAGTTTATTAAACTCTGCTTCTGAAATGTCCTGCTTGTGCGTACTGCTAGTATGCTGTATAACAAGCATTGTTTGTTTTTTCTGTGACATTCCGCTAACTGATTAGAATTGAACATGAAGTCCTGTGATTATCTTCCCAGGACTTTTGCAATATGATCAGTTGGCTTTGCTGTCCCCTTCGCTACCTGATGCGGGATCCGGCTGCGCTGAACGTTCGGGATCGATATTGTCGCCCCCATCACCTTTTTTTGATTTTCCAGTAGATTCATGGCTATCTTCTTTTTTTGGTTGCTTTTTTGTACCAGGAGCCTTTGGTTCTTTCGGAGCCTTTGGTTCTTTCGGAGCCTTTGGTTCTTTCGGAGCCTTTGGTTTTATCTCGTCAGGGGTTTCCGGCTTTTCGATAATCTTCCAGCCGTCGTATGATTCACCTCCTGGATCTGTACCCATTGATTCAAGCTGTTTCATTGTGAAATAGCGAGATGAGTAACCGTCTTTTTGAGCGAGATATTTTTGTTCTTCCTGGGCCATGGCTAATTTTATTCTAAATGAAATAAAAACGATATAAATTAATGCAAAAAAATAGAGAATATCAAAACAATCATCCTATTCTTTGTTGGAGTATGCGAATCACGTTCTTAATTTGATCTCTGTCGAGTAGCATCATGGCGTAAGTCACAAAGAACTGAACCTTTTGTTCTTCTGGTAGCGCTTCAAATGCTTCTGTTGTTTGCTTTTCCGCTGGGGTTGGTTCGTCGTCTTCAGGCAATGATTGCATCTGGTAGTTTTAAAAACGGATATCCTGTTTCCTGGGCTTGTTTTAAAGCTTCATCACTCCAACAAATTAAAATCTCCTTATATTTTCTACCGTAACCATAGTTGGACATTAATTCTGTTACATGATACCCATCTTGAATTAATCTTAAAGAGGCTTCTTTAAAAGCGGGCCCCCATACTTCGAGTATTTTTTCATTTTCCGAGTCAAAATCGGAAAGATGTAACGGATACCAGGCACATTCGTGAATATTTTCATCCTTAGTTTTCTGAATAACCCTTAAAAAGTTTTCATACAAGACCTGTGTATCTCGATCCGTGGCTTTTATCTTTAGTTGCTCTTCCATTGAGGTCGGTTCGTCGTCGTTAGGCATGGTGCGTGTCCTATATTATAGAATCCAAAGCTTCTATAATTTTCTCATTAATGAAATCTGATTGAGTAGGATTCCAATCCCCCCAAACAAATTTCCGGGATGGAAATGATGCAGATCTTTTAATAAACCTAACCAAACTATAGTTAAATCCATCTTCTGTGATGAATTCATGCTCAACTTTAATAGTTTCATGTAGATTCGCCCTAACACTCAAAAGAATTTCTATGTCTTCGGCTGAAAGTGCAGGATATATTTTTGCAAAATTACTACACTCGCTTCTGTATGCACCGCCCCTAAACAGTTTCCAAAAAATTTCTGGTGAATAACATGAGTGAGGGTCGGGAGATTCTAACTTATCTTGCTCTTCCATTGATATAGTGGTTTTGTTTTATGCAATTTACGAAATCCTAACAAGTTTACCATCAACAATTTGTAACGTTTTATCCCGGACGGCTGCAAATTCAGCCGTCAGCCAGGAAAGATGATGTCGGCACCCGTGGCCGCCGCATTGCGTGAAAGGATCATAACCATCTTTGGGCTTTCCGTCAAATTTTCCTTTCGATTTGTCCGAGTATCCGCCAAATGTGTCCTCAGGTGTTCCAAACAAAGCAATTTCCTCCCGGAGAAATATTTTCCGGTTCCGTTCCTTACAAAATGCCCGTGATCCTTCGATCAACCCACCTACGTAAAGAGCAGCAGGCAGCTCCAATTCTTGCGCGTATTGGTTTTGGGTCAACCGGTCTGCTTCCTGGTAAGTATCGTAAACATTGTCCTTGAAAAACCTATCAACAACGCCTCCCTTGTTCTCAACGCCTTTTACCAGCTCTTTTACTTCTAACTTAAGCGAAGTTTCATTTTTTAGGGACCTGGTTTTGTAAAAGTACTGCTGAACTTTTCGCTTGGCGGTTTGATCTTGGATAAGAGTATCAAGATATCCCTCTTTGATGATTTTCCCAGTGGCATCAATCCCCATCCGATCATCAACATAGGTGCTGACCGTTTTGGCGATGCTTTTAACCTTTTCGGTTGTTCCGGTGGCGGCAAAGTATTCCTCATTCAGAACCAACACGGTTTCAATGTCCGTTTTGAACTGAGTTATAAGCGGTAGGTAATGTTCACGCGCAAACTTTGCCCATAATCTGCGGATCGTTGATGGGTTGTTCCTGACTTCCGACCAATTGAGCATCAACAGATCAAACAGCTGATCTTCGGCCTTCTTTACAGAGGCTTCCAGGGCTAATTGAATCTCTTCAATCTTTTTGATACGTTCGTTGTCGTCCACAATTGTATTTTATTGATAATTGGTGAATGCTTTTACGGGAACTGCTATAAATTCGTTGTATTATTTTAATTCCAGTAGTCTTTAACCTTTTGAAACTTCTTTTCGTATGTGATCAGTGCCGAAACGTGAGCATAATCGTGACAAACAAACTTATCTCCGATCCATCCGAAGTTTTCTTGCTTAACGTCCCAGAGAAATTCAGGGATTTTACCAGGTCTTTTTCTATCAGGGAGTTGTTCGGTTTTCTCCATGCACATGATATGTCCGCTAGGGCTAATCCATTCAATTGGAGCAAACCAATTTTTTACCCATTTGAGTTTGCCTGTTAACCCTTCAATTTCTCGCCACAATAGGAATTCCTGGATGTTACAAAAGCTGTTTTGCATTATGCAATCATGAGTATCTTTTCTGCTGAATCCGTACTCTATTTTTATAACTTTGGTAGGATCTAATGCATGTTCGTAAACTGCTCTGAAATTTCCATCAGAAATTCTTCGTCCAAGGATGCACATAATTAGATCCACACCTACATGATGCGATTCAATAAGCGCTCTGGCACCCTCGAATATGCTTGTGTTGTAGCCCAGTTTTGTAACCATAACCAGTGATTATATTAAGTCAACTTTGATTTGTCATGGTTCAGGTAATTTTTCTTGCTCGAAAACACCCCATGACTCTACCACACATTCATCATGGGCTTCGTGAATGATCGTCATATTGCCATTTTCGGCAAATGTAACACGGCACCCGCATTCACAGGCTGTTGACCAAATGTCATGCGGGGCCGAATCGTTCATTGGACAAACTGCGAATGTCATTGTTACTCTTTTTCTATTTTTTCGAGATACAAATAAATATCGTCTCCCTCTTTAAGAACGGATGCTGCCGGAGCTGTAAGCTCTATCCCCATGCGAAGCTCTCCCCAGGGAGTAACCGAAGTGAAATCCGCATTTACTCCCTCAGTGCCATACACTGCACTGGCTTTTAATTCTACTGTACTTGCGCCCTCAGACTGAGGCGCCACAGACATTATTCTAAACTTTGCTTTTAAGCGTTGTGCCATTGCCTTAGTGTTTAAAGTGAAAAAATACCAGTCTTTCCCGGTGTCAGTCTTTGATTAAATGAGTCATGATATCTTTCCATTCGCCCAACTCACTCCAACACTTTACCTATATCGAGCCGAAGCCCCGGAGGGATAAAGCGCCTTATTTAATCATTATCGGTCTATGACAACTTCCCGCTTATCAGGGCGAATACCTCTGTTACAAATCCCAGGCGGATTATATTCTTACCCTAACGGTACTTTCGGTTGATTCAAAAACCCGCCTTCTGGTACCGCTGGCTCTAATTCTGCTACATACTGCTGAGCGCGTTCTTTTATAAGTTTTGCCCGTTCGGCATAAGCCTTGTTGTAAAATCCTGAATTCTCATTTTCCAGCTCAGTCATGATTTGTTCGTAACTCGCCCATAATACTTCCAGGTATTTTGGAACGGATCCGTTTCCGATGGCAAATTCCACCTCTGTGCTGGGCCGGTTTCTAAATGGTCGGTGCATTTTCCAGATTTCGTATTTTTTTAAGCCTTCCGGATCATCGACAAACCGTTTTGAAGCGATTTCTTTTTCAATGTCGTCGAGTAGGGTAGGGCTGGCGTTCGCGTTAACCAATGTTGCAAATTTGGCTTGAAGCTCTTCAACTGTTTCGAGCCTTAAAGATGCTGGATATTCAAACAAGATTTGAAGTCCGTCGGCCAGATCATTAAACAACGCAATCTGACGAACAATGAACTTGTAAAACTTGCTTTTGTGCTCACAGAAGGGAAGGAGGGTATTATTCTTGTCGTCTGCCTTAATGGTGAACTCTGTTGCTGTATTCTCAACTTTTACCTTGCCGTCTGTTTTTACGGCAGATTCGGTATTGAAGATGGCCCGCATGATTCCCATTTTTGAGCCTTCAAGATCTTCTCGAAGATGCTTTATGATGTCAATACTCATCTCTGCGTAATGAACCATTTCCGACAGCTTTACCGGATAGTCTTCGCTGTCTGTTGGCAAAGGAAATGTTATAACGTCGCTGGCACTTTCATGGATCAATATGCCTGAGCCGTGACATGCCGCACACTTGTTGCCTGCTGGATCAAACCCGTGGTTGCACGTCGTCAAACTATCAACACCAGGGCACGGCTTTTCAAACGCAAATTTCTGCGGAAAGCAGTGAAACATTTTAGTCTGGTCGTAATTGGATTTATCGTTATTCAAATCCATTACAACGGTTTCGGCTGTATCCAGCGGGGAAATAACGGTTCGGTAGTTGGTTATCGGGTCTTTAATGTAACCAAGTCGGTAGGCCTGCACCTGGCCAGCTGCTGATTCAAGCTGGCGGAAATTGTAAGATGTAGCTCCGGCGCTCACTGTCTCGCCTAAAAGCAATCTTCTATCTTCGTGAATTTCCTCATAAATCAGGATTTCATTACCCAAGTACCCGATGTAGTCTTTGAGTTTTACAATAAGCCCGTCTTTATCAAATATTTCTACACCCCTTTCAATTATCAGGTAATTGAGTTCATCATTCGGAAGAAATTCAAAATCAACCACATTATCGCAAGGCACAAAAACGCCGTAACATCCGGGCTTCTGGTTCTGCATTGCATCGAAATCAGAGAAATCTATTACTAGAAAGGCGTTTGGATCGATCAGGCTTCTTCGGTCAAATTCGAGCGCTAGATAAGACTGAACATCACCGCCGTAGCAGAAGGTTTTTAAAGCCTCTTCCAGCCTGGCCAACTTTCCCGAATCAGTTTTATACGAAATCTCCTTTTTGATGTTGGGATACCGGGAGGTTTTATAAAACTGAGCCGCAGCCTCGTTTATGGCTGGGGAAACACACTGTTGGGTAACCCGCTTTCGTAAATTGAACTGCTCCGCCGTTTCTCTCCGTTCAAACCGCATGAGATATGATTCAATGTCATCGCCGGTCATCATTGCATGGTACAACTTCCGACGATCTACGGTACGATCATAAAACTCGTGCCTGGTTTGGCTGTCAATCCTGGGGAGCATAATTGATATTCCCTGTCCTATTGATATCATGGCTGGCTAATATTGAACTTTGTGATATTTTTCTTCATAAGTTTTTGAGAACACAGAAAGCAATCCGTATTTGAAAGCATCGACGCAGTGCCCGTTTTTCTCGTATTTCAATCCGGTTTTCTCCTGGACTACTTTTTCTTTTGTGAATCCCCCCGATTGGCTTTCAAGCGTTTCTTGAATGTCCTTGATCAATTTGGGACAGTTCGTTTCATCAATCCAAACTTCAACCGGCAAATGGCCGCTCAGTATGTCGTTTAGAAACTTCCGGAGAAATTCATTGAAGAATTGCTTTTTGTAAACCCGGTTGGATGACGAGTGTAAAAATGGTTTTAAAGTTTCCCGGACCGGGTTAAACGCCTTTCTTTCACCAAAACCTGGTATTCTATTTTCCCCGGAGGCATCACCGCAGTAACTCACCGGAGCCGATCCGTAAACCTTTGGATATTTCTGAATCCACGCTTTGCAAACATCTTCTGCGGTGTTTCTCGGGTGTTCTAAACAGAACTCATCGTAAAATCTTACCCTGTACCCACCTGCGATCTCTTCGACTTGAAAGCAAAGCATTGTCATGTAGGGCAATACGTTGAAGTCGAAGGTTAAATATGTTGGAAGGCCCGGCATGTATGCAACTTTCCGGACGTGTTGTGTGTAGTTGAATTCGTGTAGCCATTCGTGACCATTGCTTTCTACCCATTCCCAGTCACCATCCACAAATCGCTGGTAGTTAATTGTGGTCATATTGGCCTTGAGACTCAATTTATACGATTCAGGGACATACGGGTTGTCTGACACTTTGGCCTGTACATATTCCCATCCTTCTGGTAGGCATCCATCTTTCCACTTGTCATAAATCCGGGTTTTTACCCAATTCTTGGTAGGATTGGCAGACCCCAAAACCAATGGCCTTGGTTTCTTTCCGTTTGCTCCGTAACCCGCATTCAGCCATGATCCGGCACGCTCAAAGCATTTGTCTAAGGTTTGTTCTTGGAACTCCGGCAGTTCATCACATCCGAATCCATTTACTTCTAATCCATGAAAACGCGTCATATCTTTGTCCTGAGTATAACTCTCGGCAAATAATTGAATCACGGATCCATTTTCAAAAGTATAAGTTAAATCTTGACGGTTTCGGTCAACTATATGTTGACTTATTTCCCTTTGAGAGTAAACAAAGTTGACCGACGGGAGAAGGTTATTTTTGATTTTAGGCCTGTCTGCCCGCATGATCGCCCATCTGGAATTCGGATAGAAAATGGCCAGATAAGCAAATGTAATCGCAAGCCAAATGGTTTTAGCCCCCCGGATAGCGCCTCCGTATAAAATGAAATTAACTTTCGGTTTCTCCAAAAGTTGCATCGCTTCAAACTGTTTCCTCGTTAGCTCCACCTATATCCAGGGTTATCTGAGTATTTTTAACTGGGTCTTTTACCGTAAAGGTTATTGATTTTGATCTTCCGCCTTCCTCTCCATCGCCATCCGGCTTTTGCTCTGCTGGGCGAGCTCTCCAATTTTTGGTTCTGTTGCTTAGCCACATGGCTGCAGCTTTCATGTCAGGAGGATATTGTTTGATTGTGTCCTCGGTCTTTATTTCATCCCGGATTACAAAAAACTTAGTTTCCTTGTGCCTGAAACCTATAGCTGCTTTATACACCGCCTGGGCAACTTTTGCATCTGCTACAACTTTTCCGCGCGTAAGTGCGTCGGAAAACTCTTCGTGTATTTTTTGCCATTCGTAAATCGTATCAATATTTACATCGAAAAATTCAGCAATTTCGTTGTTTGTGTGGCCCAAGAGACAAAGTTTGTAGGCCAATTTAGGGTGATACCCCCCGTCATATTTTGTTGGCCGCCCTCCTGCCATATACGGATAATTTAGGTTATTCAAACAAAAAGCCCGACCCTTGATTAAGTTGTCGGGCTTTTACCTTACCACCACTATACTTATTTCCTCAAAATCGCGGTACTATTGAACCTTGTTGACTGAGTACCAGATCCGACGAACTCGATTCGGTAAAACAAAGCTCTGGAAGGAGATATGTTAAACTCTTTGCTTAGCGAGTCTACATTGGTTACGGTTAATGAATCAGCGCCTCCTGCCCTGGCAAAATGAATACCGTCGTGAGAAAGCTGGAAATACAATTTCCCGGCCATGGTGCCGCTGTTCTTTTTTAAAGTGGTTATGATAGAAACGGTGTTGTAGTAACCTTCCGCCTTAACCGTCTGCCTCTTTGTTGTGGCATTAGAAAGGGTATCAATCGTCTTACCGGTTGTTTTGGATATCAATGGCAGGAATCTGCTTTCACTCTTATCCTTGTCTTTTACCTGGGCATGCGCCGCATCCAACGCGCCTATAAGGAAGAAAAGTGAGAGAAGCGTAAAAATGGCAAGTTTTCTCATGGCTGTATTTTTATGGTTCAATTTTTCTCAAATATACTAAATATTCCAAATGTAATAAAAACGAAATAAAATTACTTACAACTTATTGTTTAGGTACAAAAAAGCGCTTAGATAAAATATTTTCAACTTTTTTCTAAAACATCTCTCACTTCACAAAGCTGCCGATAGTACCCGTCGTTGTACTTCGATCCTGGATTAACCCGAATGAGCCTTAAACGACGGAATTTGTAATTCCCGCGTTAACACCGACGTTCCGGAAGCCGTTTTGCCTTACCAGCAGCCTCCGTTTGAATCGCTTAGTTTGTTTGGGTTGGATTAATTAACTTTTATGCATTTCTTTCCAGGTTGGCAATTTTTCTGTCTCCGGCATCTCAACAAACTGAATGGCATTAAGTCTTTCAGCTATTCGAATCAACTGGCTATTATCCCCCATCTCATCGTAAAATTTTCTGCAGCAAATGTCTTTACCATCAATACTGGCTTTATGACAAATAAAATAAGACTGATCTCTTAAGACGCCAGAAATTATTTCTTTTGCTCTTTTAGGAGATACGATTCTGTCTTCGCTCAATAAACTGTTCTTTACATATTTTCATCATAGCTCTAAGAAAACATCGTTTTCAGTTATACAATCGTAACAAGTAAAATCGTCGCTGGTTATCACTTCCGGTTCACGAAGGTCCCAGGTAAAGAATCTCGTATCCCCCAAACTACGCCCCTCTATCTCCTTCATAAATTGGATTTCTGTTTCTCCGGCAGGTAACCACGTACCTTGTGTATGATTAAACTGGCCTTTGCATCGGTGGCACTCAAACACCTCTGAATCGAGGCCACATCCGTATTCCTGGTTCATAGCTGTTAAAGTTTAATCGTGAATTCCTCTTTCGTGCTCATAGTGACCTTCCGGTTGCTGGTTCCACTTCCGACGCTTGTTCTTTTCGAATTTGTCGCGGAATGCCTGAAACATTTCATCCAGGGATATGCCGCACCGCTGCATTGTATCCCACAGCATCATTTGAGCATCCGCGAACTCGACCGGGTCGGGGTTTCCAGCATTCAGGCTTGCGTCTATCTCCTTAATTTCCCGTCGAAGGTGGAAAAGACAACCGGAAGGGCTCGCCGCCCGGAATGTTCGTTGGCTCCACTGGAATCGCTCTTTTTCCAGGTCGAATAGGGATTGATTGCCTTTTCCATTCTGGTCAGAATATCGCTGTGCTGCCTCAATCGAAGCGTGATGTACCGCGTCGATAAATGGAAACATGGCGCGCATCTTCTCGTAGTTCCTTGCCGCGTTTTGAACGTGTTCCGGGTTGGGGTTTTCGGAACGCTCAATAAAGACCTCGATCAAAAAATCTTCGAATGATTTCATGGTTCGACTCTGTTAAGGTTTTTAGTTTACAAATTGCGGGGAACATCCATCGCTTTCGGCCCTGTCTATTTCCGACTCAATTCTAGCTTTTAGCGCCTGCACCTTTTTGTTAGAATCGTACACGATGTCGCCGTGCGCCAGCTCTTTGCCGATGTCTTCAATCCAATAGCCAGACGTGAAAAAGTTTGTGTTGATAACCATCTGTATCTTACCTTCATACAAATGCTGATTATCGTCCCAGCACTGGAATGCATCTTTCCACTTATCGGTAGTGAAAAATATTTGTCCGAATGAGCTCATAAGGGTTCGTTTATGTTAAGGTTTTAAACTCCAAACTTTCATAATTTGAATCGTGATCCACTGCGAAATACCAAGTAGGCAGGAACCGATTAGGCAACAGAACATCCAAAATAATTTCAGAATAACTATTAGCAATTCGGCAAAAATCTGAGCGCCTACCATTACGACAGCCATCAAGCCCAGCATCAGTAATATTTCCATTATTGAAATCTGTTAAGGTTTTGAACTGTTATTTGATTTTACTTTTACGAAGCCGACCAGTTTTACGAGGTCCATAAAATTGTATTCCCTGATGTACCCAATGCTTATATATCGACCTGCATCCGTCCAGCAGTCGTTTATACCTCTCACCGGGTACATTGCTTCTTCTTCTAAAATTCTTACTATCACCACGTGACTTTTCCCGTCGCGTGTTTCCCAGATTTGCCCAGGTTTAAATTTCATGGTTTCTGCTTTTTTAAAGTATCTAATTATAAACCCAGACTACTGCTTAAACACAATTACATAGACGGCAACATTTGTAATCAATACGTTGTCAATCCTTTCTAATGTAATAATACCCTCGTCTACGTGCATTTTTAAGGAAAATTCGACGGCGTAATTGATTAGCTCCGGGCTGTTGTTTCGTAGTTTCAAGCCGTTCCTTTTGTCTGCTCGTTCATCGTCAGTTTCAAAATATTTTACTTCAATTTCTAATTCCTGTTTTTCAGTTTTCATGGTTTCAGATTTTTGTACTCGTTATAAACCTGCTCCCAAAATTCAATTCCTTCCGGCGAATTCCTCCAAGATAACCTTGCTACGATTAAATTTAATCTTGACATAGGTACTGATCTTTTCTTTCTTTCAACTCCGTACCAGTACCAGGCTCCGTAACCGGTTTGACGCCGTAAATTTGCGTCGAGCAAGGCCCAGATGTGCATGGGCATTATTCTTGTTGCTGCCATGGTGTTTAACTGTTTAATGATGGTTTTGAATTTCTCAGATCCTCCAGTAGCTGCTCCGGGGTTTGACCTGGCGCGAGAGCTTCACGAATTGTCTCATGTTCGTAAAGCCACTCACTACCTTCGAAATGGGGAAACTCATGGATGACGTCAACACAAGTTTGACAGATATACAAGGTGTAAATTTGACCGTCCTCCTTGTTTGTGCTAGCTAACATTGTGCTGCCTTTTGGCATATTTCTGCAACAGGTAAAGCATTTGTGCTCTTTCCTGGTCGCCACCGTTTTGGATGAAATGAAATCTCCCATTATTTTTCAGGCTTTAAAGATTCCCAACACTTTAATTTTGCTTCGTAAATTTCTTCTTCGGTGCACACTTCCAGTTGCTTTTTCCGTGCATATTCCAGTCGCTCAGGCAAAGAAAGGTTTCGATACTGCCAAGTATCCGAATCATACAACGGTTTAAATTTCCGCTTTCCAGGGGCGCAAAAATTAACAACCACGGAGTAATTTTCTTTGCGAATATTCACCCAAAACTCAACGGTTATTTCAACTTTTGATCCGTCTGGCCTTCTTAATAAAGTTGTTGTCCTTGACATCTTGAGTCTTTATTTAAATTGTGGCTTATGATCCTTTTTAACAACCCCGCAATTCCGGATGAAGTCTTTTCCGTACTTTTCCTTTATCGCTTCAACTCCGGATTTATCGACATAAATGAACGACTCCTTACCAGATGCGCGGACAAGTAATCTATGCTGGCCGACGATACTCCGAATCTCTCCTTTGTAGATTCCTTTCGATAAATCGGCTTTGACTTCCTTTGTAGGTTTTACAGGCTCCTTTATAGAGACTCTTGCTTGTTTTTTCATTTTGATGCTGGATGCGGATACATATTGGCGCACACTATTATGCATGCGCCGTGAAAATCACTTTTGGTTTTCAGAAAACGACAGCACGTCTGAGGGGATCGGCCTTTTTGACTGCTGGGCCACTTTGAGTTGAACTGAAGTTGTTCTTAATATCTCCCTTGCCGAAGTGGCAATAGAATCTGCTTGACCGGGCTCCATATTGCCGGACTGTACTTTTTGAAGGGTATCCCAAAGGGCGTTCTTCAAGTTGTTGGCAGTGAGTTCAATTTTTGATTCAGAATTTTGGTCCATAACCGTTTTCGTTTTTGTGATTTGTTAATTAAATTATTTGATTGTTTCACTTCTCTGTTATCGATATGACATTCAAGATTTTTTAATATGATTGCACTTTCCCAGTGCTCTCCATAAAGCCTTTTGGCCTGATAGACTTCGTCGTATGCCTTCTTTTTTTGTCGATATTCTGGTCGGCGACAATACTCAACGTGCGAAGGCATCCTCTTTTTTCTTTGAATAGCGGCTTTGACAGGATCGTAGGTTCTTTTGAAGTATTCAGCCTTTTGCATTTTAAGGACGTCGCCAAGATCAGCGCGCCTTTTTTTGTCGTAATCCGCCTTAATTTGCTTCCATTCTTCCGGTGTCCTGTTTGCTCTTCGCGCCGCTGAAGAGCATGATCGCGAACAAAATACCTTCCATCCCTTTTTTACGGAGTAGTTGACTTTCCCTGTTGGCAAGTCCGCCTCTTTGTTACAGTGAGCACAAATAATTTTCATGGCTGCGCGTCCGAAACAGGCCTGAAATTATCCGGCACCTCTTGTTCGTCGGGAGCCTGATACGGGAACACTTCTAGGATTGGTGTAAGTGAGACGCTTTCGATTTCGTACGGAATTAGGAAGTTTCTGAGCTCTTCAATGATCCTGTCCTGAGCTTGCTGCACGCTTTCTGCATTCAGCAGCATGTAGTTCACTACCTTTTTTTCTTTTCCTGATCTTTCGTCCACGGAGAAGTACACAACTTTTATTTTGTACCACTTTTCCCCTTCTTCGTAGATAAACAGGTCGGCAAGTCGCATGCGGGTAATACTGATTACACCGAAATCACTTGCGCCAGTTACAATCTGTTTATAAGCCCGAGCTTCGGCTTCAGTGAAACTTACAGAATCAATCAAGTATGATTCGTTAATTGTTTTGAGGCTCCCCGCTTCATCTTCTTTTTGATAGCGGATCTTCGCATTGTACCATGAGGCCATGATTTTTATAATTAAAGGTGAAATTTATCTGAGACTCTTAACCGCATCGTCAGTCAGGTAAATTCGTGACGTCGGTTGATCATTTTAATCACCGTTCTGAACGGAAATGATGCGAGCGGTATCTTTTTGATTATTTCCTGAAGAATCACTGACCCTGAAAACACAACCCTTTTACGGCCATCGAAAACTATTTCCATATCGAGGCGCTTGCCATTTCCTTTCTCGGGATATTTGGAGTTTTCTATTCGATACCGGTGAACCTCAATTTCTTTGTTAAGGACCTGGTATATATCTATTTTCTCGCCTTCCATCCCTTTGAATTCGGCGGTTATCCCGAAATCTTTGAAGTTTTTTATTTGAGTCATCGTTAAGTTTCTTTATGAGGTGGAGAGTATTTGCATGTTTTGCCCAGCCCTTGTAAGCTTCGAGGCTGAACTTCGGTTTTCTTTTTGCTATTGCCCTGGCAAAGCTTTGTTTTATTCTTTTTCGCATCCGTACGTAATCGTGCCTGATTACGTATCCCAGAAAGTCAATACCGCGACTTTCGACAGGGAAAATCTGATAGTTAGGTTTTAATGCAAGATTCAAATCAATGTCAAGGTAAAGACGGATGTCTGCGAGCAACTGGTGTAAATATTGTTTCGATCCTGATAAGATGACCATGTCATCACAGTACCGGAAGTAGTATTTTACACGCATGACTTCTTTAAGCCAATGGTCAAAGTATGTCAGATACAGATTCCCAAGAAACTGGCTTAGATAATTGCCAATTGGAAGGCCCGGTGATGAATCAATAATGCCATCAATCAGATCCAAAACATCATTGTCCTTTATTTTAAGCCGGATGATCCGTTTTAAAATCTTGTGATCAACACTGGGGTAAAACTTTTGAATGTCCAGTTTGAGACAATATGTAGTGTTCGGAACATCCTTCAAGGCGAGCTTCACATTTTTCAATGCGAGGTGAACGCCCCGGCCTTTTATGCAACTGTAAGTATCTTTTGTGAATACGGATAGCCAGATAGGACCAACCACATTCATGATAGCATGCTGTACTGGCCTGTCAGGGAAATAAGGTAGCCTTGAAATAATACGCTTTTTAGGCTCGAAAATGGTAAAGGTTTTGTATTCGGAAGTTTTAAAAGTTTTGTTTACCAACATCTGATGAAGTAATTCCAAGTTTGCTTCACGATTTTGAATATGAAACTTCACATCTTTCTGCCTGGATTTTCCTTTACTCGCGTGCAGGTCGGCCAGTAATAGGTTTTCTCTATTGCAAATCTTCTCGTACAAATTCCCGAATTTTTTCATTGCCTATGCTTTGCGGGTCATCTTCACTTTCGCTACCAAAGCCCCATAAAATTTTAGAGGTCATTTTTTGCCATGTGGGCAAGGTCTGTGCTGTCAATAAATTAATTAATGACTTACATATGTGGGCGCCGACAAACGAATCCGAATAGAGGTAAAGGACGCCGCCGAACGAAAACCCGGAACCACCAGCGGCAACAGCACACAACCTATTTCTTCTATTTTTTCACCACCATAAAACCCTCAAACAGGTGCGGGAACTGGGTAGAAAAGTATTCTGCATTTTCTTCCTCGATAAAAACGAGGCGGGCGCCGACAAACGAATCCGAATAGAGGTAAAGGACGCCGCCGAACGAAAACCCGGAACCACCAGCGGCTTGACCCCTCATATCCCACCACAGTTCAAATTTTGGCTCACCATTGTCGTAGTCCGGAACTTTGCCTTCATTAAGAGCCTCGATTACAATCACGCTATGGGCGAAATTATTTACAGCTTTTTGAAAGTCGTTTTTAGGCTCAGGCCATGGTGTGATATCGCTGTATTCAACACCGCGTAACCGGCACGCGTCTTCAATTGTTTTTACTTGTTCTCTGATATTCATCTTATTCGTTGTTTTGGATTACAGAATGTAGGTGTAGGAACTTTTTAGCCGAGTGCATTGCTAATCTCTCGTCTTTATAGGTCCGGCGGGCGCCGACAGTCGAAGACGAAGAGCAGTAACCGACGAGGCCGAGCGAAAACCCGGAACCACCAGCGGCCCTATTGAAAACTGGATAGTAACCTCGTTCACCTTCTTTCCATGTCCACCCTTCATTTAAGGCTCGGTGAATAATATTAAGCTGGTGATCAACAAAATGATATTCTCGGTCCTGCTCTGGGAGAAATTCGAAATCAGCAATGGTCAATTGTGTGATTCCTTCCAGTTCGCAAGCCGCTTCGTAGCTATCCACCATCTCGGTAATATCCCGGTTGAAATTATGATCTGGCCAAAGACTTTGAAGAGTCTTTTTTATTTCAGAATTAGCCTTGTTAAAGGCATTCTGTGCATTTAATGCTGTGATTGTTAAAACTTGTGCTTCCATATTATTTTGTTTGATAAATGTGAATCAATCCCGCAAAGCGGAGCCAGATAAGGGCAGGCGGCCCGTAATACTCCTAAACCCTTTTTTGTTGCTCTATTTCTTTCCGAGCATGATACTCGTCATAGGCGGCTACATAACTACATCCCGGATTTCTCAATACCCCGCTCCATCCGTATCCACCAGGAATAAAACTTGCGATACAAATCGTATCAGCCTCATGGTCATATTCGTAAACAGTTCTGAATTTCCCATAAGCTGCATCCCATAGTACTCCGAATTGAGCCACCCAAACACATAAAGAGCTAAAATACTTTCTCTTTAAGGCTGGCTTAAACGTGTTAAATACGTTGGCAGAGTGCGCCGAGTTAATGCCGGAGCTTTTGAACAGATAGACGTGGTAAGAAGGAATTTGTAGGCTACCATCTGTCATCGTTCGTTCTTCTATTTCGTTCCCAATCATCAATTTCGGCATAAAGTTTTCCGTCTCTTGACTTTTTAACATTGAGGTTAACCCACCCATTCTTTTCGTTCTTTTTGAGCGATGAAATAACATCTTCAACTTTCATTGATATTGTCGCCAGTACGAATTCAGGCGCTTTCTCGTTCGGTTTTTTTACAATAAACCCTTCTAAAAATTCAGCCATTTATTTTATTGTTTAGTGTTTAAAATGGTAGCCATGACATGCGCTCAAAAAGAAGCTTTTCGTCTTTTTCAGTGATGACATAAAATGACTTTATTTCATTTTTCCAGTCTAGCTCAGTTTTCCCCTTTTCGGTAAGCTTGGTAATTACTTTCTCCCAGTTCTCAGTGCCTGAAATTAAAGCTTCAGGTGCTTTTCGTCCATCCTTCGATTTTGCTTGCTCAGTCTTTGTTTTAGTCTCCATGGACTGTCTTGGAGCTTCTTGTTGATCCTTTCCAGTGTTCGAATGATCGCTGTCCTTGTTATCGTCGATAGCGAAAAGACCGTTTAAGGCGTATTTTCTGGCATAAGAAGAACTAGCTCCGGTTACCTGCGACCCATCCATCCCTTTCTTGCTTTCTTCTTCACGAGCATATGCAGAAACCTCAGTTGAATCTGTTCCGTCTGTAATCAATGCGGTTGATTTGACATAGAACCGCCCACCAACAAGCTCGATACTGTCGCTTATTAAGATCGCAAGCCCCTCTCTGCTTAAAAGAGGCTTTGCGGCTTCAAGAATATCTTCACTATTACGGTAGTTATATTTGCCGAAAGAGTTATACTGGCTTTTAGGAGCTTTAAGCTCAGTCTGTATTTTTATCAATTTTTGAATAAGTGACATATTGGTTTAGGTTTTCTGTATGTGAATAATTTCCTTTTGTGTCGTACCGATCTCCGTTGTCAGGATTTTGTATTTGCTGCCAGGCTAATTCCGATTCCATTTCATATATTTCTTCCTCTGTCATTGCTCTTTCGGTTATGCCTATACGTTGTTCTTGTCTCGCTTCAGAACGCTGGTAGACACCATCAGAAAAATCAGCAGAATCGCGATTCCGATCAGCCATGGTTTAGCCTCCGGGATCAGCACGAGAACTCTTTCAATCAGGTCAGTTTCCATTCCATCGCGCGATTATTTTACGGGAAAGTGCGGCCAGCGTAATTATTACAATAAGCGGTAAATAACCTGTACTCTTATTGTACATCGTTGGGTTGCTTGCGAACCAGTTCAGTGAGGAAACAGCGAACGATTTCAGGTAGATAATCAAACCCAGCGTCGGTAACCAGCAGATTCGGAGAATGAAATACGTTTTCATTTCGGTTTGTATGGAGAAAGAAAGCGGTTATAAATATCTACAAAGCGAGTTGCTCCTATCCTTGCTATTCGATCAGAAGGGTACGAGTGGCGGGCGCCGACAAACGAAGCCGAAGCGAGGCAAAGGACGCCGCCGAACGAAAACCCGGAACCACCAGCGGTATTCTCATTCCAAACCCAAATTATCTCATACTTTTTTTGTCTAAAGTTCGTATAATCAATCTTTTCGCCATTCCAAAACGCACTGCAGATTACATTAAGCTGATGGGAAGCAAAATCTGAATCGCGGTCTTCTTCCGGGTGCTTTGCAAAGTCTTCTATCGTTAAAGGAGTTACACCTCTTAATTCACAAGCAGCTTCGTAGCTGATTATGAGGTCGATTAATTCTTGTTCAGTTTTCATGTAAAATTGGTTTAGAACTTTGTCAGCGCCCTGGATTCGAACCAGCAAGGCCACTTTTGGCGACGCTACCCTACAAAACTTAGATATCCGCGGAACCCTCGTTCCGATACTAGCCGAACACTCCCATTCGGGTAGGGATATACACTACTTATCTTTACCTCATTTCATGATAATTTATTAGGTGAAAAAATGGGACTGGAATTAAACACAGCATATCCGCTACTGGTGTTTTCTTTAATATGCGTAAACAGGAAGGTTCTTTTCGATACTCTTTTTGGCCTGCTCGTAGAATTCAATAAATTCGTCTTCGGTGATGATTTCAGCTTCTGTTTCATAGTCCGGGACTGATGAGATAAACACGGTCCCAAGGATTTTATTAATTGAAACCCATATCCCTGAAAAATTTGCCTCTTTATAGTACGCAGAATATGAAACGTGGCTAGAACTAACACTTTTGGCGTAAAACTTATCCTGGTTAAGATCGCGAATGGATTTATAAGTAATTTTCATATCGAAAAAAGGTTTAAAGTGTAAGCCTACCTGAATAACCCATGGTCAAAGCTTTAAATGACCGCCCCAAATCTTCAACCGCATCCCTGCTGTCCAGATCAGTCAAATACCGGTACCGAGCTTCGATTTCTTCCTGAAGGCGCTCCTGAATTGAGCGAACAGTGTCCTGCATTGTAACTTCTGTCGAAACTTTAAAGTCTCCGTATTCGCTATCAATCTTGAAAGTCAAAAGCGCTCCTTGAATCAGACAGTCCTTTTCCTTCTCGAATCCTGGCATTGTAGCGAAAATATATTCCGCATGTGCGAAGAGTGCTTTTTGTTGGTCGGTGGTTGATTGTGGATTCATCTTGTTTGTTATTTGATTGTCTCAGGTTGACAATACAAATATCAAACAATTGAGCGTATAAAACAAACAATTGAATAGTTATTTTTGTAAAATGTTTGAAAATAACAAAGGAAATAACTCAATAGTTTGTTTTTCAGTCATTTATGCTTCGCGCTTCATGTCAACAGTATCAAGTCAACACGCATGCTTTCCCCGGACATGGCAAGGCTTAAACCAGCCAGGAGAAGGACATGTTTTGAAGGATTAGGGCTTCCTCATGGAAAACCATGATTTTTAGAGGAATGTTGCTTGATAGCAAGTAGTTGGTGTAGTGAATATTCTTATGATAAAAATCTATTTAATTTTCGCTCCCTTCTACAAATAAATAAAAGAAATATATGAATATTGCGTTATGGTTCAAGGATTTGTATAGCGCTCTTGAATCAAAATGGGGCCTGGCAGGTGCCCTTTTAGCGGTTTGTTTGTTGATAATAGTGTTGCTTATCAGGCAAATTATAAGCGGAAAGGATAAGCAAATAAAAGCTCTTTCAGACGAAAACAAAGATTACCGCGATAAGTTTATCGCCATATTAGAGAAAAGACTAGATACAACTCCAGCGAACCAATCTCAGCAATCTTAAATATTTTAAGCATGGGCTTTACTCTTTTTCTATTCATAGCGGCATTTTCCGCTGCGGCTTACACGAATAGGCTTAGGTCGATTCAAAAATATACCGCTTCAAGACTGCGATTTTCTGAATTTCAGAGGGAGGTTATGGATTATCTCCGTAAAAACGACAACATCAACTTGGAAGACTTCAAGGTTGTTAAGCAGATTCTTGCTGTCAATGAAGTTGCCTCTGATCTACATTCATGTAGAAGATCTTCCGCCCTTCATTTACGCATGTTTTTTAATTTCTACAGAATGCATGTTTTGCAATCTTACGAATTAGAGAAAAGCATTGAAATGATACGGTCAAGCAATCCTGACATATCAAATCTACAACGTAAATTAGCTCATAATTTCAATTGGAGCGTGTTTTATAATACTCCAATATACGTAGTGATTATTGTAAATTTTTCATTGCTGACATTTGTTATCTCTGCCCTTACAGCGATGAAGATATACCGAGTAACTAGAAAAGAGGCTGTATTGTGGTATAACAATCTTTTAAAGGTTGAGTCGCGGGAGTACTTACAGGGAATTCACAACAATCCTATGTCATTATCGCCTTTTTTTAAGGCATAATTTTAAGCATCTCATTAAGCTTCACAAAATCACCCCATCAGGATCCGGTATATCAATCAACAGAAAGTCTTTCGCCTATTGCCATATTGATAACAATGTCGATCATTTTGAAGGCTTTACAGATCAGTTATAGTTATCACTGTCTTCTGACCGTCCTTTGAGGTTTTTACCTGAACATATTCACGCTCCGAAATAATGGCCGGTTTATCGTCTACGATCACTCCAGCATGAACCATAGCATCTATGAGAATCTTGCCAGTTGCAACCAGGTTGTCGTAATCCAGGGGAGTTGAAAAACCGTAGCGGGTCAACAATAGTTTTACCTGGCCGGGATGTTTGTTTTTGGTTGCCGCCTTAACATGCCAGATCCATTTATCACGGATGCGGTTTCTTTTACGCCAATTAGTCCGAAGTAATCCATTTTTCCCATTCATGCCGGGGATGTTGCCGGGGAAGGTTATTTCTGTGGTCATTAGCTATTTGATCAACTCCGGGTTATCATGAATATTTCCGATCACTTCTATTTCCTTTGCGCATCCAAAATAAAACAGAGGACTAATCAATGAAGGATTGGATGTCACTACCGTATTTAAGTCCCACTCGATATTGAATCCAAGATGGAATGTAATAATCCCTTCTCCACGTTCCAATACATTTGAATAAAGTATCCTGTCCCCATCGTATATCTCAACGCCGTTTTTGTCTATCAGTCCGGTAAATTGACCAACGGTAAAATCTTTTACCGAAACAGGAAATATACTTTCGCTTGTAACAATTTGATGTTTGTCCTTCTTCTTGTTAACATACCATCCGTACACCCATTCATGTGTATCAAGGCGCTTCCCTCTAAATTTTATCTCTCTCATTTTCTTTATGATATTTATAGTTTTTAAAAAGTCCGTTGTAGGGCCCAAAATTCGGAGGGCCTGTAAATTTTTTTAGATTCTTATCCCAATATCGAAAGCCATCCATGAAAGCATGATTGATTGTATTATTTTCAATCCTTTCGTCAATTTCTTCCTGAATCATTTTGCACAGCTCGTAATTTTCTGCTTTCAGAGCCTCTCGGTGTCTAGCCGCAAGTAGCCACTCGTGCATTTTTCTAAGATTTGCTACCATATCAAACTGGAATTGGCAATAATCCATCATTAAACACCCACATCCAATAAATATTTTCCCGATTTTCTAACCTACTCTCAGCTGGATAATATTCAATAGCCGTTGTTTCGGGGCCAAAAATGACATTTTTGATTCTTTGCATCTCGGACCAATGATTCTGAATAGGAAGATTAAGGTGGCTTTGCACCATCGCTCGAATCGCCGTTCCTGTCGATACTTTGCATTGATCATCAATCATAACTGTATATCTGTTATTGCGAAAGCACCTTGTCATCCAAGCAGGATGATCTATCTTGGACAGATCAATCTCTACAAAAGGATCTTCTTTTCTTAGCAGAAGTTTCCGAGCTTCTATTCTTCGTTGTTTATCCTTATTCATTCTTTTACAATTAGGTTTGAAAGAAACAACCCGGTCAACGAGCCACAGCAAGCCCCTAAGCAATATAAAGCTCGCGTTTGCCATGTACCCAATGCAGACCTGACATTCATAGTCCATAAGAAGCTGATCAGGAATGAGCACACTGCCACACCCGGGTAATTGCTGTGTGAAAGCATTACTGTATTAGCGCAAACAAACATGACCTGAAAGAAAGCGGTTAGGAAGGGTTTCATGCGGAGAATAGGGATAATTGGCGAATGTGTTGATCGTATCGTTTGCATCCGGAATTAAAATGAGTAATATCTGCTTCACAGCCGTAATAATCGAATCCCATATCATGAGCGACAATACGACTCGACTGAGACCCTAAATACGGGTCCAAAATTTTAAATCCTGGTTGACAATAATTCAAAAAAGTCCACATGTACAATTCAAATGGCTTCTCAGTCGGATGGATTCGCTTTTGATTATTCTGTTTATTGCCGCGCTGAATATGTCCTTCGGCTATTGATTTCCCTTGAAACATCCCTAACCACATGAACCGGAATATGACTGTGGGTAAATCAAATGATGTCCAGGCCAACTCATAATCATTAAAGCTCGAAGTTCCATTGCATTTATCCCATACAATCCATCCTTTTGGATGATCCGTAAGCCACTCATCAAATTCGTTTCTTCGTGGTGTCTTATGAACTGGTCCAAGTTGTGGGAAGTAATTCGCGCCCCAAACAACCTGATTTATTGAAACCCTAAATATTTCTTCGAATGTTTTATCGGAAGGAAGCCCCCAGGTTGACGTTACGGGGTAATCCACGCGCTTAACTTTTATGGATGAAAACTGCTGCCCATAAAACTTCCTTTTTTCTGGGCCAGAAAAGTACGGAGGATCTGGAATAGCCAAGTCAAAAAACTTATCCGGGTACCGGGACATGAATTCCATGTTATCGCAGTGCTCTACGTGGCTTATTGGCATTTTTCTGTTGGTTTACGAACTCTTAAAACAATTCCTAATCCATTTCTTTCTGCATTTTACAGGCAAGCAACAGCCTTGTCTCCATAGGCAAAAAGCGTAGTGCCTGTGCTCGGCGAATCTCCTGTGCTGCCATCAGGCTTTATGAATTTCACTTTTCCAGTTACAAATAGTAGTGCATCACACTGTTTTGCAGCAACAGGCCACCATGGAGCGCTGGTACGATCCGGCGTTAAGGCTATCCCGTTTCCGTGGTTAAATATTTTATCCAGCCACTTCTCTTTGCTGTTTCGACCGCTAAACGGGGGATTCATCCAGACAAATCCTTCCCATCTTTCATTAAGTGAATCCTTGTGAATGAACGCTTTGGCTGGAACCTTAATATGAGTAAGGTCGAATGGTGCGGCAACATCCAAGTCGAATTCGCACTCCAATGCCTTGAAAATGTACTCTGGTGTATACCATTCATCATTTAAACTTTTACTTTCGTAGGAGGCCATTAGTTAAATCGTTAATTGTTTAGTAAAAAAGAACCGACCTCGATGACAGAAAATGCCATCTCTTCGTAAACATTATTTAGTTCATCGTAACTATCGGGATAATAATCTGAGTTTTGATGATCAATTTCATATTGTTTATCTTCTTCCGAGTCGCATGATTCGACCATTGCTGCTTTTACAGCTTCGTATTCATTTTCTGCTGTAACTGTAAATAGTTTAAGATTGTGCTCGAAAATTGCATGAATGCCTACTACGTAATTTTTCATAAGTTTTTTGTTTGACTTGGTTAAATTATTCCCACAGCTTTTTAGCCAATTCGACTTTCTGGGTCAGCTCCTTCACCTCCTTCTTTGCGTAAGTGAGGGAAAACGAATGATCCCTTTTAATGCTTCCGTCCTTTAAGCCTTGGTGTTTCCGGATTGCTTCTTCAAGTTTGAATTCAAAATATTCAATGCTTTCCGGCATGGACAGATTGATTGTGTCGGCTTTCCTTTCCCAATAGTCTGCCCTGGCGCTGTATTCGTCTGCCTTCTGAGAAAACTCGACCGACTTGCTCATCCGGTTATGGTTTCTCTCTATAAGGCCCCGGTGCCTTCCTTCGCTGTGGTGTCCTGCTTTAATAGGTTCTGCCAGCGTGAGGAAATCTTTGCCTTCGTGGGAAGCCTCCCAAAGCGCACTACTTTTGGCGTTAGCCCGAGTACTTGCATTATTCAATCGTTCTGCTTTTCTTTTCGCCCATTCTTGCACATTAAAGCCATCTGCGCGAACGATTGAATAAAAGAAAAATCCGTCTTTCTGGTAGATCAGGTTAAATACTATGCATTCATGCTCCTGGCCGTATCTTGTTTCCAGTATGATCGTCGAGCCTTTTTCGTGCTGCTCTTCACATTTTGCTAGAAAAACATTTGGGAAATACTTGCTGTAAGTGTTCATGTGTTTTTACGTTAAATCATCCGACATTTTAATTCTGCTTTTCATAAACCCTCTTTCGCGGGACAGCTTAGGGTTTTCGTGTATCCAGATATGCCCCTCCCGGCTTACTGCCAACCATGTATCGGTATCATTCAGGTATTTTCCCCTGCCCTTGGTATGGTGCACTTCAGTTGCCAACAGGTGCGGATAAACCGCGCAAAACATGTTTTCAAACTTTTCCAGGAACTCCTTACGTAGCTGGCTGTACGTTTTAAGCTCCTTTGAATGCTTTTTGCTCACCGGTTTTATTTTAACATGCTTTTTTGATTTGTGACTTTTGAAATCCGGTCGGTATCCCTGGTGGTTTTTGCAGTAGCCTTTTCCGAAAACTGTGTAGGTGCAGCCGGGGTGAGTGCATTGTTTCATTCCAGTTCCGCTCGGTCGTAGCTATTTTCGCATTCATCCATACCTAAAAGTAAAATCTCGCATGGAGCGCGGTTAATTCTCATATCAATCTCACACACAATGTCATTGTCATTTAGATAATTGCCAAACTCTTCGACTATATCAGAAAGTTTTTTAGTCATTTCGGCCATAAATTCTTGTTTATTTTTTAATGATTCGGCCATTATTTGCTTCGGCCAATCACTTTGCGTAGTTGTCTGACAATTTTCAATATTCTGGAAGTCTATAATCACTCCATTTATTGTATTTGCCATGTAATTAATGGTAGATGTTGCGAGCAGTATTTTGCTCATGTTGTCGAGTTTTTGAGAATCGTTCATTGGTTTAAAACATTGGTGGTGAAAATGGTTTTTTACATTTGGAGCAGCTTACACAACTGCCAACTACCGGATCTTCTATTTCGTCGTGATAGTCGCAGATAAGCCGGTGTCTCTCCCTCGAAGGTAGATGAGCCCACTGCTGGTAAGTGTGCCAGTGGATCGTTTTTCCGGAGGCAGACCATAATATTGGGTCTCCTTTATCATCGTGATCGCAGGTGTCCGGGATGCCATCAACGAAGATTTTTAAATCATCCGTGATAATGATTGCTGAATGAGTGTTGTTCATACTCGTTTATTGCTTTGAAAAGTGCTTATTGAGTAAATCCCTGAACGCTATTTCTGCGGTTTGTTCAACCACTGAATTGCCAATGGCACGGTGAAGATCTTCTGTAAAGTTGTACCCATTAACTGTATAGACCAGGCTGGATTCAATCGTGCGCGACTCTTCCCAGTCGTATTGATGTTCACCTTGTCCGGCTGGAAATCTGTCATAGAGCCGCTGATTACGGAGTCCCGAAGATTTGAAAAACTTGCGCGACCCGGTCGAATTTCCACTTTCTCTCTGATCAGTGCCTTGTCCGTCTTTGGAGCCATTTTGTCCATCGTAACCGGTGTTGGCCAATTCGTTACTGCTCCGTTCAGCTTCGGGGCCCTTTCTCCATTCTTCTGGTTCTGATAGTCGCCCCTGCTGGTTATTGGTGTCGGCCAGTTTTTCAGAACTACCTCGCTGAGCGGTGGAGCATTTTTTCGGTTCAGGTTGGAGTGACCCGATTTCCAGGGACTGGAAATCGGGGTCGGAAAATTCTGAATCTGTTCTGATAATTTGGGACTGAAATCTTCCCTTGTTGTCCCTCCGTGGTCTGAGGCAAGTGGAGTTCCCCAATGCACCGACTGATCCCTGAGCTTGATTTTTGCATTCGTTCCGCTGCGTATTTCCAACACTCCCCCCTCGTTCTCGGAAGAAAGTGGTGTCTTCCATAATGGCAAGGATGAATAATCTATCCCTTTGGTGCGGAGCGCCGACTTCTTCCGCTGAATAGATTCCTGGCTCAACACGGTAACCCAGATCCCGTAAGTTTCGGTAAACTTCTGGATATCCCATTGATAAGTGCCCTCTGACGTTTTCAAAGAAGCACCATGTCGGCCTGCTTTGCTTAACGATCGAGTATATAAACGGCCAAAGGTGTCTTGGATCCTGAACCCCGTTTCTGTTTCCTGCAAGGCTAAATGGTTGACAAGGATAACCTCCAATGATTCCATCAATGCGGTCTCGAAACGGATCCGGGTTGAAGGTTTTAAGATTCGACCAGATAGGTGCTGCATCCACCAAACCCGCTTCCATTGCCGTAAGAAGGTTTTCCACGATAAAGGCTTCGACTTCCACATAAGCGGCAACTCGGACTGATCGAAATATTCTTTCAAGTCCTCGTTCGATTCCGCGTATTCCTGGGCAAAGTGAGAGGATAATGGGTGATTGTTCGGTAAGATCCACATTTCTAATTTTTACAGATTTACATTTCTGGAATCTTCTCCCAGGATTTAAGTTTTAACAACCAGGTAATATATTTTTCGTCAATCGGAAAAGGATCATTCAAAACAGCTCCGGCGACTGAGCACTTTGTCCGCTTACACATCAGGCTTTGCGTCTTTTTCTTTCCGTCTGTATGCGCCCCCCAGAAAACTTCATATTCAGACTTTCCGGTTAAGGATTTGTATTTGCCGATCATGGCGGTGTAGTGTTTGGAACCGGATAGATTCTCCCGTTTTCTATTTTGATACCGGTAATTATTCCACGTGAGACATACTGCGAAACGCAAGATTTCAAAGAGCTAACAGATGAGTAATGCGAGTAGCCAGTTTTGAAAATATCATTGAATTCTATACCCGCCGGGTATCTGATTGCCATCAATTGAAGCTGTTTCACAAAGTTTTTAAAAGCAGTCATTCTTTCATTTTGCGACCCCGCAACAGATTCTTTATGATATTGCTCTATTGAAATCCTTACTACCTTCCTGTTTAGCTTTGGTCGAACAATTTCGGACACATACCCATTCCAGGATTCAAGCAGTCCGACGCCGTAATCTTTACAAACCTGCTCCTGAAACCATCTTTTATTTCCCTTAGGTACTGCGATGTATGAGTAATGAGCGAATCTCTTATTTCTTATCGCTTGTTCCAGAACAGCAAAATTAAAGCACGTTTTTACCTCAATAGCGGTTATTATGAGATCTGTTTTGACAACTATATCTATGATTCCACCTGCAACCGGCACTTCAAAGTACATGTCCTGATCTTGAAAAAAAGCAATGAAGTCCTTGGCAAGTTCTTGTTCACTTTGTGTTTTCATCTCTGTTCTGATTTGTATTTGCCGATCATGAATTAAATAAATACCTAGTCTGATAGGTCATAAAACATTAATGGTGATACTTTTAGCCACTTACAAATCCTTCCAAGCGTTTCAACTGACGGCGGGTGATTATCTCTAATTCGATACATTGTAGATCTAGATACTCCTATTTCGAAAGCAGCTTCGTCAAGCGATATGTTTTTTGTGGCTTTCGATACCATCAAGGCGGCCCAGAGATTTCCTTGTTTGAACGTGTTTTTCATAACTAATTGTTTTTTTGGATTGTTACCAAATATTTTTTGAATCTCCTTAGCTGAGTTTACGACCTGCTCACGTCTTGCCATAGGCATGGTTTCGTACAGGACTTTTACTATTTGGTCGATGGTGGGTGTTTTCATATTATGCGAAACCTAGTGACATTGGAATTCCGTTGAGCGCTGTGTTCTTGTAATAGTCTTCGATTTGCTTGGCAGAATGGATGTGACTTGTCTGATTGTTGTCGTAAATCCTGTTCTGAGCTACGTTGCATTTTAGCAGAACCGGTCCAAGTTCTCCTTCGCGATTCTTTGCAAAGATGTATTCCATGTCGTTGCTAGGAATAAAGTTCTCTCCTCTGGCTTCGGATTCGTTGGAATCGTAGTAATCCTGCCGGTAAAGGAAAATTACCCTTGTCGCGTCTTCTTCCAGTTTCCCTGAGCTCTTTAAATTGCTAAGCGTGGGTCTCCTGTCAGACTTTTCCTCTGAGCCTCGATTGAGCTGCGAAAATATGATTAGCGGGATTCCTAAGTGATCTCCAAGTTCCGTCAACTTGCTTTGAACGCTTTCAGTTATCGCCGTTTTATCAGAAGAGTTCCGAATCGTTCTGTCCCGGCAAAGTCCGATATAGTCAAGATAAACAATCTTAATCCCGTACTTTCGGTGCCACGTCCGTATCGTTCTGCAGATGTCGTTAATATCCCTGGATCTGGTATTGTCGTAGAAGTAAAGCGGGATAGACTTCGACTTGTCTCCAATCTCGGTAATAATTCTTTTCTGATTATCCGCCAGCCGCCCTTTTGTGATGTCACTTGAATTGAATCCAGAAGCGTTGGACATCATCCGTCCTGCGAGCTTTGCCGGCCGAACTTCCAAGGAAATTAAAGCAGTTGGATAGCCGATAGAAGCCGAATGAAACGAATGAAACGTAGCCGCAATCGTTTTACCCATTCCCGGCCGCGCTGCGATAATCACCTTGTCGTCATACTCCCAACCACCGGTAATCTTGTCCAGTGAGCTAATTCCGGTCGGTATCCCGGTAATTCCATTAACCGGATCCCGGTGCATTAGGTCATAAAGACCGTCTACGGCTTCACCCATGGAAATCGCTTCCGTCTGCTTATTGCGCGTCATCACGATATTTGTAGCATCTGTTACCTCAGATTCGATGTCTTCAATCGTTTCGTTCAGTTCAATCATTTGCAGAATCCTGAGCGATTTTGTCAAAAGTGCACGTTTTGTAGATAACTCAACCAGGGCCTCTGCATTGTTCACCAGCGACCGTTCCGATGTGAAATACTTCTTCATTTGCTGGTAATGATCCAGAATGTCTTTTCGTCCGGATGTAATAATTTGTGGAAGAATAGAGCTTTGCGTAACTGCCACGCCGGAGAAGTGTACTTTCATCACGACTGAAAAAAGATACCGGTTGTCGCTGTTGTAAAAACAATCATCATCCAAGAGGTCTTCGACCTGATAAATCAGCTCAGGCCTGTTGCAGATCACAGAAAGTACGTCTTTCTCGATCTCAAAACTTTGGGGAGGAGCTATTTGATCCACGTAGAGAAATTGCGTAAAAGTGATTGAATTGATCGTCTGTTATGTCTCCATCGGCCAGCATTTCGTAAAGCGATTCTAGCCTTCCTTCATGCGTTTTTAGCCGCTGTTTCAAGTCTTGTCTTGATTCTTGGCTGGAAATCATCATTTTTTTTACCAGTCCGACAGGAATTTTATTTGTCATGGTGACGGATCGTTTAGATATTTTCTTCGTGGCTGAATGGGGTAAACTTTTGCTTCGGGCAATCCAAAGTTCCTTTCGTCAAGCCAGCACTTGCCGTTCAGGTAAGTAAGCGGGTTCTTCTGGTATTTTATTTCGGTTATCGTTGTCCTGTATTTCGGGATGTCATCAATGATTAGCTCTCGTTCACTATCCGTCAATGAATTCCATTTTTTTTGGCATTTTACCTTGTCATCCTTTTTCCCGTACAAATCCCAAAAAACCTGAAACTCTATGTTTATTGGTTTATTGGTTTGTTGGTTTATTGGTTTAATTATACTATCAATGCTTTGTACAGTGCTTTCACTTTGCGTTGTACAGTGCGTTGTAAGTGCTTTGTCAAGTGCTTTGTCAAGTGCTTTGTCAAAATTTGATAGAGCAACTATGCAAGCGGTGTACTGATTTTTCGATTCCTGAACCATTTCGATAAAGCCCCATTCTACCAAATCTGATAGCACTTTTTTATAGGTATTGTAGGATTTTATACCATTTGCCATCATAGCCTGGGAAGCCGGTGAAGCAAATTTCTTGACCCACCCTAGCCGGTTATTCAGTTCGACATTCCATAGGTATACTCCGGTGTGATTACCGCTCACCATGTCTGTATTTTCAAAAGCAAAATCAAACCAAGCGCGGGTATATTCGTAACTGCTCATTTTGCGAGATTTAGCGCGCTTCGATTGACTCCAGATTCTTAATTTTGTTCTGTTTCGCTATATATTCTTTTCGAATTGTGGCCAATTCTTCATGAATATTGGGATCGTACCATCTTCCTTTCACGCATTGATAAACATTATTGTACGCGTATTCTTTGCCGTACGCGGTCCTAATACCCTTACTGTTAAGCCTTTCTGCAATGGTTTTGTATACGTTAAACCACTTAGGGAACACATCCAATAAATAATTCAAGTCTTTCACTTGTTTGGAATTGTTCAACTCTTGTTTATCTTTGTTACCCATAGTGTAATTATTATTTATTAATGATTACAAATATAAACAATCGAATAATTAAAACAAACAATTGAATAAAACTATGAAAGAAATTATGAATCGATTTGTAGATTGGATCAACGAAAAAGGAGGTCCTACGCCGGTTGCGATAGCTATAGGTAAGACCCCGCAAAGTTTTTACAATTACACCAATAGGGGGAGTAAGCCGAACATGCAGATATTTGCCTTATTGGCGAATAAGTTTGATGATTTTGACTCGACTTATATTCTCACTGGAAAAAAGTCAGAGCATCCAGTTGAAGAATTAAAAAAGAAGGTGATGGAACTTGAAGCAGAAAGAAACGCCGTTCAATCAATGTATAAAGAGGCGCTCCGAAATGAGGCTCTGCTGGGAAAGGGTAAGGGCGTATCCAATCACCCACAGGTAGACCGGCCAGGATCAAGCGAAAAACTTACATCAATCGTAAGGAAAAATATAGGCATTGCAAATTTGTCAAGCCTTAGTTTCGCTTTGAAAAATAGCCGTCCAAACTAACTGCGGATGCGTCATAGTTGATTAATTAATCGACAGGGAACGACCGCAAAAATGGCTACCACCATTTAAACAAAGAGATTTTCGGACCATAAAAAGCGGCCAAATCCTTTAAAATTGCGGTTATTAGAAATTGTATTGCCGGGCTGTTCTTCAACCTCCGTCTCCACAAGAGTAATAATCAAATCTTTCAAAAGCCCGTAAAACTGATTTACGGGCTTTTGCTTTTTTCCGCTACTCTAAGTTCAGGCCTAAGGGACGAATTCGGTGGTAATGAATGTTGTGGGTGTCTAAGAGTTTGATTATTAGCTTTTTGTGGGTGTGGTTTCGACTCCCTCCGCTTCCACTCTAAGTACAATTAAACGCTCAAAATGCCCGTAGATCAATCATTTTCGCGCATTTTCTTTTCTGCCGGAGATTGCAAAACATTCATTTTTTATCAAAAGCCACGGGACGAATTCGGGACTGATCTGATCCTACCAAATTTAGTCCCGAATTCGTCCCTTCGACACTTGTAAGGTGCTGTGAAACAGTAAGATGTTCACAAAATGAACATCTTGAATGATAAGTTTTTGAAATATACTTTTAAACAAAAAAACGGAGAGATGGAAGCAAGCATGAATGTTCTTTTTTCAGTTAGAAAGTCAAAGATCAATCGGAACCGCCAATTGCCAATTTATATCAGGGTCACGATTGGCGGATCAAGGTTTGAGACATCGACAGGAAAGACGGTTCTGGAGGAAAAATGGTCGGCCGACTCCGGAAGAGTCAAGGGATCATCAATTGAAGCTAGAGAGATCAATGTTTTTTTGGATTCTCTTATTGGTAAAGCGCATGGTATTCAACGGCAGATTATTCAGGAAGGATTGGTGATGTCGATTGAAGTTTTTAAAAACAAGTGGTTAGGTGTCGACGAAAAATCAGTTGACTTATTGAAAGTGTTTGAAGATCACAATTCAAAGATCAATGATCTTGTAGGGATAGAATACGCATATGCTACCTACTTGCGCTATCAGACAACCTTAAGGCACACACGTGAATTTATTTTTTGGAAGTTCAATGCTAAACAGATGGATGTCAGTAAACTAAATTTTCAATTTATTTCCAACTTCGAATTTTACCTCAAAAGCGTTAAAAAAGTCGGGCATAACGCTACGATGAAATACTTGGCCAACTTGAAAAAGATCGTTTTGATCTGTGTTAAAAGCGAATTCATACCTCGCGACCCCTTTTTTGCATTCAAAATGGCAAAACACGAAGTGGACCGGACAGCGTTAACTGAGCAGGAAATGAAATCCATTGAAGGTAAGAATTTCGATATTCCTCGTCTTGAACAGGTGAGAGATATCTTTCTATTTTGCTGCTACACTGGGCTTGCGTACGCGGATGTTGCGAAACTAAAAGCGTCGGACATTGGCGAAGGCACTGTCGGAGAAAAATGGATTAATATTAAACGGCAAAAAACAGACTCAGTTGCTAGAATTCCACTGCTGCCCCAGGCATTAAGGCTACTAAGAAAATACGAAAATCATGCAGGCGCAGAGCGAGGTCTTTTGCTTCCTGTGTTATCTAACCAAAAGATGAACGCATATCTCAAAGAAATCGGGGATGTTTGTAACATTCGAAAGCCGATCACCTTTCACCTAGCCCGGCATACTTTTGCGACCACTGTCACACTTTCCAATGGTGTTCCGATAGAAAGTGTCTCCAGAATGCTGGGTCATCGTAGCTTAAAAACTACCCAAATATATGCAAAGGTCGTTGATGCAAAATTAAGTCAGGACATGAGAAGACTATCTGAACTACTCCATACCAAAAACAGCGATTAGGTTCGTCTTTTTCACTTTTTGAGTGACATGTAAGTAGGATCCATAGGTGGAGAGCGCGGACGGTTTGTGATAATCCACCATGATTAAACATAAGTCCGTCCGCAGCCAGCCATTAAAGACACAATTTAGTCAGAAAAGTTATTTGTTTGAAGGGCTACCTACGAAGAGTTAATAGAGGTTTTGACCCTCAAGGTATGTTTGACAAACAAACTCGGCAAAAGGGCAGCTAAATAAGTGGCCCTAGTATTTCAGTTATTGTTTAAAGCCGCCAAAAGCTTCCGGCATAATGGCGGCTTTTCTATTGTTCAGACCTATCAAAATCACGCCGCCAGCACATGCGTGCACTTATTCCATTTCCTTTTGGCTGATAAAGGGCCACTGTTAGAAGGGCTTACTTTTTCTCGTTTTTTCTTTGTCAAACATCCATTTAAAGAGAGCGAGAGGAAGAGTGAAAAACAATTTTCAACTTCTAACATGTTAAGATCATGGCTCACAATTTGAATTTCAACGAGACTACCGGCGAACACTCATTCTTTTCTGTAAAGGAAAAACCGTGGCATTGCCTCGGACGGATCGTCGACGAATACCCAACTAGCGCCGAGGCGATCGCTTTTGCGGGCCTGGATTACGAGGTTCAAAAGGCTACTCTCCTGGCTAATTTGCCGTCTGAGGGAAGCGATCAATCAGAACCCTTTGTGCCGGTCGGGGGGTATTTCGCAACTATGCGAGCTGATACAAAAGCGGTACTCGGTGTAGTTGGTAGAGAATACCAGATAGTTCAAAATCGCGATGCATTCACATTCTTTGACAGCATCGTGGGTGGGGACGGGATTTTGTATGAGACTGCTGGTGCGTTGGGCAAAGGAGAAAGGATTTTTATTACCGCCAAGTTGCCGGGTTATATTCAAGTTGGGGCCGATGACCTGATCGAAAAATATCTCTTTCTTACGACCTCCCACGACGGTAGCGGTAGTATCACGGCTGCGTTTACACCGGTCCGGATCGTATGCGCAAACACGCTGAACGCTGCTATGAAAAACATGACCAATGTTGTTAAAATTCGCCACACCAGCAATGCTAAGGACCGGCTCAGAACAGCACATAACTTGATGGGTATAGCCAACCGGTTTAGCGACGAAGTCGGTCAGGTATTCAACACTTGGGCGAAGAAGCGTATTAGTGATCCCGAGCTAAAAAAGCTTATCGAAATTGCGATGGCACCAAACAAGGAAGTCCTCGGGAATATTCGCGACGGAAAGGTTCATGCGCTGTCTACCCAGTTCCTTAATATTGTCGATGATGTGTATGAATATGCGCTTAGTAATCCTACTCAGCAGCTCCGGACTACGATGGGAACCGTGTTTGGCGCTTACAATGCAGTCACAGGGTATTTTCAGAATGTCCGCAAGTTTACCGACGACGAAGCAAAACTCAAATCAATTGTGCTCGGTGGAACAGGTCAGTTGCGAGGACAGGCAGCATTCAACTTGTGTGATGAATTTGCCCGCCGAGGTACAAATGCTTTCAATCTTAACTAAAAGAATCGCCGCCCCCGGAGACGGGGCGGCATTTAAATTTATAAATATGAAAACAAAAGCCGCCTTCGGGTCGAAGCCTCAATTGGCTCCGATCCGAAGGCGGTTGATTGTCATAGAAACTCTAATCTATCTGGTATTTAAGATTTCGACTAAGCACAAGAGAAGCCCAGCGACGATGCATCCGGCAGAGAACAGCATAAAAAGACCTTCTAGCGTCGAAATGAATATCGCACTCCAATAGTTATCATAGAATTGTGCGCCGCCAAGTCCTCGCCTGTTGAATCTGCGCCTTCCTATTAAGAGCCGTATTCCTAGCCCAGCTGAAAACAAGAGTAAACCGTAAACCATGACCGAAGTCATACTGAATGCAATGATCATAGCTCCAATGATTTTTTGTTATTTCAGATCCAAGGTAGTCTGTTTCCGCAGCTGTTTCCAGCATTGAGACAAGCCTGCATAGAAATTGCAATTACTTGACAAGCCATACCTTGCTGCCTTGCTTGGGATGAAAAGAGGGCAGGTATTTGATGTATCCGAACGCTTCGAGCTCCTTTAGATACTTGTGGTACGTAGCAGAACTTCGAGTGCGGGCGAGTTGCATGATTAGTGCTCGAGTTACCTGAAACGGGCTAGACTGACGGTTCCGGTCCCAAATTAGTAACAATGCGAGATACGTTCCCACGTGCCAGACTTTCACCCGGCGGTCAGCCAGGATTTTTGCAAAATGCTTTGAAATTGGTCTTTCCATCATTTCTTTCTTTTAGTTTCCGCATGGAGCAGCAGCTCGATATCTCCCAATGCATAGTAAAATGAGCCTCCAATCTTGTTGGGTTTCAAATGACCCGACACCCGGAGGTTTTGAAGCGTGCCGGCCGAAATGTTGAGCATTTTACGTACATCGGCACTCTTCAGCCATTTCCGTGGCTCCGTTCGGGTCGCTGTAAGAATCTTTTTCAAGTCTTCTAAAAGCTCCCGCCTTAGCAATTGCAAATCTTCTTTTGTGATGACTTCGATGTTCATTATAGATACAGGTTTTGGAGACTTTATTCCGGTAGGATAATCTTGCTGGGCCTGTTTTTGTTAAATGATGGCTCATATGCGATATACCCAAACTGACTCAGTTCGCGTACCGTTCGGTAGTACGTTTTGCCGCTTGATATTTTGGCTAGCTGCATTAATTCAAATCCAAACATGCAAAGTGTACCTGTTTCGAGTTTCCCGGCTGCTTGGAGAATCGCGGTGAAGACACTTATGTGGGTAACGTTAATTCTCGCGTCGGCACTGATCTTCCCAAAAAAGCGGTTTAGTTGGTTTCCGATATCCATGGCTCACTGACTAATCGACATTGACTTTGATTTCTTTGGCTTTTTAGGCGCACGATGATACTCTCCTTCGCCACCTACGAGCTCGTCAGCCGGCTTTTGTTCACTTTTGTTGGCGATTCCTCTCGAAACCTGCTGTGATTGCTTGCAATAGATTCGGTGCATGTTTGCATCGTAGACGGTAACAGACTTAAATTGGGGATTGGCCTCAATATGTCTGCGTTGTTCTGTGCCGTTTTCTAGAAACGTAACGAGCTGCCTGTTTCCTTTTTGGAGGGAATCGATGATCCTTTCACGATCCTGATTATTTTGGAGTTCTTTAATCGGCAGGCTAGCCAACTCCTTATTTAGGTCAAAACCGTAGTTCTGGTGATATTGTTTGAGTCTGAAATTACCGGCTGCATCGGTTTGCTTGAAGTCCATTTCAAGCCAGGCATTGTAAATCTTTCCTTCCTTGTTGGTCAGATCCTTGTTCACTGCCCGGCCACTTATTAGATTGTAACCTTCTTTTAGGGTGATGTTGTTATCCTTGCCCATGTAAAAGGTTTGATTCACCTTTTCGGTTGACTTGTCAGGTTTTATAGAAGTCTGATAGTTATTGAAAAAGTACATATCGGTAATCGATGACCTTTTGAAGTTCAGCGTACTTGTTACCTCATCTTTACCGAATGCTGTTTGATGTTGCACGCTGAATTCAAGCGGTTGCTTTTTGATGTTCTCTCTCAGCTGAGCCTCCAGCCCGTCGCCAAAACCTGAATACTTTACCTGATCGCGTAGGTATTCGAAATTTTTCTCATTCATGATTTCTATGATTTAAGGTTGAATTATTTAGTCGTCAATGGAAGGGATTTCAGGATATGCCTGTTTCGAACTTTAAGGTTCAGATGCCTGCCGCCGTTTTTTTCATAGAGCGCGATTGACAAAAGCTTTTTGTCCGGAATTGTCATCTTGGGTATTGCGTAAACGAAAGTGTGCTGCGCGTTTGGGCCGACTGAGGTCGTATCACTCAGCACGCGGAATGGCTTGATATAGGTTTCCTGAATCGCTGTACGCTTAGGTCGTTTTTTGTCCCTGATGGAAAGCGTAAGGGTCTCGATATCATATTTGATAGGCGAATTGTTGGTAAGCGTCAGTTTGCAAAGCAAAATATCGCCGCAGATGTAAATACCTGATAGCTCTAATTTTGCCTGAGAAGATTGATCTTTTATACTGACATTACTGGAATCGTTTTGACTAGCTTGGATTAACGCATGCTCAATCTCCGCTTCGTTTGGTTCTGCTACTGACGTAGCGCCAACGTTCATTGATTTACCGATTCTTATATTAATTGAGACAGGATTCGGACAGTAGCTCGCTATAAACGAGTAAAGCGTCCCATCACCTGTGATAACAGTCAGATTGGTCGTATCGAAAGATGCCATAGCGGCTTTGACTTGCAGGACGTTGTCAAAGCCAGCTGCCGTTTGCGCGAGGATTTCTCCATTCCCTCGGTCCACCGTTTTGATGTTGTATGGAAATACTAGGTGGGTAGTTTTGCTGGTGGTGATTTCAAGTGGAATTGCTTGTATAGCGCTCGTTTCGACGCCTTGGCAAATGGCTATTCCGACAAAGCTCAGGCATAGCAGTAGCTGACTCAAAAGAAAATTTCTCATGATAGTTGAATCTTAGAATGAATTGAGATTAGATCGGTTTGGAGTTGGCGTCTTTGAGAAGCACCTTATAGCCAGCCTTCAATGAAACTTGGATAAGCTTTGTTTTTCGGCCGAGAAATGTCTTCGCAGCTTCGATACCTGCACTTGCGGCTTGTGCGCCGAAAGAAGGGTCGATGATTGGAATGTTAATCCCTTGAATCGCACGGTCAGAGGACTGTTTACCAACATCGCGAGAAAGTGCGCCGGGAACGTAAATTCCTTCCATTCCATCCATGTCATAAACCGTTAAGCTGACGGGATGTAAAGAATTTCCAGACTTGACAGACTCAATATTAACGCGAAGCCTTTCCTGATTGAGGCTGCTCTTTCCGAACACAAAACTACCGGCCGGGATACGAGTGCCCGCTATAAAGACGTCCGTGGTCAACCGAAATTTGATGGTAGCTCCCGTCACGAGCGTTTGATTTTGATCGATCACCGCTTCAATTGCGTTTTGATTTTGGCTCGCACCTCGATGATCTTCTAGCGAATGAAAACCATTTATCTGATTCGAAGTGAGATGCTTTAAACTATCTTCGGGTTCGCGCTGCCCACTAAGAAAGGTGAAATGCACTTGGTCAGTGACCGCTGTTACAGGAAAGACCTGCTTTCTGTTTTCAAGCGATAGCTTTCGAGTCTGTTCAAGTTGCAGATCCGGATTTTGAATTTGCATTATCTTGTCAAGCATTCCATTGAGCTCGGTCATTTCCGGATCGACCTCAGTGATTGGCTCGTCTTCTTCCCCAAGGCCAGCCATCATCTGTTCTAACTGCGCAAGTCGCTCGTGATTTGTATCCTCCTCTTGTGCCGCAGCTACTTTGGGCTTAGCGGGATCGTCAAAATTTGGATTGCTGGTTTTTGATAAGACCTTGTCCAGTTCTTGAAGTTTTTTGAACACCTCTTTGTCAGCCGGATCAGCATTTTCAGAAGTTTGGCCAGCGCTTCCTTTCTTAGTTTTTCCCGGCCCTTCCAGATTTTTGAGCGGCACACCCAAAGGGCCGGATTTCGAGGCAAGTAGCGTGTCCTGATAGTACGGGTCTTTCTCAATCAGATCACGGAGCCTTGCAGAATCTTCGGCAGCCTTCTTATAGTAGCCCATTTTATTCAAATCCTTCTCATCTTTCAAAAAGGCATCTGGAAGGCTCATAATCAACCCTTTTCGCTCTTTTGATAAAACCAATCCTCCGTCTCCCTTGCCAAATAATGCCCAGACGATCAATGTGAGAAATGGAAAAACCAGAAGTGGCAGGACTGTATAAAACTTACGCTTTTGTAAGAATTTACGGGTGTATGGTTTGTTCTGCATAACCTTTTGCGGTTTGTTGTGATTGATAAATGCTGTCCCGGACGTGTGCATGCTCTAAGCTGTCGACATACGCTTCAAAAGCCTGCTGGCGAGGACTTGGCGTCGCCGCTTTGATTATCTTTTGGTTTCTGCTATCGTTTGTGAAGACCCTTGACAATGCGGCAATTTGATAGTCGGGCAGGATCAGCGAAAAACTGTATCCGATTCCACCCGAGAGTAGCGCAACTAACAGCGCGTGCTGCCATTTCAGCGGCAGTCGTGCCAACCTCACAGTGATTCTTTTCCAAAGTCCCCATTTCCGATTTCCTTGAAACTTGGCTGGTTCTGGTACACTGCGGCCAAGACTGTCGGCCATTTCCGCCTCCATGTGTCTGTGTCTGTTGAAATTGTAAAACATAAGCTATCGGTTTTGAACATTGATGTCTTTGTTTTCAAGCGTTGTCCATCGTTCGATCAGGAATCCATGCGGATTGTTATCACTTCTGGACACGCTTCTAAGAAAGCCTTCCGTCACTAATCGCCGGGTGACGATGCTGGTGGAGCGAATGATGCGCTGGGAAGCAACACATCGGAATTGGTAAGGATAATCTTCGGTCTTCACCTCCACCGTATCAATGCTGATCTGTTGGCTAATGTTCGCTGAGATGATGCTGGCGTAGTAGCCCGACTCTTTCAAATTTTCATATTGAGCTTTGGCTGAGACATCTGCCAGATAAAGAGCCCTTACCAAATTGGATTGTATCACCTTATCGTCAGGGTCGAGGGTGAAGAAGTACCGGTGGAAGGTGGCCACATGATCCCGGGCTTCGACCGGAATATTTTCATTTCGTTCAGACGCATAGGCATCGAGCACTTTTCCGCTTGCCAGGATGTAGACTTTGTCCTGAGTTTCATCCACCAGCTGATAACTTTTGTAGATCGCAAAGCAGCAGAAACCTATGCAGCCCACCACCACCAGCATTGTAAATCCGCGCACATGCCGGAATGCTGTTTCCAGATTTTTGGCTTTTGTAAACATGACATGATTGGTTAAAAATTCTGAGATTTAGGCATCGCCGTGTTTCTCGGTAGTGACCCGAAGCCACCGCCAGCGGGAAATGCTCTGTTGCCGAAACCGGTCGCCGTTTGAGAGAAAAGTGTGGTTACCTTATACAGATAAGGGTTTCCGCCCCCTGCCTGGATAATGAACCCTGCAACCGCAGGAACCGAGAAATACCCGACAATACCGATAATGAGGAATACCAGATAGGCTAAGTCCGTAGAGCTGAAAAAGGTATCACCCGCACCTTCAACCTGACTAATATCCAGCGTCAGCATCATTTCCTGGATCTTTCCGATGATGGCCCCGAAGATGTTTGCGACTGGCAGCCAAAGGAAAATGTTTATGTACCTGGCAATCCAGCCGGTTAACGTAAACTGGAACCCGTCAAAAACTGAAATTCCGAAAGCAATCGGCCCAACGATGGCGAGCACTATTAACTGAAATGTTCTCAGCGTATTGATGCAAAGCGCAGCAGCCTCGAACAGCAGCCGCAAAATCTCGCTCAGCCACTCCTTGATAGAGTTGCGAAAATTGTAGGAAGCCTTGGCCATCGAGAATTTGATATCATTGCCTACGCTTGCGAAAATTCCTTCACCCGAAGGCTCCTCATTTCCGTGCGTGTATTTATACCATTTGTCCCGGTCGCCATTGCCCGCTGCGCCCACATACATTTGCCACGCGTTGGTTTTCATAATTGCCTCCTCCTTTTTCTTCAACAGGATGGTGATTGCCTCATTCGAGCCATCCACCATTGCAGCGGTGGCGTTGACTACCGGCGACATGATCCCATTGATCATCGCCAACACCGAAGGGAAAATCAGAATGGCAAACCCAATCGCAAATGGCCGGAACAGAGGATAAAAGTCGATGGCTTCCGCATTTGCAAGATGTCGCCAAATGCGCGCTGCTATGTACCAGATTGCTGCAAACCCTGCTATTCCCCTGGCTACGCCAATCAACTTTGCGCACATCGGCATCATTTCATCATAAAGCTTGTCGAGCACGCTATGCAGTCCGCTGATCTGATCTGGATACCCTTGTGCAGAAGCCATTTGAGGCAAAGCGATGCCAATCACCGCTACTAAGGCGGTTCTAATCAATGCATTCATAAAATTTTGGATTATGGATTGACGCCGTTTAGGTGTGCACTCGTTTCTACCTCCACAAAAACTTTGGCACGCTGCAAGCCGAGTGTGGCGGCAGTTGAATTGAAATGGCGCAGGAATATCAATTGATCCTGCATCTCTTCGTGAATTTTGTCGATTGCTGCCAGGCGTTCATCATCCGACATCCGCATTTTCTTGGCAGTCACCACCATTGTAAGTGCGTCCAGATTCTTAATGCTTTGGTTGATTAACCGGGCATAAACCCTTGACATATAATCCAGCTCGTCCTTATTAAAGTACTTCCCTGACTGGAATTGTGCGAACGCTGCTCGATATTCGGAAACCAGTTTCAATTGAAAATCCACGATTTCTGCAATGCGTTTGTAGCGTTTCACAGCTGGGCTTACTTCTAGCAACCCGTCCAGAAATGCCTCGTGAAGCTTGAAGTTTCCTTTGGAAATATCCTTAATCGTCGTATAACCTTTAAAAAGAATGTCATACCCAGCTTTCAATTCTTTGAGGATCTTCCGCAGCTGGTTCAGCTTTTGGATGTTTAAGATCAATTGAGTTACCTCGGGAGTTTGCGCTTTTGTCTGGTTCGGAACGGCCAACGCGATTGCTATAAGTACTATCAGGGCGATTCTCATTGCGTTTCAATTTGCGCCGTGTAATTGTCGGCCGGTTACCACATCCTCTTTCTCTTTCATCCTGGCTGCTGCCAGCACCGCGGATTCGTTGCAAAACGCCTTTGAAAACGTGTAGTTGAAAAGAATTTGATCGTAAAGCTCGTCGATCCTTTTCAATCGCTCGTTGTCGGTCATAGCCAGGTTCCCGTCACTGGTAATCTCTTTTATAGTCGTCTGGATTTTGTCCGAGTCCGCAGTTACACGATCAAAAACCGATCGCAGGTAAGCCAGCTCATCGCTTGTCAAATACCCACTTTGACTGAGTTTCGAAATGCAGGAGCTACACACGCTTTTGACCTCTCCGTAAAATGTCCCGATCCATTCAACTTTCGGTAGATCAGCAATCTTCGGATTGACCACCTTCAATGAATCGAAGTAGTTTTTATGCAGTTTGAATTCACCTCTTTTCAAGTCGCCGATCATCGTTAAGCCTTCCTTGGCGATCTTGTAGCCTTTTTCTGTGAGCTCCAAATAGATCTTCAACTGGGCGATCTGCTCGATCAGGTACTTCTTCTGCGTCTTTTTTTGCCGGAACCATTCCTTGAATGTTTGCGCCTGCAAGCTCGTATTGATGAAAATCATGGTCAGGATAATCAGGACTGTTCTCATAATCCAGGTTAGTTGATCCCGTACAACTTTTTCATCACACCCACTTCATGCTGGCTTTTGGCCCGGCTGATACTTAGCATCGCATTTTCCTGGTTGAACCTAGTCAGGTCATTATATAGCTGGTCGGTTTTGTCAGCCGCATTTTCGATCAGTTCAAGCCGTTTAGCATCAGTCATCTGCATCGTGAAGGACTCGACAATCATTTTCAGCAGGTCAACGTTCTTGGAGGAATTTTCCAGGATGCCTACATACACCTTGAAGATGTAGTCTAGCTCCTGTGTGGTGAAATGCTTGTCATTGGAAACCAATCCCCAAAACCTTCGGTATTCGTCGACCAACTTTGAGTTTTTGTCAGCAATCTGTTTGATCTTGAAGTAATAAGCGATGACTCCCTTGACCTTTTTGAGCTCGTCGTAGTACTTTTTGTAAAGATCCCGCTGCTTTTTTACCCAGTCGGTGATTTCATCCAGTTGCAGTTTCGCCATTGTGTTTTCAATAGCTTTCTGTGCATTTTGGAGCCGGATTACCTTGTTTTGCCGCCTTTGGATCATCAAATCGACCGCCTTCACTACCTTTTTAATCGCTGCTTTGATAATCGCCGCCCAAGGATTCGCTGCTTCTGCTTCCTTGACCGGTGTCGCGACAAGTGCGAAGGCCAATGTGAAAAATAGAATGTTCTTTCTCATGATGTTGATCTGATCTCCTCTGCCAATGCCGCAATCCCTTTTTGCATGCTGCCGAAACGAGCCGCGTAATCAATCACCTTGATTTTCTCGCTTTCTTCGGTCGTGTAACACAGATACTCCTCCAAGCTCACCTCGGTGCGATACACTCGTGAGAGCGTCCCTCCCAAACTGATAAAAACCTCCTTGTACTTCCGGAGCGGATCGTTGGCTTTGTTTACGGAAAGAATAAGTGTTTTCTCTTTTTCAGTCAGGCCAAGCAGTTCCTGTATCTGGCCAAACTTGTTTTGATACTTGCTCTGGTCTAGCAGGATTTTGCAGTCGCTGTTATTAATAATGGCCTGCTTGACTACGGGAGAACTGATAATGTCCTCTACTTCCTGAGTAACTACAATCGCCTCGCCCAAATATTTCCGGACCGTTTTGAAAAGGTATTTGATGTAATCCGCCATGCCTTCTTTTGCGATCGCCTTGTCGGGTAGGTCAGCAGGATTACTCCCGCTTTCCCCCCTAAGAACCGTACGTGAGAGTTTCCCCTCATACGGCTCAGGTAACTTAAAATTCCTAAGTAGGAACCAGCTCATCATAACTTCAATTTTAATTGGTGGTAGCTTCTTCGACAGACATCATGAACGAGGAAGTTTCTCTTTTGTCCTTCTTCCATCAGGGCAATAGTACCCCAGGGGATCTCTCGTCCGATTAGTTTGCCGCAGAAGGGGCAGGTGCGTTTTTGCCGCTTCCACAAGTGGAGTAGCGACTTCTTACCCCCAAGGGATTCGAGCATCTTGTATGCCTCCCTTTGGTCAAAATAGGGTTTCCACTCAGGATCGAAGGGGTTAGCTTCCTGCTTAATCTGAACGTGGCGGAGTATCTTTGTGTCGTACAACCTTTTCAGAGAGAACACTTCGTTTCTGCTCTTAAAGTCAGGTGTATCGACGGCGAATGTCCAGTTTCTGTTCTTGACTTTGCGGAAATACTTGCTTGCGACCCAGAACTTGCCCTTTTTGGGGTGCCTTCTCATAGCCCATGCCCACAGCTTTTTGAATATCAGTGAATCTGCCTTCCTGAAAGTCTCGGATGCTACACAGCTTTTATAGTAGTTTGCCCATCCCGTGATAACTGGGTTCAACTGCCTGATGAGTACGTCCTGCCGACTAGTTTTATTGGCATCAATGATTGCCGCCACTTTTTCGGAGAATCGCTTCAGGCTGTCCTTGGATGGTTTAATCAGAAGCTTGCCGTTATCATATTTACGGATGTTGAAGCCAAGAAAGTCAAACCCCTCTGTAATGTGCGTAATCTTGGTTTTTTCCATGGAGAGCTCTAACCCTCTTTCCGATAGAAAATCCTTGATCAGGGGCAGCACTTCGTTTTCGAGTTGCTTTCTGCTAGTACCCGTGATAATAAAATCGTCAGCATAGCGGACAAGGTTTATCTTTGGAACAATCAATTCCAGATTAGCCTGTCTCTTTCTGAATTTTTCTGCAAGTAAGACTTGCAAGCCATCCAGGGTCAGATTGGCAAGAGTAGGGGAAATGATACCTCCTTGCGGAGTGCCTTCTTCTGTCGGGAATAGTTTCTTTTCGAATATGAATCCACTTTTCAGCCATTTTTGCAGCACTACCTTATCGGTTGGCGCATGGTTTTGTAACCACTGATGGCTGATGTGGTCGAAGCATCCCTTGATGTCGGCTTCTAATACCCATTGTGGCGATACCCTTTTTGAAAGCAGATTGAAACAAAGTGACATGGCATCGGCCGTACTGCGTTCCTTGCGGAAGCCGTACGAGTGGCTGTCAGCTATGGTTTCCGTCACTGGTTCCAGCGCCATCAGGTGTAAGGCCTGCATGGCTCTGTCTTTCATGGTAGGTATGCCCAAAGGGCGTAGCTTCCCGTTCTTCTTGGCAATGTTCACCCGTTTTAACGGTTGGGGTTGGTATCCCCGTCTTTTCAGGTCGGTAATGGCCTGATACTTTGCATTTGGCGTAGACCAGAGAACTGCATCCACACCCGCTGTATTCTTACCTTTGTTTGAAGTTACTCGTTTCACGGCCAAAGCTTTGGCGTGGAACGAATGCGTCAGCATCCATTGCAGGGCTTTCACCTTGTTATGTTTGCCTTCTTTCTGAGCTTTTACAATACGCTCTTGCAGCTTTCGGACACCAGCCTCACAACTGGCCCAGTCTATGCTGTCCCAGTTTTCGGCCTTGTTGGCAGGCGCACACGTCTTTTTAATTACGTTCATTTGCTTTCCTCCTTTGAAAGTTCTGTAAGGTTATTGTAATAAGTTACCATGCAGAAGTCTGCCCGCTTTCGCGTGGGGTGACATTTAAACCCCTATCCATCTTATTATCAGATGGCTTTCGCTTTCTCTGCAATCCTCTACCCGCACCATTATCGGCTCGCCTTACGGTTTGCTTTCCTGCCCTAAGTGCAGGAACGATACGGGCTTACCGAGTTCCGCATAAGTGACATATGAGTGGGTTAGGCCCCGTCTATCCACCGGCAGTGCTTTGTTCGTGTACCCCATGCATGGACGGGGGTAGCCGACTGCGTCCCATTTTGGGTTAAAGCCTATCAGTATCTTTGGCTTATTCGAAGTTACGGCGGTTCAAACGACGGTTCACTTATGTTAGCCATACCACTCAACCTAGCACCCATATCCCCTGATACTAGGGACAGTTGCGCAGCCTCACGGCTTTTGCTCCTCCTTTCCAGGAAGGCTGCATTGTCCCGACAGCTTCACACACCACCGTTACCAGCGATGCATGTGTCGGTAGGTTACCGCTGACGAAACAGCGGGTCTGGTCATATTGCCAGACAATCACTTATGCGGCTTCTCGTCGCACCCAGGCTTCTTCAATCAATATCATCTTCCTGATCCCTTTCAGCTTCCTCATTTTGCTGATGAAAACCTCCATGATAATGATCGTTACGACCGGAAACAGGATTGGGTGATCTTTGATGTTGTCCAGCTCAAAGACGATAAACCGCTCGTTCAGTAGATCGATGTTTTCGGTCGCATTCAGCAGGTAATCGAATTCCCCTCCCTTGTAGTATGGCCGCAAAACATAAAGAAGATTGGCCACATCAAAATCCCTATCTTTGACTTTGTCCTCGTCCAGAATCGGCACAAACTCGTCCCTCAGAAATTCGTAGAAGGTATTGAAACAGGCGAATTCCTCGTATTCATTAATGTAGGCGTAGTACAATGTCAGCGCATTGGACAAAGCCACATATTCGCTCCGCTTAAAAACCTCATTGTCCTTTTTCCAAAGTGCCAAGATCAGCGTCTTGATGCTTTCCTTTTTTTCAGTATCCAGCGAGTCCCCCTCTGCGATATGGAACGGGTTAAACTTGATTGGATTGGTTTCCTGATATGTGAAATAGTAGCCATTCACCAGATCACACAAGCCTTTGTAAGAGTGCCCCACATCCACCAGCACAATATGCGAGCCTTGCTCATAATAGCTCCTGACCATGTGGTTGGTGAAAAACGACTTGCCACTTCCGGAGGGCCCGAGAATGAATTTGTTCCGGTTCGTACAGATCCCTCTTTTGATTGGCTCATCGCTGATGTCGACGTGAACAGGTTTTCCGGTGAGCCGATCACCTAGCCGTAAGCCGACCGGACTGATCGAAGAGCGATAACCTGTTTCCAGGTTCAGAAAGCACGAAGCCTGCTCGGCGAAACAATCAAACGTCTCATTCATTGGAAAATCCGCCGCGTTGCCGGGAATGCCTGCCCAATAAATCTGGGGTGCACCAGTTGTCTCCTTTTTTGCGACAGCTTCCATTTGGGCTAGTGCTGCGGAAACTTTGTTGTTCAGCTCGTTGAGTTCTTTCTGCTTTTCAGTCCAAACCAGCAGATTGAAATGCGCCCTCACCGGCATCCGCTGTCCTGATATAGCTTCATTCAGAAATGCATTTGTTGCGTCGAGCGCAATCGCATTCTTTCGGGAATAAGCTGCCAGCGATTGGAGCCGCAACCTTTTGGTTTCCATCTTCCTGAGCGTTTTCGGCCCGTCGTCGATGAAAATGTATTGGTTGTAAATGTGGTTGCAGCTCAAAAGTTGGCCCAATGAGGAAGCGTACCCAATGCTAAATTTGGTCTTGTCGGTTGAGTACCGATCGAAGCTGTTTTGCGAACCGCAGGTTGCCGGTAAGTCTTCGGTATCTGCCAGCGTGTAGAGCTGACAGTGCTGGCTGCCGATCCGGATGTTTTCATCAAACTGCATATCCTTGATCAATGGCTCACCTTTGCCGGAAAGGTAACAATACTGTTCAATGATTCCTGCCTTCGCGCCGCTGCTCCAAAGCTCATTGTCTTTCAATCTGCGCAGCTTTACAAATCCGCTGTCTTCCATGATGTGGCGGAACTGGCCGACACAGCTATGCAGATCCTGCAATACTTTCTCGTCCATCGTTTCCTCGGGCATCAGCGTTGGCCTGACCAGGTTTGATACCAGCGAGCTGGAAACCTTCCGGTTTGCTGGCTTTTTGGTGATGAAGATGTAGCAGCTGTGATCCAAAAACGGCCGCTCGTTGAAATGCCGCTCGCTTTGCATGGACAAAAAACTTTTGTCTTCACGGGAAAAGTCCGGCTGATAGCGACTGTCGACAAACCAATCCTGCTTGTAGAAGACCGAATGTGCTGGCAGCACGCGGAGCGCTTTCACCCACGTTTGGTGAAACGCCTCATAGTCGTGGTCAGAGAGGGTGAATATTTCAGGCAAATCTGCCTGAAATACCACCGTGATGTCTCCCTGCTTGGATAGGATACAATCGTGCTCCACATCCATGATCGGGATCAGATCATCCAGTAACTTTTCCATTAATCGTGCTGGTTTTGAAAATGCGCCTCGAATTAGACTTCACATATCTGGGAATACTTCGCCGCGCCAGCATCTTGGTGACGCCATGCTCTCCATATGCCGAGCTCAAATGGTAAATCCCCATGATCATCGGAATACCCAGGCAAACCACAATCCCCACGCAGATGTAAGAACGGATCCCGCAGATATACAGCAGTGTATAAATTGCAAACAACACGATTGCCGCCCCACCCATATACCAGATGTACTGCGCTTTGAGACCCTTGAACTCAATGGACGTATTGATCCCCTTGTTGATTTGGTAAACGCTTGTGCCCGCCATAACGGTTACCTTTATAGGCCGAAGAAAGATTGCAGCACAGTAGCCACCACTACGAGGAAAATGCAGCTGCCAAACCACGCCGCTGCGACCTTGCCGGTATCATTGTCCCCGGCATTCCATTTCTGGAAGACCTTCACTGCGCCTACTAGACCAAGTACCGCGCCAATGGCATACATAAGCTGTGTACCCGGCTCAAAATAGCTACGCACCTGGCTGTCCGCTTCTGAAATACCTGCCGCACCGTCTTGCGCTTTGACCACGGTTGTCACCACTGCGAGCAATGCTGATGCCCATACTTGTTTTGCCCTGATCGAAAGGGCTGCTTTCCCACATTTCATACGCCTCGTTGATTATTGTTTTTGAATTGATTTGCTTGGTTTGTCTCCTTGCAGCTCCCTGATCGGTTGACCAGGGAGCGCAGGAGAGCGGGCTCATCATTAAACCTCCTTCCAGACTTCCTCTAGCTCTACAGCACTGAGGTTGATGAAGCCATATTTTGCTGATTCCGAAGTGATCACATTATCGATCGCCGGGCGGAACGGGCTGCCTTTGATGGCAGAAAAGTATTTGATTAATAGCTGGATCAGAAAGATCAGGTCTCTCCGTTCATATCCTTTTTGGCAGGCTTCCGATATGCTGATCCTGATTTGCTGGGCCAGCTCTTCCACCTTACCGAACACTTCTTCATTTTGCCAGGGTGGTCTTTTCCGTTCAGCTTTTTCGCTTTCAACAGCCTCCGGCTCACTTAGTTGGTTAGCCGCTCGGGGGAGGCTTCTCCGCCCGCTGCCAAAGCTTGTTTTGCGAGCTGAAAAACGTTTTGATTTCCTGCCGGTAGAACAGCGCACCGACGATCAAATAATAGACAATCCCAATAACCGCCACTGCCAGAGAGTAATCCGTCCAGGTGAAATGTGGTAACATAAGCCTAGCTGTTTTGAAGTGGATGAATGCTCTTGCCTTTCTCGAAAGGACATGACAAAACAACATCAGAAATCAAAGCTCTTCAAGTACAACTTTTTGTTGTACCCCTGCTGCGACTGTTGTACCCGAAAATAACAGGGTCTTATAAGATAAGTGTTAAAATTCATTTATACAAAGCTCCTGGGATTGAGTATGTGGCGTTTGGATTTGAATAAATATGATTTAAATTACGATTTTTACACAAGCCCTGCTGAACAATATACCCCCGCATGGGGAGTTTGATGCCAGAGGATTTCGCAGAATATTTAGTTGCAGCAGTCATAGCCCATATTGATAAAATTAAACCTCTATACAGTATGAATTCATTGAAAAACAATCAGCATTCGACAACTCTCCTTATTGATATTTCAGATGAATATAAAGTAAGAATTGAAGATGGTAAAGAATTTTCTAAATCCATATTTTTCAAAATTTATAAGGATGCATTCCGGAACACTTATGAAATAGTAAGGCAAAATGAAAGTGCTAAATCTGATTTGGATGTATACAACAACATAATAGTTTTCTCAGGAGAACGAGGTAGAGGAAAGAGTTCGTCGATGGTTTCGTTCCTGAAAAGTTTGACGAACATACAAAAATTCAAAAAAGTTGATTTTTTCTTGGATTTCCCTATTTCTGAAATAATAAACAGAAAATTTGCCTCCTTGGATATTATAGATCCCTCTTTATTCAAAGGAGAGGAAACACTCTTTGAAATTATCGTCGCAAAGATGTTCTCCAAATTTCAAAATAGTTTCTCAAATTCAGGAAAGGAGATAAATCATGATGACAAAAGGCTGGTATTAAAAGAATTTCAAAAAGTATTCACTAATCTAAAAGTAATAAACGGAGGAAAAAAGTACATTTATGATCGTGAGCCTATTGATGCGTTAAGTGCGCTAGCCTACGGCAGTAATTTGTATTCTAGTTTTACAAGTCTTATTGACGTGTACCTCGATAAAGTGGAGCAATGTGAATTTCTTGTAATTGCCATTGATGATTTTGATCTAAACATGGCAGATACCTATAAAATGCTCGAAGACATTCGACAATTCTTAATTCAGCATAAAATTTTAATCCTCGTCTCTTGCAGAATAGAGCAGGTCTATCAATCAGTCGAGAATAATTTTTTAAACCAGTTTGGGAGACTACCAGCTAGGTTTGAAGATCGGAAAACAAGCCACACCATTACAATAAATGAAGGTAGAGGATATTCGCAGAGAATTAACATAAATGAGAATGGCCCAAGAGAAGGAAATTTTCATATCGACCCATTGAGAATTCAAGCAAACAGATACGTCGAAAAGCTTTTTCCTCTTTCTCATATACTGTCGATGCCGGTGATAACTGACACAAATCCTTTACCAATCGAGTTTCGCGAAGGTAAATATGTTACTCCTAAAATTGACAAGTTTATTATAAACATAGATAAGGAACTTTTCACTGAAAATAAGCCACTTAATTATTTATCACAATATGCCGAATCGGATAAAATCGGAACAGAGGTTTTTGTTGGCAACAATTTGCAAGATGTAGTGCTGGATCTAATTTACAGCAAGACCGGTGTATTTATTAACAAGCCCACCTACCGGCTGAACGCTATTATCCCAAATACATTACGTCAAGTTCATAGCCTGATTGGTGCTATAACGCTGTCCGTCGACAGTCTTTCAAATCTTAAAAATTATATCGTTGATATTGCCCAAAATGAGCTCCCTTCAAAACTGGTCGACATTTTTATAAATTTGGAAAAACAAGAGTTCCAAATGATGAATCTTCACTTTTTAAATTTTATGGGTATCATTCGAGAACATTTCGATATTTCCAATAAAAACGATTTTAATTATCTTTTGTATCCTAAAAATCCAGGAAACGTTTCCTTAGGTGATACTTATTCTGTATTGAAGAGGTTTTATGACAACGTAAGAAATCACGATGAGTTAGCCGTTAAGTTTTTAGATTATATTTCTATTTATTTGGCCGTCAGAACCAAAATTATGGAAAGGTCAAATCCCAGCAAGCTGATGCAAGCAACTATGGGCGGATACTTCAACGGATATAACGAAGTATTTCCTGTTCAGCGAAGAGGCGGTAAAAGGAGAGATTGGGTCACTTTTAGACTCAATCAATGGGATGAATTGAGCGATGAAGAAAGATACTGGTTGGGATTTTTTATTCAATTTCTAGGCGTTTATCAAAATGACTATCGCGACAAAAAGGAAAGCCCATTTTTTAAAGAACTAAATAGTCAAGGAGGGAATATTGAACATGCCATATTTTCCCCTCTAGCTCCATTATCCAACAGCATGTTTGCGACTGACGTATGGCGTTCCTTGATGAAGACTAGCGAAGATGCTAATAGTAGTCAACTGTATCGAGAACTGTTGGAATGGAATGAGTCAAATTCCCTCCAAAGCTTCCTCAACAACAACATGTTTTACTTAGAGTTTTTGCAGACACTCGATGAGATCAGTAAGAGACAGCATAAAAGTGATAGTGTCGGAAGTTACAGCGCGGCGATAAAAGACTATATGTTGATAAGCGCCGATCAGGCTTTGGACAGAATCAAGGAAAAGTACCCTTACATTGCATTGGATCTCAAACATAAGGTAGTCGATCATCCTGTCTATCATAAATGGAATGACATGGACGAAAATCGGAATGTGTTTGATATTGTTGACGGCTTGTTCGATATGTCTGACGAAAGAGAGACATTTAGCCAACAAGATAAGAATACAGCTCGGGAATTGCTGCGAAATTACAATCGATATTTTGCCAATCCACAAGAGCAGTCTCCACGGGGGGCTAAGCAAGCTATGAATACTGTTGTTAAGAGTTTTGCAGATAGCTCCTACCCGAGAGAAAAACTAGAGGAATTTAGAAAACTCATGGATTTAGATCTCGAGGATGGCCTTAATCGTATCAAAAACTATTTAAATCAGATGCGTTGATGGACAATTTACAGGATGCTATTAACATAATTTTTGGGAAGCAGTGCCCAGATAAAGTTCTATCCGCAGGAGCGAATGAGTCTTTTCACCCCTTTTTCAGTCAGGCAGATTTTTTAGAAAAGGGTTATAGTTTATTCACGCACTATGGCTTGGAAGAGATAATAAATGTATATCAAAAACTAGACCAGGATTGGTTTCTGGACTATTACCATCAAAGTAGAAAGAAATCAATTTATTACCTATTAGTACACTTTACCAAGCATGTATTGACAGAAAGCAATTTGGAGCCTTTTGTGGAGTATAAGCATTTGCTGAAATGGCGTGAAATGTCTCACCCGCTGGGTGAAGATCTATTTACATGCTCGTATTTGGCATATATGGATGTAAGGTCCAAGCGTAGGAGAGACTATTTTGCATGGCGTCCGGTGATTTCATCTAATAATCGCCGCCTAAGAGTAATGTTAAACCAAGGCATAGCAGAAAATCATTTCCATTTGAAGGGTTCGGGACCTGTATTTGATTTAAGTTGGATGTCACTAATGAACCATCCAGGTAGCCATGAGAGTGCCTTCCGGAAACTCAGTGCGGATCTGCGATTGCTCACCTCTGTTTCCAATTCTTTCAACGTGAAGGAAAAACAGCTTAACATTTTGGTTCTCAAAGCAGCATATATTAGACAATGGCTATTTTGTAAAATCAACGGTGTAAGTGTTGGTGAAATAAATATGAATTTATTGGGTAATCCATCAAATAATACTGACTCCTATGAGTTAGTTTTAAATCGAGAATCCGTAATAGAGGAAATTGAAACATTACGGTATTTGATGGGATATCATTTTAAATACAATGGGGGTTTTCAGGCCGCGGATTATGCCATTCCAAAGGAAATGTCTGATCAAAATTTTAACGGCTCATTTCTCTTGGTTGGTGAACGAAAATTCCTCTATGAAAATTTTAAGTTAATTTATACCCATGACCCAAGCTTCCTTTCGTATCAACATTTACTTTATGCATATCTGTTGATCAAATATACATTGAGGTCTGAACTAATTCAGATTAATTTAAAGACTGGGTTTGGTAATTTCCTAAAATACCAAGATCGAAAAGAATTATTTATTACAGAAGGGAGCATTTATGAGGTTGCCTTCGTTGGAATGGCAGTTAATGATTCTTTGAAATTTAATAAATTATTGAGCTTTGAGACAAGAATTGCTCCAAAGCTCACCTCTATCCAGTTGCGAGACAGCCTTGACAAATATCATGCTATGATTGATGAAAAGGCTATTCAACGACACTATCCAATGCTGGAGTCTACTAACGAATCTGAATCAATCAGAACCGAACGCCATTTTTATACCCTGCATTTTATAAAAAAATCTGATCAAAGAATAGAAAATGCTCTTGTAAGTAGTGTGACATCTCGTCATCAAGCGCTAAGATCAGAGATTAAACGTCAGGCATTTGCCATAGTTGGGCTACGTGAGTCATTTTACGACAAATCGCAATTGATCAGAGGTATTGACGCAGCATCATCTGAATTTTCGGCAAGGCCAGAAGTGTTTGCTCACGCTTTCCGATACTTGAAGGATCATAAGCTCAGCGGTGCGCAGAATCAACTCCGGATGTCACAATCAGAGCATAAGCTTTCAGCTACCTTTCACGTTGGAGAAGATTTTTACGATGTTGTAGATGGAATTAGAGCAATCGACGAAGCAATTCTTTTTTTAGGGTTAAATCAGGGAGATAGAGTTGGTCATGCCCTCGCTCTCGGTATTGACGTTGCAGAATTTTATTGCTTTAAGAAAATGAAGTTGATGCTTCCGAAGGAAATGATTTTAGATAATATTGTTTGGCTTTTGGCTAGAATACGGAAATTTGGCATAGACATTTGCAGGACGGAAGTGAACAGGTTAGAAAAAACTTACGAAGGCCTATTTCGAGAGATTTACTCAGACAGCCTTGACAATACTCAAAAAAACACATACTTCTCGCATATGGTTTTTTTTGATTCATGGAAGTTGAGGGGTGATGATCCGAATCTATACCAATTTGATACTAATAATTTGGATCAGATTACCAATTTGACTTACTGGGATCGATGTAAAATAAATTATTCGTACCCGAGCAATTCGCAGATCCGAAAAAGCCGAGCAGTACAATGGCTCTATCAGCAATACCATTTCAATCCTCGTGTAAAGTCAGAAGGCGCGAGCATTCGTCAGTTTGAGATTACGCAAGACTACATAAAGTTAGTAGCAGAAGTGCAGCGGTTGTACCGGAACCATGTTAAGTCATTAAATATTGGAGTTGAATGTAATCCAACGTCAAATTTCCTTATTGGTACCTTTGGAAGCTATGCAAAGCATCCAATTATGAAATTCTATAACTTGGGACTAGAAACTTCTAACGCATTACTTGATGAATGTCCTCAGCTTTTCGTCTCCATTAATACAGACGACCAGGGAATATTCAACACCTCGCTTGAAAATGAATATGCGTTAATGGCGATTGCATTGGAAAAAGAGCTTGACTCTTCCGGTCGACCAAGGTATTCCCCGACAGTGATTTACCAGTGGCTTGACAACATAAGAAAAATGGGATTAGAGCAAAGTTTCAATTTATAGTTATCTATTCTGATGAAAACATTAGGAAATGGAAAGAGATTTCCGTTTTTATTTAGCGCGTCTGGATACTCAAATAGGAAAAATTATTTACCATCAATTAATCTTTCCAATTTCCCCATCATCTCATCCTTCTCCTTCAACATCCGCTCATACAAAGCAATCTTCTCTTCGTGAAGCTGAATGAGCTTTTTAATTGGATGAAATACGGGATTATTGTTCACAACAGCGGCGTTGTGGTTGAAGGTGCTGGAAATAACCGTGATAGCTTGATCTTCATCAAAATTCCGAATCGCCTCAGCCGGGATTTTGTGAATCGCCGCGACTTGCTCCAAAATATCGGAATCGATCTTTTCTTTTTGTTCAAGGAGGGAGATTTTTTGCTGGTTTCAATCTGCGCCGAGCTCAAACGTCAGCGCGTCTTGCTTGTAGTTACATAACTCTCTGAATCGTTTTAAGTTACAGCCCTCGTGGATCTTCGGAGTGGAGGTAGTATGTGCCATGTGGAAAGGGGGTTTGGTTAAAAAAGGTAATTTATATAAATCTGCCCGGAAGTGCTCGGATATGTTACCGAGATCACAATGTATGTTACCGGCCGGTTGCGTTGGGAACAAGCCACGGCAGCCTGTGCTTAGCAGAAAATGTAAACGCAGGCTTTTGAACCAAACTTATAATCAACAAATTAGACACACTGCCACACTCAAAGGAGTCTTAAGGCTCGGCATTGCACCAGCTTTACTTAGCCTATGGTCGGAAGGTCAAAGAGCTGCTTAGCCAAAGTGACGCTGAGACCTGGATTGAAGATCTTTGGGATATGTACACCGGCTTCACATTTTTCAGCCGGGAATCCGGTTATGACCCGAAAGGTCACGACCGGTTTGTCCCTTTCAAACAGCTGGTGTTTTTCTTCCAGGATGTTGGGAAGATGAAAAGCTGATTATCCGGACGAGTTTGTCGCAGCTAATTTATGCCGAATTTTTCTCTCTAGCTTTTTGTTTTAGGCCTACAAAATCAATCTGTTATGGCCTCAAAAGATCATCACATAATCCCACAAGTTTTTTTAAAAAAGTTCACCAATGTGAATGGTCAACTCTTCCGACTTAAGGTTCGACAACCATTTGCTCATGCTAGAAAGCCATTCTTTCCGGCGGCCGTTGGGTATGAGAAGAATTACTATAAAGTCGACCAATTTTATTTTGATTTGTCATCGGATGTTGTGGATCCCTTGTACGTCGAAAATACCTTGAACCAGTCCTACGAGGGTGATTTTTTGGAGCTGTGGAAGATTCTTGAAAATGAGACTCCTACAATTTCCATGGATGAGAAGATTAGGCTAAGTGATATTATCATTCATTTGAGAACCAGAACGAAATATGTACGAAATGCGGTTTTTGACGAGGCGGGAAACAAAAAATTGCAGGATTCTTTTAAGAAAAACTTCACTGATTTGGCCCTCGAGGGTGAAAACTATGAACTATACAAAGGCCTTTTGAAAAATTCAGATGCCATGGATGACTTAGCTACGTTAATGTTTGCGCAGCGAACTCCCAAGGATCTTCACAATACCTTTCTGATTAATAATTCCCTCCAACCGGAAACTCGGCATCGGGAAATAATGATAGAAAAACATGTTAACAGTGTTTGGACTGTTTTGACTTGCGAGAATGATCATCAGTTTATCCTTTCGGACAATCCTGGATTTTTGCAGACTGAGAAAGGTTATGCGCCAATGGCGGGTCCATTTGAGTTTATTTTTCCAATTAATTCTCGTAAGTACCTTCACATGAAGCATTATGGATATCCCATTCAAAACACTGATATTCAGAAGGTTCTTTATGAAAAGGCACCGACAGAAACGGTCACACTGTTTAATTCTTTAGTAGCGTGGAATTGCGTAGATGATATTTATGCAAGCAATTCTGACCATCTGCAAAAAGTTAAGAGAGTGTTCGATGAATGGAAGTCTATTGAAGAAAAAAGGCATGGTGTTTAGGTACGTAAGAGCCCTAAATCACTCAGAGCCGCAAACAAATCCTCCTCAAAAACCACTTCCGGCCCGGCGCCTTTCTTCTTCATATTCATGGCCTTTTCTACCTTCCTCCCATACATTTCAAATGCCCAGGCAGGATTTCGCACGTCGCATATCACCAGGTAGTGCAGTTTTGCAGTCACCGAGTCGGCGGCAATGCCTCCGTACATTTCAACAATCTGCGCCAGTTCCTTCCGCGAATACCTCGAAGACTCTCCGGTAAAACAAAAGGTGCATTCCTGTATCAGGATCGAAACCTGTTGCTCCGGCAACTTGATGGGGATGTTCACCTTTTTTTGCTCGGCTGGTTTGATGGATGTAATGGATTGGCAGAATGTGAGCAGCTCGCTGTGATCCTCGGCCGAGAGTTGCCTTTCGGCCTGAATTCGCTCAATGGCGGGCAGCAGCGTGTCAAAGGGCCAGGTTTTGAACATCGGCGCATTTTCGGATGACCAGTTGCCGAGGGCAGTGAGCTCTTCGATGTTGATCGTTTTGTCCGCCGAAATCCCGGCCAGAAAGCCGCCTAGCTGCTGCGTCGAAGAGGTTATCACATCATAATAGGGATTCCGGTTGTAATCCAGGAAATTCTTGCAAAGCCAGATCAAGTCCTCCGCCTCTTCTGCCGTAACGACACCATCGCTGATAATGGCATTGATCTTGGCGACAAACTTGTTGTAAGGAGCTTTGGCCTGCAAGCTGGAAACAGAGCCGATCCACCCGCGGAGCATTTCAATCTCGCTGTCATTAATGTGACCATCAGCCTGAATGCCGACAATCAGCCCGTAAAGCGTATTCAAATCTTTGTGAACCTGAGCCGGCCCGCAGAATTGGCGGAACGAACCGCTATCGTAAATGTCGAAGTGGGAGGTGTTGAGCATTTTGAGTTTGAGTTAGGTTTTTGCCAACAAGTGACTTTATTATGTTACCTACTTCTACAAAATTGGACAACTTATTAAACGGTATTTGATGGCTCTATGAAGACTTAGCTTCGCCGGCTTGAAAGGAATGGCCAGTTTTGCTCCGATTTTGATGTTACAGGAAGTTCGTGGCTTGGAGTCACGAGCAATGCACTGGAAGACGAGACTGGCGATTTATCACAACTATTTCTATATTAGGTTTGCAAACCCTCAAACCATGACATTTTTTATTATTATTCTGGGCATTGTCATTTTCTATCTCATAGTAAAGACAGATAAGCAGGCACCTTCCAATCCGCCGACTTCAAACATTAATTCTAGCCATCGCACCGGCAGGCAAACAGAGGCAGAGTCCCCACGATATATGACGACACAAGATGTCCGTGCTCAGCGCGCGAAAATGGCATCATGGTCTGACCTGGAGAAAACAGTGAACAAACCCACAGTCTTTCAAGATGAGACCATTATTGAGGTTTCGCCAGATCCCGTTCGAATCTCTTATGAGAATTACTATGCTGATTTCGAGAGCAGATCAGTATACACGCCAGCTTACGATGCCGATGAATATAAACTTGGCAAAAAATACAAGGAAAAACTTGCTCTCACGAAACAAGAGGTCGGCTGGTTAAACAAATTTTGGAATGACGCCAACGTATTCAATTCCATTGAAGGTTGTGAAACGGAAATTGTAAAGTTGTATATCGCGTCGATAAAGAAAATCAACAGCTTTCTAAAGAAGGAAGCCTCCACGTTGAGTCGCGAGATTGAAGCGATAGCACAGAAGTCGCTGGAGTTTCAAAAATCCCAAACGACTTATTGGACCGACTATGATGTCCGAAACCATAAGGAGTCTGTTGAGAAGGAAGCCTACCAAGTCATTTACAAGAGATGTGAATCAGTTGTCCGGGATCAATGGAACCACAAACGCAAAATACAGGCGGAATTTTACCCTTACTCTCCTGAGATCAAAGCGTTATTTGATGAACGATTGGCCGTAGTCATTGACGATGCTGTCAAAAAGTGTTCGCCGCACGTAGGCGAGCCGGATGATTTGACGGAAATTGCTCTGAACGAAACAGGGACTGGTAGATGGAAGATATATTTCGAAGCAATTACAAAAAATCAGCTGGCAGACGAAAATGAGACGATCTCACAGCTCTATCGCTTGGGAGAATTAAATTCAAAAAATCCTCATGTTGAGCACGTTTTCTACGAAGCGTCTAAATTTCTAGCAACTCGGAACAAGGCAGAGAGCCTAAGATTCTATCTACATTATATCTGGCACGACCTCAACTCTAAACAAGTTGACAGCAAGCAGCTGAATAAAACAATTCAAAAAAGGCTTTTCTCAAAACAGCAGGAATTCGAACAATTCCAATCCATTGTTGACGAATTAGTTAACACAAAGGACTTGCAAAAGGCCTTAACGGGTGTATCCAGTATTTATGCACCCAAAAGAAGGTCGATAGCTATTGATATCTCGGCGGTTCAATTAGTTGAAAAACAGCACGCGGGAACAGTTAGTATTTTAAGCCAGTATTTGCGGGACGAAAATGAGCTGGTAAGCGATAATCTTGAATCGCCGACAGATGATGAACTGATCATAGTAGTCGATTCAGCTTCCCCACCTGCCGAATCAAACGTTGAAGAAAGCGCCGTAAACCTGTCTGCTGTACAACGCCAGTGTCTTCAACTCTTTGAAAGCGAGGAATTCTCCGTGGAATTTGATAAAATAGAATCTTTCGCAAAACAGAATGGGCTTTTTAAAAATCAATTGATCGACGGCATCAACGACCAGTGCATGGAGTTGCTTGATGACGTATTGATTGAGGAGAATGAAGAGGGATTCGAAGTTAATGTAAATTATTATAAAAAGATTTTTGCTGCATGATTACCAACGTAAAACCCAAAGAAGCTACCGCTATCATTAATTCATTACTTGGAGGCGTTGTGCCGAAGATTGGTGTACAACATATCACCGTCGGACGATCGGACGAAGTTGAAGCTTTTTTAAAAGCACTCGATGATGTGAAAAATGGTCATAGCATTGTGAAATTCTGGATCGGAGATTTTGGATCCGGCAAGTCCTTCATGCTCCACCTTCTGAATACAGTTGCGCTCAAACAGAAGTTTGTGGTTGCCAACGCGGACTTTACACCTGACAACCGTCTCTATTCCAACGACGGGAAGGCAGTTGCGTTGTACGCAGCAATCATGGATAATATCGCGATCCAGACAAAACCCGAGGGAGGTGCATTATCTACCTTGCTGGACAAATGGATCGAGCAAATTATGATGCAGACTGCTACGAGCCACAATATCAGCCTCGGCGAGATTCGTGATGAAAAGCATAGCCAACTCATTCAGCAAAACATCGTTCGTACCGTCAACGAGATTACTGAGGTCGGCGGATTTGATTTCAGCTGGGTAATTACCAAATATTACGACGGATTTATCAAAGAGGATGACGCTTTACGGCGGAACGCGTTGAAGTGGCTCAAAGGCGAATACAGAACCAGGACAGAAGCCAGGCAGGATTTGGGCGTGCGGGATATAATCAACGACCTCAATTTCTATGACATGCTCAAAAACTTCTGCAAGTTGTTTGTGAGCATAGGCTATGCTGGGTTCATGATTAACTTGGATGAAGCGATCAATTTATACAAGATCTCTACCTCAGTCATGCGTGAGAAGAATTATGAGAAGATTCTTACGATCTACAATGATTGCTTTCAAGGAAAGGTCAGCAATCTGTTTATCAACTTTGCGGGAACTAAGGAGGTTCTTGAAAATCCAAGACGTGGCCTTTTTAGTTATCAGGCCTTAAAGTCTAGATTAGAGACCAATAAGTTTGAAACTCTGGAAATCCGCGATTTTGCCCAACCTGTCATAAGACTACTTCCGCTGGATAACAATGAAATTTTCGTTTTGCTCAAAAAACTAAAAGCGGTCTTCGATTTTCACTACTCTGTCGAGCTTGACATTTCAGATGGCGACATACACCAGTTTATGGAAGAGCTGTACAACAAACCTGGCGCGGCAGAATTCCTAACTCCTCGCGAAGTTATTCGTGATTTTCTGAATATTCTGAGCATTATTAGACAGAATCCTGGGGTGGACAAAAGCAAGTTGTTCGGCGAGATCGAAATTCACGACGAGAGACCGGACGAATCAATCTTTGCCGACATTGAAGAACTTTAAGTGTGTTTGAGTTACTGTCTGAACCGATAAGAAAATACATTCGCGACAAGCGATGGGAGTATCTGCGCCCAATTCAGGCAGCAGCGATAAAAAAAATACTTTCGTCCGACGAGCACGTTATTTTGGCTTCTCGTACCGCCTCCGGAAAAACGGAAGCGGCTTTCCTTCCCATCTTGTCCAAAGTAGATTTCCGACAACCCGGTGTGAAGGTCATTTACATTTCACCGCTCATCGCGCTGATTAATGATCAGTTTCAGCGGATCGAAGATCTATGTTCATATCTGGATGTCAAGGTAACAAAGTGGCATGGTGAGGCAAGCCGCAGCCTGAAAGAGCAGCTCATAAAGAATCCAAGTGGCGTGCTTCTGATTACGCCGGAGTCCTTGGAAGCTATGCTTGTAAATTCGCCTCAAAACGCACGCAAGTTGTTCGGCTCAGTCAGTTACATTGTTATTGATGAAATTCACTCTTTTTTGGGCGCTGATCGGGGTATCCAACTGAAATCCATTCTTGCACGTCTAAAACCTCTGAATTCTGAAAAGGCACTTGTTGTCGGGTTATCGGCCACGATCGGAGATTATGCGCAGGCCAAGGCTATGACGGGGGATGAAGCCAACACCAAGGTCTTGCTAGACAAGTCGGCAAAGGAGATAGATGTTAGGCTAAGATATCATTTGTCGGATGGTGCAGACCTGCCAGCTGATCTGCTGAATAACCTTTATTTCGAAACGAAAGACCATAAAGTCCTGATTTTTCCCAATAGCAGAAGTCGTTGTGAAGAGGTAGCTGTCAAGCTTAAAAGACGTTCAGAGAAGGTGAAAGGGCATCCTTATTATTTTTCACATCATTCTTCAATTCACAAAGAACTACGAGAGTACATTGAGACATTTGCCAAAACAAATGTCAGATACCCTTTTGCAATAGCCTGCACCTCGACATTGGAACTTGGCATTGACATTGGATCGGTGGATATGGTCGTTCAGATTGATTCGGTTCAATCCATATCGTCTTTAGTACAAAGGCTTGGGAGAAGCGGGCGGCGCGAAGGTGAAAAAAGCAAGCTGCTCTTCTATGCGACAAATCCTTGGTCGCTGTTACAGACACTAGCCTGCTTAGATCTTTTTGACGAGGGCTATATCGAGCCGCTTCGACCAGCGAAGAAATCATACGATATTCTTCTTCATCAGGTACTTGCTTATGTCAAGCAGTTCTCCGAATGCGATTTCAACAAACTTTGGGAAAATATTCAGAGCAATCATGCTTTTACGGATATCGAAGAGCATGAGCTTAGAGACATTGTAGCGTGGTTGTTGGAAACAAATCTATTAGAGAAGATCAATAGGCAACTCATCATTGGTGTCGATGGGGAATACATTGTAAATTCTAAGGACTTCTATACGGTTTTTAAAACAGAGCCAGCCTATAAAATACTTCATCAGGAAAAACCAATTGGGGAGATGCCGTTTTCTCCTCAGCTGGAAGTGAATGAGAACATATTGCTGGCCGCGAAAATTTGGAAAATTATTGACATTGATCACAAGGCCGCCAAAATCAGTGTCACGCCAGCAAGTGACGGCAAGAAACCAGCATTCTCCGGAAATGGTGGCATTGTGCATTCCAAAATTCGCGAGAGAATGTTGGAAGTTTTAGTTGCGAAAAAGGAGCTGACCGGGATGGATGAGATTGCATCCGAAGCCTTACGGCAACTACGAAAAGAGTTTTCAGGATTTGCTATTGAGTGTCTTGAAGATGACAGGCCCGTTCTCTACAAAGACAACGTTATAAAATTCTTCACTTTCCAAGGCACCCTTGTGAATCGTACGCTAAATTTCTTCTTTCGGAAGCTTAATCTAAACTTTACGTATGAAGAATCTGATAGTAGTTTCACCTTTCGAGAGTTGTCTCAGGAGTTGTCAGATATTTTTCAACAATCGATCGAGCTTCATGTTGACTTAATGGCGCATGTCGCAGCAGACTTTAAAGCAAATCCATCCTTATTATCTTTTTCCAAATGGGGCGAGCATTTGCCTGTTGAATATCAAGTAGAGCTTTTAACTACAAAATACTACGACTTCGAAAATGCCCAAAATTTTCTAAGCCGAATAAATCTTGTAACGATTACGTAGTTTTGCTTTAATAGTCATGATCGAATTCCGAGTAGCTACCATTGATGATCTGAACTTGTTGCTGCATTGGGATGAGCAGCCTCACACGGTTGCCTCAGATCCAAACGATGATTGGGGATGGGAAACCGAATTGTTAAGGTCACCAGAATGGCGTGAGCAACTGATCGCCGAACTCGACAGTCGCCCGATCGGTTTTGTGCAAATCATTGATCCTTTATTAGAAGATAGCCACTATTGGGGCGATGTAGCCCCTGGCCTTCGCGCGATAGACATTTGGATTGGTGAGGCTAGTGACCTCGGTAAAGGTCATGGTACTGAAATGATGCACCAGGCCATTGCCCGTTGTTTCGCATCGCCCGAAGTGGCGGCAATTATTATCGATCCTCTTGCTTCCAATGTGAGAGCCAGAAAGTTTTATGAAAAGCTGGGCTTTTCTTTTGTTGAAAACCGCACTTTCGATGAGGACTTTTGCGCGGTCTACCAACTCGACCGCAATGATTGGGAGAAGAAGCGGAATTGACCATAATTTAAACTTACGAATGACTGTAAGACAGAATTGCCTTCTCAAACACTCCCGGCACTCGGTCCTGTAATTCGGAAATCATTGCACTGAATGTCCTAGCCTTTTTGATCGCTAGTCGACGGCTCGGAGCCCAAAACGTTCCAACGAGATCAAACTCCCAACCAATCCTCCTTCTAATTTTCAAATTTGTCACGAGCTCCGAAATATCGTTTTCCAGGCTGATTTCATCCAGATTATTACTGACCCCGTCAATCACTTCCAATTCGCCTCCCTGGCTTTTCAAACATATCAGGAAAGGTGTCATGCCTACCTCAATAAGTTGATGATATCGGTCAAGCTCGATATCGGTTTCAGTTCTGAGAATTGGCTTAACCCCCATACCACCTTCAACGAAATCGTTTAACCGGCACGCCAGTTTGAAAGCACTTGCAAATTCAGAGAACGCTGCAATAGGCCTCTCATCCCCAGCTTCAAACGGATAAACCGACCAAATCCAATCAGAGTTGTCGATTTTCTCGAAGTCGGCATCAGAGATACCAATTATCCGAAATATCTCCTTGTCGGTTGTTTGAAGCGCTGAGTCCATGATATTAGAAGTTTGTTGATGAAGAAAGCTTGAAGATATTTTTAGTATCATTTGCATGATCTCAAAAGTATCTTTTTCTATTCATAGACTCAAGTCGCAGTCATATTAAATTTTTGCTGTGGATTACTAAACTTGGAATACCATTTGAAAATCACTCGTCCTGGAAGGGTCAAAGTTTGGAAAGGCGGTCGTTCAGCTCATTCAACCCCGACTTGTGCAGGCACTCGGTTGAAAATGTGGTCAGCTCCTCCTTCGATTCGGGCGAACAAATGTCAATCAAGTTTACTGAGTCGGCGGATGCCTCCGATGACAAAGCTTTGTTGATGGCCTGGCTCAACAGCAAGACGTTTCGCCTGCTGATTTTCAGGTCGATCTTGATCGGATCATTCATACCAGGGATACTCATGATGGTATCATACACACTTGCCAGTTCTTTCGCGTTCATCATGTTTGGATTTAATTTTGATCTTCCAAATTTATAAAACGCGTCTGAAACGATCCTAAGGAGAATTTTCCCAGGATTGTGGGTGCATATGTCAAACAGAAACTCCCGCCGAAGGTCCGTTTCCGAACGCTAGCAGGAGTTCAAATGCTGGTTGAAGATACCCTAGTTTTGAAGTTGAGATAATACCTCCGGGAGCGAGGTGATCCCCCAGTGTTCAAGGTACTTGCCGTCTTTTACCCTGACGATATCAATCACGACAATGTTAACCGCCCGACCCGTAGCCGGAATACCTAACAGGGCTCCACATTGAGTTCCGCTAATCGTTTTGCGCGTTGTAACCAAGTCGCCTTCGGAAAGTTGCTGACGGATTGTTACATGGATGTCAGGCATTGCCGGGCGAAGGATATCATTGAAAAAGTAGATCATCCCTGCCGGGCCGTTATCCATAACCTCAGGTGCGGAGCGATTGATAAATACAAATGCATTTGAGGATAGTCGCTAAGCGTGCTGCCAAAGTGATTACTGATCGCTTCCGGAAATCTTGAAAGATTCTGATAGCCGATTTTCATAAAACGCTATATTTCTTCTTCATCCGCTAAAACAATCCACGTAGGTGCATGGTCGCTGGACTTCTCCCAACCCCGGACGTGCTTGTCCACGCCTGCCGCGACCAGACGCGGAGCGATTTGCGGACTCAAAAGTAAATGATCTAAGCGGAGACCGGCATCCCGTCCGTAGGCATTTCTAAGATAGTCCCAGAAAGTATAAATCGTTTCGTCGGGATGCAGATGCCTGATTGAATCGATCCAGCCCTGGCCAACCAATTCTTTGTAGGCTTTGCGAGGCTCCGGGAAAAATAATGCATTATCTACCCATCGCTCAGGTTTGTAAACATCCTTCTCCGTTGGGATGACATTATAATCACCTGCCAGTACAACCGGCACCTCTTCCGACAACAGATATTTCGCGTGCTTTTTCAATCGCTTAAACCACGCCATTTTATAATCGAACTTTGGTCCTGGCGCAGGGTTTCCGTTTGGCAAATAAAGGCAACATACAAGCATTCTGCCGACGATCGCTTCAATGTACCTGCTATGCAAATCGCTCTCATCGCCAGGAAGTGAGTTCCGAACTTCCTGAAGAGGTAAATCCCTGGCGAGTATCGCAACCCCGTTCCACATTTTTTGCCCATGCCAAATGGAATTGTATCCTACGTCCAATAACGCCCGCTCCGGGAACTTGTCTTGCGGCGCTTTCAATTCTTGCAAGCACACAACATCGGGCTTAGCTTCTTCGAGCCATTTTAAAAGAACCGGTAAGCGGCCGTTAACGCCGTTAATATTGTAGGTAGCGATCTTCATTCCAAACTGAGTTAGCTGTGTATTTTGACCAGAAAAATCAGACCAGACTAGTTTGCAAACTTTGACAGACGAGGGAATTTGCAGCCTGGTTGCCCCTAGGGAGAATTTACACAGGATAGGTGTCTGAAATTCAGCCTCTTTATTTTCGCCACTACAAACTAAACGAAGACTGAAATGTGGGAAAGAACGAGGGGAAAATGTCAACTCTTAACGTTGGCCAAAATCAAAGAATTTGACATTGTTGACTACCTGTTTGAGCTCGGGTTTGAACCAGTCAATATCAGGAATGTCGACCATTGGTATTTGTCGCCATTTAGAAATGAAAGGACGGCCTCATTCAAAGTGAATCGGCAATTGAACCGTTGGTATGACCACGGAATTGGCTTGGGAGGAAATCTGGTGGATTTCGCGGTAACGTTCTACCAATGTTCAGTCCGTGAAGTCGTCAGGATTTTTTCAGATTATCTATCATTTCATCAACCGACAACACATACGGCTCCGAACATCTCAACTGTGAGCCGACGGAATATTGAGATCCTTTCTACTGGTGCCTTGACGAGCCCGTCGTTAATACGGTACATTTCATCACGATGCATCCCAGGAGAAATTGCTGCCCATTACTGCCGGCAGATCTATTACAAAGTGCGAGAGCGAAAGTATTTCGCTGTTGGTTTAAAAAATGATTCAGGTGGCTATGAACTACGTAATTCTTTTGCCAAAGTTGCCAGCAGTCCCAAGGATATAACCACGATAAAAAACGGAGCCTCAGTGGTATCCGTCTTCGAAGGACTGTTTGATTTTTTATCCTATAAAACCATCACGGCAAACGCCAGCGAGATGCAGGAAGACTATGTGATTTTAAACTCAGTCTCCTTTTTTGGCCGGTCAAAAGATTTCCTGGAAAGACACGAGCAAATCAACCTTTACCTCGACCGCGATGCTGCCGGTTTTAAGTGCAGCTCGACAGCTAGGGGGATCAGCGAAAAGTACAAGGATGGAAGTCCGCTCTACGAGGGGTTTAAAGACCTTAACGAATGGCTCATTAGTAAGACTCCGGAAAATTATTTCTGATCTCAGTCATAATCAGATCCCTCAAAAAGAGAGCCTATCCAAAATCCGGAGGATTGCCTCTTAACCGCAATCGGCCAGATGTCAGGTTGTATCACAACCTCAGGATCTGGCCGCGCCGCGGAGGCCGCCCCAACGCTCCGAAGTCGCTGGCGGGGGATATCATAAAATCAGACACAAAACATCAATCAACACAGGTATGAAAAAGACAGAGGAGAACCGAAATAAGTGGCTTCATATCCGGTTGACGGCCGCGGAGAGTGAGCTGATTCGAAGAAAAGTACAACGGACGACTTGCCGCAAGATTAGTGACTACGCAAGGAAAATAATACTGTCCGAGCCCATTACGGTCAACTATCGCAATGAGTCACTGGACTCGCTAATGTCTACATTGATAGAGCTTCGCCGAGAACTCTCAGCTATCGGCAACAATTTTAATCAGGCAGTCAAAAGGCTTCAAACGCTCTCGCAAATCAGCGAATACAGTTCCTGGTTAACTGAGTATGAGCTGGACAAGAAAGCAGTATTAAAAATGATCGAAACCATCCAGTTGGAGATCAGTAAAGCAGCGAAAACATGGTTGCAATAATTAAGACAGGTAACTCGATCAGGCAGACGTTTCACTACAATGAGAACAAGCTGAGAGAGGGCATTGCAGAGTGCATTATGGCAGCAAATTATCCCGACGAAGCGATCAATTTATCGGAGAAGCAACGGCTGAATATGCTGTTAAAACTCGCTGCTCTGAATGAGAATGTCACCCGAAATGCAGTCCATATCTCTTTGAACTTCGACCCATCAGAGCAACTTTCTCAGTCAGATTTAAAAGAGATTTCGCAGTCTTATATGGACAAGATCGGCTTTGGAAATCAACCGTTTCTCGTGTATCAACACCATGATTCTGGTCACCCACACATCCATATTGTGTCGGTAAAAATTGCGGCGGATGGTCGTCGGATTGAGACTCAAAACATCGGGAAGAACCAGTCAGAAAAGGCAAGAAAGCAGATTGAAATCGACTTCAATTTAGTGAAGGCTGATGAGCGAAAAAGAGATTCCTTCGTGATTAAGCCAGCTATGGTCAAGGCCAATTATGGTAAGACTGAGACAAAAAGGGCCATATCTAATGTGCTCTCGGCCGTGATAGATCAGTACAAATTCACATCCGTTCCGGAGTTAAATGCTGTCTTAAATCAGTTCAACGTAGCTGCCGACAGGGGCAGTGAGGATTCCAGGACTTACAAAAAAGGAGGCTTGAATTACCGGCTTATCAATGAGCGAGGTGAGCGAGTCGGCGTTCCCATTAAAGCAAGCGATTTCGCACAGAAGCCGACGTTAAAAAATCTATCAGAGCGCTTCCAGGCAAATGAGCACAAGCGCCAACCCGATAAGAACCGAGTCAAAAATACGATCGATTTTGCGCTGCTCGGGAAGGCCAATACCACTTTGGAAAAGCTCACAAACCAGCTAAGAAGAGAAGGGATTGAAACAGTAATTCGGCAGAATGATGCTGGTCAGATTTACGGAATCACCTACGTAGACCACAGAACACGATCCGTATTCAAGGGCAGCTCTCTGGGAAAAAGTTACAGCGCGAAGGCCATTCAAGAGCGCTGCGCGCCTCATGAAAACCATCCTGCTTACGAACATCTAAACCGGCAGAAACTTTCCGCTGACCCCGCCAATGCCAATCGAAATGAAGCTCTCGGTGGATTTTACGGCGGCGATTTACGGTCTAGCAGCAGTGAAATAGATGCCGCCGACGCGCTCTTTGATCCTGCAAAACAGGATGGCTCGACGCCGAGCCAGCTACGCTCGAAACGGCGTAAAAAGAAAAAAGGTCTGTCTCAACAACTCTAAAATAGTGAATCAATATGGCTTCAAATACTGGTGAAAACGATCAGAGTCTTCGGAAGATTACCGATATGACGAGATTGGTCAGCCTTACGGTGCTGGCTCTTCATTTCTACTTTTTCTGCTATCAGGCATTCTTTGAATGGGAGCTTACATCGTCTATCTCCGACAGGATTTTAGATAAAATAGCACGCTCTGGTCTACTATCATCGCCATTGAAATCGAAGGCCATTGCGCTGGGGTTTTTACTTATTTCTTTGGTGGGTATCAAAGGCAAGAAAAGCGAGAACGTCAATGCAAGGCGTGGCTTTGTACAATTAGCGTCGGGCCTATTGTTGTATTTCATAAGCACATTCTTACTCAGGCTTTTGATTCCCAACACAGCTCTGACCATATTGTATATTCTTGTCTGTTCGGCTGGTTTTCTGATGATTCTTTCGGGTGGCAGCCAATTTTCAAAAATTATCAGAAGCCGACTCAGCAATGATATTTTCAACAAGTATAGTGAGACCTTTCCGCAATTTGAAAACCGCATTGAGAATGAGTTTTCAATCAACTTATCCGCCGAATACCGATATAAGAACAGATTCCGAGGGAGTTGGATCAATATAATCAATCCATTTCGAGGACTATTAGTTTGCGGCTCGCCGGGTTCCGGAAAAACCCATTTTGTTTTCCGGCACGTGATCGCTCAGCACATCGCTAAGGGCTATTCCATGTTTGTTTATGACTTCAAATACAACGACTTGTCGATCTTAGCGTACCGAGCATGGGCCGAGAATAAACAGCATTATGAGGTTAGCCCTGAGTTCTACACAATCAATTTTGACGATCTATCCCGAAGTCACAGGTGTAACCCATTGGATGCTGAAAGCATGACTGATATCACCGACGCGGTAGAGTCAGCAAGAACAATACTAATGGGATTGAACCGCGAATGGATCAAGCGACAAGGTGACTTCTTTGTGGAGTCGTCGATCAACTTTATGACTGCCGTGATATGGTTCTTGCGCCGATACCAAGACGGTGAATACTGCACGCTACCTCATGTGATTGAGCTCATGCAGATGGATTACGATCGCCTTTTTACCATTTTACGGGCGGAAAAGGAGATCGAAGTTTTCGTCAATCCTTTTGTAACTGCGTATCTCAACGAAGCCATGCAGCAATTGGAAGGTCAAATTGGGTCGACCAAAATCGCCCTTGCTCGATTGGCTTCTCCGCAGCTTTACTATGTATTATCGGGTAATGATTTCTCCCTGGATATTAATAATCCAGAGCATCCCAAAATCTTGTGTATGGGCAATAACCCACAGAAAATCCAAACCTACGGGGCTGTGCTTTCCTTATATATTACGCGCCTGGTCAAACTGGTCAATCAGCCCAAACGGCTGAAATGCAGTCTTGTCTTTGACGAGTTTCCCACCGTATACCTGAATAACATGGACACGCTTATCGCAACTGCTAGGTCCAATAAGGTAGCGACTACAATCGGCATTCAAGATTTCAGTCAGCTCAAGAAAGACTATGGCCGGGAGTATGCCGAGGTGATCATGAACATTACAGGAAATGTCATAAGTGGGCAAGTGAGTGGCGAAACTGCCAAGCAACTGTCGGAACGTTTCGGGAAAATTATGCAGGATCGGACGGGACTTTCAATTAACAGAATGGACACGTCTGTTAGCAAATCGCAGCAATTGGAATTGGCAATTCCGCCTTCTACGATTGCCTCATTAAGCTCCGGAGAGTTCGTGGGTTTTGTTGCAGACAACCCTGACCAGCGGATAGACCTGAAAGGTTTTCATGCGAAATTCACGACACCGACTCGAACTGCAAGCGCAAAAGATGACAGTTCTCAATTGCCAATCGTACGTCACGTTGACTCGAATATCGTCCAGCAGAACTACCTTCAAATTAAAAGAGAAGTGGATGAAATAGTACAGTCTGAAATGCGGCGCATTCTTGAAGATCCGTCACTACAACACCTAATTGTTCGAAAAAACAACGATTGAGACCAGCTGTTCTCAGAGTTTTACCACCTTTAAATTAATATACTGAGAGTCACAACGATACCTCCATATGCGCATCCAACGTGCAAATAATTCTAATAAAATTCTAATAAATTCCTTACGGTTTCCGTAAATGTTATTTAAGTTCGCAAATCCTCCTCGCTGATTAACAGGACTTGTTTCACCAAAATTTTTGATGATGACAGAAGCGACAGCGAAAGACAAAGGGTTGATTATCGACATTCTGACCCAATCTTTTCAAGACAATCAAAGCGTAAATTATCTCATCCCGCCCGACGGTCGGAGACTCAATCGCATTCGCGCTTTGATGGACTATTCGTACGAAACATGCAAGCTTTTCGGTAAGGTCTACCTGTCGGACGACAAGAAGGGATGTGCGTTGGTGTCGTTCCCCGAACGGAAGAAAACAACTTTAAAGTCGCTTTTATTAGAGGTCAAATTGATTTTGAATGGTATTGGTTTTGGAAACATTTCGAAGGCCATTAGCCGAGAAAAGGCGATTTCGAAAAATTATCCCGCTGATCCAATCTACTACCTCTGGTTCATTGGCGTGCGCCCCGATAGCCAGAACAATGGCGTTGGAAAACAGTTGATGCGAGACCTTGTAGCTGAGTCGGAACGAATGAAACGACCTATCTATTTGGAGACTTCCACAGTCAAAAACCTGCCGTGGTATAAGAAGTTCGGGCTCGACGTCTACAATCAGCTGGACTTTGGATACAATCTCTTTCTCATTAGAAATGGTCAGTAGAAATGCGCGTTGGAGGTACAGATATGCACGTGGTGACACTCGTGTTCATCATACTCGAACTGATTATGTTCGTGTATCAATTCTTTTATTATTTATCGCATCCCAGAGATAAGCGAAGGCTTTATTACCTGGGTTTGCTTCTCTTTCTGATTTCGAAGAACATCGCAAGCGGCTTCTTCCCAGATCCAAATCTTAGCACCCCGCCCATTGTGGTTCAATATGCCATCGCCTACGGGATGGGATTTTTAATGGGAGCCTATTTTCCGTTCTATTTCTATAAAGCATTTGAGCTGAATAGGCTCCGCTGGCATGCGTTGTACGGCGTCCCACTCTTCATTCTACTACCTTTCGCGGTCATTTTTCCTTTGAAGTTCGTGTACGACGGCGATATAGACCACGCTATCAATTACGGCATGGTCATACCTGCTGCCTATGCGTTAGTACTTCTTTATACAATACAGCAATCCATTCAGGACAAGTATAAGAAGGACATCCAGGATCGGCGCTTCTTTGAAGTGACGGCAGTCTATCTTGCCGTCGTTCCCTGGGCATCTCTTCCATTTTTTGCGTTTTTCAGGATCCACCAGGTTCCGGAAGCTTTACTAACGAACGTCGGCTTTATTGTAATAACAGTCTTGTTCATCAGGCGCTCAATACGGGAGAGCCGTGAAGAATACGAACAACTGTTAAAACTCGCGAGCGCTGATGGCAGCGACTCATTGTCGAAGCTTGATTTAATCGAGCAAATGATCCAGCAGTTGGAGGCAAACGGTATCTCACCCACTCAGCGATTTGAGATAAATCTAAGTACAGTCGGGTTGACTTCACGGGAAAAAGAGATCGTTCGACTTGTTCGATTCGGAAAGGCATACAAGGACATTGCCAACGAACTTTATATCTCTGAACGGACAGTCAGCAAACATATTCAAAACGTTTATGAGAAGCTCGGCGTCTCCAATCGAGTCGAGCTACTCAATCGGCTGCAAATTTGGGAAAATGGCTAATACAACCAATGCAGGCCGAAATACGTGTTTTTGCGTAGACGATTTGCGTCTTTTTGCGTAGTACCCGAACCTTTAAATAGTTGTTTTCTCGTATTTCTTCCGCGACTTAAATCCCTGAGTTTTGTCCCAGATATTCATCACGTAATTAATGACTAGCGTATGGGACATGAGTATGCTTTAGACTGGTTAGACCAAATGGTTAACGAGCTAGATCCACGGAGAACAGAGCCGGAAAGTTTGGACGACGAACAATCCATAGCGATCGTAGAAAAAGCCACACAGGAAGAGAAACGACTTATCCTGATGTTCAAACAGTTTGTCTTTCAGGAACGAAAACACCGGCAAATAAAAAATATAGTAAATCAGTATCTCTCTGCGGCGGTGAGCCTGATGAAGATTGCGAGTAACAACTTAAGTCAAATTCCGGCCAGAGCTGACAACTTTCGTCATGCGCTCGGAAGTGTCCTTTCCTGTCTTGGCCAGGTGTCTGCATTTATCGTCAAGCGCTACAAGAATCTTGTAGATCGAGATCTCTCTCTGAACATGCTTAGCATTGATCCTGACGCCCACGATTTACGTAAGCTTGGGAACCGAGACGTCATGCAGGATAATCTTGAATTATCAGAACTCGTGATTGGTGCATTTAGTGATATTTTCTTCAATCATCGTGATAGTGAGATCACGATCGGGAAGGTGGATTATTGGGTCAGTGTTTGTAACGCAGTCAATTACTCCAATGTTTTGGCAGCGACCACCGAGCTATTCGACCGCTTGGAAGTGATCATGATTGAGCGAAATTTCAATTCGCCACTGTTTGTCAAATATTTGACGTTCAAATTCTCTCATATGGTGGACATTCCTGGCGATTCCTCCCTGGCAATGCAGAATCTTGCCCTTTTACAAAAAACCTTCAATCAAATTCCTGTTATGAAGGACATGATTTTTAGCAATCATTTCGACGATCTAAGCCTGACGATCAATACATGGTTTATTGAAGAGATTGACTTTCGGTCAAAAGTTACTCATCCCGCAGTGGCTGCGCTTGACGATCGTTCTTTCAAGAAGGTCAGAAAGTATGAGAGAAAGACCTCAGATAAGGTGCTTTGCAATCTCACGGTCGATCAACTATCACTATTTTTCAAGGCCGCCGATCTTTCCAATATTATATCAGCGCGTTCATTATCAGCAATTTTTCAATCTGTGGCACCTCATCTGTCCACGCCACATCGCGCCGATATCTCTCACAGTAGTCTTCGAGTAAAAAGCTATACGGTTGAGGAAAGAGATAAGACCTTGCTGATTGAAATAATGACCAGATTGACTGAGCAAATTAAGGATTTGTGATAGAGCAGAATGATTGTCGTTGTCTGTCGTAACTAAGATAATCCCATTACAGATCAATGGCATAGCTTTTTTGTACCTGTGACTATTGATTTATTACTTAATACTATAACAGTCATGGGAATCAAGACAGGACCTAAAAAAGTTGCCAAGTCGACGGGAGAACCAGACAAGCGCCAACGGGACAATAAGGAATCACCAGGCAATACGCCTTCGTTGAAAGCACATAAGCACAAAAAAGGAGATTAGCTTCCTGCAACATTCACAAATGCAACTTTCACCGGGCTAGGTTCATACCTAGCCTTTTTTTGCGCTAACAGCAGTCCCAAAAGCAGGTCAGCTTTACGCCAGCCTTTATTTAGCATGCACCGTGATGATTTCTTTCATCTGCTTGCTGTATCGGGGAGAGAGCTTATTCTGCTTCATTTTCTAGGCTGTGGTCAAATCTTTGACTTTCCAGTATCACTACAAGTGGCGGGTATCAAGGGAGACCGTCTCAATTTACGGTTTCACATACTGGAGACATACTTTTCGTTTTTCAAGTGTTCAATTATACGGTCGTATTTTCGTAATCCTCTCTTTTAGCGACATTTGACATTCAAAAGCTTGATGCACAATTAATTATTCCGTACATATATCCACATGTGGGCACGTTTAATTGTACTCAGCTAGTCTAAGGAAGTGGATACCAAAATTAGCGAATGCTAGAATGTCTTTTGTACTGATGAGTGCATGTAAATCAATACGCTATACTCTTCAACAACATTTTGTCGCTCCGCATTAGTGTGCAATGAAAAGGTGCCTTAGTTTAAGAAAAATTGCAACGAGCATCAAAAACCCTATTAGACAATAGAGAATCATCATAAAGGTAGATGGCTTAGGACGGTTTGATCCTTTCAAGAATGAGTGGCAAGGTGACTTTGCCGGTTTGGTGCGATTGGAGAAGTTCGGTATAACATTCTTACTTTTCATCTGTCACAAAAGTTGATTTATTCAACCTACTGGGGTGGTTGCACGCCAGTCCTGCAAATATGGATCAGATCTTATTTGTTTTTGCCTACCTGTTGCATGTTTTATTGAGCTACTTTTACAGTATTATGAGATTAGCGATATATGTATTGGCTTTTTTCACCGTGGTACTATCCTGCATTCCGTGCCAGGATAAGCCAGCACGTGTCTCATATAAAGATACTATTACCATCATTGATGCCAGCGCTGATTGCCAAGATCAGGCCACCAATGACCTTTGCTCACCATTTTGTATATGTGCCTGCTGCGCGGGCATAACGCTTCAGCAACCAGTTGCTTTGTTACCTGATGCTGCTTCCCTGCCATTTTTTAACGATGATGCTTTCACCTACACGGCTGGTAGCAAAGGCGGTGATCTGGCATCTATCTGGCAACCTCCCAGGATTTAGTGTAACCCATTCTTTTACGGTTTGCTTGTCGCTGTGACTTTATAAGTCCCAGTTATAGGCTCATTCTACACAAATTCTAAGTCCAGATGCTAGATAAAGTCATTCATTTTTCAATTCACAATAAGCTCGTTATAGGAATATTTACCCTGGCACTTGTCATCTGGGGCGGGTATTCGCTGACACAGCTACCCATTGATGCTGTACCCGACATTACCAATAACCAGGTACAAATCATTACAAGCAGCCCTTCACTAGCCGCGCAAGAAGTGGAGCGCCTGGTAACGTTTCCGGTTGAAACAGCCATGGCGACCATCCCCAGCACAGAGGAGATCCGCTCCATTTCAAGGTTTGGCCTGTCGGTAGTTACTATCGTTTTCAAAGATAACATTGATGTTTACTGGGCCCGGCAGCAGGTTTCCGAGCGCCTGCAAAGTGCCGTAGAACAGATTCCGCCTGGTGCTGGATCTCCCGAGCTTGCGCCGGTAACCACTGGACTGGGCGAAATATATCAGTATGTACTGCATACCAAAAAAGGGTATGAGAAAAAATACCCGCCCATGGAGCTCCGAAGCATCCAGGACTGGATTGTTAGAAGGCAGCTTCTGGGCACAGAAGGAATTGCCGACGTAAGCAGCTTTGGTGGGTTTTTAAAGCAGTACGAGATAGCGGTTGACCCTTTCAAATTAAGAAGTGCCCAGATCTCGATGGCTGAGATATTCTCTGCGCTAGAAAGAAACAATCAGAATACGGGCGGGGCGTACATTGATAAAAAACCTAATGTCTATTTTATTAGAAGTGAAGGGCTGATCACCAACCTGAAAGATATAGAAAGCATCCAAGTCAAAGAAACGGCAAATGGTCTGCCCGTACTGATCCGCGATATTGCAACGGTGCAGTACGGCGCAGCTGTACGGTATGGGGCAATGACGCGCAATGATGAAGGCGAAGTTGTAGGTGGATTGGTATTGATGTTGAAAGGCGCTAATGCTGCCAAGGTGATTGGCAATGTAAAAGAAAGGATCCAGCAGATCAGTAAAACACTTCCGGAAGGTGTGGTGATCGAGCCGTTTTTGGACCGCACCAAGCTGGTCAATAATGCCATTGGCACAGTCTCAAAGAACCTGATCGAAGGGGCACTGATTGTCATCTTTGTACTGATCCTGCTGCTGGGAAACCTGCGCGCAGGGCTTGTGGTTGCTTCGGTGATCCCGCTGGCGATGCTCTTTGCAGTCAGCATGATGAACCTGTTTGGCGTTTCAGGAAACCTGATGAGCCTGGGGGCGATTGACTTTGGCCTGATTGTGGATGGCGCCGTGATCATTGTTGAAGCCACACTACATCATATTATGGGCAAAAAATACACCCACAGGCTTTCACAGCAGGAAATGGATAATGAAGTCTACGAGTCAGCCTCCAAGATCCGAAGTTCAGCCGCCTTTGGTGAGATCATTATCCTGATTGTTTACCTGCCGATCCTGGCTTTGGTGGGCATTGAAGGAAAAATGTTCCGCCCTATGGCTCAGACCGTGAGCTTTGCTATACTGGGGGCATTCATTCTTTCGCTGACTTACGTGCCGATGGTATCGGCCCTGTTTTTAAGTAAGAAAAACGAGCATAAGCCCAATATTTCAGACCGGATCATTGCTTTTTTTCACAGGTTGTATTTACCAGCACTAGGTTTTGCACTCCGGCAAAAACTAATCGTGGTCGTGACTGCTTTGGCACTTTTCGGCCTAAGTCTGTGGATGTTTTTAAATATGGGCGGCGAGTTTATCCCGCAGCTCGACGAAGGCGATTTTGCTATCGAAATGCGCGTGCTGACAGGTAGTTCACTTTCCGAATCGGTGGATGCTGTCCAGAAGGCAGCTAGTGTGCTGCGAAAGAATTTTCCCGATGAAGTCATAGAGGTAGTCGGAAAAATCGGCGCTTCTGAAATACCAACAGACCCCATGCCGGTGGAAGCCGGTGATGTGATGGTCATATTAAAAGAAAAATCGATGTGGACAAAAGCCGAAGGAAGGGAAGAACTCGCAGAAAAAATGCAGGCCATGCTCACCCAGACGATTCCTGGTGTGACATTTGGTTTTCAACAGCCTATCCAGATGCGGTTCAATGAGCTGATCTCAGGGGTTAAACAGGATGTTGCAATCAAGATTTTCGGGGAAGACCTGGACGTACTGGCCCAGCAGGCAGACAAGATCGGCAAACTGGTGGCTTCTGTTGAAGGGGCCCAGGACTTGTATGTGGAAGAAGTGAGCGGCCTGCCGCAAATCGTTGTTAATTTTGATCGTGACCGCATGTCTCAGTTCGGAATTAGCATTGAAGATGCAAACCGGGCCATCAATACGGGCTTTGCAGGAAGCAGCGCAGGTGTGGTTTATGAAGGTGAAAAAAGGTATGACCTGGTCGTCAGGCTTAAAAGCCAGGACCGCCAGACCCTAGAAGATGTCCGTGGGTTGTTTGTGACTACGTCACATGGAGATCAGGTTCCGCTCGGGCAGATCGCTACTGTTGAGATGAAAACGGGTGCTAACCAGATCCAAAGGGAGGATGCAAAACGCCGGATCACAGTGGCATTTAATGTTCGTGGTAGGGACGTGGAGAGCATTGTCAAGGAGCTGCAAACCAAAATCGATAGCCAGGTAAAGCTGCCCACCGGATATTACACAACCTATGGAGGCCAGTTTCAAAATCTACAAGAGGCTAAAACCCGTTTAAGCATCGCCGTACCGATTGCACTGCTGCTTATTTTTGTACTTCTTTATTTCACGTTTAACTCGCTGCGTCAAAGCCTGTTGATTCTTACGGCTATCCCGCTGTCAGCGATCGGTGGTATCATTGCCCTTTCACTGCGTGGAATGCCTTTTAGTATTTCAGCAGGGATTGGTTTTATCGCACTTTTTGGCGTGGCTGTCTTAAATGGTATCGTGCTTATTGCAGAGTTCAATTCGCTTCGTAAAGAAGGGATGACCGATTTGAAAAAGGCTATATTTCAGGGTACCGAGACTCGTTTGCGCCCGGTATTGATGACAGCCCTTGTGGCGTCACTTGGTTTTTTGCCCATGGCCCTGTCCAATAGCTCAGGTGCCGAAGTCCAACGCCCATTGGCGACTGTGGTTATCGGGGGGCTTGTATCTGCAACACTTTTGACGCTGCTGGTGCTGCCGGTATTGTACCTAATTGTCGAGAAGCATTTTGGTGGCGCTGCGTTTAAACCTGCCGCAGCACTTCTACTTGTTTTTGCCGCCTGCACTTTTGCCGCCCCCAGTGCCCAGGCGCAGGATTCGGTGATTGTAGGCCGAAAAATTTCACTTGAAGCAGCCGTTAATGAAGCTATCGTCAAAAACCTTCAAGTAAAAGGGGGAATTTACCAGATCGATTACCAGCGTGCACTGCTTGGTAGTTCAGCTGAGATCGCAAAAACCGATATCTCCTGGATGGGTGGGCAATACAACAGTAACAGGTTTGATAACCAGTTCAATATTTCACAAACCTTGCCGCACCCAAAGGTGGTTACCAGAAGACGGGAGCTTTTGTCTGCCCAGATTAACGGTGTGCAGGCAAGACTGGAAGTGACAAGGGCCGAGCTGATCAGACAGGTTAAAGCAAATTACTATCAGCAGGTCCTTTTAAAACAACAACAGCAGATGCTAACGGCGGAAGGCCTACGAGCTGACCGGTTTGTCAAAGCCGCAGCCCTTCGTTTTAAGACCGGCGAAACAGGGCAACTTGAATATTCGGTCGCCCAAAGTGAGCAGGGTGAAATCCAGGCGCGGGTCATTCAAAACCAGGGCAATTTGCTAGTCCTGCAAAGACAGCTGCAAATGCTGCTCAACAGTTCAGTTCCTATGGAAGCGCAGAGTGATACCTTGGAAAAGCGCCCCCTTGGCACTATTGCACTCGATACGGCAGGCATTAGTTCAAATCCATATTTGCAATACCTAGGCCAGCAGATTGCCATTGAAAGACAGACAACGGCCGTTGAGCGCACTAGCCTGCTACCAGATTTCAGCATCGGATATTTCAATCAGTCTTTGATTGGCGAGCAAAATATCAACGGTACCGAGGTTTTTTATGGGGCCGGAAAGCGTTTCCAGGGACTTCAACTTGGCGTGTCTATTCCAATTTTTAGCGGCGCACCCCGGGCACGCGTAAAAGCATCACAGCTTAATGAGAAAGTCGCGCAGAACCAGTGGGAGCTTGCGCGGATGCAGGTGGGCAATAGCTTGCAACAAGCGGTACAGTCTTATCAAAGTGCAACTCATAGCCTGGCTATATATGAACAAAAAACCTTGGTTCTGGCTGATGTGATCGCAGGCAACGCCACAAAAGCCTATGAAGCGGGCGAAATTGGTTATGTTGAATTTTCGCAGGCACTAACCAGGGCTTTAAATATCAGGTCAACTTACCTGGACTTGCTGGGAAGCTATAACCAATCGGTCATTGAAATTGAATTTCTGCTGGCTAAACAGCAATGACCCACATCAAATTATCAATCGTTAACTAATGATCCATATACAATGAAAAATGTATTAGTTGTCTTGTTTCTTCTGACAGGCCTTTGGGCTTGTGGCGAAAAGCAGGAGCGGAAAGAACAGGAACCAGCCCATCAAGAGGGGGAGCAACACGAGGGGGAAGAGAATATCGTTAAGCTGACCCAAGCGCAATATGAAACTGCCGCCGTCGAACTAGGCAAAGCCAGTACCCGTAATTTAAGCGATGTAGTCACTGCCAATGGTGTGATTGATATCCCGCCGCAAAACCTGGTGAGCATATCAGCACCACTGGGCGGTTTTGTTAGAAGAACAGAGCTGTTGCAGGGTATGCAGGTAAAGAAAGGGCAAATACTGGCCATAATCGAAAACCCTGATTTTATTCAGATCCAGCAAGATTTCCTGGAAACGGAAAGTAAGTTAGAATATGCCCAGCAAGAGTACAGCCGTCAGCTGGAATTAAGCAAAGAAAATATCAATGCCCAAAAAGTATTACAGCAAGCAACCTCGGAGGTAAAGGCCCAGAAAGCGCGGTTAGCAGGGTTAAGGGAAAGGCTTATTACAGCCGGTATAAACCTGAATACGTTAGAAAAGGGCACAATTGTCAACAGCGCCGTAATACGCTCGCCCATCAGCGGATCTGTCACGACGGTCAATGTCAACCTTGGAAAATATGTAAACCCGACCGATGTGATGTTTGAAATTGTTGATACTGACCACTTACATGTCGAGCTTTCCATTTTTGAGCAGGATATCCCCAAAATCAAGCTGGGCCAATTGGTGCGCTTCACAGTCAGTAACAACCCCGGCAAGGAATACCTGGCCAAAGTGTATTTGATCAATCAAAAGATCAATGAAGACCGGACAGTGCGCGTGCATTGCCACCTTGAAAAAGACGACAGGGGCCTTTTGCCACAGAATTTTGTGAAGGCTGTGATCGAAATTGGCGCAAATCCTGTAACTGCGCTCCCGAGCCCGGCCATTGTCGATTTTGAAGGGACTTCTTATATCTTCATACAACGCCCGGAAACTGCTCACGCTGACAGTACCTCACAAGAAGAAGAGTCTGAGGGAACGGCCTTTGAGATGGTCCCAGTAACGAAAGGGATGTCAGAAAATGGGTATACACAAGTCAAATTTTCACAGGATTTTAATGTCCAAAATGCAAAGATTGTCCTTAAAGGGGCTTATGCAATGCTATCAAAACTTAAAAATTCCGAGGAAGAAGAAGGCCATTAACTTATGAACCAGATTATCCTTGGCAGTGTCGCACTTAGCCTGATCCATGCGCTGATCCCCAGCCATTGGCTGCCTTTCGTCACGATTGGCAGGTCTATGGGTTGGAGCAGGCGTCAAGTTTTAAATACCACATTTTTGGCCGGTGCGGCGCATACATTAAGTACCACCATATTTGGTTTGATGGTCAGCTTTGCCGGTTTTCAGCTTTCAGAAAATCAAAGCATCATTGCCAGCAAGATTGTACCCCTGTTCTTACTGCTACTGGGGACCTGGTTTGTCATGCAGTATTACCGCCATCAGGCACATAGCCATATCGATGAAAAATTATTGAAATATGGCAGCAACCGCAGGATACTGTTATCGCTGATGCTGATGATGTTTCTCTCACCCTGCTTTGAGATCAATGCCTATTTCTTGAATGCCGGGGCTATCGGATGGTACGCAGTTATGACAATCGTAGTGATTTATAACGTGCTGACCTTATCAGGCATGATGCTGATGGTAAACCTTGGAAGCAAAGGCATCAAAAGCATTAATATCCATTGGCTGGAACACTATGAGCAGCTCATAACCGGGCTTACACTCATTGGCCTGGCCATGTTAAACTTTATAGTAGAAATTTAAAAAAGGTTATATCATGGAAAAAAACCAAACTAATAAGCCTGGGCAGCAGGAGCCAGTCGATACCGAATTGGCTAAAAAACAGCGTCATGAAGGCCATGATCACGCCGAAGGTGAAGATCATGATAATGAAGAAGAAGATGATGATCACGACCACAGTGAAGGGGATGGACACGACCATAGCGGAGGAACAGGAAGCGCAAGCCTGATCAAAAGCCGGTGGGCGTTATGGCTGAGCCTTGTAATTCTGCTGGGTTTTCTGCTGGTAAACAAAGTGCTTGACATCCCCGTTGCAAAACCAGTCGAAATTGGGCTGATGGTTATTGCCTATGTGCTGGCAGGCCACAAGACCATACAAATAGCATTCAGAAGGGTCATCCGAGGGGATTTTTTCAACGAGTTTACCCTGATGACAACAGCGACGTTAGGGGCATTTTATATTGGAGAATTTGCAGAAGGCGTTGCAGTAATGATCTTTTACGAATTAGGCGAGCTCTTTCAGGATCTGGCTGTCAACCGCTCGAAACGTTCAATTAAAGCGCTGCTGGACGTTCGGCCCGATAAAGTGACCGTTAAACGCGATGGGGGCAACAAGGTCATCAACCCCTCAGATGCTGCCATCGGGGATATCATCATGGTTAAGCCAGGTGAGAAAGTAGCCCTGGACAGTGAACTGCTGACGGAATCAGCCAGTTTTAACACCGCCGCATTAACAGGCGAGTCTAAGCCGGATACAAAAGAAAAAGGAAGCCCGGTCCTTGCCGGGATGATCAACCTGGACAGGGCAATCGAATTGAAAGTAACGACTGCTTTTAAAGATTCGAAACTTTCCAGGATACTGGAAATGGTGCAGGAAGCTACTGCCAGAAAAGCACCAACCCAGCTTTTTATCAGCAAGTTCGCCAAAACCTACACACCCATTGTATTCTTTCTGGCACTGGCCATTATCATTATCCCATACTTCTTTGTAGAAGATTATGTATTCAACCAATGGCTCTACCGCGGGATGGTTTTTCTGGTTATTTCCTGCCCATGTGCACTGACGATCTCTATTCCCCTGGGTTACTTTGGTGGTATTGGCCTGGCTTCGCGTAACGGGATACTGTTTAAAGGGTCGAACTTCCTGGATGTGATGACCAAGGTGGACACTGTTGTCATGGACAAGACAGGTACCCTTACCAAAGGTGTATTTAAAGTGCAGCAGGTTGAGACCAGCCTGGATAAGGAAGAATTCCTTCATCTGACATCATCGCTGGAAAGTGCTTCCACGCACCCGGTGGCACGGGCTGTTATCGAATACCAGCAAGGTAAGAAAATAGAAGATCCTACGGATGTAGAAGAGATATCAGGTCATGGCCTGAAAGGCAGGGTTGCAGGTAAAGAGCTGCTTGCCGGTAATTTAAAATTACTGGATAAATTTTACATCTCTTACCCCGATGAAATCAAGCAGATCCAGGAAACAATTGTCGTCGTAGCCGTTGATGGCAAATATGCAGGTTACATTACCATTTCCGATGAGATCAAAGAGGATGCGGCCCAGGCTATCAAGGATATGCATGCCCTGGGCATCAAGACTGTAATGCTCTCGGGGGATAAGAATGCAGTTGCCCAGAAAGTGGCAAAAGGGCTGGGCATCGATGAAGCTTATGGGGATTTGTTACCCGAAGGCAAGGTTGAAAAAGTGCAGGCTTTCAAAGATGCCGGTAAGCGTTTGGCCTTTGTGGGGGATGGTGTCAATGACGCCCCGGTCGTAGCGCTGGCTGATGCGGGCATTGCAATGGGCGGGCTCGGCTCTGATGCGACCATCGAGACAGCGGATGTAGTTATACAGAATGACCAGCCATCCAGAATTGTTTCAGCCATACGGGCAGGAAAGATCACCCGTTCGATTGTCTGGCAAAATATCATCCTGGCTATGTCGGTGAAAGCAATCGTCCTTCTTCTGGGAGCTGGCGGGATTGCAACCTTGTGGGAGGCAGTTTTTGCTGATGTTGGTGTTGCGCTACTGGCAATCTTGAATGCTTTCCGCATTCAGGGTAAGAAGATATAACAGTATCTTTTACAATACAGAACCTCCAGGCTACACCCGGAGGTTTTTTTTATGCCCCAATATTTGCATTGATAAAATTTAAACTACCTTTATATTAATTTTAGGTCTATCTAAAACTTTGTTAAGAACAATCTAAATGAATAAACGGTTACTTATTCTTACAATCATTTTTGAAGCCGTCTTAATCGTATCCTGTGAGCGGATTACACCCAAGGTGCCAGCTGACGATCAGATTCTGGATGGGCCTATTGAAGGGCTTTCGCCAGCCGAGAAAACGCGGTTTCTAGCCGGTGATGCTGCTTTCAATGATGAGATCTTTACCCGTGAAACTGGTTTGGGTTCCGTCTTTGTAGCGACCAGTTGCGGAAGCTGTCATGCAGGTGATGGTAAGGGGACATTGTTCACGTCGTTGACCAGGTTTGGTCAAACCGATGCGACCGGCAATAAATTTCTTCATCTGGGTGGCCCTCAGTTACAAAACAGGGCTTTGCCCGGATATGTACCTGAAACTATCCCGGCAGGCGCTACATTTTCCCGCTTTACACCGCCTTCCAATACGAGGTTCTTCTTACAAATAGCCGGAAAACGGCGTTAGTAAACTATGTATTTAGTTTTGGCTTTCTCAAAGGCCGTAAGCCATTGACTCCAAGATCCGGGTTTGTGTTGAAGGAGTATTTTCCCAACCGGTTGATATGGGCAAATGGAGCAGGAGAGATAAATTCAAAGTCATTTTCATCTATCGGATATCCTTCCTGGTGTAATTCTTTGATAATTTCTTGTATATAAACCGTGTTCCATACCAGGACAATATTGGTGATCAGGTTCAAGCTCCTGACCACTTTTTGCTGTTGTTCTTCTTGTTTTCTGCGTACAATCCCATCGCCGCCAAACCAAAGATAAAGTCTTAGGTTGTGCAGCTGCTCTCCTTTGATCAGCTGTGTGTTGATCTTTCTACGTAAAGGCATGCTAAGCAGGTATTTAAGGATAAAAATGGTTTTTACCAGCTGGCCATAAGCCTGCAAAACATACATCAGGTTATTTTGGCGCGGGTACGATTGAAGCTTAGAGATTAGCAATGAAGCGGTTACACGCCCTGATTTAATGGAAGCTGCGACTTTGAGAAGTTCGTCAAAATGTTGTTTGAGATAATCAGGATTAACACGACCGGTGAATTTCAAAGCAGGGTATTCCCATTCCCGATCCTTGATTTTACACAGCCGCTGATCTTTTATGTCCCGGATCCTTGGACAAAAATCCATACCCAGCAGATCAAACAGCGCAAAGATTAGGTCCGAATATCCTGACGTATCGGTTGTATGTTCGAGTATTGTCAAATCGGTTTCATTGCCTATAATTTCATCAAGTACGTAAGTGGCGTCCCTTTCGGTGGACGAAATGCTCCGGCTGCCATACTGGCTATATTGATCCGAGGTATGTGTATAAAAGGTAATTCCCTTACCGTAACCAAAATAATTGGGGAGCGCCTTCGCATTCCGGATTTTCCCGCTGGTCGGGAACCGCTGCCCGTCCGAGGATGAAAGTGTGCCCCCGCCCCAATAGCCGCTCAACCATTGTTGATAATGAAAGTTAACAAGTGCATCGTTGGCTTTTTTAAGATTCTCTTCTGAGAGATAGTTATTGCTTGTCCACCAAAGCGTTTGATAATCAATCTCACAAGACCTAGCCAAATCCGACAGAGGAATATTACATCCGGATGCAAAAACAGCCGCATATAAAATAGACTGGTGTTCCTGGTTACGCGGTTCATTTTCCAATCCATGAAGATGTTCGGAAAAATTTATCCATGCATCCACTTCTTTAATTATATCTGTGATGTTGACTTTCGGGAGCCGTTGATTGATTTGTTCCCGGAGTGCTTTTGCTGAAAAGGGTACATCTTCTGCCGGCAATGCAGGCACTACCAGGATGCCTTCTTCAAGCCGGATCTCTCCACCCGCATTCAAGAGCTCATCCAGCGGTTTCAACAGTGATTCCAGCTCTTGCAAGCGCTGGTCGATACGCTCGGTGGGAAGAGTTGGCATTGACATTTGATTGCAAAAATCCTGTCGTAGCAGTTCCCACTGCACATTTGAAAGAAGCAACGAGTTAAAGTCGGCATATTTTCGGGAGATATTGATAAATACATCGCCCGCACGGAGCCGGTCCCGCAAGTTGGCCAGGGCACATAATTCGTAAGGTTGGCGTTGTGGAAGGGCTTCCGGCTGTTGCTGATCGTTTTCAAAAATCAGTTTGTTCCAGGAAGGCGTTATAAAATCAATCGGCGCGTCATCAGGCAGTTTTCTTCTTTTGCCCGTTTGCAACCCGGTCAAAATATCAAGCACACCCAGAAAGCCATCTTTGGAATGGGCAATTTGAAAGTCAATGGTTTTAAGAAGGTTAGGGGTGAATTGTTTTAAGGTTGTATAGTAGTTGTTCAGATAGTATAAGTAAGTTTGCCTGGCTGGGCGAAGAGCAGCCCCGGTTACCAGTAATGCCTCCCTGAGCATTTCCTTTGGATATATTTCAAAAATACAGGTACGGAGCTGATCGTCTGTAATGGTGTCATTGATGATAATACTAACAGTCTGGGACAGGGTTTTCATCGCCTCGTTCTGTGATTTGAACAAGGTCTGCTGATATGTGTCGAGTTGCTTTTTTGATCCGTTGACAATGTGCTCCCAATAATCATCAAACATTTCCAACACCTTGTCATTGGTATCTATCAGGCTCTCATACAGGAAGCAAATTAAAATCGGGTACCGCCTTGTAGCGTTCATCCGCTGTAGATACTTGTTAGAAACATTCCTGGCTATTTGGGCCAGCCTTTTTCTGCGGTTTAGGCTTATTACCGATAAGTCCCATTCATGGACGTTTAATGATTTTAAAAAATTGATCTTTTCCAACGTCTGGTTAATAGCCCTGGGCGTATTGCTGGTGGGGACTTGGCAAAGCCAACGGTGCAAAGTGATGCCGCCGGTATCGTCCAATTCGACTATTTGCGTCAGCCTGGCCTTCATTTCCTCGGTCAGCAGCAAACTAAGCCTTCGATAGGTTTCCTGGTGCAGCTGTTCATCCAGGCTACCAACAATCCTTTCCAATGTCCCAATAGACGGCCTCATAATTTTTTCCTGCCCCAGTTTTAAACACACTTGCCTGAGCAATATCGGCTGGTTGTCATGTTCCATCCCCTTATCGAGCAGCCAGGGCAAAAGCCAGATTTCATCCAGGGGCTGCCACCGGCGGAATTTCAAATATTTTAAGATTACATTTAAATGCTCCGTTCTGGTCTTATCCCGTTGCCCGTATATTAATAACAGTTCAATATCAGAATCCAGTTGCCTACTTACCATGGCAGCTACATTTGCCGGGATCTGCTGCTGCCATTTGTCTGGAAGAAAACCCATGAACCGGACAATCCCAATCTGGAGTGCGATCGCTAGCCGGTTGTGCTCCCCTCTGAACGATTTAAGAAAAATATTGTCCTGCCGCGTGATTTGGAAAAATTGCATCAGGTCATATTCTGATATTTCTGTCGGGACCTTTTCGTAACGTTCACGCTGGGATTGGTTCAAAAATCGTGATGCCATATGAAAATGGGGCTATCAAAAAGGGTATCAAAATTCACCCCGTCTGCAATAGGTTTAAAGCCTGTTTTTAAGCGTTAAAAAGTATATTTGTAAAGGAGTTCCTTTTTGATAAGCAATTAAATGAAAAAACAGAACAATCGGGCCAAACGGGTAGCACTATATGCCAGAGTATCTACTCTGGATAAAGGGCAGGATCCACAGACCCAGCTGGACCAGTTACGGGACTACGCCCAAAGACGAAACTTTGAAGTCATGGGAGAATTTATAGACTACGCTTCCGGAACAACCCAAGACAGGGTCCAGTATAAATTGATGATGGAAGCGGCCAGAAAGAGAAAGCTGGATGTAGTCCTGGTTTGGCGGTATGACCGCTTTGCCCGCTCAACCCAGGCACTGGTCAATGCCATGAAGGAATTTCAGAGTATGGGAATAGATTTTATCTCCTATCAGGAAAATATTGATACCACCACGCCGACTGGTGAGCTGATATTTCATGTGATGGCTTCTCTGGCCCAATTTGAGAGCTCACTGATCAGCCAAAGGGTTAAAGCCGGTATGGCAAGGGCAAAAGCACAAGGAAAACGTATTTCACGGCCAACTATATCAATGGATCGACAGAATGAAATTTTTGATTTGCAAAAGCAAGGATTATCAATGAACAAGATTTCTAAACAACTAGGAATAGCTTATGGAACAGTTTACAACTACCTATCCAAAGCGAAGGATACTCTTTAACCGCGTTAATTTAGCATCAATGATGATCTTGGCTTTTCTAAATCTCCTCATAAAAAGTTAACAGATTGCGATGGTGGTCTAGTGCCGGAAATTCCCGGTCTCCCCATGGCTGCTCTTGTACAACAGTGTCAGTATCATAAATTACACCTTGCTTTTTATATTCTTCGTACAACTCATCAATACCCTGGACTTCAATCCGGCAACTGGCCGTGCCTGCCAGAAAGCTTTCAGCCCCACTGCAAATTGGATCTGCTACCAGGGATAAGCCTTTATTCTTCCAGCTTTCATCCGAAGATGCCCACAAGTGGATTTCAATTTCGTCCCGGACTACTTTTGCAAAGCCATCGTCATAATAAGGTGCTGTAAAACCTAACTTTTCAGAATAGAATTTAACGGATTCGTCAATGTTTTTAACAGGAAGAGCTGGGATCGTTTTCTTCATTTTCATAGATACTGATATCATTTAGTTCAAGCACAGCACGACTTATTCAATTGTATCGGGGGACATTTTTGGGTTCCATAAGTGCAAAAAACACAGCAGTCACCGGAAGCAGGCTTTAACAATGTTTTGCAATTTGTACACTCGTAAAAGTACATACATGCATCAACAGGCATTGTTTCCAAGCGTCGGGTGCCGCAATGCGGACAAGTAAGTATGGATTCCAATATTAAATTCATAACTGCTTAGTTTGTTTCAACAACTTTATAACCAGTAGCGTCGACTGCCTTTTTAATTTCTGCCAGTGACGTTTTCGTACTATCATATCTAACGGTTGCATTGCCATTCTTATACGAGACCTGAACCTGCCGTATGCCTTTTAACTTATTAACTTCCTGTTTAACATGATGTTCACACCCTTCACAGGTCATTCCCTTAATTTTTATATAGGCTGTTTGGTCTGTTTTGGAAACCGGTTGTTGTGCTTCCTGCTTTTGCTGATAGGCCAGTCCTGAATAACTTGGGACGGCAATCAGAAGTACTGCTGCAAGGGTTACCAGGCTTAAAAACTTTTTGGTTTGCATAAATGGTTTGTTTTCAGGTCCACAATTACATGAGTCTTCGGAAGCGGGTTTTAACTGCTGATACCATGCAAAACCCAAAATCAATACGGTTCCAGCAATAAAATAAGGACGTGCAGGCGCAATCCAATCAAAAGTGGTTGCCAAGCTGCTTGTCCCGGCCACCATGGCCAATAATGGTGTGATACAGCAAACAGAACTTGCCAATGCAGTTAGTATGCTGGCATTAGCGGTGATTTTGGACGCTTTCATAAGGCTACACTTTCTTGACTGGGGATATCAACAAATAGTTGACCGATGATACTGGCCTGATCAGGTATGATCGAATAAAAGATAGTTTGTCCAGTTTTTCTGGTACGTACTAAACTGGCATCTTTCAGTTTTCGCAGGTGCTGAGAAATAGCAGGGACGGTCATTTGCAAAATATCACTCAAATCGCAAGGACAAAGCTCGTTCTGTTGCTGGATAAGATAAAGTATTTTAAGCCGGGCCTCATTTCCAGCAAGCGCATAAACCTGCGCTAACCTGGTAAAAGCGTCTTCATTTTCGTCTAAGGTTTCCTTGCATAGTTGGATCTGCTCTTGATCCGCGAACAAACGGATGCAGCTACTAATTTGATCTGACTCTTTTTCTACATCTTCCATATCTGCCACTAATATTTGGGCAAATATAACAGTATTTAAGTATTTGCTTAAATACTTTTGAAGATTAAAAACTATGTGCAGATAGTCAAACAGAGTAAACTAACTCATTGGCGGCCGCCGCTGCGGTTGGGGCCGGGTTGGCGGACCAGAAGAACCCTATTTCAAAGCAACTGGAAATTGCGTATAGAACAGTGTATAAATTATGCCTCAAAACTAAAAGCGTAGTTTACTAACGCCGTTTTCCGGACATTTGTAAGAAAAACCTCATATTTTCGTGCGGCAGGTGATTGTGACCATAATGCTATGAATGAATAGAGCCTACACTGCCTGGCCTTGTGGTTGCCGGCCTATTTCGAGCGCTTTGGGGAAAAGGATGTTGTTTTCCAGGTGAATGTGGTTGAACAGATCATTTTCAAATTCTTTCAGTTTTTCAAACAGGTAAGTATAAGAATTGCATGCTCCTTGCGGCAAATGGTAATTGCTGCTGATTTCGCGAATCCGTTTCAGGTCATCCCCGGCCGAGGCGTGCTCGGCCTCCATCAACCCGACAACCAGATTCAGGTCTGGTGCGTCCTGCGCATACTCGTTGCTTGCCGTGTTTGCGATTTGTTTAATTGCTGGAAATACGATGCCTTCTTCTTTTTCCAGATGGCTGTACAAGTCCGAAAGCAATTGCTGTACCTGTTCGGACAGCGCTAATAACTCCGGGTGCCGGTCAGCATGACGGCTCGCTACCTTGCTGGCTAGCCCTTCAATAATTGGGCCGTTTTCGAGGATATAACGATGATGTACGTTGACAATGTAGTCGATCAGAAAGCCCGGCTGCCATGCTGCAAAGTTCAGAGGCTGCTGGGCTGCTGGCAATGTGGCGGCCGCAATAAGGGTTTCTTCCAGTTGCTCAGGCGTTACGCCTGCATGCCGCAGCGCATCTTTTAGTTTCCGTTTTCCACCACAGCAAAAATCAATGCCCAACTTTCTGAAAGCATCCGCCATGCGGATGTCTTTGGAGGCGATTTGCCCGACTGTTTCTTCTTTATCCTCCATTGCCCTTTTCGCAATTTTCACTTGCCAGTTTTCGGGGCCTTCTTGCAAATATTTCCAGGTGAAAGTGTCCCCCCTCTCACCAAGCAATTGATAATATAGTGGCTTTGGGTCATGATCATTAAAAATAATTAATTCCCGTCCTGGAAGTAGCTCGTCAAAATGCTTGAAGATTGTAGCATGTCTGAGACGGGGTTCGATCAGCGTGACATTGATAGCAGGTATGGTTTCCATAAGGTGGTTGTTTTGAAAATGAAAATTTGGAACTAAGGAGAAGGGATTGTAGATCCCTGAATAATGATTTACAGGTCCTTATTATTAAAGCGGATTGTGGATAGGCCGAGTGGGACCACTGTCCAGACAAGCATTATGATCAAAGCGATGAGCATACCGCTGCCGGTCCCAAAAAACTGGCGGAATATAGCCCCGGTATATCCCATCATCGCCGAGACATCGATATGCAGCAGGATCAGCACTCGGCTAAGGTCAATAGGGTTCAGCGCCGTGAGCGCAACCATTCCTTTCTCGATTGGGTACTCCGAGAACTGGAACAGGAAGAAGAGCACCAGGATATCGAAAAGCATGGCAAAATAAAGCCAGAGCATAATAGCGGCACCAATCCCTTTGGCTTTGTCACGAATCCTGACGGAGGCCAAAAAGGAAATCGCCACAAAAATGAAGGAAAGCAAGATGCCCGTCGCGATCATGATGAGCCCGGTGGCAGACATGGCATATATTAAAATAGCGAAGCCGGCTCCTGCGAGAAACGATAAGCTCAAAGATATGGCAAGACCAGCGAACATACTTAGCCAAATGGTTTTGCGCGGCAAAGGCTGGCTAACGAGTAGCTCGATAAATTCACCGCTATTATATATGTAAATGGTTGAAAATATGATGCTTACTAGTGGAACGATAAACAAAATGATGTTCAAAAGACTTAATATGCCTTTGGATGGGTTGTCCTCAATGGCAAATACTGAAAACGAGATGGCAAGCAGCACTAACGTGTAGGCGATCATGATCCGGCTGCGAAGGATATCGGCAATTATATATTTGATCATCTTTTTCATACGCCATTCATTTTACTGCGGTTAGTATTGCGGTGTGTCCTTTGGCAGCTTGCAGGTCTTGTTGCCTGATCATGGCGGCGATCGCACGGGCCAATTTGCCTTCTCCGGTCTGTTTTTGAAGCTGTTGAATACTATTATGGAACCTGAGGCTTCCATCCTGCATGTAGACGGCTTCGGTGATCAGCTCGTCGAGCTCGCTTAATATATGGGAAGTGATGATTATCAACTTGTTCTTCTTTTTTTCGGCCAGTATTTTTTCCCGAAGGATCTCTGATGACACAGGATCCAGGCCGGCCGACGGCTCATCAAGGATCAACGCCTTCGAGCTGAACATAAAGGCCAGGCAGGCGCTCACTTTCTGCCGGGTTCCCCCAGAAAGTGTTCCCATTCGTTTGTCGAGCAGAGCCCTAATGTTAAACGCTTCGAAGAGCTCATGATCGATCTGGCTGTCCGGCAATTTGCGGATATCCTTCATCATGTCGAGCACCTGTCCTATGCTCATATTTTCGGGATAGCGGCCGATTTGAGGCATGTAACCGATGTGGTTCCGGTAGAGCCAGTCACTGGCGATGTCTTTTCCTTCAAAACTGATACTGCCGGTGTCGGGGTGCACCATTCCCAGAATGGATTTAATAATCGTTGTCTTACCGCTGCCGTTAGGACCGATAAGTGCGATGCACTGCCCTTGGCCGCAATCAAAGGATACATTGTTGAGCACTTTAAACTTGCCAAATTGCTTGGAAATGTTTTGTATGGATATCATAATCTCACAGGTTTCATTGCCGGCAGCGTGTCTTTGAGTTGTTCGGGGGTGATGCCTGGGACCATTTTTTCGGTGCGGTCTAAAAGGCTCACCATAAAGCTGCGGAACAGGATCATCGCAGCTGGAAAACGCTCGACAATCATCGAGTACAGGCTCACCGGCCGGTAGGGCACGTCCCCAACGCCATCTTTGTTTAAATCATAACCTTCATATTTGTCCCAGTAGTTTTTATCGAATGTATTCAGCACCAGGGAGCTGTTGGTGGCCACATCGAAGGTGTTGCCTTGGAAGTTGTTGGCTTCTACCTGGTTTTCCATACAACTTGCCTGAATTTTTAATGCCCAACCGTTGGACCGAAATTCATTCTTTTTAATTTGTATACGGGAGGCACCCTCCATGAAAATACCGGTCGTGTTCCCTGAAAAACGGTTGTTCTCAATTTGACTGTCTGAAATCTCTTTCAGCAGGATGCCATAGGCCGAGTCGCCCCAGTTGTCCTTGAAAGTATTGTTTTGCATGTGCACATGATGGGTGTACATAACTGCCACTCCGGCACCGTTGCTGCTGAAAGTGTTGAAAGTATAGGTGTTGTGATGGGCGAACATAAAGTGTAACCCATAACGCAGATTTTCGTGGCTCACATTACGGTACACCCGCGTGTTGGTGGTAAATTCCAGATAAATGCCGTCGCGGTGCCCCTGGGCCCGGTTTCCGGAGATGGTCAGGCTATCGCTTTTCCAGCAGTGTATGCCGTTTCCGATCAGGTGCTCAGCCTTGCCATAAGCCAGCAGGCGGTTGTCTTCGATCACGCAGTGTTTGGACTGCTGCAAATAGATGCCGAAAAAATTGCCGTCCAGTAGGTTATTCCTTACGGTAACATGATGCGTATTGTAAACCCTGATTCCGGCGATATCCTGCATGGAGGATTGCCCGGAAGACTTTATATGGAAGCCATCGACGACAACATGGGGGGACCTGACCGAAAGGACCTCGTATTTGTTTACGCCATCCAGTACTGGCTTATCGATTCCCTTGAAAACCAGCGGCTTGTCGATCACAATGTTGCCTTCCCTATAAACCCCTTTGTAGACAAGAATGGTATCGCCTGCGGCAGACATGCGGATCGCCTCTTTAATGTTTATAACACCAAATTGCCGGCCCACACGGATTGTTTTCGACCAGGCGTGTAGTACTGAACCGTTCCAGACAAGCAACATCAAGGCAGCGCTGATCTTATTGAGCTTACTCATGAGGATAGGGTTTCATTTTAGCAGCATATCCCATTCGACCAAGGTGCCCGAAAACTGCTTTTGGGCTTCGGCAAGGGAGGAGGGGGTTTCAAATGCTGCGCAGTTACCTCCCATCGGGCTTCTGAGCTGCTCACTATGCAGCAAAGACATCTCGGTGGCAGGCCTAAGCTCTTCTGTTTTAAAATCGGACAGGTAGAAGACTTCCACAGCAGCCTTATCGAAATCCCCTTCGGAGACAAATGAGGTCATGCATTTAATATCGTCAAACTTGTATGCCCTGCCTTTTTTTGAAATCATCTCACAGCCAAACCTCAGGTCGCTAATCGTCATTTTGCAATGGCTGCACGCATCTGTCCCACGCTTAATAGGCTGCGGCCCGGAAGGGCCGCAGGCCTGTGTGGTAATCAGGCCTGCGGGCAGGATGAGCAGCTTAAGAACAAACAGCTTTTTGCCCAGGGTTTGCTTCGTTTTTCTGCTAGCAAGCCATTCGCGCAGCATGCAACCAGCCGCCACTACTCCCGTAAGTATAAAAAGCCAGCCGCCGGTTGCGGGTATGCTATAAGCACCAAAGTTCAGAAGCTGTTTGAAGCCGACAAGTGGTGGTTGGTAAGACATGCCAGGCACTATGATTGCAGCGTCAGGATTCAAATTATGTCCATAGTCGTATTCCCATTTCCAGAAGTCGACCATAGCCACAATGCCGAACAATGCGAACAGCCCGATAGCAAAATAACCGCCCGAGCGCTTGCCCCAGATACCCACTCCAATGAAAAGCAGTGCAAAGAATACGATCAAAGACGGAAGGACCGAAAATTCGATAAAGTCACTGGTGTGCAAGGTCTTCATGCCAATGTAATGGTTTAAGCCATTGATGATATCGACATTACCTGCCAGTTTATCGCTGTAAATCAGCAACTCTAGTCCCTCAGGATATTGAGGTGCACTCAGCTCGATCCGCCATATCGGAAAGTAATTGACCAGCAACAAGGCAATCCCCGAGATGATCAGCAGGATTCTGTGTATAGCAAGCATCTGCGGTTTTTTCATGGGATCCTCAGTTATTCAGCAGGTAGGTTAGTGCCTGTATTTCCTACAAGGGCAACTTTGCTGGCTGCGCCAGAGACGCGGACGTAGCCTGACATCTCCTGGTGTAACGCGCTGCAAAAGTCCGTACAGTAGATCGGAAAGATACCCACGCGGTCAGGAACCCATTTCAGGGTTTGAGTTTCACCTGGCATCACGAGCAGCTCCCCATTGTTGGCGCCTTTGACAGCAAATCCGTGCGGTACGTCCCAGTCTTGTTCCAGGTTGGTCAGGTGGAAATAGACCTGGTCCCCGAGCTTGACGCCCTCGATGTTATCAGGTGTAAGGTGCGAGCGTATTGCTGTCATGTACACATGAACCTTGTTTCCTTCCCGGACAACTTTGGTCTGGGCCTCGCCTTTCGAAACGTACGGGTGCTTGTTGGCCTCCAGTTTGAATGTTTTCAACGACTGTTCTTTAACTTTATCCGCCCTGATTGCCTGTGCATAGTGAGGCTCTCCAATGGTTGGGAAATCGAGTATCAGCTGCATTTTGTCGCCAGAAATATCGAAGAGCTGTGCGCTCTGGGCGAGCTCCGGGCCGGTAGGTAGAAAACGGTCTTTGGTTATCTTGTTATATGAAATCACATACTTGCCGTCGGGTTTCTTCGAGTCGCCTCCGGGAACCATCAAGTGGCCGGGAGAATAGAATGTAGGCTGGCGGTCGATGACTTTAAGGTCCTTGATGTTCCACTTCACAATTTCGGATGAAACAAACATCGTCGTAATGGCATTTCCCCGTCCATCAAATTCGGTGTGCAACGGACCGAGCCCAGGTTTTTGAACCTCGCCATAGAGTGCAGCTTCATACTTAATGACCGGAATGCCATTATAGGCCCCTTCAAACGATTTGTTTTCGATCGCCTTGATCATCTTGGAAAACGAAAAAACCGGGATCAGGGCAGCGAGCTTTCCGCTGCTGACCATATACTCTCCTGTCGGATCAACATCGATGCCATGCGGAGATTTAGGGCATGGGATGAAGTAGCACAGGTCTTTGAGCTCCTTTGAATTGAGCACTATAACTTCGTTTTTCAGCTCAGAAACGGAAGTGTGGCTTTCCTCACTGTACTTATTGTGCGCATACCTGACCTTTACTTTTTTCCCTTTTCCGGCCTTCAAATACTCTTCAGCTTTTTTCCAGTTCACTGCCATGATAAAGTCCTTGTCATTTTTGGAGGCGTTAACCTCAAGCAGCGTATTGGCTTGTTCGGTGTTGTAACAAGAGAAGAAAAACCAGCCATGCGAAGGGCCTTTTCCCGCCCGGCTTAAATCGAAATTGACACCGGGGGTTTCGATCTGAAAAGCGATATCCATGTTGCCGTCTTTCTGATTGACGCTCACGAAGCTGAGAGTACCCTTGAAGTTCTTTTTGTAGGTATTAATAGGCACGTCTCCATCAGACTCATCCATTGGTACGCTAAAACGAGTCCCCGCCACCACATATTCCGTGTTTTCTGTAATGAACGGCGAGGAGTGGTTACCGCCGCTGTTGGGTAGTTCCAGGATCTCGGCGGTACGGAATGTTTTCAAATCGATTCTTGCCAGCCGGGGGGTGTTATTTCCATTGACAAACACCCAGCGTCCATCATTTTCGCCGTTTGTCTTCGAAAGCTGCACATGGTGCAGATCGTCCCAGGGCACACTACCGTGCGAAGTATTGAGCATTGGCTTGGTCTCTTCGCTGAACCCCCAACCTTTTTCGGGATCCATGGAAAATACAGGTATCACGCGCAGTAACCGGCCGGATGGAATCCCGTATACGGAAAGTTGCCCGCTGAAACCACCGGAAACAAAGTTATAGAATTCGTCATATTTGCCTGGCGCAACGTAGGTTTTGGCGGCGGCATCGCCCCCAATCGCCGTGTCTGCACTTTTGGGTTTGCACGAGGAGATTGTGCCCAGGGTGGCCGCTGCACAAACTGCGCCTAGGATGTACTTAGTTGTCTTCATAAAATTTTGATTTGAGAGAATAGGGTAGATTACTTCACACCATCATTCTGGCGCATAAATTCAAGGATGTGCCGGGCATCATCGTCGGACAAGCTCTGATTGGGCATCCTTACCAGACAGATTTCAAGCTGCGACTGCAACTCCGGGTCTTTGTCGATCATTGCGTCGGGATTGGTAATAAAATTCATAATCCACTCCGGCTTACGCCTGGTAGTTACACCTTTCCAACCTGGACCGACAAGCTTCTCGTCTGTCAATTTGTGGCAGCTCGAACATTTCAAATCAAAGACAGACTTCCCGTTTTTAGCCATTGCGTCGTCCAATTTGGCCGGTAATTCTACTTTGTCGAATTTGCCTTGTCCCCTTTGCGGGTCATAGTCCTCAATTTTGGGCTTATTCTCGCTTGCAGTTGTGTCGCTGCCGTTTTCCGACTTTTGACCACAGCCATAAAGCAATAGGGCGCTGATCAAAATGTTAATTGTTGTCTTCATTTTTGTGTAGAATTAATGTGTAGTATTTTTTTGAGTAAAAATTGGTACCATTGCTTCTTCCGTTGGTTACAAATGTAGGAATGAGGGTATGTCCACTTTATGCGTGGACGCATAAACCACAGCCAAATGCCCTGAAAAAGGAAGCGGAGTGGCAATTGATTGAACTTTGTGCCGGCAAGTTGTTTGTAATCAGCGAGTTGGGCAAAAAATGAACTTTATCATCATTAGAGATGTGATGTGGTCATAATTCCCCGAAATGCCATTATTTATCTTGGTTGAAATATGAACCGACAATGATAGAACCAGAACTCTTGATTGGCGCCGGCGCGACGGTAAAAAAGGTAAAGGCAACGGAGGTAATCTTTCAAGAAGGGGAGCCCGCGGCTTTTTACTTTCAGTTACTGGAAGGATCCGTCTCTTGGTCAAATTTCCACCATGATGGGAAAGAAACGTTGCAAGCGCTAGCAGGGCCCGGGGAGTGTTTTGGCGAGCTGCCGGTTTTTGACCGGCAGCCGTATGCTTGTTCCGCTGTCGCCGAAACCGACTGCTTGGTTATTAAACTGGGAATCGATCCATTTCATAGACTTTTACAGGAGCATCCGGAAATCAGTATGATGTTCAACCAAATGCTATCGCAAAAACTACGATTTAAGCTATTCCTGGTTAAACAGCTGGCATCCCACTCGCCGGAGCAGACTGTATGGGAACTTTACAAGTACTTGCAGCGGAACACGAATAATGTTTGCCATAACTGTGGCAAGGTTTTGCTGACAAGACAACAGATTGCAAACCTGACAGGAATGCGTGTTGAAACTGTGATCCGTGCTACCAAGAGCCTGGAAATGCGCGGGAGCGTCCGCATTGCCAAGGGCAAGGTTTTCCTCAAGTCGCTTGATCGCTTGCAGGGGATGCAGACAATCATCGAATAGCCAGTTTTTGTTTTATGTTCTTCCAGCGAATGACAATTAGATCCTGGGCAATGATTTCGGTTGCCAACCTCTTTATCGTAGCCTGCCTGGGGCTGCTGATGCGGTTGAAGATATTGCTGCCGTTTCCATGGGTCGAGCAGCGATTTGTGCTTCATGCCCATTCCCATTTTGCATTCTCCGGATGGTTAACGCAGGTATTAATGCTCGCTATCGCAGCAGTCATCAGCAGTGCAAAGCCCGGTGAGAATTTGCCGACAAAATATTCGTCGCTCCTGGCATTTAACCTTGTTTGCTCATACGGGATGTTAGTCAGCTTCCTTTTTCAAGGGTATGGCGCTGTTTCGATTGCTTTTTCGAGCCTTTCGATACTGGTAGGGATCGTTTTCTTGTATTTTTTCCAAACCGACACAAGCAATCAATTTCGTGATGCACCCTGGAGAAAATGGTTTTTAGCTGCTTTGTTTTTTAACGTGTTATCAAGTCTTGGCACATTCTCACTCGCGTACGTGATGGCTTCCAAGATGGGCAATGCTCCACTAAAATTGGCTTCTATCTATTTTTTTCTTCACTTTCAGTATAACGGCTGGTTTTCTTTTGCCTCTTTGGGATTGTTGCAGCAGTGGCTACATCGTAAAAGAATCATCCAGGTAAGAAACGACGTTTTTCTCTATCTTTTCACTATCTGTTGTGTGCTGACCTACTTCCTGTCCATTAACGAGATGCTACGTCCGCTTGGCCTACAAATTCTGACGATTTTGGCCAGTGTCATTCAACTGGCTACATGGTGCTGGCTGCTTAGAACAATCTGGCGAAATACCTCTCAAATCACATCCGGTCAACCAAACGTAATAAAGTTGATGCTTCTTTTAGCAGCAATCGCAGCGACAATCAAATTTGGCTTGCAGGCAGCATCCTCCGTTCCCGTCCTAGCCCATTTTGCATTCGGCGTTCGCCCTATCATCATCGCCTACCTGCATTTGGTCTTGCTGGCCATGATAACATTGTTTGTCTTGGCCTGGTTAAGTATGACCCAGATATTGCCTCAGAACAAATTAGCTGCGGCAGGCCTTTATATTTTTGTTGCCGGAATTTTTTTAAATGAGTCTTTCTTATTGTTTCAGGGCTTCAATACAGTTTTTCAAATTGCATTTGCTGGTGCATCCGTTCTTTTGGCCGGCGCAGCCCTGCTCATGGCATGTGGGATCGGAATTGCTCTCTGGGGCTATTTGCGGCGGGAGCCGTCTTTTCCTGCTTGCGACCATTGAACTTAAAGTGCCCTAGAGGTTTGCTTGATTATAATGGGAGCTGTATAAAGTCTCTGTCAATTTATAGGCCGAATCCGAAAGTGGTGTTAACATAGCGGATGTAATACTGTCTTTCATATACATCGATTGACTGTTGGATATGATAGCGCTGTAAAGAACATCGCAGCGCCTTTGGCTTGCTGCGATTCTATCCCAGCCCAAGCAACTTGTATACCGCCCGCCGAGCTGACCTGACTGCATACTCGATATTGAGACAGGGATAATCATCCACGTTTGTGAATTGACCAATAAAGGCAAGATTACCGACTCCATTGGGGACTACTTCCGGCTTGTCGGCCGAGGGTAGCAACGGCGCGGTAAAATACGGAAAGATCAGGTGGCGGCAATTGGTGCCTTCCATTATCTTGTGCTGGTCCTGGCTAAAATTTAAGTGGCTAATAATTTCTCTGAGGATTTCTTCCCCTGAGCACTCTACCATGGCTTTCTTGACAAAGTTACCTAACGTGTAAGGCGATAATCCGTATCCCCAGAATACGGAAATGTGCTCGGGTTGTCCCAGAAAATAGGGTTGATAGGGCAGGCTAATGGAAATCTGCCAGTTTGAAGCGTGTAAAGTCGTCAGGCCGCCCGTGCCATCGACATTACCGCTAAGTTGTTCCATGAGCTGGAAAATCTTCTTGTTAGGGCTGGTAACTGTGAATGAAACGACAGTTGTCTGACGGATCCGGTTTACAAACTGGACCGGATCGCCAGATCCTTTCACTTTGTTGGAAAGGCTATGCCACAAGTTCCAGTCGTTTCCAGGCCGCTCCGTCATTAAGGCCGCGGAGTTATGTTCGCCAATAGAAAAATCTGAGGCGACCGAGCCGTTTGCTACAAACACACAAGCCTGCGGCCCTAAATTTAAGGTGTGTTCTTCCCCTGAATGTATATATGTCAGGCCCTGCGCGAACAACTTGCCTTTATCGTCCTGCTTGAATATAATGTCTGTAACCTCACTGTTGTGTCTGAAACGGACTCCTTGATCAATTAACCAGCGGAGTGTCGGGAAGATGAGCGTATCGAACTGGTTATATCTTGTTTTTTCCAACCCCTGCAGCGTGTCGATGCTAATCTGATGATGCTCAATAAGGTTGAAACAAAGCGCTAACTGCTTTATTGAATGCCAGGGCTGCAAACAAAAAAGCGAGGAAACTAACTCCCAGGTGCGAGAGTCAAAGAAAACCGGTTCGAAAATCGACTCTATTGGTAAATTTTCCGACTGATGGTGCGTGGAAATCGCTTGACGGATGTCGAGCAGGTGGTTGAAGAGCTCGTCTGGGTCTGGTGTTACAACCCTGCCATTGCAGACCAGGCGGGCCTGTGCGAATAATGCTTTGCAATGGTGAGTGGTTGAACCTTCTGTACAAGAGTGCGATGCAATGGCTGCTTCATGGCAGCAATAAGGCCGGGCTCATATAAATGAATTTCATATTGTCTCGTGGCATTAAAGTACCTCTGTCTTTTCGCCTAAATCTTGTGAAATAAGAAATGGTTGGTCGCTACTCCGCTCATACGCAAAGCCCGCCTCACATGCCTTCTTTTTTAGAGGCAGCAAGAGATATAAAATCCGTGTCAATAATAACTTCGCTTGTTATAAAGTCGCCCGTCCGGTTTGAGTAGCCGGAGAAACCCATCAGCGCACGGGCTGATCCGGAATTTCCCCGAGGGTTCCTATCATGTACACAGCATTAAATACGGCATCCTGATAAAGCGGTATTTTGCGCATCTCCAAACTTTGCCCGTATGTTGATAACGTGCCTTTTTGTTGCCAGGTGGTCAAGTGCATCAGCATCTTCCGCTGTATATCCAGAACATCGAGTGTACCTCCCGGTAGCAAAGCCTCCGCTACAGGGCAGCGCCTGAATGCCGGGACCCGGTCCAACTTCCAAAAATTTCTCGCCGGACCGTGGTTCCAGAATTTGTTATAGAAAAAATTAATATTCATTACTCTCTTTAAACAATGCCCTGGTGTTCGCCGTATAATTCATTCTGATAATTTTAAAGATAGTCCAATCATAATAAAATTCATGTTCAGATAATTGAGTGGTTTAGAAAATCTGATTGATTTCGCTTGTATGAAGGTTTCTAACCTTTTGCTTGTTTTGTGAGTTAGCCCCAAGGCAATTCCTGCGGCAATACCAACATCTTTAAAATCTGAAACAAAAGAAAAGGTTGGCATCACATATGGAGTGATGATCTTGTTATCATAATAAAATATCCCATTCAGATTAATAAAAGCATCAGTATTATTCTTTATGGTTGGATTATTTAATCCATACATTATACTGCTAAAGTGCCAAACCTCAGCAGAAGCGCCCCAGCTAAAAAAATTCTTGTTGTTCATTTTCCAAAATCCCGTTTCTACATCCAATGCCGGACTGAAATAAGTATCCTCCATTGAGGGTGAAAAAAACACTCCTGTATTCAGAAAATACATTGGTGGATTAGTCGCTTTTAGTGCTTGCGCAGACAGTTGTTGGTTATTTATTATCATGGCAGCTAAAAGAAACAATTGCCAATTCTTTCGAATTTTAATTAATCGCGATAGCATTTCTACAACACACATACATTTTCATTATTCAAATTCAACATGGGAAAGCATCATTGGCGATTTTGCGTACCGTTGAATGTCATTTGGTTCGCTCTGGTAAATGTTCATTGCTGCCTGTTATACAAAATGCACAAGAGTGCGACGCAACGATGATTAAAGTGACATTTCCTAGTACATAAAAATCCTACTTAAAAAATTCTTTTTCAGCCGCATCAGCTTCTGCTCTAATTGTAATAAAAGAACAAAAGTCGTTTTCTTGTTTATTTTTTAGCACCGACATTTGTTTGTCTGTCAAGCATCCATATATCACTCCCGTGGACTTTTATGGTTCTATTCAGCAGGAAATAAATAGCTTTGAAATGAATAACAGCGCTATTTAGAGATTATTAAAAAGGGTCGGTTAGTTCGCTTGTGCGAATAAGTTTTTTGTTTACAAATTCATCAATACCTAACTCTGATAACTCACGTCCGTAACCTGAACGCTTGGTGCCCCCAAAAGGCAAATCAGCTTGTGTCCATGTAGGGTGATTAATGAAAACCATTCCGGTATCAATCTGGTCAGCCACCCGCTGGCCTCGTTCAATGTCTTGCGTGAAAACAGAACCGCCTAAACCAAATGGTGAGTCATTAGCAAGGTCAATAGCAGCCTGCTCATTTTTGACGCGGTAAAAAGAGGCAACCGGTCCAAACAACTCTTCCAGATATGCAGGATTGCCTGGTTTAATATCGGTGAGAATAGTAGGTTGCATAAAAGCGCCAGGGCGGTCAACACGCTTGCCACCTATCAATACTTTTGCTCCTGCATCTACAGCCCGCTTGACCTGGTCGGCTAACTGTACTGCTGCGCCTTCACTACTCAGGGGTCCTAATTCAGTAGTCTTGTCCATTGGGTCGCCGACCACTATATTAGACAACCGGTTTTTGAATCGTTCCAGGAACTCGTCGGCCACAGCTTCTACGGCAATAAACCGTTTAGATGCCACACAACATTGCCCGTTATTATTCATTCTACCCACAACTGCCCATTCAACTGTCTTTTCAATATCGGCATCTTCCAATATGATAAAGGCGTCGCTTCCCCCCAATTCAAGAACAGATTTTTTTAAATTTTTGCCGGCTTCAGATGCTACGCTTGCCCCCGCTTCCTCGCTGCCAGTAAGGGAAACCCCTTTAATTCTTTTATCGCGCACTAATACCGAAGCGCGGCTGCCTGATATCAAAAGGTTGGTATAAATGCCCGGTGCGGCACCCGCTTCTTTGAACAATTCTTCTATGGTGATGGCGCATTGAGGCACGATGGACGCATGTTTTACCAGCACTGTATTGCCTATCATTATGTTAGGCGCGGCAAAACGGGCCACCTGGTAATATGGAAAGTTCCACGGTTCTACACCTAACAGCACACCTACTGGGCTGTGGCGGATAAACGCTTTTCCATGTTCGGGGCTAAGATTTTTATCGGCGAGAAAGACGGCACCATTGTCGGCGTAGTAATCAAAAATATCAGCACTTAAAACTATTTCAGCTTCCGCCTGGGAGATGAGTTTGCCCATCTCCAAAGTGATTGTTGTTGCCAATGCTTCTTTTTTTTCGCGCATCAAGTCAGCTACCTTGTGCAATAAACGGGCACGTTGCTCGTAAGTGGTTCTTTTCCAGTCGCCAAATGCTGTTAAGGCTTGTGCTACAGCAGCATCCACTGCCTCCTCTGTCATTTCTTCAAAAGTCTTGAGCGCAAGGTTTGTTGTGGGATTAATTGTTTGAATAGACATGTTTATTTCTTTTTAGTTTGATTAATATTTCAAGTTCTTTGCCTTCTCGTATTCATTTTTTGAATCGCACAGAAGAACAATTTTTTAACACCGTGAGACTGTGCAAAAACTAGGGGCTAGTTATGCTTTGCCATAACAGAAAGGCCGGTAAAGAAGACAAATGCCGAAACGGTCAGCACAATTAGGGATATGCTCACAACTGTTTATCATTTAAATCATTTTAGACCAAATCCTTTTGCCTATTTTCTCCATTCTGTGTTCTTGGGCAAATATTACACATGAACTTAAAGAAAAGGCAGCAATGAAAGGCAGTAGCTTCTTCATACATTTCTACAGCTAAACCTGATGGTTACCGGTTTAAAAGAAAATCATTTATCTTTAACAGATAGATTTGTTGCAGTTATTTAATATGGTTAAACTACCCGCAAAATTTTTTTATGCTCCTGGTATTCTTCCTTTGTTATTTGTCCTGAAGCGAAACGCTTCTGCAAAATGTCAAGAGGAGTATCTTTCTTTTTTCGCTGACCTGGAATATTGTAAGGCGTAGCAAAAATCCAGAAAATTAATCCTAGCCAAATGAACCACCATATAAAGTGCATTCCCACGAACTGATAACCGCTGTTATACATTTTTTTGTTTTTAAAATTAGAAGATTAACTATGAGAAGTCTTTAAACGGAATAGATGGAAGCAGTTATTGTAACCACTTCAAAACAAGCTATTTAAATTTGATTAAAAGTAGAACCTCTTCTTTCAGCGCTTTATGATAGTGGTCATGTTTGGAAATGACAATCCTCAATTTTATTTTTTTACAACCCGGTATCCATACCTATGTATTTAATCAATCCTCATAAGTGGTTTTCCCTTCATAGCAAAGTTCCTCTTATTGATACGAATAATCTTACATACCTTTGGGTTTAAGTTGCATAATTTACTGATATAAAAATGAGAGAACGGATACAAGTCACGGTTACAGCGAAAGTGCTTTGTTCATTGTAAACTAAGGTTGTTATTAAACAGACCTTTGCTATTGATTATATACCTGCACCCTTCCTCCATCTACCACCAGAACAGTGCCATTGATAAAGCTTGCTTATTTGATGCTAAAAAGCAAAATAGCAGCAGCAATTTCAGGGCTTACCAATGGTGCCTTCGATTTTTTCAATACCGCTTTTTACATTAGGCTTTTTCCTAGCATTGGCGCATCCACAGCGCCATAAAGCTCAGATAGCATTGGCCATCGATTAGCATTTGACTATAGTCGATTATTTTCATTTCATTGGTTTGATGAAGTATAGCAGATGCTTATTCAATGTGTTTTAATGGTGTTTATAAAAACCCACTCCCTGGATATCATTCCATGAAGTTGTTTTATGGCAAGAATAACATTGATTAACTAAAACAGCTTCGCAACAACCGTTCCCTTTTTCATCACTTCGGGCGGCAACCTTTTTAGAAACCATTTCGAAGTGCATCATATAGTGGCTCGGCGGAGCCTGGTGGCATTGGGAACAATTAATAGAAAGTACCGACGGATGCTGGAACTCAGGAATTGTCCACTGGGTAGCGGCATGGCAGGATGCACAATTATTGCCCATCAAACCAAGATGCTTATCTTTTGTGCCGTGGCAGGTGGCACAATTAAGTTTTGCAATCTGATCTGAAACCAGCGGGTGGTCAGCCGGTATGATTGATTCATCTAACTGAAAAGATTTTTTTTCATCGCCAATTATTTTTTCACCAAGAAGCGCCATTGCCTCGTGGTCCATCACCCGCAAATTCGCATCTGGGCCCTGGTGTTCAATATGACAGGAGGAACAATTGCCGATCACACCGTGAAAAGCAGTGGGCTGCCGCTCTAGTAAGGCCTTGTTATCGCCATGGCAGGTGATACATTTTGCATTGTCGACACCTATTGTAGCCGTGTGGCAGGTTGCACAATTGGCTGAAAGCATTTCATGGGCAGAAGACAATTTACCTGGACTTGCTTGTGCTTGCCAGCTATTTTTTTCTGTAAAATCAAAATTACCGTAGTGAGAAACTACCGCTATGTAAAATATAAGAATAAGTATGCCAATTAATTTTTTCATCTAAGATATCTTAACCCAAAATAAATGGCTGACCAAATATGCAGTATCAGTAAAATATAAAACGCAGAAGATGTGATGATATGGATTTTTAACCATCGGGCTGTTCTTCGTTTTAGTAATTCGTGTGTTTTAATAGCATATTCAAGATCCGCAATGGACTCAGTCAAAAGCAAAGCCCGGTGCGATAGCAGGGATTTAGGATCTGTAGCAATACCCTGAGTGCCTACAAAGCTGTTGAAGGCACGGCTTATCAAATTATTGGAGACAACATGACTCGCCCCTGATTCTGGTTGCTTACCTATCTCATTAATTAACTGGTTGTATTGCGTAGCCAAAAGGTTGAGTTCAGCTTGTTTCTCATTGACTTCTTTTGATGAATAACTAAGAAAATACCTTCCTGTAAAACCACTTAATACCGTAAGCATCATCATTACGGTAAGCCATATACCAAGATTGCTTTCGAATCGGTGGCCCGTGTGGAGTATAGCAAGAATGGCACCAACGATGCTTGTATAAACATGCCAGGTAAGTAATGTGCCCATTGAAATACTCTTTGTAATTTTTTCTTTAAAAAAAGGTATCCGTTTGGTGGCTGAATATAAAAGAGGCGGCACAATCATCAGCAAAGCGGCTGTAATTGCCAGTATGCCACCGGTAAGGCTACCTGCAAACCGTGGAGACTGATGCACCAAAAAGCCTAACCACAAAATAAGTTGTAGTATAAGCATGGAGACCATGATGGTGCGTTCCCGTTTCATTTATGTATTCCTTTCGTAAAAATTTAAGCATCAACTGAAACAGCTTCGGTTGCCTTTGCCTGACAAGCCAAAATTATATTTTCCGCCTTATCCTCCTCTGTCAATGCATCTTCTACGGCCATGGTCACCATACCTGAAATCAACTTTATTTTGCACACACCGCATGTTCCAACGCGGCAGGAATAATCGATGTTAACGCCGGCCTCTTCCGATGCTTCGAGTACCGACTTATCCGCTGTAAGTACTGCTGTTTTATTTGATTTGACAAACGTGACCACCCCACCCTTATCTTGCTCAGGTGAAGCAGGTTCTTTATTCTGGGACACCGCAGCTTTTCCTTCTTCAGGTGTGGCAGCTGGCTGCGCTGCTTCACTTCCCTCTGGTGGTTTTACAGGAGCACCAGTTGGTTGTATCGGCGTTTTAGCTGCTGGTGGCGGGCCGGCAAATACCTCTACCATCACATTTTCCTTAGGCACTTTTAACGCATCCATCATCAATTTTACCGCATCCATCATGGGTTTTGGCCCGCAAATGTGAATCATACGGGATATAATATCCGGCACTCGTTCTGTTATTATTTCTTTAGTAATAGGACCGGGGATAAAGTCCACCCCGGCCTCGCCTTGTTGTTGGCTAAGTACAAAAAACACATGTAAATTAGAGTAGCGTTTTTGCAGGTATAATAGTTCTTCTCGAAAAATAATACTGCTTTCATTCTTACATGCAAAGAAAAAATATATTTCACCTTTCCAGGAGCGGTCTGTCAAATAACGGACGGCACTCATCATTGGCGTTAATCCTACGCCACCACCAATGAATACAGCGCTGTCTGCATGTGTTTCTGTAAAAGTGAATTTGCCAGAGGGCCCGGTAAACTGCATTAATTCTCCAATATGAACTTCGTTGTGCATATAATGCGAAACCGTTCCCTTCTCTTCGTGCTTCACCGTTATTTCGCAATATTCTGTATGTGTGGGCGAGGAAGCAATCGTATACGAACGTTTTACAGGTACACCCGCTGGATTAATGGTTACTGTAATGAACTGGCCGGGCAGGAAATTAAAGGGGATTTTTTTACCTCCTGGTTCTGTAAGGCGGAAAGTTTTTACATTGGGCGTTTCTAAAAAAATTTCTGCAACAAGCAAAGTACCTGTCCATGAATTTGGTTTTGATGGTGCACTATCGGGATTTACAGCAGGTGGTGCTCCGGCTTTATCAGCAGGGGAAGCAGTCGGAATAGTGCCCGGTTTATCTGCGGCAGATGCTGCACCTGATTTATCCGAACCTGGTGGTGGTACATCCTCTTTTGGATTGCCCGATAATTTTTCAACAAGTGCATTGGCACGTTTCATTTTGTGGAAATACATCCAAACCATCGTTACTGCAAACGCGGTGAGCAAAAACATGGTGATGTAATGAAACCAGGAAAGCCCCATAAAACTGTGCTTTTTTGCATTTTCGATGGCATTAAGGTTCATTTCCCTGTTAAACCATTGTAAAGCTGTAAGGCGTGGGTCTATACTTTCTGCTAATGCCCGCTGGCCTTCCAGGCCGCTTTCCAGCATCATTTGTCCGCGGTGCATCTGTTGGTTTGCTTCTTTGATAGCCTCCAGATCCTGCAAACGGGTGGCACCTGAAAGTTGTTTTAAACCTATATCCAGCAAGGCATTACCTTCGGTAATTTGCTTATTTGCTAACTGGTTTATTTCAATACGTTTTTCCGGGGTGAGCTCATTTGCCTGCATCAGTGTAGGATACATTTCCTTATTGGTAGGCTTGCCCATATCCTTCATCATATCGCCCATGCCTGCCCCCATTCCACTGGCTTTCTTACCAGCACCTATATCCTTCGTGGCACCGCTGGCATCTTTTGCATTTGCCATCTTATTCATTGAAGCAGCAGTATCTGCTGCTACTTTGTCGGGATGGTGGCCTTCATGCTCATCAGCAGTTTGTGCAATAGCGGAAAATGCAAAAACAGTAAAAATTATGCAGAAAAGAGCAGTAAAAATGATACAACGGAACAAATTCATCGTAGAATATTTATGGTCGTCTATTAAAATTACATATCATCATCCTTCATAGGCATTGGTTTTTTGTCTTTTTTCATTTTATCTGCGCCCATTCCCATCATGTCCATGCCCTTGTCCATCATATCCATACCCTTATCCATATCATCATCCATCATGGGCTTATCTGCTGGTCCCATAGCTTTGCTGGTCATACCTTTGCCCATATCCATCATAGCCATGCCTTTATCCATCATATCCATATCATCAGACATGGGTTTATCGGCCATAACGTTGCTGTCTTTTCCCATCATTTCTTTACCCATGGTAATCATCGCCATACCTTTATCCATCATACTCATGCCGGTTTGCATCATCGGCTTATCCTTGTTTTTTAGTGCATGCTGGGTAATCATTTTGCCAGACTTAGCTACGTCTAATCCCTGATGAATCATATTCATTCCGTTATCACTCATATCCATATCTTTTCCTGCTGTCTTTTTTATGCTATCACCCATTGCCATTTTATCATCCATATCTTCATTTTCATGTTCAGGCCTATTCATGGTACTTTGTCCGGCTTTTACCATTTGCATTCCCTTATCCATTTGAGCCATCCCATTATCTATCATTGACTTATCATTGGCTTTTTGCCCTTTGTTAACCAGTTCGTTGCCGGATTTAATCATTTCCATTCCCTTATGGATTTCCTCAGTAACGTCGCCATTCCTTTGCACGTTAGATTGTGCAGTAGAGTCTGTTTTTAGACTATTATTAGTATTACTACCATTACAGCCAATGATGAAAGGAGACGCAAATAAAATAATGATGAAGCCCACCATTAATGACAAACCTGTACTTTTACTCTCTATAAATAGTCTACAACCTGTACCAAAAGAAATACGGCTTATTGAAATTGATGTTTCCATAATGATGATTTTTATCTGTTTTAAAATACTATGAGTTTCGAAAAATTAAATTTGTATTGTATACGATACCTTTCACTTAATTACTTACTTGGTGTCAATTCATTTCCATATCATTATGTTCGTTTTTCATTTGAAGACAGTGTAAGGCGCAACCACCATATTGTTTGTAGTTCCCATGGACCAGAAGAACCGTTTTCCCATTTTTATCTTTGACTTCACAAGTTCCATTCATTGGAGCAGAAACAGTTAAGCTATAAGTAGCTCCGCATTTGAGATGTTAAAGGTATGTACCATTTTTTCTATCTTCATTTGGTCATCATTACATGGTATTTCTTGACGTCTATCTCGTGTTTCTCTTCGTCCAACTTTATGTTATATCCGTTTTGTCATCATGGGCAAACATAACCGTACTAATTGAAAAGGTATCATCAGTATTGTATTCTTAATTTAAATTTTGGTGCTTCCATTTTGCTTTTGCTTATCAATAAGCATGTTCTTAAGATTATGATCTCTTTCAATGGTATTCCTTCAAAATGCTATGGGCACACCTTTATCCATTTTTATTTTTTGACACCGTAAACTTATAACGGAACCTTGCTCCAACTCTTCTATTACTGCATCTTCATTTTGCCCATTCTACCTTTCCTGGTTGATTTTCCCTTCAATGGCATCTTGCTTATCATTCCTTCCATGTCCATCATATCACCATTCTTCATTGTCATTGTTGCACCATCTTTGTTTGTATACATCCCGTCCGCCATCACCTTCGTACCATTTTGCATTGTCATTTCTTTATCCATAGGAATTTCTTCGCCATTTTTCATCATCTTCATTCGCCCATCCTTCATCATTATGTGGTCTTTCTTCATGTCCATTTTGTGATTCATTTTCATTTTTTCGCCCATTTTCGCCTGGGAGAATGCTGTGGTACTTAAAGCAAGAGCTATAATTAACATTAGTAAATTTTTCATCTTTTTATAAGTTGTGGCTTCCATAGTTTTGTAAATGGTTGCCTGTTTAAATAAATTATTTTACTATTTCTTTGACAACTCGACAATTATTTTCCAATTCTGGAACTATTAAAACTTCGCATCACCAATGCGATGACTACTACAATTAAAATTACTCCCAAAAGGATTTCTGTTATTGAGTAGGAAGAATTATTGTTTAAATTATCATGACCATTCCCAGATTCTGTGCAATTACGCCTAAACTGAAAGTAAAGGCTAAAAATAACATTGTTAGTTTTTGCATCTATTTATAAGTTTATCCGAATCGCTTCCTCAAAATATCAAGGGGAAATCTTTCTTACTTTGCTGACCGGGATAATGTATGGAGCTGCAAAAACTCCCAGAAAAAAGTACTATCCACACAAATCATGAAATGCATTGCTCCAAAAATTGAAACCATTATCTATTTCCATTTTTTTAGTTTTTAAACTCTCTTCTAAGGTTTCTTTGCAACTATGATTAGATTTACTATGGGTTAAAGATCGGTGCGCTTGTTTTTAAAAATATTGCAAAAGCCTGTTTAAAGGTTGTATATATCACATATTGTCTAAACTATTGGACTAAGTCCAATATCCTTTGCAAAATTCTGGTTATTATGCTGCATGATATTTAACACATTTTTTTAGTTTAATTATTACACGATCCATTCATGTCTAAAACGGACTTCACCGGGCCAATCATTTCGGAGTATCATGGGCCAGTCATAACGGAAATCAACGGGCCAAAATTCAGGATCATTTTCGGAGGTCGTTGGGCCAAGTTTTCGTCGGGTCAAGCTTGCTCACTTAGGCTGGAAAACGGAGGTTACTGGGCCAATAATGATTTCGATTTCGGAAGTCATTGGGCCAATTCCTTCGAGTGAGAATTGGTCAGAGCTTCTGAAAACGGAAGTCAATGGGCCAAAATCACCTTTAATCCGATCCTGATCTATTATTATAGGCAATCTAACTTCTTAAAAACGGAAGTCATTGGGCCACTTTCCATGATTTATCATAGCCTTGTTTCTGAATTAAATCTCAGCGACATGGCCGGACAAAGGATCAATATCATGGAAATACGAAGCTTGATTGCATTAAAATTAAAGGGGTTAAGTAACAGGAAAGTTGCGGATCTGTTAAAGATTAACCGTAAGACCGTCGATAATTATACCAGCCGCTTTTCAGCGCTGAATCTTGGTTTTGACGAGCTTATCAACCTTACGGAGCCAGACCTACGCGATCTTTTCACGGAAGAGCCACAGACGGAAAAGCAGCGTTACGAACTGTTAGCTGCACGTTTTTCTTACTTCGAAAAGCAGCTGCGCAAGCCAGGGTGTACTCTTCAGGCACTTTGGAAAGAATACCTGCAACAGAACCCACAGGGTTACAAATACACTCAGTTTACTTTTCATTATCGCCGATGGCGCTCCTTAAATAATCATAGCGGTAAGCTGGATCATAAGGCCGGAGAAAAGCTTTTTATAGACTTCTGTGGCAAACACTCATCCTACATCAATAAAACTACCGGAGAGCAGATTGAAGTAGAGGTGTTTGTAGGTGTCCTGCCGTGCAGCCAGTATACTTTTGTAAAAGCTGTTGCTTCACAAAAACGGGAGGACCTCATTCTTTGCCTGGAATCCTGCCTGCAATGGATTGGTGGTGTACCACAGGCTATTGTATCGGATAATCTGAAAGCTGCTGTCAGCAAAGGCAGTAAATATGCCCCGATAATTAATAGGACGCTTACCGATTTTGCTTTGCATTATGGCTGTGTGGTCGATCCGGCCCGCCCGCATCACCCTCAGGATAAGGCGCTTGTTGAGCGCAGCGTTGAACTGGTATACCAGCGGATCTTCTATCCTTTAAGCAAGTTCACCTTCTTTAGTCTGGATGAACTGAATAAGTCCATTAAAGATCTCCTGGATGAATATAATGATTATTTATTCTCTCATGGCGGCGGTACCAGGCGGAGCCACTTCGTGGACCTTGAAAAAGAATATCTCCAGGCTTTACCTGCCGGCTCTTATAGCATCCGCCATTACAGAAGGGCCAAAGTCCAACGCACTTCCCATATTTTCCTGAGCGAAGACCACAACTATTATAGTGTCCCGTACCGTTTTACCGGCCTGTCTGTTGAAGTCCAGTATAACCATAACCATGTGGAGATATTTTATAACCACGACCGTATTGCCCTGCATAAAAGAAGTTACAGGCCAGGCCATTACACCACTGTGGCCGACCACATGCCTTCTACGCACCGTGCTTACCAGCAGTGGTCACCACAGCATTTTGAAGACCGTGCCACACAGGTTGGCAGTTGTACGCTGGAATATATCAGGAAGTTATTAGGCCAGTACAGCTATCCCGAAGTCGCCTATAAGCAGGCGCAGGGCATCCTGGCTTTCCTTAAACAATATGACCGCTCACGTTTGGAAAATGCATGCAAGCGTGCACTGCTGTACCATAAGGCATCTTATCATACGATTGAAAACATCCTTAAAAACAACTTGGATATGGAAGATCTCAATCAACAGCCGGAGCTGACTATTCCAGAACATAACAATATCCGCGGCGCAAGCCATTACAAGTAGTATTCCGGGCCATGCTGATCCCAGTAAATTTTATAAACCATAACAATTATGAATGAACACAACACCCTTGAAAAAATGCGCCGAATGCGCTTGAACGCCATGGCCACGCTCTACCATCGCTGCGTCAACGAACATCTGTACCAGGATTATTCTCTGGATGACTTCTTGTCCCTTCTGGTGGACACAGAATGGGAAAGCAGACAAAGCCGAAACATCCAAAGCCTAATCCTCAGGGCCGGTTTTAAGCAAGACGCTGCCGCGTCTGATATCGATTACCAGGCCACCAGGAACCTGGACAAAACAAACTTTGAGCGGCTGCTCAGTCTAAACTTTATTAGTAAAAAGGAAAATCTGATCATCACCGGGCCCACTGGGTCCGGTAAAAGTTTTCTCGCTCAATGTCTCGGGATTAAAGCCTGCCAACTCCTCAATAAAACCATCTATTACAATACCGCCAGATTTTTTGACATTGCAAAGCTGGCTAAACTCGAAGGCACCTATCATAAACTAATCAAACGTATACAGAGGGCGGAACTGCTGATCCTGGATGATTTTGGATTGGTATCTATCGATCAGGCAGCCAGAAATGTCCTGCTCGATGTCATTGAGGAACGGTACGATAAATCTTCAACGATCATTGCAACACAAATACCGGTATCTAAATGGCATGGCCTGATTGGGGAGAATACCATTGCTGACGCGATTCTTGACCGAATTGTTTTCTCATCACATCGTATTGAGCTTGAAGGTGATTCCTTACGAAAGAAAAAACAGTTGAGTAGTTAAAGGCAAATTACTATTATTGCACGTGGAAAGTGGCCCAATGATTCCCGGAACGCTTGGCCCTATATGCTCCGAAACGCCTGCCCCCATATCTCCGAAATAGACAATTCACGGGAAAAATGTTAATATGTTAATTATCAGACAATTAACATATTAATAAACTGATCCCTGACCTGAATGTGGGTGTGGCAAATATCACAAACTTTCAATCATTTCATCTTCATATCTTTGTGCGCGCTTTTCATCTGAAGACAATGCATCGCGCAGGCTCCATACTGCTTATAATTTTCATGAACCAAAAGCACGGTTTTTCCACTTGTATCTTTGACTTCGCATATCCCATTCATAGGGATAGATACTGTTAAGCTGTCAATGGCCCCGCTTTTTACATGATAAAGGTAAGTGCCGTTTTTTGCGGCTTTGCCCGAGGTTTTTCCTGTTATGGCATCGATTGCATTCCCGGCATCGTCGATGTGGGCGATTTTTACTCCTGCTGCATCTTTGATTATCCCATCACTGGTAACCCAGCCAATGTGTTTTCCTTTTGCATCAGTAATCTTTCCAGTTGCATCAATAGAAGGTACTGGCATTTTGTAATTTTGTGCATAAGAGCCATTTCCAGCTAAAAAAAGAAGAAATGCTAAAAAAAGAATAAATTGTTGCGTTTTCATTTGATTATCAGATATTTACGATTTCAACAAATCTACCTCAAAATACAGTATATAAACATGACAAGGATCAGTTTTTAATATGATCGGAATCCAACCAAATTGCCGTATCATCCAAAATAAAAACGGATAACCATTACGGATTATCCGTTATACTTTTTCGATAAAATATCTTCCTTACACCGGTGTGGCCATCTCCTCACACGCTTCAGCGCACCGTCGGCAAGCTTCTGCACATTGCCGGCAGTGATCCATACCCATTTCAGCGTGCTTTTCGCATTCTTCGGCACATGCTTTACAAACGTCTGCACAAACCCTGCATAGGTGTGCACTGAAACTACTTCCCAAACTCATTACTTCTGCCGCGCTGCGGCAAATAGCAGCACATTCCAGATCAAGCTGGATACATTTGGCCATATGGGCTACATGTTCTTCTTTTAAGCACTCTGTTGCACAGTGGCTGCAAGCTACTGCACATGCCACACAGGCATCAATACAGTCTTTGAATTGTTGATGTGCCATAAGGTATTTTTTTTATTTTTATATGAAAAATTATTTACTTCTGTTCGCTAGTAAAAATGCCTGGAACGCTGCATCTTCCTTACACCGGTGTGGCCATCTCCTCACACGCTTCAGCGCACCGTCGGCAAGCTTCTGCACATTGCCGGCAGTGATCCATACCCATTTCAGCGTGCTTTTCGCATTCTTCGGCACATGCTTTACAAACGTCTGCACAAACCCTGCATAGGTGTGCACTGAAACTACTTCCCAAACTCATTACTTCTGCCGCGCTGCGGCAAATAGCAGCACATTCCAGATCAAACTGGATACATTTGGCCATATGGGCTACATGTTCTTCTTTTAAGCACTCTGTTGCACAGTGGCTGCAAGCTACTGCACATGCCACACAGGCATCAATACAGTCTTTGAATTGTTGATGTGCCATAAGGTATTTTTTTTATTTTTATATGAAAAATTATTTACTTCTGTTCGCTAGTAAAAATGCCTGGAACGCTGCAATTTCCTTGTTTTGTTCCTCAATAATCATCGTTGATAAGGTTTTCAGCTGAGCACTTTTACCTATTAATAATTGCATTTGAGCCATTTCCGTGGCACTTTGATGATGCCCAATCATTAATGTGGCAAAATCCTGGTCTATGCTGCCATTGATGATCTGAAGATCTGACTGTTTTTCCATACGCTCCATTCCTTCCATCATTTTCATATGGAACTCCATATTCATTGTTGTAGGCGTAGCGCTGGCAAGAAATGAGTCTAGGGTAGCAATCTCCTTTTGCTGAGCATCAATTATGGCTTGCGCCATAGCTTTCATTTCACTGTTGCTTCCAGATTTTAACTCTAATTCAGCCATCTCTATTGCACCCATATGATGCATTTTCATCATAGTAGCATAGTCAATGTCGGGATCCTGGGTTACTTTCATCGTTTCCATTTCGGCCATCATATCGTGCATCACTGTCATCATTTGATTTTGGTCATGCGCTTGAATAGTGATTTTATCATCACCATCGTTATCGTCCGAACATGCGGTGGTAAAAGCCATAAGAACTGCAAGTCCTAACATTCTGTACGTTGTCTTCATGGGGTTGTCTTAAAATAAAGTTTAATCAGCCTGATTCTCAGGCTGATTAAGTAATAAAAAAACTATGCCATTACCTGCTTGATGCAGGACAATCTAAATATTATGATCACTCTACTTTCTCTATAACAAAGCCTGCCTCTTTCACGGCTGATATGATACTGTCTTCATTACCGTCAGAGCTTACCGTTAAAATCTTTTCCGGATTATTAATATCCACATCCCAATTACCAGTTCCAGCGGTTTCATTTAAACCAGATGTAACTTTTGCCACACAACCACCGCATTTAATATTTGTTTTGAATTTTAGAGTTTCCATTAAATTGTCTGTTTTGAATTTGAATTAATTGTAAGTACGTATTCTTGCTGATGCAAATTTTTAAAGCTTCGCTGTCTTTAACCTTAAACTATTACTTACTACTGACACCGAACTGAGTGCCATTGCCGCTCCGGCGATCATTGGATCAAGTAAAAAACCATTGATGGGGTACATTAGGCCGGCAGCAATTGGGATACCGATCAGGTTGTAGATAAAAGCCCAAAACAGGTTTTGTTTTATTGTCTTAACTGTTTTGCCTGAAAGCTTTAATGCTTTGGGTACCATGTTCAGATCAGAAGTAATCAAAGTCATTTTTGCAACATCCATAGCGATGTCCGATCCCTTACCCATCGCAATACTGACATCTGCCTGAGCCAAAGCATGACTATCATTGATCCCATCCCCAACCATGGCTACTATCTTTCCCTTTGATTGCAGCTCTTTAATAAAATCTGCTTTCTGAGAAGGCATTACATCTGCCTTAAAATGTTTCAATCCAACCTGTTGGGCCACAGCAGCTGCCGTTTGTTTATTATCACCTGTCAGCATATAAACCTGGATACCTCTGTCTTGCAATGTTTCAATAGCTTTCTTGGACGTAACCTTAATTTTGTCAGCAATGGCAATGACTGATATTACCTCTGTGTTATTTGCAAAGTAGATTACTGTTTTTGCCTGTTGTTGCCATTTTTCTGCTCCGGAAGAAAGCCCGCTATTGATGCTGATATTATTCTCATCCATTAATTTTTTGTTCCCGACGAAATATTCAGTCCCATCGTAATTGGCCTTTACGCCCAAACCCGTTAAACTTTCAAACTGCTGCAGGCTTACACCTTCAATGCTTTCCTCTTTGAGAAAGCTGGTCACGGCTTCTGCCAGAGGGTGTTCTGATTGGGCTTCTATTGCAAATAGTATTTGCTTGAATATCTTTGGCTCACCCTTAATTGCATTCCAGGAAATGTCAGTAACCACAGGCTTACCCTCGGTTATGGTGCCGGTTTTGTCCAGGATTACCACATTTACCTTATGGCCTAGTTCCAGGCTTTCGGCATCTTTGATTAAGATATTGTTTTCAGCGCCTTTCCCTATACCTACCATAATGGCGGTAGGAGTAGCGAGCCCAAGTGCGCATGGGCAGGCAATGACAAGCACGGTAACGGAAGTTAAAAAGGCGTGTGTAAACGCATTTTCGCCTCCAACCAGCATCCAGGTTACAAATGTCAGTGCAGCGATACCGATCACGACTGGCACAAAAATACCGGCTATCTTGTCAACCAGCTTCTGAACAGGCGCTTTACTTCCCTGGGCCTCTTGCACCATCTTGATGATCTGGGCAAGGATCGTATCACCTCCTACCTTTTGTGCTTTAAATTGAAAGCTACCCTTCTGATTGATTGTCCCTGCAAAGACTTGTTCTCCCTGACTTTTTTCCACAGGCACAGGCTCCCCGCTGATCATACTTTCATCCACAAATGAGCTTCCATCTGTCAGAACACCATCAACCGGGATTTTTTCACCAGGTCTGACCAGTAAGATATTATCAGCCTTTACTGCCGCTATTGGTATTTCCTGCTCTAAGCCATTGACAATAGCCCTGACGGTTTTAGGCTGCAAGCCTATCAATTTTTTGATCGCTGACGAAGTATTGGACTTTGCTTTTTCCTCCAAGAGTTTCCCCAGGGAAATAAATGCAATGACGACAGCTGCTGCTTCATAATATACGTGTGCATGCAAGCCCCTGCTATGCCAGAACTCGGGATAGATGGTGTTAAAGGCACTAAACACAAATGCAATCCCGGTGCTTAAAGCAACCAGGGTATCCATGTTGGCTTTGCCGTATCTAGCCTGTTTAAAGGCATTAATGAAAAAGCTTCGTCCTAAATAGAATACAACAGGCGCTGACAATGCCATCATGATCCAATTTCCATAAGGGACTTTGTCCATAAAAAACATCCCGATGATTACAATTGGCAAAGAAAGAACGGCTGCCCAGATTGTACGTTTCTTTAACTGCTCATACTGTTTTAACTGGGCTTGTTGCTGCTCCAGCTGTGGGTCCTGTGAATCAACAATCAGGTCATAGCCGACAGAGCGGATTAAATTCTGTAAGTCTACTGGCTTAAGGGTTTGGTCATATTCAGCCCAAGCTGTTTGATTCGCATAATTTACGCCTGCATCGTGGACTCCTTTTGCTGATTTAAGGATGCTTTCCACACTTACAGCGCATGCTGCGCAGGTCATGCCCAAGACGGGGAAAGTCTTCTTATTATATGTAGTTTTTGAAGGCTTTATAGCGCTTGCTTTTTCTGAAATGAGTGCTTCCATCGTCTTGTAGTGTTTATACAAAATTAAGTCAGGGCACACAAAACTTATTACACAATTAGCTACGAGATGTGCATAGTTTTTAGAATTTAAGAGAGAAGACTATTTGTTTCAGTAAATTACTGTCGGTGCTGCTAATCTCGCTTTAAGCGCTTGCGTTTATTGCGGTACATGGTGTGGGACGGGCAGGGCTTTTTATTTTCATGTCTATCCAGCCGGTCGCTTAAATCAAGCCAATCCCTGCGCTGGTAAGTAGGCTGGAAAGATTCCAACCTACTTTTAATCATTTTATCAAAATGCCGATTTGTCATCACTGAGCTATTTAATTTACTCTGAGCAGTTTTGCATTAATGGCAACAACAATGGTGGATGCGCTCATAAGAACTGCACCCATCGCCGGGCTCAACATAAAAGTAGGATACAGAACGCCGGCAGCTAATGGAATCGCTATCACATTATAACCTACTGCCCAGGCTAGGTTTTGCACCATTTTCCGATATGTAGCCCTTCCAAAAGTGATCATTTGCACTACATCCATTGGGTCACTGTTTACCAGGATGATATCGGCGGTTTCAGCTGCCACATCAGTCCCTGAACCAACGGCAATGCCTACATCCGCCTGAGCAAGTGCAGGCGCATCATTAACCCCATCACCAGTCATGGCAACAATCTCACCTTTATTTTGGAACTCTTTGACCTTGTCTTGCTTTTCATGGGGCAGCACATTTGCCAGGTATCCATCCATATTCAGCTTCGTGCTGACTGCTTCCGCAATTTTCTCATTGTCACCTGTAAGAAGGAAGGTTTTAATGTTCATCTTTTTCAGTTCAGTGATAGCCTGGGCTGCATTTTCACGGATGCTATCGGCGAAGGTGATCAAACCAACCAGTTTGCCATCAACAAGTATGAAGTTCACCGTGTCTGTCGCCTGATCGACCTGGTCGGGAATAGCGGGCACCGGTTTGTTTTCCTGCTTGAAATAATTAGGTCCGGCTGCTACCACTTTCTTGCCATCTACGATACCGGTCACACCAATGCCTTGCATGTAAGTAAAATCAGTTGACCCCCAGAGCTGCAAGCCTTGTTCTTTTAACTTTCTGATGACCCCATGTGCAATATGATGTTCCGAGTTCTGTTGTACGGCGGCAGCATACTGCAAAATCTGATCTTTTGATAACTGCTCGTCAATTGGTATAATCTGTTGGATTTCATGGGAGCCTTTGGTTAATGTGCCCGTTTTATCGAAAATGATTGTGGTAAGTTTACGCGCATTTTCAAAAGCGGTACGATTTCGGATCAAAAGCCCGTGCGTTGCAGATAGTGTGGTTGAAATAGCAATGACCAAGGGAATAGCAACGCCTAGTGCATGCGGGCAGGATGTTACCATGACTGTAACCATTCTTTCCAGAGCAAACGCAAGATCCTTGCCGCCTGTATACCAGACAATGAAAGTTACGATCCCAACTGTAATTGAAACCAGCGTTAACCATTTCGCAACCTTATCAGCTAAATTCTGAGTATTTGATTTAGCTCCCTGGGCTGTCTTGACCATATCAATTACTTTTTGCAGGTAACTTTCATTGCCTGCACCGGTAACATGGACTTTCAAAACACCATCGCCGTTGATTGCTCCGCCAATTACTTTATCGTCTTTCTGCTTTTGGACGGGCACGCTCTCCCCGGTGAGCATGCTTTCGTTCACATAAGAACTACCTTCCAGGATCAATCCATCGGCCGGGACCTTTTCGCCGGGTTTGACAAGTAATATATCACCGCTGCGAAGGTCTTTTAATGGGATGTCAGTTACCTGATGATCTTTTTCAACATGGACCATTGAAGGAAGCAAAGCGACCAGCGATTCCAGGGCTTGCGAAGCTGCCATCTGCGATTTCATTTCCAGCCAATGCCCGATTAGCATAATATCAATCAAGGTAGCCAGCTCCCAAAAGAAGTCCATCCCTTCCAGCCCAAAAACCACGGCTACACTATACACATACGCAGTAGTAATAGCAACCGCCACCAGGGTCATCATCCCCAGGTTCTTGCTTTTCAGCTCCCTGACAAGGCCCGTCAGAAACGGCCAGCCCCCATAAAAGTATATGATCGTACTTAGTGCTAAAAGCACATATTGATCACCTGCAAACGTCCAGTTAAAACCAATCCACTGCTGGATCATATGCGATAGTAAAAGGATCGGCACTGTGATTGGGTATTTCGGAGAAGTTGACCACCTGATTCCGTGGCAAATTGACCACCTAATTAACTGGCGGCCGGTAGTAGAAAATGCTAGTAGAAGCGATTCAAAATTAGTAAATAAAAGTTATAATTATTCGTAGCTGGTTTCGAGCTCCGTTTTTCGTTTTCTTCTCATTGATTCCCCCTTTAATTCAACCCGGTGTGCATCATGTACTATACGATCTAAAATGGCATCAGCAATGGTTTTTTCTCCTATTACTTCATGCCATTTGCTAACAGGCAACTGAGAAGTAATTATCAGGGATGTTTTTCCGTGCCTGTCTTCTATGATTTCCATCAGTGCTGCCCGGCTCTGGGCATCGAACGGCTGGATACCAAAGTCGTCCAGGATAAGAAGTTGTTGCCGTTCTATTTTTGTAATTTCTTTGATATAGGATCCATCCGCCTTGGCCATTTTGAGTTTGGCAAACAATTTGGGAGTACTGGCATACATTACGCGGTAGCCAAGTATACATGCCTGATGACCAATCGCAGATGCTACATAGCTTTTACCGATTCCGGTACTGCCTGTGATCAGTAGGTTTTCATTTCGGCCAATAAAGGAGCATTCTGCTAGGCGCATGATCTGATTACGGTCAATACTTCTATCAGCATGATAGTGGATATTTTCGACCATGGCCTTATAGCGGAACCGTGCGTACAAGATCTGGCGTTCGACCCGACGGTTATTTCTGTCATCCCATTCAGCGTCAACTAGATGAGCTAAAAGCTCATCCGCCGTGTAATCATTAGTCTTTCCACTTTCCAGGCTACTTTTAAAGGCATGGAACATGCCGTAAAATTTTAGCTTGCGTAACTTTTCCAAAGTGTTTGTGTTCATTTTTATTAATTGTTTAAAGGATTATTGATAATAGTCTTCGCCTCTGATATTATCGTGTTTGGGCATGGGTAATTCGTCTGCAAACAGGCTGTCTTCATATTGATCCATATTTTTTTCCAGTATAGTCTGGATTGTTTTATAGTTGTAGATACCATAGCTTAAAGCCCTTTGGCACGCGCTGATCAGGCGTTGTTCACCAGCTTTCTTCGCAAAAGAGAGGATACCAATACAGGAGCGGTAGGCCTGTTCGGGATGCTGTTTGCGATCCAGGATTTTAAGAATATACAACCTGACATCTTCATGGATCGAGGAAGCCCACTCCAAGAATCGATCTGGTGTCCAGTCTGTTACGAAGCGGTGTGTACTGGCCAGATGTTCTTTATCGGTAGAATAATTATAGGGACTTTTAAGCCTTTTATGAAGGGCGATACGTTCGTAATGATAATATGCTTCAACCACAGAATTGGAATACAACAACTTGACTTTCTTGCCGATAAACCGGTATGGGACACTATAATAGTGCTTGTCAACGCTCAGGCAGACATGTCCGTTCTTCATTACAGTGGCATGTAGCTGTTTTTTGAACTCATAATGCAGGATCGGAAGCGGGGCCAGAGCACTGCGCTCAATTTCTTCAAACTGGAGTCTGCGACTGTAATTACGGCCCCGAAGCAGTTGGTTATTATGAGCCTCGAGAGCAATCAATATAGCTGCGTTTAACTCTGTCAGTGAGTTGTAAACCTGCTTTCTTAAAGGCGCATAAATACGGCTGTAAACGATTTTGACAGCACCTTCCACCAACGCCTTATCTCTTGGCCGGTAAGCGCGTGCAGGTAATATCGTAGTCCCATAATGATCAGCAAAATCGGCAAAGGCCTCGTTCAGCGTAGGTTCGTATTTATTGCTTTTTATAACAGCAGCTTTAAGGTTATCCGGAACAATTGCTGCCGGCACACCACCGATATAATGAAGTGCATTCTCGCAAGCTGCGATCAGATCTTCTTTTTGCTGGCTACTGACTGCTTCCACGTAAGTGAGTTGACTCGCTCCCAGGATAGCCACAAACACTTCAACCTCAGTTAATTCACCAGTCTCTTTATCTACAATACTTAATTTAACACCTGCAAAATCGATGTACAGCTTATCGCCGGCCTTATGGTCCTGATGCATCACAGGGTTAACGCGGGCCTTCCATTTGGTCAGATGAAAGCAAAACTGGGTATAAGCAAATCCTTCCGGAAATTCCTTTTTATAGGCTTCCCAAAGCATATGACGGGTAACACCTGTCCGTTTTAATTCTTTGTCTATTTGCGGAAAACAACGTTGCAGATTCAACAATCTGTCTTGCGGTGGCTGCTGTTTAACCGTTCCGAAAAAGTCATCCAGCTCTTTATCATTCAGGCTGTTGATCTGTTCAAAGGTAAGTCCGCTCGCATCAAAAGTGGTCATGTACTTCTTAGCGGTATTGCGGGAAACACCTGTCTGTTCCGCTATCCAGAGCTTGCTGCGGCCCTGGCTGTACATCCGTAAAATCTGTCTTATTTTGCTCATGCTGATTGTCGAATTGGCCATACCTTTTACACGATTGGTTCGTGCCAAAAATATGGTTGATTCTACAGCATTTTCTAATCTCTCAGGTGGTCAGTTTACTCCGGAATCAGGTGGTCAGTTTGATCCGAAATGGGGTGGTCAATTTCGCCCGGAACAGGTGGTCAGTTTAAACCGAATTGGGGTGGTCAGTTTCACCGAATTTTCCACCCAAAGATTATAGAAAGAAGATTTAATCCCAGCATTGGCCTTTGGGGCCGGATACGGTTCTCGTTTTACTTTCGATAAAATTTAAGTAATGCACAAAAAAATTGACAGGTCGGAAGGTACTATGACATCATTAAGCGGATAAAAAATGATTTTCAGGACAAGTCCCAATGTGGATCAAAAACGAAAGGGGATTTTGAAAAAAGGCGTAAAGATATAGGAATAAAAGGCAGGATTTGGCTTAACTTTTCCGACTAATTTTTAATGGGGGGTAAAATGATACACTCCACCACATGTACCAGCAGTACCATGTTCATCAGCATAATTGATTTATCCCAGAGACACTTAATCAGCCGAATGATGAAGTCGAAACTTATAGTAATATTATTATTGCTAAACTACAATATTTCCAATGCCCAGAGGTATTTGGGAATGACCTCATTCCAAGTAAAGGACGCAACCTACAATATCGAACATATCGATAAAACTGAAAGTGGCAACTCGCATCCAGGGTATTTGAGAATTGCGAATTCAGGGAATACCCTTAAAAATGAAAAGATCGAGATGCCAGCCAAAATCAGGGATCATATTTTAACCGATATTGTGACGACAGAATCAGAGCAAAAGAAAGTAAAAGATATTATTATAGCGAAATTCGCTTCAATAATTGACAAATTTAAAAATGAAACGGTGATAGTGCGTTATTATATTGGCCCTTCTGGTGATATCAGAGAGTTGGAATTTCTTTTGAGGGAGGATACCCAGTTTACACCAGATGAGCTATATGCGCTGGAAGAAACCTTAAAAAAAGACTATAAATTCAAAATTGAGAATAACGGTATGGAGGGAGTAAGTTTTGTGCCATTACATTGGGCAATCCGTTTTCGTCAGGACTGATCAATCGAACTGGAATATTCTATGACCTAACCACTTCATTATGATACAGGCGGGGATCTTTACGCGAAATAAGCGGGCACGCAGGGTGGGCAGATGAAGGCGTATACCTGATCCGTTTGACACCCTGTGTATCTTCCGGCATATCCGTGGGCTGCAGGTCTGTTCACATCTTGCCTGTCAGTTGCGTGCGATGCATCCTTTTTTTTGACTTATATTCGGTCGGTAGTACATTAAATTTGGCTTTAAAGGACTTTGCGAAGTAGTTGGGTGCGGTGAAGCCTGTCATGTACGAAATCTGAGAGATACTCAGATCACTGTTTTCCAATAGCACCGCCGCTTTTTCGAGCTTTATCGAGCGAATGAATTCGATTGGCGTTTGTCCGCTCATTTCAAGTACTTTATTGTATAAAGTTCCGCGGCTCATTCCCACGTGTTTACTAAGATTTTCCACGCTAAGCTGTGAGGTATGCAGATTATCCTCAATATAAAAAAGGATATCTTTTAGAAGCTTTTCCTGGTTAGACTGGATCTGTGGCTCCTGCCCTGATATTTTGATATGCCGGGAATACACTCCTTTTAACAAACGGCCCAGCAGGATCAGATTATTGATTTTGGCATTCAGAATTTCGAAATTAAATGGTTTTGTGAGGTAATCGTTTGCTCCGGAGCTGAGGCCTTCCAGTTGCTGCTGCTCACCGATCGAAGCGGTTAAAAGTATGACTGGAATATGTTGCGTCCTTTTGTCGGATTTGATTTTCTGGCTCAGGGTAATGCCGTCCATCTCAGGCATTGCAATATCGCTTACAATAAGTTCGGGATGGTGGCTCAGGGTTTTCTGCCAGCCCTCTTTTCCATTAATGGCTTCTATTACGTTATAAAATGGCATCAGACTTTCTTTGAGATAGTGTCTGAACTCATCGTTGTCTTCAATGATCAGGACATTGGAGGGATCCTCGGTATTAGGCTTTTCCTGCTTGATGACGAAAGTATCAATAGCCATTTGTGCCGGCTCAGGATTACGCTTTTCAGGTAGAGATACTGGCTGGCAGTCAGTTCCGACGGGAAGCTTAACGATGAAGGTAGTACCAGAACCAGGATGGCTTTGGACCGTAATCGTTCCCTGGTGTAACTGTACAAATTCCCGAACGATAGACAAGCCGATGCCACTTCCCTGGTTGAGTACGGAAGGGTCCGTGTCATTTTGGAAAAAGCGGTCAAAAATTTTGTCGTGTTTATCCTGAGGAATACCAATACCGGTGTCAGTGATAGTGATCAGGAGCCATTGTTTTTCTTCCTGGTCGGTTTGCTGAGAAATTTCCAGGGTTACCTGGCCACCATTAGGCGTAAATTTGAAGGCATTCGACAGCAGGTTGAACAGGATCCGTTCCAGCTTGTTTGCATCAAAATCCATGTATAGCTGGCTGAGCGTACTGACAGTTTTAAACTGAATACCTTTTCTGATCGAAAGGTCGCTGAACTGATCACTGGTATCTTTAATGTATGAAATGATATCGTTACGGCACAGATCCAGATTTACCTCCTGCTGCTGCATGTTTTTCAAATCCAGCAGCTGATCCACCAGGTTGAGCAGTCGCTTTGCGTTCCGTTTTATAGCTTCCACCGGGGGATTCAGTTCCGTCGTTTTGGTCTTGGCCAGCAAAGTCTCCACCGGTGCCAGAATCAAGGTAATGGGTGTTCTGAACTCATGACTCAAATTGGTAAGAAACTTTATTTTGAGCCTGTCAAGTTCCTGCGCTTGTTCAGCTTCCGCACGTTGCTGCTGTTCTTTAAACTGCCTTTGCAGCTTTTGTATACCGCGGCGCCTCATTAAAAACAAAATGACAAGCGGTGTCAGAATATAAAAAATATAGGCATAGATGGTAAGGTAGAAAGGCGGTTTTACGATAATCTCAACCGAGGTGGTTTGAGGGCTCCAGTTAATACCGTCCCTGCTGGCCTGCACTTCAAATACATAATTGCCCGGTCCCAGGTTGGTGTAGCTGACAAAGTTATTCAGACCGGTTTCGTTCCAGTCGGTTTGCATGCCCAGGAGTCTGTGCCGGTAATGTACCTGCTTGGGATTGGTGTAATCCAGCGCGGCGTACCCAATCGAAAAATTCTGTTTGTAGTCCAGGCTGATTGTTTTGGCCACTGAAATATCGGCGTCTATGAAATTTGAATCGGCCGGAGTAATAATACGGTTGCCTATCCTGAGATCTTTCAGAATAATGGGTGGCATGTTTTTGGCTGAGGGCAGGCTACGCGTATCGATGTAATTGAATCCTGCAATTCCTCCGAAAAAAAGCATGTTATCCGAAGCGCGGAGACCCGAGCCAAGTACAAATGTCCGGTCCTGAATTCCGTTGTGCGTGGTGTAGTTTGTAAATTTTTTCTTTTTAATATCCAAAGAGCTGATCCCCTGGTTGGTACTTACCCAGATGCGCCCCTGGGCATCTTCGAGTATCTTGTTGATGGTATTACTGGCTAATCCCTCTTTTTCTCCGTAAGAAATGAATTTTCCGGATCGTTGATCATACAGGGCCAATCCTTCTCCAAATGTACCCACCCAGATATTCCCTTTTTTATCTTCTAAAATAGATGCCACGATATTGCCTGGAAGGTTGCTGGATTGTTTATCCAGCAGCACCGATTTGCGGGTGACCGGATCATAGACAGCAATACCTGTGCCGTGTGAGGCGATCCAGAGCTTGCCCTGTTTGTCCAGTAAAATATCCCGGATGTAGCCATTGAGCGGAATAGGCCGCTGGGAAACCGGCGTCCCCTGATTGAAATATCTTGTAAACCGTTCTGTTGCCGGATCAAACAACAGTACGCCTCCGCCATTGGTGCCGACCCACAGCTTGCCTGACTTGTCTTTTTCGAGACAGAAAATCTCATTGCTGCTCAGGCTGGTAGAATCTTTCCCACGGATGTACTGTGTGTAGCCGCCTGTTTTTGGGTTAAACCGGAAGAGCCCGTCCTGAAACGTTCCGATCCAGAGTTCATTTTCAGATACTAGTTCGAGCGTCAGAATAGCCAGTCCCGAGGCGGCATTCTTGTTTTTAGGATTGATCGGGAATTTCCTGAAAAGATTGGTGCTGCGGTTATACTGATTAAGTCCTCCGCCATCTGTACCTACAAATATTTCTCCGGATCCGGTTTGGGCAAAAGAGGTGACAAACGGTCCGCTCAAACCATACGGGTCGTTCACATCAGATCTTTTCAATCCGAAAATCGCCAGATTTTTATCAAACTTATTCACGCCCCCCTTATAGGTTCCCAGCCACCAGATGCCTTCATTATCTAACAGTATGCAGCGCACCGATTTGTTAGTCAGACTGAACTGCGTTCTAGGATCAGGGCTGTACCGCGAAATGTTTCCGTTGCGGGTATCAAGAATGTTAAGTCCGGCGTCCGTGCAAATCCAGATGTGATGGTCGTTTTCCAGTGCGATTGCAAAGACCATATTGGTACTCAGAGAATTTTTATTGCCCGGTTGGTACTGAAAGTGCCTGATGAGCTGTCCGTCCGCATTAAGCTGAATTAAACCACTGTAGGTACCTACCCATATATTTCCATGACGGTCCTCGAGAATAGACTTTACGGTACGGGCGCCATCTTCGTTCGGTAAAAATTCCAGGTAGTTAATGTATTCATCGTCTTGATGGGCCGGGTCGATTCGGAACAAACCATTTTTTGATCCGATCCATACTCTTTGCTTGCTGTCGATGGTAACGGAGAGTATCAGGCCTTTGGATATCTGGTCGGGAATGTCGGATACAGCGGAAAATGTATGGATCTGATGGCTCTCTGCGTCCACATGAACGAGTCCACCTGTTGTGCCTACCCAGAGTTTCCCGGTTGCGTCACTGGTGATACTTGTGACGCTATGCGGAGAGGGGATACTCACAAACGAATCCTTTCTTCTGTCGTAGAGGTGCAGCCCTCCCCCAATCGTACCCACCCAGATCCGGCCCTTGTGGTCCTGATGCAAGCTGGAAATATCACTGGATCTTAGCGATGTGGAATCTTTCTTGTTATGGCGGTACACCTGCACATCTGTGCCATCAAATCGGTTCAGTCCGTCGTCAGTTGCAAACCACATCAGGGCATGACTGTCTTTTAAAATAGCAGTCACGGTATTGGATGATAGCCCGTCTGTCGAGGTAAGCGATGTAAATTTGGGCTCGATACGCTGGGCTTGTGCAGCAGGCAGTACCGAGCTTAGCAGGATAGCTAAGTAAGTAAAACGGATTATAAAAAGGATCCTGGAGTGCATGGATGGATGAGATTCAAATAGCAACCCAATTATATAGCGACTAGATTTTAAACTGCTTTAAACGGTTGCAGAGAGGATACTCCCTGCATGATATGATGCCTCCACCTTTTGATGATAATTTCTATGCGAAAAACGGGAAAATAATGCTAAAAATACAAGATTGTCTCCGAATCGGGCATTTTTTTAGCGCATTTGAACAATTGTATCTTTAAAATGAACAAATATGCTCACACCCGAGTGTTGTCGTGAACTACTTTTGTAGAAAATAAATCAAATAATATCTGGAAAAAATTATGAACAGTCCTCATGTGCATGCTTAGCACTCAAAAGCAGTCCGGATCGCCATTGTGATCTGAACGCCTCAGATGAGCAGATACATTGGAACGGTATAACTATGTCCAAATTTAGTATTGTCAAATTGACACTAATTTATTTCCACAGTAGCAGATTGAATTTTTATTTACCGTCCATGATAACTACCTGAAGTCCTGAACATCTTATAAACCTCAAATTCTATGACATGATATTATACTCCCTGAAAAAATTGCGGGCCGGCGTGCACGTACTTCTGATCCCGGGTGGAGGCCATTCCGGGTCCTTAATTCCATTTAACCTAACATATTAATCCATAATTAAATTATGCACGATTGTCTATTAAACCGTAACATGGTGGCGAGGATTGCGGGTTTATCCGCGCTGCCGATTTTATTGCTGGGCGGGACTTCGGCCAGCGCTTTTGCCAGTGGTGGAGCTTTGGTGAACCATAACGTTAAACAAAGATTCGAGTCAGTTGCCGAGATAGAGATTAGCGGTAAGGTGACAGGTGAAGACGGCGCCGGTTTGCCTGGTGCCAGTATTCTTGTAAAGTCCAGCACCCGAGGTACCATTACCGACGCGGATGGAAACTTTAAGCTTGTGGTTGACAGCGGAAATGCGGTTCTGGTGGTGTCTCTTGTAGGTTATGTTTCTCAGGAAATCACGGTTGGATCACAAAAACTGATCAACGTTACCCTCAAGGGAGATAGCAGGGTATTGGAAGAAGTAGTCGTTGTAGGTTATGGGGTGCAGCGTAAAAGGGACGTAACAGGCTCCGTTGTGTCTGTAAGTGAAAGCACGTTAAAAGAAGTGCCTGCACCAAACCTGATCAGTCAACTGAAAGGCCGTGCAGCTGGCGTTTCAATCATTAGTAATGGAAGTACGCCCGGTTCGCAGGGGCAAATCAGGATCAGGGGAAACCGGACCCTTACGACAAGTTCAGGTACTGCCGACAGCCAGGATGGCCCTCTTGTGGTAGTCGACGGAATACCATTTGGAGGCCTTAATGACATCAACCCCGACGATATCCTCAGTCTTGAAGTACTGAAGGATGCCTCGGCAACCGCGATTTATGGTTCTCGTGGCTCGGGTGGGGTAATTTTGGTAACAACGAAAAGAGGTAAGGTGGGTAAGCCGGTATTCAGCTATGACGGATATCACGGAGAAACAAGGGTCATGGGAAAATTCAATGTGATGAATGGCCCCGAGTATGCCCAGTTTAAAGCCGATGCGGCCAAATACAACCGTACCAGCCCGGGAACATCCGGTTATGTGCTGACTCCAAAAGAACAGGAAGCACTTGATAAAGGTATTTCCACCAACTGGCAGGATCTTATTTACAAGCCGGGTTTTATGTCTAACCATCAATTGGGCGTACAGGGTGGTAGCGAAAATACACAGTATTCACTGGGGTTAGGCTATTTCAATGAAACCGGAATCATCCCGAGCCAGAGTTTCCAACGGTTCAACATCCGCGCGACTATCGATCAGAAGATTGGAAAACATGTGAAAATCGGGCTCAATACGCTGAATACCCTCACCTATACGAAAACGCCCGGTGGGGGAGGCGTGCCCGGCGGACTGGTGCGTTTGACACCCCTGGCGTCGCCTTATAATGCGGATGGTACCGTTAATATGTTTCCTGCGGAAGGTTCTATTGATGCGGCCGGTGTAAGTCCGCTTACGATTCTGACCAAAAAAGATTCGTACATGGGCCGTACACGTGCGCTCAGGACATTCAACAGTATTTTTGCGGAGGTCAATATTTTACCGGGACTGAAATACCGGTTCAACGCGGGTCTGAATTTCAGCCAGTCCAATTTCAATAACTACAATGGTCCGCTGACCTATTTCAATTCTGCTACCACTCAAGCGTCATCGAATGCCGAGATCAGCAATACAGAATATTGGGATGTAAATCTTCAGCACTTGCTTTATTTCGATAAAACATTTGCTGGCAAGCACAAGCTGGGCTTTACAGCACTTTATGAGTATACCAAAAATCACTCGCTGGGTAGCCGTTTCACGGTAACAGGGGTACCGGCGGATTATATCAAAACATCAAACTTTTCGCTTGCATCGGGTCAGCCTGTCGCAAGTTCGGATTTTGGGAACTCGTTTTCTGAAACCGGCTTGCTTTCATACATGGGAAGGCTTAACTATAGTTACGCCGACAAGTATTTGCTGACCATGACGCTTCGCAGAGACGGATCTTCAACACTGTCTCCCGGGAACCAGTATTTTAACTATCCGGCTATCGGTCTTGGATGGAACCTGATCGAAGAAAATTTTATAAAATCAGCCGATTTTATCTCCAATCTTAAATTACGTGGTGGTTGGGGTATATCCGGAAACAGGAATGTGGGTGCCTATTCAACGCTCGGAGCATTAACAGCAGGATACTACAATTTCGGAACGGGTACTGCAGGCCAGCAACTGGCTTATACGGTAACCAGTCTTCCGGCCAGTGACCTGACCTGGCAATCTACAGCACAGGTGGATATTGGTATCGATTTCGGAATTCTGAACAACCGTATTACTGGTTCGGTAGACTGGTATCATCAAAAAACCAAGAATATTTTGCTATCAGTGCCGCTTCCCGCGAGTAACGGTGCCAGTTCTACGCTGAAAAACCTTGGTAAAACAGAAGGCAAAGGGGTGGAAGTAGCCGCCACCTTTGAGATCATCAGAAAACCAAAAGGATTCAACTGGAGCGTAGATGCCACTTATTTCTTCAACCGTGAGAAAATCACGCAGCTGACAACACCCCAGGAAATGTCTAACATAGGTGCGGGCTGGTTTGTGGGTCAACCACTTTCAGTTATCTATGATTACAAAAAGCTGGGTATCTGGCAAACAGCCGACAAAGAAAATGGTACTTTGGCTAAACAAACTTCTCCTGTACAGCATCCTGGGCAAATCAGAGTGGAAGATCTTAACGGTGACGGAAAGATTGATGCAAATGACCGTCAGTTGCTGGGTAATTTTCAGCCCAAATGGGAGGGAGGCCTTACCACCCGGTTCAGTTTCAAAAATTTTGATGCGTCCGTTGTTACTTATGCGCGGATGGGAATGAAAGTAATTGTGCCTTACCTCACCGGTAACTCAACAGGGTCAGGAGGATTTGCCTTTTTCAACCAAAGCCGGGTGAACCAGGTGAAAACGGATTACTGGACAGAAACAAATCCGACCAACGCATTTCCTGCTCCCGATGCCAGCGGAGCTGTGGCGAACTTTGGCTCTACGCTTGGGTATTATGATGGTTCATTTATCAAATGCCGTAGCATCAACCTGGGTTACACTTTTGAAAGTAATCTGATCAAAAAGATCGGCGCTACATCGGCCCGTATCTATGTAAACCTGACCAATCCTTTCATCATCTATTCTCCGTTGGTGAAAGATAATCTGGCGATAGATCCGGAAGGAAACAGCTACGCCAGCGGTCAGTCGACGCTCAACCCGGATGCTTCCAGCGAGCGAGGAACGCCGGAACGTCAGATCTCGGTCAATCTTAATAATCCTCCGGTAAGACAATTCACTGTGGGTGTTAACCTTAAATTCTAATCCGATCATGAAATCTATAAAAATTCTGATTACTGCCGGGCTCATCGTTTCACTTAGCTCCGGTTGTGAAAAAGTGCTCGAAGAGCATCCGCAGTCCCAAATTGTCCCTTCTTATTTTAACAGTCCTTCAGGTGTACTGGGAGGCATAGCAGGGGTGTATAACGATATTCGGAGCCAATGGGGTACCGAAGGGTTTACGGTTGAAATGCAAGCCGGAACCGACGAGTTTATTCAAGGTGTCAATGCGGGTACGGGTAATGCGTATACCTACAATGGATTGAATAGCAGTAACTTTGGTTCAGCATGGGGAATTGCCTTCCAGGATATCAACACCCTGAACGGCGTGCTTCAGTATGGTCAGACAATTGAATTACCTGAAACCACGCGGAAGCAGTACCTGGCGCAGGCCAAATTTCTGAGAGCTTTCTGGTATTTCTACCTTGTACAGACCTGGGGAGATGTGCCGCTGCATACGGAATTCATAACCGTAGCCTCACAGGCAGCTTCGCGGCAGCCTGCGGCAGAGGTTTATGAACTGATCATTAAGGACCTTACGGAAGCGGCAGCCGACCTGCCTAACCAGCCTACCGCTCCATTTCTTGGAAAGGCGGCAACCAAACCCGTTGCACAATTCCTGCTCGCCAAAGTATATCTAACCCGCGGATGGCTGAATAATACGGCCGCTGATTTTACGCAGGCTGCAAAAATCTGTGATGAAATTATTGCGAGCAAATCTGCTTATGGTCTGGATCTATGGCAGGATTACGGAGACGCATTTGTGCCTGCAAACGACTATGGAAAAGAAACGATGTTTGTCAGCGACCATGTGCTGGATCCCAAGTATGGTTATTATAGCGTCGGTGGAGCTGCCGGGGGCGGAGCAGCGCAAAACCTGACCCCCTGGTTCACCAACTGGAATTATCCGAACAACAGTGGTATCAATTCCTTCAAAAATGCTTCGGGAGGTTTTGTCAACAACGGAACTTCCGGAATGATCCGCGATTCGTACTATGGCCGGCCATACGTGCGTATGCGTCCTAATTCAGATAAGCAGGCCACCGGTACGCGCGCTGGTAAAAATTATTTTCTGGATCAGGCTTTCACAAACCGTGATGTCGATTCTCGTTTTGCAAATTCATTTTACACGGTTTATATCTCAAACACGGCTGTCACCAATTCAGCTACTGCTGCCAACAACAGCCGGGGGATTGGTTACACGACCGTACCGGGTGCGGACACAGCCGTTTGGCTGCCCGACTATGAAGTGCCAGGTGCCCCCCAGTTTGTAGGGTCCAGGCCATTTAAGGGTATTGTAGTGCCGCCAAGTCTTTGGAACAACAGCATTTATCCGGCATTAAAAAAATACATGGACCCCAGCCGAGGTGCTAATTTCAATGATCCTTCTACACGCCCATGTGTTTTGTATCGCTTTGCTGATGTATACCTGACCGGTGCTGAGGCGCATTTCAAAGCAGGTGAGGCTTCCCAAGCCGCGGCAATGATTAATGTTTTGCGCCAGCGCGCAGCATTCCGTAAAACCAATACTTCCGCTCAGAATGCCGCTGCTGCCGCGGCTATGACCATCACTTCGGCTGACGTAACACTGGATTTTATCCTTGACGAACGAAGCCGTGAGTTTTTCGGGGAATGGCAGCGTTGGCATGACCTTGTAAGAACACGCTCACTTGTCCGTCGTGTGCAGGAGTGGAACAAAGAGGCGGCTCCTTACATCAAAGATTTCCACATGTTACGTCCTATCCCGCAGTCGCAGATTGACAGGGTGGTAGAGGGTCCTAAATTTCCACAAAATACAGGTTACTAGTAACAAAGTGGTATAAAAACAATAAGCCTGGGACGTATGACTGCTAGGAGTGGTGCTGCGTCCCAGGATTTGATTTTGCGGCTGATCGGATCCATTCAGACAAGTAGTAAAAATCCAACGCTTAGGCTTTTTAATGAAAAAATAAATAATGAGACGATTTAATAAAAATCTGATAATCAGTTTTTTGATTGCTGTCACCGTTTCCGGACAGGCGATCTGCCAGAAAACGCCTGAAAAAATCAAACCTTTGGTTGAAGGTATTTACACAGCAGATCCGTCAGCCCATGTTTTTAATGGGAAAATCTATATTTATCCTTCTCATGATGTGGAAGCAGAGGTACCGCAGGACGATGAGGGCGGGCACTTTCAGATGCGCGATTACCACGTGTATTCCATGGACAAGATCGGTGGTAAAGTGACCGATCACGGGGTGGTGCTCGATGTGAAAGATGTACCCTGGGCTGATAAGCAAATGTGGGCCCCGGACGCCGCCTACAAAAATGGGACTTACTTTCTTTATTTTCCTGCGAAGGACAAAGAGGGCGTCTTTCGCATTGGCGTTGCTACCAGCAAGGCACCGGGCGGACCTTTTAAAGCCCAGGCCAAGCCTATTGAAGGAAGTTACAGTATTGATCCGGCTGTGTTTACAGATGCTAACGGTAAGTCATATATGTATTTGGGAGGTATCTGGGGCGGGCAGCTCCAGCGCTGGCATACGGGCGTTTACAATAAAACTTTAAAGACCGATCTTGGCAAAGGCCATGAAAACGAGCCTGCTTTAAGTGCAAAGGTTGCCCTGATGAAGGAAGACATGCTATCATTCGCGGAGCCGCTGCGAGATGTGCAGATCCTGGACGCAACAGGTAAGCCTTTGCTTGCCTCCGATGCCAGCAGACGCTTTTTTGAAGGAGCATGGATGCATCGATTTGATGGAAAATATTATTTCTCTTATTCCACGGGCGACACCCACCTGCTGTGTTATGCAGAGGGAACGTCACCTTACGGTCCTTTTACCTACAAGGGCGTCATTATGACTCCGGTTGAAGGCTGGACAACGCACCATTCGATTGTTGAAGTAAAGGGGAAATGGTATCTGTTCTATCATGATGCTGAACTGTCGGGGAAAACCCATCTGCGCAATATAAAAGTAAGAGAGCTGTTCAGAGATAGTAATGGAAATATTAAGACAATAACTCCTTGATAATAAATATATCATTATTCATTTCTATCAAAAATTACTATGCAAATCGAAAGACGAGAATTTTTATCAGCCCTGGCTTTGGCGGGAGCGGCTGTATTTTCGGGTAACCCGCTACTGGCGGCTACGGCTCCGAAAAAGGAGAAACTGGGTATCGCCCTGGTGGGGCTGGGCTATTACAGCACAGATCTTCTGGCACCGGCGCTTCAGATGACCCAAAAATGTTATCTGGCCGGTATTGTTACCGGCACACCTTCCAAAGCCGAGGCCTGGAAGACAAAATATAATATTCCGGATAAAAATATCTATAACTATCAAAATTTCGATCAGATTGCAGACAACCCCGATATTGATGTAGTATATGTAGTATTGCCGCCTTCGATGCACCGGGAGTATGTTGTGCGCGCTGCAAAGGCAGGCAAACATGTCTTTTGCGAAAAACCTATGGCGCCCTCGGTAGCAGATTGTGAGGCGATGATCAAGGCTTGCAACAGCAGCAAAGTGAAATTGGCGATTGGCTACCGGTGTCAGCATGATCCTAATATCCAGGCCATTATGAAGCTTGCCAAGGAGCCAAAATTTGGTAAAGTAAAAATGGTTACCAGCGCGGCAGGTTATTTTGATGCACGCACCGATCACTGGAAACAAAAGAAAGCGCTCGGTGGCGGCGTCATGGGTGATATGGGCGTGTACGCTTTGCAGGGTGCGCGGCTGGCAACCGGAGAGGAACCCATTAGTGTTTTTGCCCAGGCTTCTACCACCCGTCCGCAGATTTATAAAGAAGTGGAAGAAACCATGATGTTTATGCTGGATTTCCCAAGCGGTGCAAAAGCATCCTGTCAGACCAGTTTTGGTATCAATATGAATTACCTGCGGGTCAATTATGAAAAAGGATGGGCGAGGCTTGAACCGCAGTCGGGTTACAACGGCAATAAAGGAAGTATGTCAGACGGTACCTTGATTGAATTTGCTATCAAAAATCAGCAGGCCAAACAGATGGACGAAGATTGCGACGCGATACTGCAGGGTTCGGATCTGCTCGTGCCGGGAGAAGAGGGGCTCAGAGATATACGGGTAGTGGAAGCCATTTACAAATCGGCGGCCTCGGGGAAAGTTGTAAAAATATAGGCAGGTGTTTCAGCGGCTTGTCTCCGCAGATTAGATAGCCAAAAAGGCCGATTAAGGTATTTAAATGGAGATCAGAGATTTATTTAGTAGTGTGTTCTTTGTCGGCGCACTATTTTTTAGCTCATGCGCAAGTGCGCAGACTACTCATATTGTCAATCCTGTTTTAACTGGTTTTTACCCTGATCCCAGTGTAGTGCAGGTTGGAACGGATTATTATCTGGTAAATTCTACGTTCTCATACTTTCCGGGTATTCCCGTTTTTCATAGTAAGGATCTTAAAAACTGGAAGCAGATCGGAAATGTGATTGATCGCCCTTCACAAATGGATTTTATGGGCGAAAAACTCACCAGAGGTTTGTTTGCTCCCGCCATCAGCTTTCACAACGGTACCTATTATGTTACTTGTACTGATATTGACCACGACGGGAATTTCATTGTCACCTCCAGAAACCCCGCTGGCCCGTGGAGTAATCCTGTTCGCGTTCCGCAGGTCCGTGGCATTGATCCATCCCTTTTTTTTGATGAAGACAGCAAAGACTATATCGTCTACAACAGTGATGCTCCTGAGAGAAAACCGTTATACCCTGGCCACAGAACAATCCGGATTTATGAAATTGATCCTGTAACATTGAAGGTAACAGGCCAGGAAAAACAGCTGGTCAATGGTGGGGTAGACCTAAGCACGAAGCCGGTATGGATTGAAGCACCGCACATCATGAAAAGAAATGGCTGGTACTATTTGTATGCTGCAGAAGGCGGAACTTCGGTCAACCATACAGAAGTTGTTTTTCGCAGCAAATCGGTTTGGGGACCTTTTATTCCGTATGAGAATAATCCGATTCTGACTCAAAAAGGCTTGCCAGATGACCGTATAGACCCGATCACCTCGGCCGGTCATGCGCAGTTTGTGGACGGACCGGATGGCAAAACCTATGCCATTTTTCTTGCTGTAAGACCTTATGAGGGCAATTTTTACAATACAGGCCGCGAAACTTTCATGGCACCGGTTGAATGGAAGAATGACTGGCCGATCATTAATCCGCATAGCAAAGAAATCAAATATGAGTATACTGTAAATTATAAGGAAGTAAAGCAAAAGGATGCAAATCCGCAGGCTGGTAACTTTGCGTACACCCTCACTTTTGAAAAAACGCTGGATCCGGCGCTACTTTTTATGAGAACTATCGATAGCAGTTCATTCTCGTTATCAAAGAAAAGTGGCCTGACGATGAAATTAAAACCGGAAACGATAATGGAAATGGGTAATCCATCCTTTATCGGGAAACGTCAGCAGCATTTGTATTGCACAACCGAAGTGGAACTTACATTTTCCGCTAGGTCTGAGAACGAGAAAGCAGGGCTGACCATTTTTCAGGATGAATCTCATTTTTATTTTTTGAGTAAATCCATTGAAAATGGTAAGCCGATGATCCAGCTTTACAAAAGCAGGACCGGTAAAAAGGATTTGGAGCTATTGGCACAAATGCCTTTCACCGATGTTTCAAAACCGGTTAAACTGCGCATTATAGCCGAAGGCGATTCTTACAGCTTTTACTTTTCAAAGGGAGCGTCCTGGCAGCTACTGAAAGATAATGTTGACGCTAAATTTCTGAGCACGCAGGTTGCGGGAGGATTTATTGGTTGCCTGTTTGGTATGTATGCCACTTCAAACGGTGAACCAGCAACAAATAATGCCTCCTTTAAATATTTGAAATATAGTGGTAACGACCCAATGTATCCGAAGATATCAAAATAAGGGTTAGCGCATAGTAATGTAATAATTTATAAAACATCCTTTGAAACGATGAAAGAGTTTATCTCCCTTTTAATGGGCATTTTGCTGTTTGCGCCAGCGGGTAACGCGCAGGAAATCCTAAAAAAAATGCCCGCAGGTTATGATGTTGCACAGGCGGGTGTGCCCATAGGGAAAATTGATTCGGTTACGTATCGGTCGAATACGGTTGGTACCATACGTAAGGCGCTGATTTATAAACCTCCTGGTTTTGATAAAAAGAAAAAATACCCAGTCCTATATCTATTGCATGGGATTGGAGGTGATGAAAAGGAGTGGTTAAAAGGGGGAAATCCGCACCTGATCCTGGACCATCTTTATGCCGAAAAGAAAATTGAGCCCATGATTGTGGTGATGCCCAACGGCAGGGCCATGAAAGACGACCGGGCAGAGGGAAATATCATGGCGCCCGATAAAGTGGCAGCATTTGCCACCTTTGAACGGGACCTTCTCACAGATTTAATCCCTTTTGTAGAAGGCAAATACCCGGTATTGAAAGACCGGGAGCACCGTGCCATTGCCGGGCTTTCCATGGGAGGTGGCCAGGCCTTAAACTTTGGTTTGGGGAACCTGGATCAGTTCGCCTGGGTGGGTGGTTTTTCGTCAGCTCCGAATACCAGAATTCCAACCGAGCTCATGCCCGATCCTGATCAGGCCAGAAAGAAATTGAAATTACTTTTCATATCCTGTGGAGACAACGACAGGCTGATCACTTTCAGCAAACGAACACATGATTATATGTTTGAGCATCAGATTCCGCATGTGTATTACATAGAGCCCGGAGTACATGATTTTAAGGTCTGGAAAAATGGATTATATCTGTTTTCGCAGTTTTTGTTCAAACCGGTCGATCAGGCCTCGTTATCCAAGTATACCATTCTGGGGACACGCGCCGAAACAAACATCCGCACGGCTCAATATCCGCAGATTTTACCAGATCACCGGGTAGTTTTCAGAGTAAAGGCGCCTGATGCACAGAAGGTTCAGGTCGATCTGGGCAGAAAGTATGAAATGCAAAAGGATACCAGTGGTTACTGGACCGTAACAACGGATTCTATCGGAAAAGGTTTTCATTATTATTCGCTTCTGATTGATGGCGTAGCGCTGGCCGATCCTGCGAGTGAAACCTTTTATGGCATGGGCAGAATGGCCAGTGGGATTGAGATTCCCTACCGCAATGGCGGTTATTATGCGCTGCGGGATATTCCCCATGGTGATATCCGGCTCAAAAGATACTTTTCCAGAGCCATGGGCACCTGGCGTGAAATGAATGTTTATACGCCTCCTGGTTATGACAGTTCCACAGAAAAATATCCCGTGCTGTACCTGCTTCATGGCGGTGGTGAAGACCAGCGTGGCTGGGCAAAGCAAGGTAAAACAGACCTGATTTTGGATAACCTGATTTCCGAAGGAAAAGCAAAACCGATGGTGATTGTGATGTTGGACGGAAATATGGGGGGCTCAGGCGGGATTGCCGGTTTTAATGAAAATGTGCTGAAACAATTTGAAAATGAACTAAAAATGGGTGTCATTCCATTTGTGGAAAGCAGTTTCAGGGTGGAGACGGACGCTAAAAACAGGGCGCTCGCCGGACTTTCCATGGGCGGGCTGCAAACTTTATACGCCGGGATAAAAAACACAGAAATGTTTTCGTCCCTTGGGGTATTCAGTTCCGGCTGGTTTGCCAATAATACGGCTCTTTCTGATCCGCAGTATGCTTTTATGAAATCCAACGCAGAAAAGATCAATGGCAACCTGAAAAACTTCTGGGTCTCAATGGGTGGTGAAGAAGATATTGCTTTCAAAAATTGCCAGATCATGCTTGCCAAATTTGACGAGATGGGGGTTAAGTACAAATACAGCGAGTATCCTGGAGGACATAGCTGGCCTGTCTGGAGACATGACTTGTTTGAGTTCTCACAGCTGCTATTTAAGTAGCGAGCTGTTAGTTGTAAGCAGATAGCAAATCAATTTTTAATCAACTTATGTCATGATAAACTCGCAAGGATTAAGGTTTTGTTGTCGATTTGTGGCTGTATCGGTGGCATTACTTTCTTCAAATAATCTTTTGGCCCAAAAAACGCTGAAGAGTGCCTATCGGGATTTCTTCCCCGTTGGTGTGGCAGTTGCACCAAGAAATCTTACAGGGCCTGAAGCGGAATTAATCATAGCGCAATTCAGCAGTCTGACGCCCGAAAATGCCATGAAAATGGGACCAATCCATCCCGAACCAGACCGGTATGCCTGGCAGGATCCGGATGCCATCATAGCTTTTGCCCAAAATAATGGCATGAAAGTAAGGGGCCATACCTTGTGCTGGCACAATCAGACACCGAGATGGTTTTTTACAGATTCAACTGGCCGGCAGGTAAGCCGTGAAGTGCTTCTGGGGCGGTTGAAACGGCATATCAGTGAGGTTGTGGGTCGCTACAAGGGAAAGATTTATGCCTGGGATGTGGTGAATGAAGCTGTGCCCGACACAGGAATAAGCATTTACCGCCGGTCGAAATTTTATGAAATAATAGGGGAAGATTATATTGAAAAGGCATTTGAATATGCCCACGCAGCGGATCCCGATGCCAAGTTGTTTTATAATGATTACAACACTGAAAACACGGCAAAAAGGGAGAAGATCTATCAGCTTGTCAAAAAGTTAAAGGACAAAGGTGTACCCGTAGATGGTGTCGGATTACAGGGGCACTGGTCCATTTATGAGCCAACTGCCCAAGAGCTTGAAAAATCCATCAGTCAATTTGCGAGCCTGGGTGTGGCGGTCCAGATTACCGAGCTTGATATTTCCGTGCATCCGAAAGAGCATGTAAGACGTGCTAAAAAGCCAGCAGATACAGGAGAGCTGACTGCTGAGATGATAGCGAAACAAGCGGCTCAGTACAAAATGCTTTTCGACGTATTCAGAAAATACAAAGGCGTCGTTACCGGCGTCACGTTCTGGAATGTGTCGGATAAATCCAGTTGGCTGGATAATTTCCCGGTACCCGGCAGAAAAGATTATCCGCTTTTGTTCGACGAAAACTATAAACCCAAAAAAGCCTTTGAAGGGGTTGTCAATTTCTGAGAGGCTTTTGTAAAGATTACATTTTTTTAAAACAGGGTACAAATTTGGTGTGAGCGATCTGCGCCAGATTTGTACGGAGATCCGCCCATCTGATGCGTACTTCGAAATTATTATCGCTGCTAATATTATTCTTTTCCAACAGTCTTTCTGCACAGATTCGTCTGCCTCGCCTGATTGGCGATAATATGGTATTACAGCGGGAGCAGCCAGTTGAAATTTGGGGCTGGGCATCACCTAAGGAAAAAGTTACAGTATCGCTGAAAAACAAAAGTTACAGCACTGCGGCTAATGCAGAAGGCAGGTGGAAGATTCAGCTCCCGGCACAGCCGGCGGGCCGCGGCTTTGAAATGGCATTAAAAGGTAAAAACCAACTTCTGATCAAAAATATTGCGTTTGGAGATGTGTGGTTTTGCAGCGGGCAAAGTAATATGGTCATCAATATGGAGCGTGTCAAGGAGCGTTTTGCTACGGATATTGCTTCGGCCAATTACCCCGAAATCCGGAATTTTTTTGTTCAGCCACGCACTAGTCTGAACGGCCCTGAGAATGATTTTCCTAGTGGAGAATGGAAAGCAGCGAATCCCAAAGATGTGCTGAGCTTTGGAGCGGTAACATATTTTTTTGCGAGAGATCTTTATGATCAGTATAAAGTACCAATCGGAATTATTAACAGCTCAGTAGGAGGTACGCCCATTGAAGCCTGGATCAGCGAGGGAGGTTACAAAGAGTTTGCAGATATTGAAAAGATCATTGCGCAAAATAAAGACACGGCTTATGTCAATTCGTTCAAACGCATTATTGTCAGGAACAACGCTCAGCTGACGAAGGTAGCCGATCAGGGACAGATCGAACATTGGGAAACTAGCAGTTATCAACCCCAAGGGTGGCGAAATTTTAATATTCCAGGTTATTGGGAAGATCAGGGATTGAAAGACCTGAATGGGGTGGTCTGGTTTCGGAGAGAATTTGAAGTTCCTGAAAACTGGATTGGCAGGCCTGCCAAACTTTACATGGGTCGTATTGTGGATGCTGACGAAATGTATGTCAATGGCAAAAAAATTGGAAATACAACCTACCAGTATCCGCCGCGCCGATATGAGATCCCGGCAGATTTACTCAGGTCTGGTAAAAATACATTTGTCATCAGGGTTGCAAATCAGGCTGGTAAAGGTGGTTTTGTTTCCGATAAGCCTTATTTTATGTCGATGAATGACGAGCAGATCGATTTGAAAGGAACCTGGCAGTATAAAGTAGGGGAGGTGTACCAACCCCGGGAAAAAGGAAATTTTGGCAATCAGATGGTGCATCAAAACCAACCCACGGCATTATACAACGCTATGGTGGCGCCTGTTTTACCCATGAAACTCAAAGGATTTATATGGTATCAGGGAGAGTCGAATGTCGACAACCCTGGGCCATATAACAAACTGCTACCCGCTTTGATTAATGATCGGAGACGTTTATGGAAAGAACTCGAGATCCCCTTCCTGGTGGTGCAGCTGCCCAATTTCCAAGACATAGATTACACGCCCGCGGAGAGTAATATGGCCCTGATCAGGGAAGCGCAAAACCAGGCACTTCGGTTAAAAAATACAGCTGTAACGGTAACAATTGACCTGGGCGAATGGAACGATATTCACCCTTTGAACAAAAAGGACATCGGGAAAAGACTGGCATTGTCCGCAAGAAACCTGGCTTACCATGAAAAGAGTGTAGTTTGCAGCGGTCCCAGATTCCGGTCTCAGGATATTTTGGGTGATAAGATTATTCTGACATTTGATGAAGTAGCAGATGGCATACGGTCCAGAGATGGAGAAGATTTACGCTGGTTTTCCATAGCAGATTACGATAAAAAGTTTGTTTGGGCAAAAGCCCGCCTGATGGGCAAAGATCAGGTAGAACTGTTCAGCGAGTTGGTGAAAACGCCTAAATACGTTCGCTACGCCTGGCAGGACAATCCAGAGGGAGTTAATTTTTATAATTCCGAAGGCCTACCGGCTGCGCCTTTTCGGACGGATGCCGAAGTTCTGGATGATTCAAAACCCTGGAAAGGGAAAAAATGCGCCGTTGTGCTGACCTATGACGATGCACTCAACGTCCATCTGGATCATGTGATTCCGGCGCTGGATTCTTTGTGTCTGAAGGGGAGTTTTTATCTGACAGCCTCGTCGGATGCAGCTAGAAACAGGATCAGCGACTGGCGCGCCGCTGCAGCCAACGGACATGAACTGGGTAATCACACGCTGTATCACCCCTGTGATGCCACCCGTCCGGGGATGAGCTGGGTAAAACCGGAGTATGATCTGAGCAGATACAGTCTGGCCAGGATACAAGACGAGATCAAAATGTGCAACGCCTATTTAAATTCAATCGACGGAAAAACGAAACGGACTTTTGCGTTTACCTGCGGACATAAAAAAATAGCCGAAGGGGAGTTTATCCATACACTTTCCGATGAGTTTGTAGCCGCAAGGGCTGTCAGGCATGAAATGCACACCGTTGACGAACAAAATCTGATGGATATGGACTGTTACGGTATGTCCGGGCAGACCTCAGATGAGATGATCGCACTGGTCAACCAGGCAAAGGAAAGCGGCAGACTCCTGGTTTTTCTTTTTCATGGGGTGGGAGGTGAGCATGCCTTGAATGTTTCCAGTCAGGATCACAGCCGGCTGCTGCGTTATTTGAAAGAAAATGAAAGCGATATCTATATCGATACCCTGTTCAATATGGCGGCGCATATACGTGATGTGAAAAAATAAATATGAGGTGTTAGATTCATGATTATCAGTTTATAAGAGGCGGAACATATTGACAAAGAACCTTTACATGACCAGCAAATTTCTGTTAGTATTATTTGGCTTGATTCTGATCCGTTTAGGATCATTGGCCGCAGATCCGGTATCTTCTGAGGGTGATGACGGCTACGAGCTCTGGCTTAAATACAAGCCAGTGACAGATTCGTCCATCAAAGCGGAGTATCTGAGATACTTGTCTTTTATTTCCAAGTCGGGGAATGGCGAGGTCATGCAAAGCGCACTCCGGGAGCTGCAAACGGGATTGAAAAGTCTTTTGGGTAAAAATGTTAACGTGAAAAACGCTGTCGGGAATAAATCAGGCGGCATCATTTTAAGACTCGACCCCAGTACTGATACAGCAAAACTGCCAGAAGAAGGTTACCGTATACAATTGTCGGCAGGCAACATTGTAATCAGTTCAAAATCTGAAAGCGGTATTTTGTACGGAACATTCGCACTTTTAAGGCATATGCAAATGCAGCTGTCTGTCAAAACCTTAAACCTGGCAAGCAGCCCGAAAGTCCGTTACCGGATGCTTAATCACTGGGATAACCCGGACGGCACCATCGAGCGCGGCTACGCAGGTTCTTCGCTTTGGAAATGGTATGAATTGCCTGAGCGTGTGGACCCCCGGTATCAGGATTATGCCCGTGCGAATGCTTCTTTAGGTATCAATGGCACGGTGCTTAATAATGTGAACGCCAGCGCACGGTTTATGTCTCAGGAGTACATCGTAAAAGTAGCGGCAGTTGCCAGTGTGATGCGGAAATATGGGATCAGGACGTATTTGTCGGTGTATTTTGCTGCGCCGAAAACTCTTGGCGGATTACCTTCTTCTGATCCGCTGGATCCGAAAGTCAGGGCTTGGTGGAAAGAGAAGGTAGCCCTGATTTATAAGGAAATCCCTGATTTTGGAGGTTTTTTAGTCAAGGCCAATTCAGAGGGAGAGCCCGGTCCTCAGGATTATGGCCGCACGCACGCCGATGGCGCCAACATGCTGGCAGAAGCTTTTCAGCCTTACGACGGAATCGTGATCTGGCGGGCATTTGTTTACAAAGCCGACGCAAACGCTGATCGTTTTAAAGCCGCCTACGAGGAATTTGTTCCGCTGGATGGAAAATTTGATCCGAAAGTAATTCTGCAGGTAAAAAATGGCCCGATTGATTTTCAGCCCCGGGAGCCGTTCTCGCCCTTGTTTGGCAATATGCCAAAAACACCTTTGGGAGTGGAATTTCAGCTGACACAGGAGTATCTGGGCTTTGCTACACATGCCGTTTACGAAGCGCCCATTTTTAAGGAAACGCTTGAATCCGATACGTATGTCAATGGGGCCGGGTCAACGGTTGCCAAAGTTATTGACGGCAGTCTGCACGGGCATTCACGTACGCTGATGGCGGGCGTAGCGAATACAGGCAGTGACAGAAACTGGACGGGGCATCCACTGGCACAGGCCAATTGGTATGCCTTCGGAAGGCTGAGCTGGGATCATCAATTAACTTCTGACCAGATTGCGACGGAATGGGCTGGACTGACTTTGACGCGGAATCAAAAAGCAATGGAGCCGATTGTAAAATTGATGTTAAAATCACGTGAAATTTATGTCGGCTACAATACACCTCTGGGACTTTCCCGCCCCTGGATGGGTGTCCATTTCGCTCCGGAACCCTGGCAAAGCAGGGGTTCCCGGCCCGACTGGACCGCTGTATACTATCACCGTGCAGATTCCGTAGGACTGGGATTTGACAGGACTGTCTCTGGAAGTAATGCCCTGGCTCAGTATCGTCCCGAAGTTCAGCAGCAGTGGAACAATCCTGACAAAACACCTTTGCCCTATCTTTTGTGGTTTCATCATGTAGCCTGGAATAAAGAGCTTAGCACAGGAAGGACGCTTTGGCAAGAACTTTTAACTCGTTTTTATACCTGTGCCAATTCGGTAGTATGGATGCAGCAGCAATGGGATCTTGCCAAACCAAGTCTGGATCCGCAGGTATATACCGACGTTGCCGCGCGACTGAAAGTTCAGCACAGAGAGGCGATCTGGTGGAGAGATGCCTGGGTTTTGTATTTGCAAACTTTTGCAAGACAGCTCATTCCAAAAGATTTCGAACCACCGAAGCAGACTTTGGAGGAAGTCAAAAAGTCTGTAAATATTTACCTCATGAAATAGTGTTTTGTATGGAAAGCTTTGGTCCATTACAGCAGGTAGAAGGCATTTGGTGCTTTGGGCACTGCCACCCAAAGCAACATGCTCCTTCTGGAATATGGCCACGAAGGTTTTGTTCAAAAATACAAAACTCTTAGAGCTCTGAATAGCCGGTAATCTCGGCTTTATTTTCAATCAGTCCTTTATTAAACAATATAAAGGACTGATCAATGAAGCGGTTACAGCCTCTGGATTACATTGTTTTCTTTGTTTACTTTATTATTGTATCGGTATATGGTTACTGGATTTATCACCGTAGAAAAAGTGAGACAGTATCCACCAAGGATTTTTTTCTGGCAGAAGGCTCACTGGCCTGGTGGGCAATCGGTGCATCGCTGATTGCATCCAATATTTCTGCTGAACAGTTTATCGGTATGTCCGGAAATGGTTTTTCGATGGGCCTGGCCATATCCAGTTATGAATGGATGGCTGCTGCAACACTTGTGATCGTGGCACTTTTCTTCATGCCTATTTATTTGAGGAATAAGATTTTGGTTTCAACGGAATGTGTTCACTCATAAAACAAAAATCCTCCCAACTTGGGAGGATTTACAATGCCTGCAAATATAAATGGTCAGATTACTGATACATTAACTGCATTCAGACCTTTTCTGCCATCTTCAACTTCGTAAGATACACTGTCATTTTGTTGGATATCATCAACAAGGCCAGATACATGTACAAAAAGATCTGCCCCACCATGTTCAGGAGCGATAAAACCAAAACCTTTGGCTTCATTGAAAAACTTAACTGTTCCTTTATTCATAACTTTATTTTATAATAAAGAACAAATGTAAATAATATTTTGATATATACAAGTATTTTATATAAAAAGTTAAATGTTATTCTTTATTATACCATGGCTTTTTACAGTGAATGCCTTACCTGAAAGTTCATCCGAGCCAGGAATGTTCAGGGTCGATGCGCATTGTTTCGACAAAGCTTCGCCCGGATCAATTAAAGTGCCTAAAAACTACTTTTTTAATCGCCCCCCAACTTTTCGTACTGATCCATTTGTTTACAATGCCCCAGTTTCTCAGTCAACGCTATCACCCAACCGTTAGTCTGGTCAGGGCTATTTTTTGGCTGAATTTGTATATTCTGGTGAATCTGACCTCTATTTTGTATCTGGGGGCACTTACAGTGTCAGGAATCTCTGGACTGGATTTCGATTTGTGCGTGTGGGGGCTCGCCATTTTTTCAATCATCATCACGATCGGAGGGATGAAGGTAATTGGCTTCACTGATGTGATCCGGCTGTTTTTTCTGATCATTGGTGGGCTTGCTACAAGTTATATTGCCATTAATCTGGTGTCGGATAATTTTGATACAGCTAGTCTTTTGAATGGTTTGAAAATGATGACGCTGCACCACGACGACCATTTTCACATGATATTTAAAGAAGGCAGCAAACATTATATGGAACTTCCCGGGCTGACCGTCCTGCTCGGCGGTATGTGGATCGTGAACCTGAACTACTGGGATGTAATCAGTATATCACGCAGCGAGCGCTCGGAGCGGATCTGAAAACGGCGTCATCGTTGCAGACAAGGCATATCCGGTTTTATTAAACCTATTGCCAGCCGGATTGAAAGGGCTTTCCTTTGTCGCACTTACCGCGGTGATCGTGGCTTCACTGGCCGGGAAAGCCAATAGTATCTCAACGATTTTCACCCTGGATATTTTCAAAATTTACCTGGGCAGGAATAAATCTGAAACGCAATTGGTTACCATTGGCCGTATCGTGATCGTCATTTCAATGGTCATGGACATTCTGATTTCACCCTACATGGGCATTGATAAAGCGGGCGGTTTTCAGTTTATTTAGCAAATGACGGGACTGCTGTCACCGGGAATTTTTGCTTCTTTTATGATGGGGTTTTTCTGGAAGCGCAGCAATTCAGCAGGAGCGCTTTTCGCTATTGTTGGCGGATTCCTTGTTGCCCTGGCTATGCACAATAACTGGCTCCCGTTTGCCAACTGGGCAGAGGTTCCGTTCCTGGATCGAATGGGATGGGTGTTTGTAATTTGTATCTAGGGGATGTTTTTGCTGGGTTATGTTTTACCGGCTGAGAAAAAAGGCCTTGTGATTGAGCTTGCTATGTTCAAAGCGCATAACGGTTTTGTGTTTGGGGCGGTAATTATTCTGATTTGCTGGTTGGCTTATATACTTATTTCTGGTAAATATTGTACTGTTTGGGTAGCCGTCTGAATTCAAAAATGCATCTTTTAATAAGCCCTGCCCAAATTTTTTCCGGGGCACTCTTTTGAATTCTGCCCCGTTGTAAAAAAGATCCAATCTATCCTTCTTTGCCAGTGCTACAATACCCTAAGATAGTACTGTTCTGGTATCTGCCGATGTTCTGGATGTCAAAGCCGAATGCACATCTGCCAACAATATCACCACGAAAATAGGAGAGTTTTTGTGCGAAATGCTCCCCTTTCAGTTGCCACCTGGCAAATGGTATTTTATGAAAAAATACCTACTTTTGTCGTATGAGAATGACTGTAATGTTATAATATCCTTTCGGGCTTAGTTCTTAAGCAATACGCTATACTTAATACGTAGCGCACATCTTCTATTATTCAAATTTTTCATTCATAACCATCGGACGAATTCGTCATAGGATGGTTGTTGCTCCTTAATGATTTATAACACAAAAAATATGTCAGTTGAATTAAGTACCAAAGAAATAGAACAGTTTATTCTTCATGGATTCGTTCGTATTGACAATACATTTTCCCAGGAAATTGCAGATGCAGTTGTAGATATTTTGTGGAATGACCTTCCTTGCGAAAGATCAAACCCTTCTACCTGGACTGAACCTGTTATTCGTTTGGGTATGTATACTCAGCAACCTTTCATCGATTCGCTCAATAATAAAGAACTGCATTTTATTTTCAATCAATTGATTGGTGAGGATAAATGGATTCCTTGTCGAAGTGTAGGAACATTCCCGGTCAGATTCCCTTCGGTCCATCAACCGAATGACATAGGAAAACACGTAGATGCAAGTTTTCCGGGCAATGATCCTCATAATTATTTTGAATGGCGTGTCAATGTCAGATCAAAAGGGCGAGCTTTATTGATGCTGGTGTTGTATTCGGATGTCAGTGAAAATGATGCTCCAACGGTCATTTACGAGGGATCTCATATTGACGTTGCGAAACTTTTATCCAAAGAGGGTGATTCTGGTCTTTCATTTACTGAACTGGCCGGGAAATTAAACGAACTGCCAGCAAGGAAAGAGGTATTCGCAACAGGTAAAGCCGGTACTGTTTATTTATGCCATCCGTTTATCGTTCATTCAGCACAACGACATAACGGAACTGCTCCTAAATTTATGGCACAACCGCCATTGCTGTTAAAAAAAGAGCTGACTATTTCAGATTCGGATGTTGGCTATTCTCCCATTGAGCAGGCTATCCGAATGGCCTTCGATTAATTTGCAAGAAGCTCCAATTTAATAAGAGGTTGTTTTTGGCAACCTCTTATTTTGAATGCCAGTTTTAATTCCCAAACGATGAACATGTACAGAGAATCAGTCGATATTAAGATAGGTGAACGGATTCCAAGGTGGCAAAGTACTTACGCTATGGCAGAAAGTTTGGTCATCGTCACGAGGCTTGTTGGTTTATAGAGGCAACCGATACGAAAAATCTGAAGAAATACTTTCCGGAATTGCACCGCTATGGAAATGATGTTCGGAGCCTGGCCGAGAGGAGTTCACCAGTCAGGTTAATATTTGTAATCATATCACAGCCAATCCTTATGGTTTCATTGGCCATACATTGAAAGAAGCGGACGCCACACAGGAAATTTGACCATTTAATGGAAAGGGATGACCTCCAAGAGTCCGTTGATGATCCGACGTTGTGATGAGATCAGATGAGCGAGCACGGAAGGTTTTTGTGCTCGCTCATTTTGAAGCGACCAGAACATCCATCTTCTTCATAGCGGCGTTGCCAATGCCCCGCATTGTACCGAAAGAATCAGAACAAGGTGTAGATGAAAGGTGCAACGGCCGAACCTCCACCGATCACGATCAGGATACCAATCAGCAGTAGAACGATGATTACAGGAGCAAGCCACCACTTCTTACGCTCCTTCATAAATGCAAATAAATCCGTTAAGAAATCCATTGTTATATTGTTTTAAAACTCAATTACTTTATTCTATAATAGTGAATTACTTCGCAGACGGCTGTGGCAGGCCATGCAGGTCTGCTGCCAATTGATGCGCCACCGCCTGGTAAACCTCGGCTTTGGGGTGGGCGTTATCAAATCCAAGCATGTGTTTCTTGAGGTCAAGGAGTCCGGAATAATCGAGATAGTGAATTCCTTTCTCTTTGAAAAGCTTGGTGATGGTATCCGACACCGGGTTGCCGGGAAATATGATCACATAAAAGTTCTGATTTTTAAAGCGGCTGACATATTCATCCCGTGCTTTAACAATGATGCGGACAAGTAGCTCTTCATGTTCCTTTGTATGAAAGCGAGGATATCCCCAGCGGAGCACCTCCTTTAAAGCGGTAGACTGAAAACTGGTTACGAAAGTAGTATATAATTTTCGGCGCTGGTCAAATGTGCCTTCTGTTTGCATCGTACTTTCGTTAAGGTAAGGGAAGCGGCCTTTCGTCAGTTCAATCCAGCGTGAAGCAGGAATGACTCTGTCCAGGTGATCATTGATCAGTGTAAATACCCCGAAGCCTTCCCCTTGCTGAATCTGCTCTTTCCAGTTCGAATGTTGTAAACGCGCTAAGGCATGCAACGGTGAATGCCCCAGGAATCCATAATTATAGGCCTGATAATCCAAGGCCTTTTTCTGGAAATAATAGGGCAATGTTTCATGGTCAGAGACACCGTCGCCATAGGTGTAGGAGCATCCCAAAAACAGTGCGAAACGCGGCCTGGCTACGGTGTCATCCGTAGGTGTGATACGGCGGGAGAATTCATCCGTGGATATATCTATAGAATCTTAAACCAAGCCTCTGTAAACAGGAGCCCATGCAAAAGACCAATTTGGTTTTGCTTTAACTCCAAGGGTATCATCCATCATCGCAGAATTTTTCCAGTCCGTACGTTCAAATGGAGGCTGTATTTGGGTAGTGGGCGCCGGTGTCCGCAGGAAGATGATGAGCTGGCATAATTTCTCAATTCCAAAAAGCAAAATGAAGGTGCCAAGCAGGCCAAATGTTACAGAGCGAACATACCAGACCTTGCTGAAAAGCAGCATCAGCGTAACGGCAACAACCGCGGAGAAAGTTACATACCTAAAGGCTGTTCTGCGAATGTCCAGATCGAACCAAATTCCATCTCCGTTTCCATAGGAAAATTCTGCACCCAGGGCTAACAGGGATAAAAGCAGTCCGGTCAATAAAAAAATACCAGTAAATTTAAGGATGTGTAAAGTTGCAGGGGAGGTACTATGCTTTATTTGGCCTTCCATTCAAATTGAAGTTATGGGTTACATTTTGTCCCGAATAACTTAGTCAATCAACTAGGTAATAAAGAGTTACTTAACCATTATTAGGGTTTTATTGTGTAAATAATAGGATAAATTCTATAATATAAAAACTTGATCGTGTTAATTTTAAAATTAAGTCAACAAATTATTTGCAAAAGTATACTATCATGTAACCAACACACGCTTAAATCCGGTATAAGGACCTCTGCCACAGCGCATGATGGAATCCTCTGCTTCACCTGATACGGCTGATAATCTGGAACGCTAAGTCCTGTAAGAAAAGGAGCGTAGGTATAGAAATATTTCCTAATTGAGAATACACATTTGTTTATACCTTGTATAGGTTGATCACTTCAATAGTATTGAAATTTTGGTAAAATAAATAAACAAATTTAGTTGTTAGGTGGTCACAAATTTGTATATTTGATCGAAAAACTCACCTTCGCTATGATCATATACAGGTTCTTGAGACTAAATTGTTTTATTACCTGCCAATAGTGCATAAAGTAAAATAGCGCTGCCTTTTATAACTGTTTTGTATTAAACGGTTTATTTCTTTCTTTTCAGGCTGTTCCGGTCCAAACTTAAAATGTGTTCGCAATGAGATATTTGTTTTACCCGCTGTTGTTATTGTTTCCGTTAGTTACAAATGCCCAGATCAAAAAAGGACAGGTGATATGGACAGGTCAACTCAGTTCAGAATTCATGAAAAACCAGCAGGAAGGAGTTAAAACACCGGCTTACAATCAAAGTGTAAGTGGGGAGGCCAGTTTTTTTATTAAAGAGGGTATTGCATGGGGACTAGGGGCTCAGGGGAATTGGAATGGTAATAAATCCATTGCTGAGGGTCCAAACGGTTTTACGCTTAAATACATTGGTAAGGGTGGTTCATTAACTCCATTTATACGAAAGTACTGGCAATTTTCACCATTGTTTATTTATGCGGGTGGCGGTGTCGTGGGGACTTTTTCTAAATTTTCGATGCAGAGGGAGGATTTTGGGCAGGTAAATGAGCTTCAATTCCGGAAAGAATTCCAATTAACCAGTCAATTCCAACTGGGAGTGATCTTTCCGGTAACAAGCCGGTTGGGGCTACAATTCGGAGCCCGGTCCCAATTGTTTCCTTTCTCCTTCAATGTTGCAGAACTTGGGCTGGTAGTTCTTAGCGGAGCCGATACCCATACTGCCAAAGATGCTCCAGCGATATCTCCGCTTGCCAGGGGACGATGGGTGTTATCAGGTTCATTTAGTACCAGCGGAGACAAGGGTTTCTCAGGTGATGGCGGGCAACGGATAGATTATGACAACCCGGCGACATCCATTGCACTGGCTCCCGGACTTTTTGTTCGTGACAGGTTACTAATGGGTCTGGGTGTTCAAGTGGGAATACATGGAGGTGCCAATAATATTTCCGGTAGCGCCGGATACTTTACTGTAAATGATCGTACACCTGTTTCCATTGGTTTGCGGCCATTTGTAAAAAAATATTTGTCCTCTGCAAAGTTGTCTCCTTATCTCGAAGGCTATGCAAGTTACCACAGGATTATGGCGGGAGGCCCTGCAACAAATACCTACAATGCAGGGGCAAACTTCGGTCTCGCTTATAGTTTGGGAAAGAGTTGGCTTGCAGAGGCTCGTTTGCTGGGTGTTTCTGGAGGTTATAGTAGAGTTGGAAGTATGGATGCCGAAATTGCTACAATCCCGGCTATTCAACGCTTTCATTTCAACCTGGAATCTGGTTTTCAGCCTGGTTTTGTTGTTTCTTATATATTTCGCTGAATTAATCTGTCTCTTACCTTCTGCGCAGACTTGGGTTAACTTTTTTTGCCTTCGCCAACGATTTAAGCCAGAAGTAGCCCAGCGTTCCGGACAAAACAGAACCCGTGAGAATTGCAAATTTTGCTTCGGATAAAATGAAATGCGCTCCGGGAAAGGATAACAGGGCAATAAAAACGGACATGGTAAAACCAACCCCACCGAGCATACCCAAGCCGATGAGATGTTTCCAGTTGGCGCCGCCTGGCATTTTTGCTGCCCCCATTTTTACAATGATCCAGGAAAACAATGTAATTCCTAACGGCTTGCCAATAACCAAACCCGCAATAATCCCCAGCCCCAGTACGGTTGTCAGTCCTTCAACCATGCCTGTTTCAAACTTAATGTTGGTATTGGCCAGGGCGAACAATGGCATGATGATAAAATTGACGGGATTTGCCAGGGTATGTTCAAGCTTTTCGAGCGGAGATTCTTTAGAATCGGGCGTGGTAGGAATGGCAAAGGCCGTCAGCACCCCGGCAATGGTGGCATGCACACCAGAATGATGGATGAAATACCAGATCAATACACCGGGGATCAGGTAAGCCGCCAGATTTTTTACGCCTGCTTTATTGATAACCAACAGAAATATAAATATTGCCCCGGCATAGAGTAGGTATATATAGTGCAGGTCCGACGAATAAAAGATGGCTATCACAAGAATTGCCATTAAATCGTCTACGATCGCCAAAGCAGACAAAAATATTTTCAAAGATGCCGGGACTTTCTTGCCAAGTAAGGAAAGGATTGCCAAAGCAAAGGCAATGTCGGTGGCCATGGGAATGCCCCAGCCACTGGCTGTCGGGCTGCCGCTGTTAATAGCATAATATATGGAAGCAGGCACCAGCACCCCGCCCAAAGCCGCAACAATGGGGAGAGTCGCCTTTTTTACGGAAGATAGCTCTCCTTCTATGAGTTCCCGTTTAATTTCCAGCCCGACCAGAAGAAAAAAGATAGCCATCAGGCCATCGTTGATCCACAGGGAAACCGGGTATCGAAGGTTAACGCCTGAAATATCCGCACCTATTTGATAAGCAAGGAAGTGATCAAAATGCGGGCCTGCTCCGGTATTGGCAATGATCAGCGATAGCAGCACACAGGCAATCAGAATAATGCCGCCGGTAGAATTTGATTTGAAAAAATACTTGAAAGCTCCTAAGTTGATTCTGCTCATAGGCTAAAATTAGTTAAAAATATTCCGCATATCGAATTTTAGTTTCAATTTGACCCGGTGTTTTTTGACCTTATGTTATATGGCAACATGGTAAGCAGGGTCTTCAATGATATTTATTTCAATAACGTCCTGAGCATTGGCAAGTAATTGTCTGCAGTCTGGACTGAGGTACTTTAAATGTATCTTCTTTCCTGCCTTGGTATATTTTTCGGTGATTTTATTAAGCGCTTCGATCCCCGACATATCTGCAACACGGCTTTCCGAGAAATCTATTATAACCTCTTGCGGATCACCCAGCACATCGAACTTCTCATGGAATGCAGTGACGGAACCAAAGAAAACGGGACCGTAAATCTTATAATATTTAACGCCGTTTTCATCAACCGATTTATGGGCACGAATACGTTTTGCACTTTCCCAGGCAAAAACCAGAGCAGATATTACCACACCGATCAGAACTGCCAAAGCCAGGTTATGAAGGTAAATCGTGATCACCGCAACAAGCATGCCTACAAAAATATCCTGTTTCGGCATTTTGTTAATGAATCGGAAGCTGGCCCATTCAAAAGTTCCAATCGCAACCATGATCATCACACCAGTCAGTGCTGCCATAGGAACCTGTTCAATGACCGGCGCACCAAAAAGGATGATCATCAGGATGGTCATCGACGCAATGATTCCGGATAACCGGGCTCTAGCACCTGCTGAAAGATTTACAAGCGTCTGGGCAATCATGGGACAGCCACCCATGCCAAAGAAAAACCCGTTCAATATATTGGCACCCCCCTGTGCAAGACATTCTCTGTTTCCATTCCCTCGCGTGGCGGTCAGCTCGTCTACCAGGTTGAGTGTTAGCAACCCTTCCGTCAAACCGACAGCTGCCATAATTAAGGCATACGGAAATATTAGTTGAAAGGTGGAAAAATTGAATGGTACCTGCGGGATATGAAAAGGAAGGAAGCCGCCACTAATGGACGCAATGTCCTTCACCGTTTTCGTGTCGATCTGAAACCCTAGTACAACAATAAAAACAACAATGATCGCTGCCAATGACGGAGGAACGGCTTTGGTAACCTTAGGGAGTAAAATAATGATAGCAATAGTAAGTAATACCAGGCCTGCCATAATCAGCAGCGGTGTACCTGTCAGCCAGGTGGGCTCTCCGTTGCTAACCGATTTAAACTGCTGTAGCTGAGATACAAAAATAATAACAGCCAATCCGTTCACAAAGCCATACATAACAGGCTGTGGGACCAGGCGGATGAACTTCCCAAACTTAAAGATCCCCACCAGAATTTGTACAACACCAGCCAGGGCAACTGCCGCGAAAACATATTCAATTCCGTGAGATTTCATTAGAGCTATCAGGACAATGACTGTTGCACCAGCTCCTCCGGACACCAGCCCGGGTCGGCCTCCAAAAATGGAGGTGACTAACCCCATTATAAATGCTGCATAAAGACCCACAAGGGGAGGGAAACCCGCAAGAATGGCAAATGAGAGCGATTCAGGCATCATCGTCATGGCGACAGTAAGACCTGCCAGAATTTCAGTTTTATAATTAACCTTTTGTTTAAAGTCAAAGAGATTGAAGTAACCTTTCATATATATGAGGTTATAGATGATTTGGAGGAGTAATTTTCCGCTTATTTATTCAGACTACTCACGCCTTGGATAATACTGGCTTTCAACCTGTAAAAAACAGTTGTTCCAATTACCGAACCGTTATTTTGTATAGTGAGCGATAGCTATAATGGGATGTAAGGATTACTTCCGTTCTTAAGCATTGGTGTGAAAAATCCCGGGAGTTCTTCAGGGTGGACTCCCCGTGGGTGAAGAACATCTCATGTGATATGTCTGGTAAAACAACAGCATTGGTGCCCTAAAATAATGGTTTTTATGTGGTAATGACCGCGGCTGCGATCAGTTTCCTGCGAAAATCTTGATTTAATTTAAGTTTTGCCATTATTAATATTATTTTCTTCGTTCAAACCATCAGAGTCTTTTTCGACTCAGCCTGTCTGTGGTTGGAGTGGTAACAAACCCAAATGGGTATGGAATAGTACGGAGTATCCTAAAATGTAGATCTTTCAACATAGAGTTTGAGTGAGTCGCTTTTTAACCTCATTTTGAGCCAGCTGCTTATGCGGGGTATGTCGCGGGTTGTCTTTTTAGGGTTTGTTGTGCCTAAAACCACCACTGTGAAATGTCTCTGCTGACTAGCGCCGTTGTAAAAGGTCTGCTTGTCGGCAGAGCAATACCTTACTTCAGGGAAAAGTGGCCTGATCTCCCTAAAGAGTGTGTTTCCCATTTTTTTAAAATTGCTTATGCTGTCTTGCTTTTGAATGGTTGAACCGAGTTGGGCTTTGAGGCGGTTGATTTCGGCTTGGTATCTTTCAGTCTGGCTCAGCTCGTTAGAAACATCATTGATAGAAAAGCCCTGCTGAATAATTAAAGTGGCGTCATGGAGTCCGTAAATCGCTTTTCGTTTAACTAGGCGCTGTTTTTCGGCCTCACCAATCGTTTTACCACCATAGATGAGTTTGATTTGTTTCAGGGCAGGATTCAATTCGTTCTTTAGCAGGAAGTCTCCCTCAATATAACTTTCGTTGGCAATGAAATTATTGGAATTCTGGATAAAATTCTCCTTCTGAACCAACAGGTATCCATAATAAATACTGGGAACGGCGGTGAGCAAGGCAATAAACGAAACCCAGCGGTTGGCTATGCGTCTCTTATGCTGGTCAGCATAATTGTGTATGGGATATCTGAGCAGCCTGACGGTGATAAGGGTTGCACTCCCAATAAAAACAGTATTGATGGTCAGCAGGTAAAGAGCCCCAAAAAGGAAGGGCCAATTGCCGGTGGAAAGTCCGTAACCAGCCGTGCATAAGGGGGGCATGAGCGCTGTTGCAATTGCTACACCAGGAATTACATTGCCTTTATTCCTGCTTGAAATGGCAACGATTCCGGCCAAACCACCGATCAGAGCTATGATTACGTCATAAATATTGGGCTGTGTACGCGCCAGGAGTTCCGAATGAGCCTGGTAAATAGGTGTTACAAAGAAATAAAGCCCCGACGTCAGTAAGCCAGCTACGATGGCAAAAAGATAATTGACCAGCGCCTTTTTAAATAAGGCGAAGTCGTAAGTGGCTATGCTGTAACCCATTCCGAGAATGGGGCCCATGAGCGGAGAAATGAGCATGGCGCCTATGATTACCGCGGTAGAGTTTACATTGAGGCCCACAGAGGCAATAAATATGGCAAATATCAGGATCCAAAGGTTAGTACCTTTAAATTCGATTCCGCTTTCTACCACATCATGGATAACCGTGTATTCTTCTCGTTCGGAGGAGATATCAAAACGTTCAAGTACTTTATTTACGCCCATCAGCCACTGCGTTTGTTTTGATAAAAATGTAAATAGGTTGAGATCAATTTTTGCCGGCAATATATCCATTAACCACAATTGATGCTTAATAATCTTATGTTTGTGTGAGAATACTCAGAGAATATATGAATAATGGAGTAAGTTATCTGCGGGTATTGCTGGATCGATTTATACTGATGACGAGCCTGATAAGTGCCGTGGTGATCATTTTTCACATTGGCTATAACACCGATCCCGGGTTAACGCAAAATATCAACCGTGCGCTGGAATGGTGTTTTTTATTTTTCGCAGTAGTGCTGTTCGTGAAAACCATTACCCTGTTTAAAATCGGGACTTTCTCTATTGCTCAGACGGTGGAGGCATTACTGTGCCTTTATTTTATTGCGATTACCATTGCCGGCAGCTCTTATTTTTCAGGGGCAGATGGCACACTGCTGGTGAAACCCGAATGGATGTACCTGGGTGTTTTTTCATTATTGATCGTCGAGATTTCTAAGAGGGGTCTGTTTTTTGATCATTTCTATTTCAATCCAACACTGCTTTTTGTACTTAGTTTTTTAGTTTTGATACTCGCCGGCACTGCCCTCTTGCTTTTGCCTAAATCTACCGTAGGGCAGCAGATGGGCTTTATTGACGCCCTTTTTCTTGCAACCAGTTCTGTTTGTATCACCGGGCTGTCATCCATTGATATCTCCTGTGAGCTTACACGGTTTGGCCAGTCTGTGATCCTCATTTTGGTGCAGATCGGTGGCTTAGGAATCATGACTTTTACCGGCTTTTTCGGTTATTTTTTTTCGGGAGGTTTTTCTTACAAGAACCAACTGATGTTTACCGAACTGATCGGTGAGAACAAGGTGAGCTCGGTTATTTCAACACTATACAAAATTGTGTTTGTTACGTTTATTTTTGAAATGCTCGGCGGTGTGCTCATCTATCTGAGCCTGGATCCGGCGCAGTTTACAAATGCTTCTGAACACTTTTATTTTACTCTTTTTCATGCCATTACCGCTTTCTGTAATGCCGGATTTTCTACCTTGCCTGAAGGGCTCAGCCATCCATCAGTGAAATTTAACTATGGCCTTCAGCTGGCTGTTATTATGTTATATGTGATGGGAGGCCTTGGGTTCGAGATTATTTTTAACACTTACGAGTTTGTCAGAAGATGGTTGTTTAACATCTATCAAAAGATCAGATACGGGCGGCCCTTTGTCTTTAGGGGACGGGTGATGGCTTTTAATTCAAAAATAATTGCCTATACGACTTTGCTTTTGATTTTGAGTGGTTTTGTATTGGTATTTATTCTCGAATTCAACCATACACTTCGCCAGCATCACTCGTATCTCGGGAAAGTAACTACTGCTTTATTCATCGGAACCAGTCCCCGTACTTCTGGATTCAATACCGTTGAAATGGGTGATTTGGCCTTTCCTACGATCATGCTGATCTTCCTTCTCATGTGGATCGGTGCGGCTCCGGGCTCAACAGGCGGGGGAGTGAAAGTTACTACCTTCGCGTTGGCCACGCTGAATATCATCAGCGTGGCAAGAGGGCAGGACCGCATAGAGATTTTCGGAAGGAGGGTGTCGTCCAAATCGGTTTCCCGTGCGCTTGGAATCATTTCATTGTCGTTGATTTTTCTGGGTGTGTCCATATTTATGTTATCAATTACAGATCCTGACAAAAACCTGATATCACTCGCATTTGAGACCTTCTCCGCTTATAGCACCACAGGGCTCAGCCTGGGCATTACCCATCAGCTCAGTAACGCCGGAAAGCTGATCATCGTCCTGACGATGTTTGTCGGCAGGGTAGGATCGCTCACCTTGCTGGTAGCGTTGGTCAGGAAAGTAAAACCAAAAAATTACCAGTTACCTTCTGAGCAAATAAACCTTTGAAAAGATTGTCATGAAATATGTAATATTTGGTTTAGGGAATTTCGGCAGATCACTCGCCATCCGGCTCACTGAGCTCGGGCATGAAACGATCGGTGTCGATAACAATATGCAAAAAGTGGAGCAGCTCAAGGAAAGGATTACCCATACCGTCTGTATGGATTGTACCGACAAAAATGCAGTGAGCGCGCTGCCATTGAAAGATGCAGACGCAGTAATTGTTGCCATTGGAGAGGATGAAGGGGCCTCGCTGCTCACTACGGCATTGCTAAAACAGCTTGGTATACAAAAGATCATTGGCCGGGTGGTTTCCGATTTGCAAAAGACAGTTCTTGAGGCTATGCAGATTGAAGAATACGTACTGCCTGAGGAAGAGTCGGCTGAAAGACTTGCCATGCGGCTGGACAATGCAGGGATTGTAGATTCCTTCAAAATTTCAGAAAAATATAGTATCATAGAAACACGGGTACCAGCCCGTTACCTTGGAATGAGCCTGGCGGAGGCGGATCTCACCAAACGTTACAATGTGATTGTGCTGACGGTACTGAAAATTTCCAAAGAATCGGAAAACGGTTTCGCTCGTATTTTCAAAAGAGCTTCCGGAATTGCTACACCCGAAACGGTGCTGCACGAAAACGAAATTCTGGTGTTGTTTGGTGAATTAAAAGACATTGAGAGGCTGATGCACTGACTTCTTCGGGAATACAGTGGGGGATCTTATGTCACTCATTTTACAAATGGTACTATTTCGAGATATTACATATATAAAAGTATCCTTTGGTGGCTATTTGGCATATTTATATTTACTTTATCGTTTTCAAATAAAATTTTACATGTTAATCCTCTCCCTGCCTCATCGTTTATGGAACCAGTTGTAAATTTCGTTAATGACATTATCTGGAGTAATGCCCTCATTATATTATGTCTTGCAACCGGTATTTATTTTTCGTTTGTAACACGGTTTTTACAGGTTCGCTATATCAAAGATATGGTCAGTTTACTTTTTGGGGGTGAGGCTTCCGCCAAAGGGGTTTCTTCTTTCCAGGCCTTTGCCATTGCCATTTCGGGTAGGGTGGGGACAGGGAATATTGCCGGAGTTGCCACGGCGATTGCTATGGGAGGACCTGGTGCGGTGTTCTGGATGTGGGCGATTGCCTTTCTGGGTGCCGCTTCTGCTTTTGTTGAAGCAACCCTGGGGCAGATATATAAAACAGTGAAAGACGGCCAATTCCGGGGAGGTCCGGCTTTTTACATTGAGAAAGGCCTGGGTATTCAGTGGTATGCGAGTTTGTTTGCCGTGGCCACTATATTGAGTACAGCACTATTTTTGCCAGGCGTACAAAGCAATAGTATTGCGATCAGTGCAAACAGTGCGTTTGACATTCCAGTAGAAATCACGGGAGGAGCGGTAACTATTTTACTGGGTCTGATTATTTTTGGTGGAGTAAAAAGGATAGGGAAGGTGGCCGAAATTGTAGTGCCTTTTATGGCAGGAGCCTATATTTTGATGGCCCTGATTGTGATCGCGCTCAACATTACCGAGGTACCTACCGTTTTCGGGTTGATCTTTCGTTCCGCTTTTGATAGGGAACCCGCTTTTGCCGGTATTTTCGGAATGGCAGTTTCCTGGGGGGTGAAGAGGGGTATCTATTCCAATGAAGCAGGCCAGGGAACGGCTCCTCATGCCGCAGCAGCTGCGGAAGCGAGCCACCCGGTAAAACAGGGGCTGGTTCAGGCATTTTCAGTGTATGTAGATACGCTATTTGTCTGTACCGCAACAGCTTTAATGATCCTTTTCACAGGGCAGTATAATGTTGTAAATCCTAAAGGCGGATTTTTAGTGGAGAATGTACATGATCTTACCATTGGTGCTGCATACACCCAGGCAGCAATCAACACTGAATTCCCTGCCCTGGGAAGTGGATTTGTTTCAATAGCTCTGCTGTTTTTTGCATTTACCACCATCATGGCTTACTACTACATCGCTGAAACAAACCTGAGCTATCTTTTAAAAAAAGGAGAAAATAAATGGCTTTTGTGGGGACTCCGCGGGCTGATCATGGCCGCAACATTTTATGGGTCTGTCAAAACAGCTACGCTGGCCTGGACGATCGGTGATATTGGCGTGGGCATCATGGCATGGCTGAACATCATCGCGATACTGCTATTGAGGAAGCCTGCCCTCGCCGCTTTGAAAGATTACAGCAATCAGAAAAAGCAGGGCAAAAATCCCGTATACAAGGCCAAAGAACATGGCGTGATGAATGCAGAAGAATGGAATTAGTTGCTGATTACTGCTTCCTTAGAAGGTACTTCGTCAAAAACTTGCGAAGAGGTTCATCGTACAGTTTTAAGCATAAGTAGGCCAATACCAGCGAACCGATCACAAGTCCTGCTGCACCTGGCAAGGACTGCCCGAACGTGAGGCTTTCGTTTTTTACCCAGGCATAGTACAGATAAATAAACGGATAATGTACCATGTAAAGAGGATAAGATATATCACCCAAAAACTTGCAGAGCCGGGTGGTCAGGTGGTTTGCTGGCTTAGCAGAAGCTCCGAGATAAACCAGTGCCGGAAAGATAAGGATAACGCAGACGGCGTCATATAAACCGTTCTGCCACAAATTTTCGCTGCCGCCGATTCGGGGCATTGCTGATAAAACTACAATACACAGGCCGCTTATCCAAAAACCTCCTTTTACGTTGGCTGGCCTGAACAGGCGGGACAAAAGCAGTCCGGCGGGGAAGGAGAACAACAGTCGTAAAGAACCGCCGGTCATGTTTTCACCCGTGATGGAGAAACCGACACATATATCACCATAGGTTCCCCAAATGGCAAATGTCGCCAATCCAAGGCCTGCCAGTACCACCAGCAGGGAAAGCGCCTTGGTGGAGAGCTTCCGCAGGTAGAAGGCGTAGAGGAAATTACCAATGTATTCAAAGAATAAAGACCAGCTGGGGCCATTCAGCGGATACATCTCGCCGACACCCCGGATCTCTGAACCAGGTGTTGTCGGGATCAGAAGGGCATTCAGGAGGGTCGCGGTAAGCAGCATAGATACAGATACCCCGGAAACATCCCAGGCGGAACAGCCCTGAAAATAAAACATCACAGCTCCGATAACAGCCCCGATCACTACCATAGGATGCATGCGGATAAATCGGCGCTTTAGAAAGTCTTTTGCGGTCATGGTGGACCAACGATCGTCATAAGCATAACCGACCACAAACCCTGACAGGATAAAGAAAAAATCAACGGCCAGGTATCCATGGTTGATCTTCTGGTCCAGATGGCTCGTCGCGAAGGCTTCGAATAAATGAAAACAGACGACGGTTAAGGCTGCTACGCCACGTAATCCGTCCAGTATGTTATAATGCGGTTTTGTGTCTGTAAATGACGCAGCGGAAATTTCTTTTTTTGACATAGATATTAAATTGGCAACAGGCCGGAGGAGTTCTTAATCTGAAAAATTAAGAAGTACCGGACATGCAAACGCAGGCATTGGTATTTCAATCAGGAATCATGATGGCTCAATGACCTTCCTGATCAGGTTGTATTGTTCTGCCGCCAGGACGTCGATCTTGCCATCGGTAGCTAGGTGGATCTGATCGCGGAAACGTTTTACGCGCGATAACATTGGTTCGATGATCGTATTGCTATGGGCAATGAAATCATGCAGATCCGTTTCGCTGGCGGGTAGCTTATACCCCCGGGAACTGCTGGCGATCAATACGCCTGCGTCTCGCAGTTGAGCAATCACCTTGGTTTGAAAGTAATGCAGAGATACTTTTCTGCCTGTTCGTGCCCTGATCTGCTCCATGAGCTCAAAGCTGGTAATGTAGCGCGTCGGGCTGATGTGCCTGAAATGGAAAAGCAGATACCCTAGGCTGCTTACCTGGTCTTTCACCTGAGGTACCGGGCTTAACGACCTGTGATGAAGGAAGTCGTTTGCAAGACGGATGCTGAGGTTGGCCAGTGTCTCATTATAATACTGGCTGCCAGCGGGCGGCGGGGCAATGCTGCTGCCAAACGTATCCGGAAAAAAACGGATCGAAAGCAGCTTAAGCCGCAGCAGTTCGACAAACTCATTTCGCTGGTCTGTGATCACGGTTTCGTCATAGCAACGGGCCAGAGTACCCGCAATAAAACCTGCAAGCTGCACGAGCAGACTGTCCTGGAAACCGACAAACCCAAAAGTTGATTCGTTAAAAAGGTTTGAAATATGATTTTGCTCAATGTACCGGGCAAAGCCTTTCATAAAGGTATCATCCGCTATCTTGCCTGCCACCAGGTCAAGGTTGGGCAGCAAACGGAAAAGTTCCCGATCTGCAAGACTGTGCAGGAATTTAAAAAAGGACCCCCGGTACCGCAGCCCTTCTCCGATGAGTTGACGTTTGTCAACCACCACAGAAAATATTTTAAACGGCGCTTCATCAATGTCTTCAAGTATTTCCCGCCTCTTCCCGTGGTCACTGCCTGTGGTTCGGGAGTCAATTGCGCCTCCCCCGAAATGGCGGTTGCTTACCGCTTCCAGCACCCGTTTTACATCCGGCAGCTGCTCTTTCTGGACAATGATGGCCGTGACGATAAAATGAGTAGTGGGTACAGTAGCCCCGTTTTTAGAAAAATCGAGTTCATTATTTCCCCATTCTGACAAGAAGGCGATGTGATTCTGCATATTGTAATGCTATTATTAAAACCTTATTCTCCGGAACAATGTCTGGTGGTACATGGCCGATGCACCCGCGTTTCCAATCATCAGCATTTTCACGGTAATCCAGCGCAAGGTATAAAAAAGTGACATGGAAAGAGGGATAAGGCTTTGTGATAAAATTCCGGATTGTAACGAAGAAATGTTGCCAGGATCAGATTGGCTTGTATGTTACCGTATGGTATTTTTGTTGTTCCATCTTAATGGAACCCAAGCAATGTAATAAATTTTCTTGAAAAAGTATTTTTACTGGCAAGGGTAAGGCATTGAGTATCATTCGGCTGGGAAGTATTCTTTTAATTGGTTGAATAAAGAAAAGTGCAATTTTTTAAAAATATACCTCAATCGACCACGTGTGTAGCGCGGTTTTCCTGTCTTAGTTAAAAACCAACTTTTAGAATTGTACCAATTTTTACTCAAAAGTTACTAATGCTTTCATCCCCAGGTTCAAGAGAAAACGGACAGGACGTTTCCCCGGAAATGAGGAAAACTGCGTCTGGTCAGCAGGAGGGTGAAACCGGGCAGCACGAAAACGACCGCGAACTTTTTATCCGGAAGACGTTCGAAACGAACCCGGAGGAGGGATGCGCGTTGCTTTTCAGGTTATACTATAATCCGCTTTGCTCATACGCCGTGCGATTTGTGTATTCCAAAGAAATAGCCGCCGACATCGTTTCTGAAATGTTTTATGCATTCTGGAAAAACCGTTCCTACCAATCGGTGAAGACTTCCTATCGGGCTTACCTGTTCAAATCCATCCAGAACCGCAGTTTCAATTACCTGGCGAGCGAACTCAAAAACATAGATTCGTTTGAACAGCTGCCGAATTACGATGTAGCGTCTACCGAAAGGCCCGAGGCGCTGATGTATTTCGAAGAGCTGGCATCCCGCATAGACCGTATTGTGGAACAGCTCCCGCCGCAGTGTCAGAAAGTGTTTTTGCTCAATCGTTTCGAAAACAAGAAGATCCAGGAAATAGCGACGGAGATGAACCTGTCGAGCCGAACTGTGGAAGGGCATATCAGCCGTGCGCTGAGCGCTTTGCGACAAGGGCTGAAAGACCACTGGACCTGGATTGCGGCAATCCCGTTTATAGCCGGACTGTAATCACTCCTAAAATATCCTTAACAATTATCGCATTACCCAACTGAGATGAACACATTGTCAGTAAACAAAGCCCTGCTGTTTCAGTACTTCGCCGGAGGGGCCACCCCGGTGCAAAAGCGGCTGATCAGCGAATGGCTGGTGCAAGCCGAAAACCAGGAAACCTATTTCCAATGGCTGGCTGAGTGGCAGGCAAACTCACCGCACTACCTGGCCGACAGCAGCGAACGTTACGAGCAGTACCTGCAATTTATGCGGGAAAATCCGCACCGTCCTGAGGTTTCGGCTGATGAGGCGCAACCTGTTCAGCCAACCATTCCCCGTCCGTTGAGGCGTCGGAACTGGTTCATCGCTGCGGCGTCGATCACCCTCCTGGGGCTGACCGCCTGGTTTGGTCGCGATGCGGTTACCTACAAAACCTACGATACCGCCTACGGCGAGACAAAGGCGTTCCGCCTGACGGACGGAACCCAGGTAACACTCAATGCAAACTCCTCGCTGAAAGTGCCCAGATTTGGTTTCGGCAGTGAAACGAGAGAAGTGGTACTGAGTGGCGAAGCCTTTTTTAATGTGACACACACCATTGACAATAAGCGGTTTATGGTCAAGACGGATGAGAATTTTGAGGTCATGGTACTCGGCACGGAGTTCTCAGTTTACACCCGTCGCAAGGGCGGAAAGGTTTTGCTGAAAAAAGGCAAGGTTCACGTGCTGTTTTCGGAAGGAAAACAAAAAAAAGAACTCATCATGCACCCGGGCGACCTCATAACGATGCCCAAATCGGATGCAAGGCCGGTTTTAAAAACCAATGCAGATACCAAAATGCTTACCGCCTGGATGGGAAATCGCTTCGTATTTGATAAAACACCACTTTCGGAGGTCCTCAATCAGTTGCGTGAACGCTACGGTATTCAGGTAGAAATAAAGGAAGAAAAATTCACCACACGTACCGTTAGCGGCACATTTCAGCCCCAAAGCGGAGAAGAGCTGCTGATGTTACTTTCGGAGCTTTTCGACTTCCGTCTCAGCCGGACAGGAGATACCTATCTGATTTTACAGAAATAGATCGCACACCCATAAAAACTTCGTACAATACTTTTCCAGATTTATAAATGAAACACAAATCTCTATTATCAGTCCTTTGCTGTGGCATGATACTGGGTACCACCCAGGCTCTGCCACTCGCCGCGCAGGTTTTGGCCTATACCTCCCAGCGGAGCAAACCGGCTGTGGCAAGCGAGCCGGCAACGCAGATGAAGCTTGTGGACGCACTAATCCATCTGAAAAAACACTATAAAGCGGATATCCTTTTTGAAGAAAGTATGATGAGCGATGTGGTGGTCACGAATTTTAATCTTGACAAAAACCGTTCAGCAGAATATAACATCGAGCAATTACTCAAACACACTAACCTCGTGCTTCGGAAAGTTCGCGATAATGCGTACATGATTTTGCCGCGCAGACCGCAGATAGCACCTATCAGCGCTCCGCAGCCAACGGGGACAATCAATGGTCAGGCGGAAATCAGAGCGAAAGTGGCTGATATGCTGATCAAAGGTACCGTAACAGACGCAACAGGTGAAGGCTTGCCGGGTGTGAACGTATTGGTAAAAGGCACGGCCATTGGTACCAATACCGATGTAAACGGCAAGTACGAAATCAATGTACCTGCGGCAGAATCTGTGCTGATATTCAGCTCGATCGGCTTCCAGAAACAGGAAATCATTGTTGGGCAGCGGAATATCGTGGATGTAAAACTGGCCACTGAAACCGCAACCCTGGACGAGGTGGTCGTGACGGCCCTGGGTATCAAACGGGAGAAAAAAGCGCTGGGGTACTCGATCTCAGAAGTGAAAGGCGAAGAGCTGACCCAGGCACGCTCGACCAACATTGCCAATAGCCTGGTGGGTAAAGTGGCCGGTTTGAACATTTCCAGCACCGCAACCGGGCCAAGCGGTTCGTCCCGTATCGTCATCCGAGGTAACGGTTCTATTTCAGGAAATAACCAGCCGCTGATCATCGTGGACGGGATTCCGATCAACAACGACAATCTTGGCAGCGTGGCCATCGGGGCCAACCGCGACGGGTCCTGGACCGGCTCAGACCGCGGAGATGGTATTTCCTCCCTGAATCCTGACGAGATCGAGAGTATCAGCGTGTTGAAAGGGGCTACTGCGGCCGCCCTGTACGGTTCGCGTGCATCAAACGGTGCCATTCTCGTGACAACAAAAGGCGGAAAAGCGGACAAGGGAATCGGTGTGGAAGTCAATAGCAATTTTCTTGCGGAAGATTTGCTTTTCAAGACCTATAAAGACTACCAGTACGAATACGGGCTGGGATCCAATGGCGTAAAACCAACCACGGTGGCGCAAACTGCCACGCGCAACAGCTTCGGTGGCCGGCTGGATGGCAGCAATGCCATGAGTTATGACGGTGTGGAGCGACCCTATGTGGCTGCCAAAAACAACCTGCGTGATTTCTACAACGTCGGAACGACTTTTACCAACTCCATCGCATTGACCGGCGCTACGGAGAAAGTGACCTACCGCCTTTCGATGAATGACCTGAATAACAAAGGTGTTTTGCCGAACAATACACTTCGCAGAAATAATTTCGCGCTTAATACGAATGGCAACCTCGGCAAAAATCTGTCGTTTGTGGCCAATGTGAAGTATATCAACGAACGTAACCATAACCGTCCGCGGGTGAACGACTCCCCAGGGAACGCCAACTTTACGATGTACGTGCTGCCGACATCCCTGAACGTGGACGTGTTGAAAAATGCGCAAACCAACGCAGCCGGAAACGAAATCGTTTGGTCTGACAATCAGTATACCCAAAACCCGTATTTTGCCACGGAGAAGTTTCAGCAGGACGATCATAAGAAGCGTGTGATCGCTTCGTTTGAGCCAAAGTACAATGTCACGGACTGGCTTTATCTGAAAGGTCGTATCGGTTTCGACAATTTTAATTACCGTTACAAAGCCATTGAGCCCTACGGAACCGGTTATGTGCTGAGAGGAAGTTATACCTCGTCGCTGCGTGATTTTACCGAAATCAACAAGGAACTGATGGCGGGTATCAACAAGAAGTTTGGAGAGAAATATGCCCTGAATGTGTTCGTGGGCGGTAACATGATGAAGCAGGTAACGGAGTTGAACGACGTGTCGGCAAACAACAGTTTCAATATTCCCTTCTTTTATGATGTGTCCAATATCGACCCTGCTGCACGTACAGTAACGGAGGCATACATTGAAAAGCGCATCAATTCCGTATACGGATCAGCAGAATTTTCCTACAACAATTACTTTTTTGTGACAGCTACGGCGCGTAATGACTGGTTTTCGACACTTGCCAAAGGCAAGAACAGTATATTCTATCCGTCGTTTGGTGTGAGCTTTGTGGCTTCCGAAGCCTTTACCATGCCCGCCGCCATCAACTTTCTGAAATTCAGAGGATCGTGGGCGCAGGCTGGCGGCGATACAGATCCTTACAACCTCTCACTGTATTATTCGCTGAGTGGCGCGCACCTGGGTTCTGCCCTGGCACAGATCAACGGTACTAGAGTACCCAACAGCGGTTTGCAGCCGCTTACTTCTACCGTATCCGAGATAGGTCTGGAAACGAAGTTGTTCAACAACCTGCTCAATATTGATCTGGCGTTGTATGACCGCAAGACGACCAACGACATCGTCAGCGCTACGATTTCTCAGACGTCTGGTTACACCAGTGCGCTGTTTAACGTCGGTGCCATCCGCAACCGCGGTGTGGAGCTTTTGCTGAGCAGCACGATCATCAATAACAAGAAATTTACCTGGGATGCGAGCTTCAATATGGGCTTTAACGACAGCGAGGTTCAGAAACTGTATGGCGACCTGCAAACACTGCGTGTAGACCAGTCGCGTCCTGGATCTTCGTTCATCCATCAGGATATCGGCAAGTCGTACAGCCGTATCAAAGGGTACGATTTCAAGCGGGACGCCAACGGAAACATCGTGTATAATTCGCAGGGGCTTGCACTGGCGGGCGACATCAAGGATTTCGGGTCAGGCGTTTCGCCTTATACCCTGGGCCTGAACAACTCTTTTAGTTACAAGGGTATCACCATGAGTGTGCTCGTCGATGGTAAGTTTGGCGGTTATATTTATTCGGGTACCAACGCACTGGCCTATCGTTTCGGTTTGCACAAAGAGACTTTGGAAGGACGCGAGGGAGGTGTGACCGGTGCGGGTGTGACCCAAAGCGGCGAAATAAATACCGCCAAGGCCCGGGCTCAGGCTTATTACAGTAACTGGTATTCGGCTATCGCAACACCATTTGTATACAAATCGGATTTTATCAAGCTCCGTCAGATCATCCTGCAATACACCGTACCGACACGCTTCCTGGGTAAAATGCCATTCAAAGGTGCATCGATTTCCATCGTGGGGCGTAACCTGGCGATCTTAATGAAGAAAGTACCGATTATTGATCCCGAAGCTACTTACAACAACAGTAATGCGCAGGGTGTGGAATTTGCCGGTACGCCGCCAACCCGCTCGTACGGTGTAAACCTCAACCTGAAATTCTGACCAACCTTTTTCAAACAGAGAAATCATGCTTAAAAAAATAACCATATGTCTTGCGTTACTGGCCGGAGCAGGGGCCTGTACCAATGATTTTGACAAAATAAACGTCAACCCGAATGCACCCAGCAACGTGCCGGTGGATTACCTGCTGGGGCAGTCGCAGCTACTGCTGACCGGCTCGGCAAGCGGGCCCGCGTCCAAGGCATGGCGTGCTAATTTTGGTTATGCCGCCTGCCTGATCCAGCAGATGTCGTCGATCGACGCCACGTTTTACAAAGGCAGCTTTTATACCTTTTTAGGGGAGATCAATTCCGCGTTTTTTGATAACTCCTACACGTATGCGGTGAAGAGTATGGTGAACCTGATCGAAGAGGCGAAAAAGGAGCCGAGGTATGTCAATGTCCTGTCGATGGCGCGTATTATCAAGGTGATGGAGTTTTCGCGGACCACCGATTTGTACGGAGACATCCCGTATTTCGACGCAGGTAAAGGTTTCATTGACGGCAATTTCGCACCCAAGTACGATGCGCAGCAGGCCATTTATATGGATATGCTGAAAGACCTGGAAGAAGCCGGTAATGCTTTTGACGCCAGTCAGTACATCCCCGCAGCCGCCGATTATATATATGGGGGTGATCTGAATAAATGGAAACGGGCAGCGAATACGCTGATGCTTCGTCTTGCCATGCGTATCCAGAAAGCAGATGCAGCCAATGCGCAACTGTGGGCGAAAAAAGCGATCGACCGCGGGTTGATCACCGGCAATGACGAAACGATTGCAGTGAAATTCGCCAACACGGGTGCAGAGATCAACTCCAACCCCAACTCCTGGATTCTGGGCCCGAGCGGATCGAATGTGACCAACATCGCTAATGCGGGGGTGCAATGGGGTAAAACGCTGATCGATATGATGAAAACCCGCCAGGATCCGCGCCTGCCGGTGATCGCGATGTTGAAAGGCGGTAATAATACGCCCAGCGCCCAGCGTGGATTACCCAATGCCACCGATGCGGTAGGATTGGCTGCGCTGGAAGAAAAAAACCTGGACAACTACTCCCGGCCGACTGCCAATGTCATGGCTATTTCGCTGCCATGGATTTATATGAGCTACGCCGAGGCGCAGCTTCTGAAAGCTGAGGCGATTGAGCGTACCTGGGCTACGGGCTCGGCCAAAGCTGCTTTTGAGGCGGGACAAGCCGCGGCGTTGTCGCAGATGTCCGTTGCGGGCGGGAACATCACAAGTGCACAAATAGCGTCGTATGCTGCCAAGAACCCATACCCTGAAGCAGGCACCCTGGAGGCAAAAATGAACGCCATTCATACGGAGGTATATTTGCTGTCGGCCAGTACTTTTAACCACATTGAGGGCTGGGCCAACTGGCGTCGTACAGGCTACCCGGTACTTACGCCGGTGAATTACCTGGGCAATGATACCAACGGACAAATACCGCGCAGGCTGCGTTACCCGCTCAGCGAGGAAGGGATCAATCCTAACTTCAAAGATGCCATCAGCCGCCAGGGGGCGGACGTGTTCATGACCAGGATTTGGTGGGATAAAAACTGATCGCATGGAGCCATCACGCAGAAGATTTATCAGGGACAGTGCCGCGCTGGCGGCGCTGTCCGTTTCCGGGAACAATACCATCGCGCAACCTTCCAAAGAGGCTGTTGCGTTTGTGAAGGACGGCGGCATGCAATTCTGCCTTGCCCATTTTTTCGGGATGAACAAGCAACGCATCGAGCTGTCGAAGCAGATGGAGGTACTCGGTGCCGTGGGCGGTATTAATCCGAAAATGGTGGGTTTGAACAATGTCAAAAACTTTGCTTACGAGGCGGTTGCAGCTGTACGTGACGCTTGGAAAAACGAGGGACTTACCTTTCGTGTGGTGGAGGGGCCGCCCGCTTTATATGAAAAGACAAAACTGGGGTTGGCCGGTCGGGATGAGGAGATCGGGAATTTTATCCAGCTGATTAAAAATCTCTCAAAAGCAGGGATCGACACCATTTGCTACAACTGGATGCCGGTGATCAGCTGGGCACGTACTACGCTGGACAGGCCGTCGCGTGGAGGTGCGTTGGTGAGCGCGTTTGACTATGAAGACGTCAAAAACAAACCGCTGACCGAGTTCGGGGATTTTACCAAGGAGAACATGTGGAAGAATCTCGAATACTTTTTGAAAGCAGTCGTCCCCGAAGCGGAAAAGGCAGGTGTGAAACTGGCACTACACCCGGACGATCCGCCGGTAGACAAAATCCAGGGCATTCCGCGCATCATGACTTCGGCCGATGCATTCAAAAGACTGATCGAGATTGTACCGAGCCCGAGTAACGGGATCACGTTGTGTCAGGGTACATTTGCCACGATGGGAGAAGATATTCCGTCGGTGATCAAATACTTCGGAAGCCGGAAGAAAATACATTTCGTTCATTTCAGGGATGTCCGCGGCGATCGGAATAATTTCGAAGAAACCTTCCACGACGACGGCAAAACGGATATGCATGAAGCGATGAAAACCTACTACGAAATGGGTTTCCGAGGCCCCATGCGGCCTGATCATACCCCCACCATGTACGGCGATACCAACGAACACCCGGGCTATAGCAACATCAGCACGCTTTTCGCGATCGGCTACATGCGCGGACTGATTGAAGGGATCGTGAAGAAAAAATAGCCAGAACCGCAATTTGGAATGCCTGATGGGTTATCCTGGTTTCACGATCGAAAGTGAAACTTAAAGTTGGGGGTGTTCTGCGAGAAACACCCCCGGCGGGATTAATGTGCATGCTCGTCACCGGAATTTGTCATCTTGGCCAGCACGAAAAATGCGCCTTTGACCACAATCCGGGTATTGAGGGGGACAGGTTTAAGTAAGGTAATCTCCGTATACCCTATATCGGTAGTACCTTTTGCCACGGGAACTTTCTCAAACGTGACGCTTTGTGCCGTATCCTCACGTCCTGGCTTGTGACTGAGTGTTTCTTCAGAAGGAAGTCCCGATACCATAAAAACGAAATCCTGCCCCTGGTAACTGACGATCGCCTCTGTCGGAACTGCGGGCACTTTGGCTTTTTCAAGACTTACAATGGCTGTTATGTTCATGCCGTCGATCAGGCCTGTTTTTTTGTCCAATACCTTGGCATGTACTGATACAGCCTTGCTTTCACCTTCAAAAGAGGAGCCCAGCGAGAATATCTGCGCGTCAAATTCCCGCCCGGGGGCGTTGGTCAAGGTAAAGTGGATCAGCTGATTTTCCCGCAATTTGGGAAGGTCTTTTTCAAAAACAAAAAGATCCAGATGTAACTGGCTATTGTCTACAATCTCGGCGATGGGCGTGGTAAGATCCACATAACTTCCCAGCTCGGCACTTACACTGCTGACCACGCCGGAGATTGGACTTTTAACCGTTAGGGTGGATATCAGTTTTCCACTGTTTAGCTCTGTTGGGTTAATACCCATCAACCGGATTTGCTGGCAGAGTGTGTTCTTCCGGGTAATTAAAGTTTGTAATTCTGTGTTGGCGGTCTGGAAATTTTTTAATGCCCCGGCATTGTTTTGAGATAATTCTTTCTGACGGTCATATTCCACCTGAGCCAGTTCAAGGCGGGCAATAAGGGCCAGATACTCCTCCTGCGGTTTCATAAAGTCAGGATTGATAACGGAGGCAATGATCTGTCCTTTTCGCACCGCGTCCCCGGGTTGCACCCGTATCGACTGTACTACACCGGCATACAGTGTGTTGATATTGGCCCGGTTTTGGTTAGGAACCCGCAGGGTACCATTGGCTTTGAGCGACGCAGTAAGCTCCTTTTGTTCAATAAGCCCCAGTTCAACACCTATGCTTTTCATCTGCATTTCGGTGAGTATTGCCGTATTTGTATTCTGATGTTGTGCCTCATGATTTTCTGCTTTTGTAGCATGCGCTTCTTTTTCGTTCGGAACCTCTTCCGAAGTTTTTTTCTCTACACAAGATGCCAGCCAGAGTACTGATAGGAGCAAATGTGCGATAATGATTCGCTTTTTCATTTCTTATTGATTCAAAAAATAGTTGAACTGAACGACCGATTGATTGTAGGCATGAAGGCTTTCCAGGTAATTACGCCTGATGTCGATGGCCAGGGTGAGGAATTGCGAAAGCGTTGCAAAGCCAGTTTCCCCCAGGCGGTAAGCAAGCGTCGCAGAGCGGATGATCTCGCTGGCCTGGGCAAGCCCCGTCTGCTCATAGTAAGTGAGCAATGTCTGGTTTTTCAGAACTTCCTCTTGTGCCTGGGCCCGTTGCGTACCGTAAAGTTGTTCGCTGTAGGTAAGTTGGGCCTGCTGTACGCTGACCTCCGCCTGCGCAGCCTTTACCCGGTTATGGTAAGCGCCCGCACCCAATATAGGGAAGGCGGCCGTTACTGAAAAGCCTGTGAAGGGATCGTTTAGGCCGTATAGTCGCTGACTAAAAAAACGGCCGGAGAAATCGGGTTTGTTCTCGTTTTTTGCCACCGACACGCCTGCATCCGCAATGGCGACATGCTGTTTTTGCAGTTGCACCATGGGATGTAAGCCTTCCTGCACGGGTACGGGCATTGGCAATTTCTGAAGGGAGCTGTCAGGGGGTAGAAAGGCGGTATTTGTGTTCAGGAGTTGCATCAGCGCCCTTTGTTGTATCCGGATATCCGTGTTTGTCTGATGGATAAGTGCCTGGAGCTCTTTGGATCGTGCGTCGGCAGCGATGCTGTCCAGGCCTGGTACATCACCTTTGCGCGCCCGGATCAGGGCAGTTTCCCGGAGGGTAATATAAATGCTGTCCAATGCTTTGAACAGCTTTTGCCTGTCCTGCAGATACCATAGCTGATAAAACACGCTCCGCACGTCACGGCGTACGTTGGTACTGATCAAGGCGCCATTTGTCTGCGTCGCTTCCCGTTGCTGCTGGTACAGGTTACGCTGCGCTTTGTAAATACCGGGCCAGGGGATGCTCTGTGAAACACCAATTTTCAGGATACCCCTGCTATCGGTAGGGCGGAGGTCTTCATTTTCGGCAAAAAAGCCTGTTTTGGGCATCAGCCCTGTGCTTTTAATTTGCAATTCGCTCTGCCGGACGGCCTGTTTGTTTACTTCTAATTCCAGGTTATCTTTTGTCAAATCCATAAGCTGGCTGATGCTGACCCTCTTTGTCACAGGAAAATCATCCTGAGCGCTGGCACCACCTGTTGTAAACAGGAGCAGGCTAAGTACCGCTGCCATCGCCCCGGTACGGCCTTTTACCGGTTTGGAAAAAAGGATGTACAGCAATGGAAGTACCACGAGTGTCAGGAAGGTGGCAGTCATCAGTCCTCCGATCACTACAGTAGCCAGTGGCTTCTGTACCTCAGCGCCCGCACCAGTAGACAAAGCCATGGGTATAAAGCCCAGTGATGCTACGGTGGCCGTCATCAGGACCGGCCTGAGCCTGATTTTGGTACCTTCCAGTACCCGCGGAACCAGATCATGAAAACCGGTTTTTTCCAGCTGATTAAAGGTGCTGATCAGTACAATACCGTTCAGGACTGCCACGCCGAAGAGCGCAATAAAACCGACCCCGGCCGAGATACTGAACGGCATTCCTCTGAGTAATAATGCGAATATACCGCCGATCGCGCTCATTGGAATGGCTGTGTAGATCAGCAGTGATTCTTTGAAAGAACCGAATGTGAAATAGAGCAGGACAAAAATCAGGGCTAATGCAATGGGTACAGCGATTTGCAGGCGAGAGGTAGCCTTTTGCAGGTTTTCAAATGTTCCACCATAAGTATAGTAATAACTGATGGGTAACAGCCGGGCGCCTGTTAATTTGCCCTGTATATCCTGTACTACACTTTGTACATCCCTGCCACGTACATTGAAACCAATTACAATGCGCCGTTTGCCGTCTTCGCGGCTGATTTGCGCCGGGCCTTCCTTGAATGAAATGGTAGCTACTTGCGAGAGCGGGATCTGCGTGCCGTCGGTCATGGCAACGAACAGATCACTGACGTCATTGATCGACGAGCGGTTGGCACTGTCGAGCCTGACGACCAGGTCGAATTTTCGCTCGTTTTCAAATACTACCCCCGCGGCTTCTCCGGCAAAGGCAGTACGCACGGTCCTGTTAATGTCTTCTATATTCATACCATAACCGGCGATCTTGGCGCGGTCGTACTCGATGGTGATCTGGGGAAGTCCGGTGGTCCGCTCGATCTGCGGCTCAGTAACACCTTCAATATTCTGTATGATCTGTGCCACTTTGGGTGCAATGGCGGCCAGGGTGTCAATGTTTTCACCAAAAATCTTGATGGCCACATCCTGGCGCACCCCGGTCATTAATTCGTTGAATCTCATCTGGATGGGTTGGTTTGCTTCGAAAAAGACGCCCGGGATCACTTCCAGTTTCTCCTCAATTTCAGAGGCAAGCTCGCTGTAACTTTTGGCACGAGCCCAGGTATCCTTGGGGTTGAGTACGATCATCAGGTCCGTTGCTTCGGGTGGCATAGGGTCGGTGGGGACTTCGGCGCTCCCGGTTTTGCCCACGACCATTTTTACTTCCGGAAATGTTTTGATAATCCGGCTGGCCTGCATGGAGGTTTCAACGCTTTGCGAAAGAGAAGTACCCTGGGGCAGAATACAGTGAAAGGCAAAATCACCTTCTTCCAGCTGCGGAATAAATTCTCCTCCCATTTTGGAAAATAGGAAAACCGAAACACCAAACACCACCACTGTGGCTGAGATAATCACTATCCGGAAACGGATCGCCCACAATAGTACAGGCTGATAGAGCCTGTGAAAAATCTCCATCATACGGTCCGACAGCGTTTTTTTGCGGGAAATGGTTTTGGGCAAGATCAGTGCGGACATCATTGGAATGTAGGTAAGCGACAAGATCAGCGCACCCAGTATCGCGAAAGAAACGGTCTGCGCCATGGGGCGGAACATTTTTCCTTCAATACCAACAAGGGATAAGATAGGGATGTAAACGATCATGATGATGATTTCGCCAAATGCAGCGCTGCTCCGGATCCTGGACGCCGACTGGAATACTTCCTCGTCCATTTGGTCCTGTGTCAGCCTGGCCGTCCCGCTCCTTAGTGCCAGATGGCGCAAAACTGCCTCTACAATAATAACCGCTCCGTCGACGATCAGACCAAAGTCAATGGCTCCCAGGCTCATGAGGTTGGCCGATACGCCGAATGCGTGCATCATCCCGAGGGCAAACAACATTGCCAGCGGGATTGCAGAGGCTACGATCAGTCCTGCCCGGAGGTTTCCCAGAAATAAAACAAGTACCAGCACAACGATGAGTGCCCCCTCGATCAGGTTGGTTTTGACCGTGCTGATGGCACGGTCAACCAGATTGGTACGGTCCAGGTAAGCTTCAATCTCCACGTCCGCCGGAAGTGATTTTCTGATCGTTTCCAAACGTTCCTTCACGAGTTGCACAACAGCTGCACTGTTAGCACCCTTGAGCATCATTACAATACCGCCTACCACTTCTTTCTCTCCATTGTAGGTTACGGAACCATAACGGACGGCATTGCCCAGACCTACCTCAGCTACATCGCGTATCAGTACCGGAATGCCATTGACGTTTTTGACCACAATATTCCTGATGTCGCTGATGGATGATACTAATCCGATGCCCCTGATGAAATAAGCATTCGGTTTTTTATCAATATAAGCCCCGCCGGTATTCTCATTATTTTTGGCCAGCGCACTGAAAATTTCGGTAATCGTAACGTTCATCCCTTTCAATTTCTGAGGGTTGACGGCTACCTCGTACTGTTTGAGCAGCCCCCCAAAGCTGTTCACTTCGGCCACACCTCGGGTACCATATAACTGCCTGGCCACGATCCAGTCCTGCATGGTACGCAGGTCCATGGCGGTGTATTTGTTTTCTGAGCCTTTTTTGGGGTGGATTACATATTGATAAATCTCGCCCAGGCCTGTACTTACCGGAGCAAGTTCGGGTGTGCCTATTCCTTTCGGAATTTTCCCTTCTGCTTCTTTCAGTTTTTCGCTGATCAGCTGCCGGGCGAAATAGATATCGACATTGTCTTCAAAAACAACCGTGATAACCGAAAGCCCGAAACGCGAAATGGAACGCATCTCAACCAGGTCAGGCAGGTTGGCCATACTTTGTTCGATAGGGTAGGTTACCAGCTGTTCGGTTTCCTGCGCCGCCAATGTGGGGGTGAGGGTTATAACCTGCACCTGGTTGTTGGTAATATCGGGCACTGCGTCTACCGGCAGGTTGGACGCGCTCCATGTGCCCCATACAATAAGCCCCAGCGTAAAAAAGCCGACAATGAGCTTATTGTGGATAGAAAAATGAATGATTTTATCCAGCATTTGAAATATAACTTAAAAAGTGTGCAGACACAGCCAGCCAGTGACCCGTCATAGCGGGCAGAGGCAGACTTAACTGAAATATAGGAAGTTACACCTGGCGGGGAGGCTGCCAGATGAGAGTATGGCCGGTTTGTCCGAAAGAATGGACATAACGGAAAACCAGCTGATCTGTAGAAACAGATTTCGCTAACGGAGGTAATGCGGTAACAACGGGTGGGATACTCACGCAGGAGCAGCAGGCACAAATGCAGAATGGGGAGCAAAAGTCGCCCATCAGCGCCTCCGCGTGGCTGTCTTCGTGAGCCTGGATGGTCGCATGGCTTTCAAAACTGAGTGCAAATGCTTCATCCTGGCAGGGAAAGCAGGATATGAAGCCAATGTAAAACGCCAGTATGACCAGTCCGATCTTCATAAGTGATACAAAAGTACCACTAACAAACGTGCAACAGGTAGTCAAAAAGGAAAAGCTTTTAAATTGTATCCATACGTTTATTCAGGCTTTTTCCACTGGATGATTTTCGGTTTAATCTGTTGTTCAGCGCATGCCACAATCTCTAGTATACGGTTTTGCCGTGTCTCAAGCCGTTTAGCCATTACGAGCCACTGCAGTAAACTACGCCGCTCGGATTTGCTCAATTTCAGGAAAAAAGCGTTTCCGCCGGGTTTGTCTGACAGCGCTTGCTGAAGATCATCCGGAATGACCAGCTCTTCCACATCATCCAGGATGGTCCAGGATCCGTTCCTTTTGGCTATTTCAATGGAATCTAGGCCTGGCTGTGTCATCAGTCCGGCATGGATGAGCCTCTCGACTTTTGCCTTATTGATCTTGGACCAGGTACTATTCGGTTTTCGTCGGCTGAATAATTGCATGTAACGCTCGTTATCTATCCCCCTGGCGGTACTGTCGATCCAGCCAAAACAAAGTGCTTCATCCACCGCATCACTCCAGCTCAGCAGCCTGCCGGAAGCATTCTTTTTATAATAGATAAGCCAAACGGATTTTTCCTGAGCATGATTTTCTTCCAGCCATGCTCTCCATTCATCCCGGTTTACCGGACAAAATCTGATGGTTTCTTTCTCTGTCAATGATCTTTTCATCCTCTGTTGTTTGGTTCATGCAAAGTAAAAGAGTGCAGCTGACAACAGTATGTCAGCTGCATAAAAATGATGTGACAGCCACAATTTGTAGTCTGTTCCGTCATTTTCTATTTGCAACTATGCGGTATCGGATAATACTATGGCAGGAACACAATTCCGGAAATGGCTATCCGGTACCTTGAAGGCTGATCCTGTTCAGCTGCGTGCCGAAAGGAAATGAGGAAGGAGGCCCGCGTACCGTTATAAAAAAATGTTCTGTCTTCCATTGTCTTGTCAATAAGGAAGATACATCGAAAATGATGCACGTAGGTGTCTCATCTTTTAAATTAAAAATACTTTTTAGTATATTTTATTTGCAAATTAAAAATACCTTTTAGTATATTTGCATAGCAAAATAGAAAACAGGAGATGTTAACCAAAGCCGAAAGAACGAAGCAGTTTATATTGGAAAAGGCAGCCCCGCTTTACAACGAAAAGGGTATTTCCGGGGTGAGTATCGATGATGTCCTGGCGGCAACGCAATTGACCAAGGGATGCATTTACGGGCATTTTTCGGGGAAAGAGGATCTTTCGGAGCAGGTTATCGCACATTCTATGAAGAGCCTGACTCAGAAGGTGACTCAGGAAGTTTTGAGACATAGAACCGCGAAGGCTAAGATTCATGCGTTTATGGATTTTTATAAAAACCCGCTCGATACTTACATACCGGGAGGGTGCCCGATTTTTAATTCTGCGGTGGAAGCTGACGATCATTTTCCGGTGATCAAACAGCAGGTGGCGGCTATATTGATGACAGGCCAGGAAAATCTGGCGGGCATATTGCAGCAGGGGATCGAAGCCGGAGAGTTTTCTGCAGAACTGCACCCGGCGCGCTTCGCATTTAAGCTGGTGGCGGCCATAGAGGGAGCAACTGTGCTATGCCGTATCATGGGGACAGTGAAGCCGATGCTGGATATGATCAAAGATCTGAAAGCGGAATTGGGACGGTATGAAAGCTAATTTTTTTTGCACAAAAATAGACTAAAAGGTATATTTTAAGCATTTACAACACAGAAATTAAACATGCGTAATGTTCTTATCAAAAAGGATGCTCAGCTCAAAGCGCCGGATCAGACCACTTTCTACACTTCCGGGCCAAAGGGGTATACCGACTATCCATTTTTAAAACATTAAGGCCGTCGCAAAGCCTGGTGGCGGCTATATCAGAATATTCACAGGCGGGATAACAAATAACAATTGAATCAACATGAAGACAACAGGAAATACCGTATTCATCAGCGGAGGAAGTGCAGGCATTGGCCTGGCCATTGCCAAAAAATTACAGGCCGCAGGTAACAAAATCATCATCAATGGACGTAGCTGGGAACGGCTTCAAAAGGCGTTGGGCGAGCTAAACGGTGCCGAAGCGATACAGGGCGATTTGAGTGTCGAGGCCGATAGAATTCGTATAGCAGATGAACTGAAAACCCAATATCCGGATGTGAACATCATCGTTAACAATGCCGGAGCCGCTTTTGGTTACCTGCTGAGTGAGCAAACCAATGCGTATGAAAAGGCGCAGATCGAAATGAATACCAACTACTTTGCAATCGTCCATTTCAATGAGCTGTTGATTCCCCATCTTTTGCAAAAGGAGGAGGCTGCAATTGTCAACATTTCTTCGCTGGCGGTTTACGGAAGCCACAAATTGCTGCCTACGTACGGAGCCACCAAGGCAGCCTTGCATAGCTACACGGTGGCATTGAGATATACCTACCAGGAACAGGGAAACTTGCAGGTATATGAAGTATACCCTCCGTTGGTCAACACAGAGTTTTCAGCTTATATTGGTGGTGCAAATGGTATTCCGGCGAGTGAAGTTGCCGATGAACTGTTTGCAGGGTTGGCTGGTAATCAGTTCGATATTCCTGTGGGAGAAACCAAAAGGTACGCCGCCGCCGTCGGGGAGGCGATGTCCAAGCTGGCATCTGAGGAAGCAGCCTAGTAGGCAGCGCTGGGCTCGCCGAGGTAGGTGGGGCCGGTTTTCAACGAAGAAAATGAAGATCAGCAATGAATATACAAGGTAAAACCATCCTCATCACCGGCGGGGCGTCGGGTATTGGCCTGGAAGCCGCAAAGCAGTTTTTGCAGCAGGGCGCACGTGTGATCGTCACAGGGCGGAATACGTCCAAGCTGAATACTGCAAAGCAAGACTACCCGTCGCTCGTAACAGTGTGCAGTGATGTATCCAAAGAGGAGGATGCACAGGCCCTTTACGAGAAGGTCAGAGAAATGGGCGGGATTGACATCCTGTACAATAATGCGGGTGTTGGTGTGCCGCCGGTGAACCTGGGCGTAGCAGACAACCGGCACCTGGAAGGAGCCGTGTATGAAATGGAGGTCAACTATTTTGGAGTAATCCGGCTCAATAATCTGTTTATGGAGATGCTCAAATCGCGTCCAGAGGCGGCAATCATTCATACAACTTCCATTCTGAGCATTGTGCCCTCTGTGTTGGAAGCGACCTATTCGGCTTCCAAGACTGCCCTGTCTTTTTACACCAGATCGCTTCGGTCTCATCTGGACGCGATTGGCAGCAGTGTAAAGATTTTTGAACTACTTCCTCCGCTGGTGGATACCGATATGGTTGCCGACAGGCAGGACAAAAAGATAAGTCCGGAAAAATTGGTACGGTCGCTAATCGATGGACTGAAAAAGGACAACTATGTCATTCGTGTAGGTGATTCCCGCGCGATTTATTTTCTGAATCGGCTCGCGCCTGCCATTGCCTACGGCCTGGTAAATCCGAAAAAGCATTACAAGAATATAAAAATACCGTAGTCCTCCTGATCATAGAGATCGGAGCAGATCTGAATCAGGGTTTATATATACTAAGCAAAACCTCTGGAACTTATTAAACAAAAAGAACATGAAAGCGTTTGTGATCAACAAATACGGAAAGCATGAAAAACTGCACCTGACAGATGTGGCAAAGCCCGTGGTGAGGGAAAATGAGGTACTGGTTGAAATCCATGCCGCAGGCCTGAACTTGCTTGACTCCAAGATTAAGGATGGTGAGTTTAAGCTGTTTCTGCCTTATAAATTTCCGCTGGTACTCGGCCACGACGTGGCGGGTGTGGTGGTGGAGGTAGGTAGTGCCGTGAGAAAATTCAAGGTTGGCGACGAGGTGTACGCACGCCCTGCGGATTTTCGGATCGGAACTTTTGCGGAGTACATTGCCATTGACGAAGCAGACGCTGCTTTGAAGCCAGCTAACCTTTCCATGGTGGAGGCTGCCTCCATCCCGCTGGTTGCCCTGACGGTATGGCAGGCATTGGTGGAAAAGGCCCAATTAAAGAAAGGCCAGAAGGCGTTTATCCAGGCTGGCTCCGGCGGCGTTGGTACTATTGCGATCCAGATGGCCAAACATTTAGGACTTGATGTTGCTACCACCACCAGCAGTAAGAACAACGACCTGGTGAAGTCGCTCGGCGCCGATGTGGTGATCGACTACCAGACGGTTGATTTCGAGAACGTGCTGAAAGATTACGATTTTGTGCTGAACAGCCAGGATAACAGTACATTGAAAAAGTCGATCAATATTCTCAAAGCGGGCGGACAGGCCGTATCCATTTCAGGCCCGCCCACTGCCGACTTTGCCAGGCAAGCAGGCTTACCGTGGTTTTTCAAGATTATTCTCTCTCTGATCAGTTTCGGTATTCGCAGAAAAGCCAGCAAGCATGGTGTGCATTATTCCTTTCTGTTTATGGAAGCGAGCGGGAGCCAGTTACAGCAAATTACCAGGCTCATCGAATCTGGAGTGATCAAACCGGTGGTCGACAGAGTGTATCCGTTTGAACAAACAAACCAGGCGCTGCAATACGTGGAAAGTCACCATGCGAAAGGGAAAGTAGTTGTTAAAATGAAGTAAACTATGGCCTTTATTTCCCTGTTTGCCCAGGATTGAATCATGCCGCTTGATACGCTGCCGCCGTTGGCTCATCCTACACGAGCCCCATTTATACAATTCTTGAACGACTGGCTCTGATTGTCACATGGGTTGTTATGCTATATTCGACGGCCGAAGGGGGGGGGCTTCGCAAAGACTTCTTTTCTGACAATTCCATTTTTTATATTCTCCATCTCTTTGACCAGCGTCCGGATGTGATTGTCTGGTATAAGTATCGCTAATTAGCTGAAAAGTTTCTTGCCTGTTCACAGCACATATCGCTGTGCTGAAAAGGTTCTTTAATGGCCTTACTGTCAGAACGTGTGTGGACTAGAGTGGAATTTCAATTATATTCACAAACGAAATACTGAATGGGGAGAGTAAGAAAATAAAAAACCTAAAAATGAAATAATGAGAACAATCAATCTGTGGATCAACTTCAATGGCAATGCCGAAGAAGCATTCACTTTTTACAAATCAGTTTTCGGCGGTGAGTTTACAAAGGTCATTCGCTTCAAAGAGCTGTCGGGTCCTGAATTTCAGGTGGCCGAAAGCGAAGCGAATAAAATCATGTACATTGGTTTACCGATCAGCAAGTATACTGTATTAATCGCCAACGATGTGCCGGCATTTATGGGACGGGTAAACGAAAACGAAAACCGGTCTAAAATACAGGTAAGCACCGAAAGCCGCGAAGAAGCCGACCAGATATTCAGTGGCTTATCAGCAGGAGGGGAGGTTGAAGGGCCTATGGATGACAGCCCCTGGGGTACTTATGCCGGAATGTTCCGGGACAAATATGGTATCGAGTGGATTGTAGAGTTTGACCCGGATCAGGGCGGATCAATTTAACCGAAAGAAGGCGGTCGTTATAGGTGGCGCTTCAGTCATTGCTCGTAATTACTGAAATTTTGGGGTATTGATTTTTTTTGTAACTGATTGAAATTATGCATATTATAGTGAAAATAGATAAGAAAAGTCGGACGAAATTTTCTTGTAGTATGGATTTAGAGGTTGTTGTAGAAAGGCTATGAAAATTAGATCCAATGTCCCTACTCTTTACACTGTATCTCCAACTCTCAATGACAAATCTTGAATACTCAGTGACTTTGAATACATCTACCAGCGGTGCGGAAAGAATTTTTTGAATAAGGATATTTTTTTATTGTTTATCAATAATTTTTTATTATGTTTATGGCATAAATTTAAAATTTTGACCATGACCAAAACAAACAACTTCGTATTTTGGAGCCTATATATGGTGGCTTGGATAATATTTGTCGGGTTGTCTATTGAAGCTGGTGGCTTGGTTGTAAATTTCTTTTTCAGTCTGTTCAACCCCGAATTTGTCCAAAATCTTTATCAAAAACTGGACTTAACTGAAATGTATAAAGACAACAGATTGGCCTTTTTTATAATTTATAGCTTTATTCTATCAATTTCAATTTTGAAAGCCGTCTTATTTTATATAGTTATCAGACTAATGCACACAATGGATTTAATAAAACCGTTCAATACTTTTGTTTCTGACCAAATTTTTAAAATTAGCTATTACACTATTTCAATTGGATTATTCAGTTCCATTGCCAGGCAGATGGCTGAAAGGCTAATACATAGCACTTTTTTTACCGACAGCTTGAACCAATTTTGGACAGACAGTCAGGCCTTTATTTTAATGGGAGCTATAATTTATATTATTGCGACTATTTTCAAGAAAGGAGTGGATATTCAAAATGAAAATGATTTAACTGTATAAGTCGTGGCAATCGTAGTAAATTTGGATGTAATGATGGCCAAGAGAAAGATGTCACTGAACGAACTGTCAGAAAAGGTTGGGCTGACTTTATCGAACCTTTCCATATTAAAAACAGGAAAAGCAAAGGCAATTAGATTTAGCACATTGGAGACAATTTGCAATGTATTGCAATGCCAGCCCGGTGATATTTTGGAATATGTTAGTGATGCACAGAAAGCCACAAATCGCTAACAGCGGTTTGGCAAAACCTTTCTGTACTAATGGAAAAGTCCTGATCAACAAATGAAATTCACCTTCAAGATGGCTAAAAAGTATAACGAACTGTCAGAAAAATATGACGCTGAGACAGATAAGTCGTATTGGATGGCCTAAAGGCTTATCTGGAGCATCATATTAAACTGAATTTGATTGGTGATAAATTTCCCGGCGAAATTAGTAACCAGGGACAATAGACTTATACTTAGGGTGAAATATCATATTCCAGGCGTGAGCAGTACCCGTTCGCGCTTGGAGTCAATTGAGATAATACCATCATCGCAGAATGAAAGACATTGAAATTAAAAGAGTAGGGCTTGACGATGTTGACGAGCTACAAAGAATTAGTAAACTAACATTTTACGAAACATTTGCAGCTGAAAATTCAGAAGAAAATATGTCTCAATATTTAGAAAATGGATTTTCTGTTGAGAAACTATCTGCTGAACTTACAGACAAAGATGCGGAGTTCTATTTTGCGGTACTCGGCAGCCATGTGGTTGGCTATTTAAAATTGAACTTCGGACAGTCGCAAACAGAATTACAGGATGACAAATCGCTTGAAATTGAACGTATTTATGTTTTGAAGGAGTTTCAGGGAAAAAGTGTTGGGCAAATACTATATAACAAGGCCATTGATGTTGCAAGACATAAGAACGCCGATTATGTTTGGCTTGGCGTTTGGGAAATGAATCCAAGAGCTATCAGATTTTATAAAAAGAATGGTTTCGTTGCGTTTGATAAACATATTTTTAAGCTGGGTGCAGACGAGCAAACGGATATTATGATGAGATTTAAATTAGCAGAATAAAAGACAAGCGCACATATTTTTACTTTAAAGTAAAGGCCAAACGGATCTGTATAATATTATGGTGTCTTAAATATATAGTTTGCCTTTTCCTGTTCTTTTGAAAAGCCAAGGTAAGTTAACCTAAGGAGATATTGTAAATTTCACGGGCAAGTACAGTATTTTAAGAGAGTATGGTTATCCAAGAACAACTGCGATTAGAATCAGTCGATTCATTCTTACAAATTGACTTTGTGAGAAGGGAATTCCAGGAGATCGTTGAGCTGGCCTCAAAGTTATGTGATAAACCAGTTGCGTTGATTACCCTTCTTGGTCGAGATGAAAACTGGATTAAGGTAAGAACCGGGGTCGATGCGGAGGTAATGCCACGCAAAACATCCTTCTGCCAGTATGCTATCCTGGATAATGATCTTATGGTTGTCGAAGATGCAACTAAGGATGAACGTTTCTTCGAAAATGAACTTGTTGTAAATGATCCAAATTTACGCTTTTACGCTGGTGCACCATTAACACTTGGCAATGGGCAGAATGTTGGGACTCTTTGCTTATTTGATTTTAAGCCCGGTCATCTGAAGGTAATACAGAGAGAAACATTATTGACGCTGGCTAGGCAGATCGTGTATTTAATGGAATTGGAACTGAGTCAAAAAATTCTTAAAGTACAATTGGAGGAAATCCAGACAAAGAATGAGTCACTTAGGAAAATTGCATTCATACAATCTCATAGCATCCGCCAACCACTATCATCTATCATGGGACTTGTGGAGCTTGTCCGAAGTGGCTTTCAGACAGTAGATGCGGAATGGATTGAGATGATAAGGGAAGCAACCCGTCTTCTGGATAGTCGCATTCGTGATATTGTTCATGAAACACTTGGGCAGAAGGACATTAAAGCGCTCCGTTTCAGCAAAATGGTTGAAGAAATTGAAGATTACGCAATCCTATTGTTAGACCGCAATGGAAATATAGAAAACTGGAACAAAGGTGCAGAAATATTGAAAGGTTATAAAGCAAACGAAATCATTGGAAAGAATTTCAGTATTTTTTATACCATTGAGGATAGAGAAGACAACCTGCCAGAAAAACTTATTGCCACCGCAGAGAAGATTGGCTTTGCAAAAAGTGAAGGTTTTAGGGTTAGAAAGGATGGATCACTTTTCTGGGGTAGTATATTGATTACTGCTATACACGATGATGAATTAGAAGTTATTGGTTTTACCAAGGTTACAAGATTATTACCCCTGCCAGTGACATAAAATTTACCTTGGAAATTATGATGCTGGATTAATATGTATTGGTTGAGACATGGTCAAGCGCAGTTTTTTTTGTTAATCAGTTAATAATATCTCCCTTGTGATTAGCCAGTCTTTCCCGCCATTTCCGAAGTTCTTCCGGATCCATTCTTTCCCAGTCTGTCACTTCCCCGATTATCCGCAGCGGCGATTGTGACCGGTAGGAGCGTGTGGGGTTTCCCGGAAACTTTTTGTCTGTTACATTGGGATCATTTTCGAAACTTCCTGTTGGTTCAACCACATAAACACGCTCTGAACCTTCGCCTTTCGCCAGGGCTGCGGCAAGTCCTGCCCCATTAACCAGGGCCGTGAAATAGATGTGATTCATTTTGAGCTCTGGCTTGTAATTAGAATTCTCCCCGGGCGTCAGCAAATCCCCCACCCGAAGGTCCGCTCTTGTCCCATGATAAAAAGGACCTTTGTCTGACGGGTTATCTTTAAACGAAGCCGCTAAGGCATAATGCTCCTCAGCCTTGAGAGGGTTGCCCAGGTCCTCATGGCATTTGGCAATGTTTAAATATAGGAAGGGGAAAGCACTCCGGACCGCGTCGTTATTAAGGTTTAATGCAAACAGCAAAGCCGTTTCCAACCACTTTAATTTATCTGAAGCATTTTTTTGATGCCGTGCTACATAATGTGCAGCAATAAACTTCTCCTGATCGTCCGTTGCTTCGTTCCAGGCCTGAAGAAAAAGTTTGATTGCTTCTTCGGGTTTCCCTTTTTCCTCCATGCCCATTCCCAAAAGGCTCAGTTTGACTACGTTGTTGGAAGGATTGAATTCCATGAGCTGATTGTTTTTTCTGTTAATGACCGTTAGAACGATTTGTTACGGAAAGAGCCGCCGAAGTACTACAGGCAACAGTTAGCTTTGCAAAATACTCACATTTTTCGAAGCAAAGGGGCTCTCAGAAATAATGATGGCTGTTATAAAAAAGTATTCCTTTGCAGGGCAAATATATTAAATCGGCCTTAGAAGCCTGTATGAACAGCCAGGGAATTCTGATCTTTGTAAAATGGACCATTGTTTGAGGATACCTTCAGTACCCTTTTGATTCATGACAGAAAACTCCTTGACAGGGTGCCGGTCTATTTCTATTTTTGCCTTATGCGCACTCAATTGTATGCTATTCTTCCTCAGTTGCAGCCTTACGTCAGGTCTATATGTACCATGGAATGTGACGGAGAAGCAGACTGGAGCCAGGTTCGTGTATTACCCGACGCCTGTGTGGAATTGTTTCTGAACTATACCGACACACCGATTGCAATGATTGCCGGGCAACTTTACAGGCGCAGCATAATTTCCTGTCGCATCAGCCGCCCTGCGGAGGTTCAGATGCGTAAAGGTTCTGGCTGTCTCGCTATCTGTTTTCATCCGGGAATGGCATATCCTTTCGTTCAGATGCCTATGTATTTGTTTAAGGATACTACGGTAAACTTTTTTGACATAGGGAATAATATGGCAACGGAATTGGAAGAGAAACTGGCTGACCTCCCGGATCATGAAAAACGGATATCCATGGTACAGGAATTTTTGCTCGCACAATTGAAATACGGGAGACAAGACTTACAGGTGACCTATTGCCTGAATCAGGTACAGCACTCCCACCGTGCCGTTACAGTCAGTAAACTTGCTGCAGAAACCGGCCTCAGCCAACGGCAATTGGTGAGAAAATTTCAGCAGAGCGTCGGCTTATCTCCGAAAGAATATTTGGGCGTTTGCCGTTTCATTAACTCGCTTCAATATCTGGAAAAATATCCCTGTGTTTCGCTGACTGAAGTTGCTTACCTGAGCGGATACTATGATCAGGCACATTTCATACGCGACTATAAGCATTATGCGGGTTGTTCTCCCGGTAAGGTCGCAACCGCAAGCCATATTTTATTTTAATGTCCGATTCGTACAATTCGGGGAAATCCGGAAGACGTAATTTTGACAAAAAAATGACAACAATATGCGCAAATTAATTTTAGGCCTCGCGATCACACTGGATGGATACATAGAGGGCCCCAATGGGGAATTTGACTGGTGTTTTACAGATCAGGATTATGGACTGAACGAGTTCTTTACCGGTATAGATGCAATCTTTATCGGTCGTAAAAGTTATGAAGTGGCGCAGCAATATGCCGAAAATCACCCGGATGAGGTGATTCCGGGTATGCCTGCATTGACGGAATATGTTTTTTCCAAAACTTTAAGATCGGTAAAAAGCGGGGCCGTCCTTTTAAGCGAGGATGTGATGGATGAAGCACGCAGAATTAAGGAACAGCCGGGTAAAGACATTTGGTTATTCGGAGGAGCTACACTGACCGAGGCGATGATGAAAGAAGGCCTTGTCGACGAGCTGTGGCTGTCGGTGCATCCCATACTACTGGGAGGGGGCAGGCCACTATTCGGTTTATCAGATGAACGTATCCCGCTTACGCTTTTAAAAACCAAGAGTTATTCTACAGGCCTGGTATCGCTGCATTATAAAGTGAATAAGAAGGAAGACTGATCCTGAGGGTTTCTGAATTTTCGGTGGTTTTTAATCCTGAGAGATATCATTTTTAGCAAAAGTTATCCTTGCCATTTCGGTGATCGATTGTATCTTTACATAGCTTCAAAAGCTGCTTCGGGCACTGTCCGCCAGGGATAAAAGGGATGATTCGGAGGCGAAGGCATTCGTTTTCCGGGTTTTACAATGTGCTGTAAGCATGTATTTTTTCTAAAAACTTACTCTTAAAAATTAGGAGCCAGAACTGCGTTTAATGAAGAAAATAGGATTTTTATCATTCGGGCATTGGTCCAGCCATCCGGCTTATAAAACCCAAACAGCCAGCGACACGCTGCTGCAATCTATTGACCTGGCTGTTGCTGCGGAGGAAATCGGTCTGGACGGTGCTTATTTTCGCGTGCATCATTTTGCGGCTCAGCTGGCGTCACCGTTTCCTCTGCTGGCGGCTGTGGGTGCTAAGACAAGCAAAATAGAGATTGGAACTGCGGTGATTGATATGCGTTACGAAAATCCACTGTATATGGTGGAAGATGCCAGTGCAGCCGATTTAATTTCTGAAGGGCGGTTGCAGCTGGGAGTCAGCAGGGGATCTCCGGAACAGGTAATTGACGGCTGGCGCTATTTTGGATATGAACCTGAGGAGGGAGAAACCGACGCCGATATGGGACGCAGAAAGGCATTGGAATTCCTTGATAAGCTCAAAGGTATAGGGTTTGCGCAGCCCAATCCGTACCCGATGTTTCCAAACCCGCCGGGCCTGTTGCGGATTGAACCATACTCGGAAGGACTGCGGGAGCGTATCTGGTGGGGTGCCGCTTCTAATGCTACGGCTGTGTGGGCAGCCGAAAACGGGATGTACCTTCAAAGCTCTACCCTGAAGTACGATGAAGGCGGCAAGCCTTTTCATGTGCAGCAGGCTGAGCAGATCAGGTTGTACAAAGAGGCGTGGAAAAAAGCAGGGCACAAGCGGGAACCAAGGGTGTCTGTGAGCCGATCCATTTTTGCGCTGGTGAACGACCAGGATCGCTATTTCTTCGGGCAGGAGGCTGTCCGGGGAGATAAAATCGGGATGATCGAACAAGATAAACGTGCGATTTTTGGCAGAAGTTATGCTGCGGAACCAGATCAGCTTATCAAAGAACTGGCAAAGGACGAGGCTATACAGGAAGCGGATACCATACTGCTGACCATACCTAATACGCTGGGAGTTGATTACAACGTCCATGTACTGTCAGCGATTCTGGAGCATGTTGCGCCGGGCCTGGGATGGCGTCCATGAGGAGCGGATCCGGCCTGTTGAGAGTGGGGGACTGGGGAGCGGTCGCTTTTGTCGATGACTGCCTCAGCCCTCCCTATGGCTCTCTGGAGTATCCGCCATTCCGGGTACTCATGGATTGTTGGTCACGCGGTTACTGTTTTAAATAATGAAGTGCGACGCATCCGGATTTAAAAGTTACAGTATCAACCAGCTTTAAGTTTAGTTTTTGCTGACTGTCGGCATCCAGCCATTTTCTTCCACTGCCTACAATCGCGGGATGGATAACAATATGGAATTCATCAATAAGGCCGGCTACTGTCAGTTCCGGGAACAGGCTTAGACTGTCCACTAAAATTTTCTTACCTCCTTGCTGTTTCAATTTGAGCAATTCTTCGGCATGGCGGCTGCCCGGCATCAACAACAATTTTCCCCGGTTTGATGGCCTTCCCGCGTTTCAAAATTCTTATTTATCCTATCTCTTAATCAGTATTTCAGCATCCATGCATCAGATCCCGATAGGCTTACCCACTTTGCAGAAAAATAACAGGTCATAAAATAGTAATTTTTAGTTTGGAGTGGTTTTGAATACGCTTTAAATCCGACTTATTGAAAGTGTATATTTCTGTGCAATGGGTTTCGGCAATAGCTAGGTGTAGACAATCATTGATATGTGGGAAGCCTATCTGTCTCGCAATGGCGATGCCCCGTTTCATTTCTTCCAAACTGTATGCCACAGGTTGAGATGGTAGAAAGGTCGCTAACATTCTCTCAATATTTTGCGGAGATTGATTTAGCCGGTGCAACACAAAAGCCGTTTCTTGAAGGCACAAGAGAGAGACAAAAAAAGACCCTTTTGGGCGGCTGCTTCGTAAAGTACGTTTGCTTGTTGGTGTTTATCGGGTTCTTGAGAAATAAGAAAATGAATTAAAACATCCGTATCAAAGTAGATCATAAATTCACATCATTGGCTAAATCGGATAAATTCACTCCTGGCGGGACGACTGCGTCTTTGAATAATTCCCGAAGCTCCAAAGACTTTTTATAAAGCTCCTTTTGGTCAATCACTGCGACAATAGGCTCATCATCAATGATGAGCCGAAACGGGCGGCTTCCAAACTTGGCTTTCGCGGTATTGAGAATATTCTCGATAACTTGCGCGTTGATGTTGGCCGGATTTATCTGAAATGTTTGTTGCATGATGGATATCCTTTTCTCAAAAGTACCATTATTAAAGGAAAATTAAACAGATAAGACTGGATAACCCATAGGCCACACATCTGGGGCGTTTTTCTGTTATGTTTATGCGTGCGTGGCATAAAAATAGTCAAAATCAAAAAAAGTACTTGACACGTGGCACGTTTCACGTTACATTGGTGTTATGATTATAAGTTACCGACACAAAGGGTTGGAATTATATGCCACCAAAGGCGACCGCTCGAAGCTCCAGCAAAGCCACGTTACTAAAATACGGTTGATCTTAACCCGTCTCGATGCGGCAAGATCCCCGGAGCAAATGAACCAGGTTGGCTATGCATTTCACTCCCTGAAAGGAAACTTGGAGGGGTTTTATGCAGTAAAAGTGTCGGGAAACTGGCGGATAATCTTCCGATTTGAAGGAGAGAACGCCGCAGACGTTGATTATATTGACTATCACTAAACAGGAGTTTTTATCATGGCACTATTTGATCCAGCCCATCCGGGCGAACTGATCCGTGAAACGCTTGATGGAATCCGGGAGGAAACAGGACAGAAACTCACCGTCGAGCAGGTAGCGCAGGTTTTAGGGACAACCCGTAAAACTTTGTCAGCTATTATCAACGGGAAATCCGCCGTCTCTCCTGACATGGCCATCCGTTTAGGAGCAGCATTTCCGAACACAGGCGCTGAGTTCTGGTTATCCGTTCAGGAAAGCTACGACCTGGCCCAAGCCAGAAAGCGTATTGATCCCTCACATATCCGGGCTTTATGGGAGCCAAAGACATTGCAACCCGCGTAATTTTGAATAACCCACGAATGGCCCCGGCAACAACAGGTTGTCATTCCGTATATTACTCATTATGAAATTCATATAAAGAACAGTCTTTCAATGCTTAGAAGGGACCGGTATAAATTTAAACAGGTACTGCGAGGAAACTGGGCAGATGTCAGTACAGGGGAGTTTTGGAGACAATTACCGGGCAGTCCACCGATAACCGGATAATTCCTGATCAGTTGCCTCAGGGTGCCTGTCTGATCAGTTTCGAGGAAGGGCTAGGAGTAAGAACGTGTAAAGTGGTGATAGAATAGCTCCAATTGCAATAATAGCCCAAACACCAAACAACTGCGTACCCTTAGCATCAATCTTCTTCAATTCAATAAATCTTTATCGCTTTGAAACGACTTCTGATTACTGCTACCCTGGTACTTGCTTTTCTGAATCTGCGTCTGACCTCAGAGGCTGTTGCACAGCAAACTTTCCGCGCTGCTTTCGCCAGGACCAATATTACCCCTTTGACTCCCCAGAATCTGCTGGGGTACGATCCCCGGATGTCTGAGGGAGTGAGAGATAGTATTTATCACAAAGTGGTATTGCTGGACGACGGCAAGAAGAAATTTTATCTGGTCAGTTCTGATCTTGGTTGTATCGCAACGGTGACCTACGACAAAGCCGCTGCCAGGCTTAAAAAGGAATTTAATATCAATCCGGAGGATTTCTGGTGGGCGAATACCCACACCCACTCCGCCCCGGAAGTGGGTTCGCCGGGTGTTATTCCCTTGTTTCTGGGAAGTCGCTACGAAGTAAAATATAACCAGGAGTATGCACAGTTTATAGAAGATAAACTGGTGGAAGCGGTGGCCACGGCGCGTAACAGACAGGTTCCTGCCAAACTGGGTGCGGGCTGGGGGTACTCCCGTGCCAACGTCAACCGTCGCGCCCGCGGGGTTGACAATAAGACCTTTCTGGGAGAAAACCCCGATGCACCTATTGACGGCAAGATAGGCCTTCTGAGGATAGAAAGCGTTGAAGGAAAGCTGATGGCCCTCATTGCCAATTATCCGATACACGGCACGGTACTGAGTGTTTCCGATAAAAGGATCAGTGGGGATGTGGCCGGAGAAGTGGCTCAGTACGTAGAGGAACAAACTGGCGCGCCGCTGCTTTTTATAAACGGAGCGCTGGGAAATGTTGCCCCCCGTTTTTCCATTTCTGTGTCCAATACCGGCAAAAAGGATGGCCAGCTGAGGCAGTTTCGTAAACTGCTGGGAGAACCTATTCTTGAGGCCAATAAAAGGATTTTAGGTACCACCGGATCCGTAAAACTATCCACTTCGGGCATTGTCATTGAAACACCCCGGAGGGCGGATATCAAAACATGGCCCGATGACATGAAAAACTATCTGCGCATTGGTGCCAACGGAGTGGCCCTGATCAAAATGCCGATCCAATTTCTGGGTATCAACGACGATATCATGATATGGAGCGCTCCTTGTGAGCTGTTTTGCGAGGTTTCCAACGAAATTCGCGGCAATTCGCCTTTTCCGTTCACGTTTTATGCAGGAATTACCAATGGTACGCTGGGATACCTGCCCACGGAAGAGGAAATCAAGTTGGGTGGTTATGAGCCAATGGTATCACCGTTTTCGCCGTCGGCGGCAAGGGATCTGACCGAGGGCGTAAGCCAGCACCTGGATAAGTTGTCCCGTCAGAAATAACCACTTTGGTCTGGGGCTGCGCTCTGACGAACGCTACCGTCCGGACCAGAGGTTTATCAGCTTTTTAAGAATATAAATTCAGATAGCGCGAACCGAACCCGATTTTTAAAAATGACCCGGCGATTTACTTTTTCTGTGTGATGGAACTCACAGGCTGAACAAATGCTTTTTAATAGTAGCATTTCACAGTTAATACATCAATAATGGCAGAAAGACTTGTCCGGGATATACCATTTTCTATTCTTGATCTTGCCCCGATCACCGAAGGAAATGATGCGGGCACTACATTCAGAAACAGCCTTCGGCTGGCGCAACGTGCGGAAGAACTTGGCTATAAACGATACTGGCTCGCCGAGCACCACAATATGGAAAGTGTCGCCAGTTCTGCTACTTCGGTACTGATTGGCTACATTGCAGGCGGTACGACAACCATCCGCGTGGGCAGCGGCGGTATTATGTTACCCAACCACGCACCACTCGTTGTTGCTGAACAGTTCGGTACCCTGGCGTCGCTTTATCCCGGTCGTATTGATCTGGGCCTTGGAAGAGCCCCCGGGACTGACCAGGTTACGGCCCGCGCGCTCAGGCGCAGTTATATGGAGTCTGTACAGGATTTTCCGGAAGATGTAATGGCATTGCAGACCTATTTTTCGGCAGAAAACAAAAGCTCCAAAGTACGTGCTATTCCGGGTGAAGGGCTTGACATACCGATCTGGATACTGGGTTCAAGCACCGATAGTGCCCGACTGGCGGCACATCTGGGCTTACCCTATGCCTTTGCCAGTCATTTCGCCCCCAATCATTTTCTGAATGCAATAGAACTTTACCGGCAGCATTTCAGGCCGTCGGGATATCTGGCGCAACCCTACGTAATGGCTTGTGTGAATGTAATTGCTGCAGATACCAACGAAGAAGCGGAGCGTTTGGCTACCTCTTTCTTTCAGTTGGCTACCGGTATTATTACAGGCAGGCGCCGGGCTCTGCAACCACCCGTGGAAAGCATGGACGGGCTTTGGGGAGAATATGAAGAAGCAGCTGTGAGACAAATGATGAAATACACTTTTATTGGAGACAGGGAGAAAATAAGCGGAGATCTGACTTATTTTCAAAGACATACACAGCTTGACGAGTTGATGATCACCAGCCACATATATGATCCGCAGGCACGTATCCACAGCTATGAAGTTCTAAAAAGCGTGCAGGACCACAGCATTGCCGCAGGTTAATCCTCCCTGTCTCAGAGGAATGAATGTGATACTTTCATGTACCTTGAGGCCTTTTCTGAGAATATCGGGATTTAACCTGCCATTGGTAAGCGCAGCCTGGACGGTTATCCTGGAATGCATCACTTAAAAGTGAACCGAAAGTAACCGGAGTACCGAATGTATTTACGCGTGTGGCGGTGTATTTACATGGACCATTGCTATTTTTGAGAAATATTAAGCATTTTACAAATAGCAATTTCTGATCATACAAATCATGGGTAATTGGAAGGCATTCATTTTTCTTCTCGCATTCGGCCAGGGCATGATATTAAGTCTGGCGTTGATTGTAAAAGGATTGAAAGCTTCCAGGGCAGGAGTATTTATGGGGCTGATTTTGTATGTGCTGGCCATGGAGCTTCTGAACGCATGGGGGATGCAGGTACACTACCACAGCTCACCGGATGCATTTCCTTTCTGGATTTTTCAAAGTTACCTGATCTTACCGGTCTCGCTGTGGTTTTTTATACAAATAACTACCCATACTGACTATCAATTTAAAAATTGGAACTGGCTGTTGTATGTCCCCTCCATATTGGAGTTTGGCATCTCTGCGGGCTGGAGGTACTATTGGCGCTATTATGACAAACGCGTCCCATCCTTGCTGGATAATCCGATATGGTTTTTCTTCACGGAGCTGTTGCCGATTATTGGAATGGTGGTTGTTCTGGTATACTACCTAAGACGCCTGGTAAATCTTCACCGGCAGTTTGCACAGCAGGGCATGGGATTGTCCGCCATCCGGCTGGTGAGGATTTACAGCTTTTTTACGTTTATGGTCATTTTGACACTACTATGGATCTGTGGGGTGGTCCTTGACTGGCCGGTCTTTTCGGGAGTTGAACTGCTTATCACAACCTGCCTGTTTGTATTAGGCTACACAGGTTATGCAAATCCCGATTTTTTCATATTACCGATGCTCCCCAAGAGGAGTCAGGAACGGTCCGAGTTTTCACAATACAACGATGTTGCTGAATTGGAACGTCTTAAAAGCGCTTTTGGCCATGATAAAATTTTTACACAGGCAAAATTAACCATTGATGACGTGGCCGTTTACCTCGGACTTCCGCCCCGGTATGTCTCTTATCTTGTGAATACCTATTGTGACGCCAATTTTAACGCATTTGTGAATCACTTCAGAGTACAGGAAGTAATTGGCAAGCTCGGTAATCCAGGAGAGCAGCACAAAACGATCCTGGCGCTGGCCCTGGAGTCGGGTTTTAGTTCAAAATCAAGTTTTAATCAGGTGTTCAGGCAGGTTACAGGCAAGTCGCCGTCTCAATATCTGCCGGCAGAAAGTAAGCCCGCAAAGGTAAATTAGTCCGGAATCGTGAGTTTGGACGACCAGTTTTACGTGTTCAGGCGCATGGTTATTGATGAATGCGTTGCTTTGGGACGTATTCAAAATATTTAAACTCATGCTCCGATCAACATTTTTTCTCTTAGCCCTGTTGTGGGCTAGCCATTCATTTGGTATCACTTTTAAGTCTGCCGAAATGCATTGCCAAGGTAGCAAAATCAGTGTGCAGGTCAATAACAATGTCGAATTACTGGGATTTGTGTATTTCCTCGGATATGAAGGCCGGGAGTCTGTGACCAACCCGCAGTATTCGGAAAAAAATAAAAAACGTTACGCTTATGGTTTAGATCTGTACCACCGTTACAAGCGCTTTGAAAACAGTAAACATTTGGCAGTGGCAATGGGTTTTGCTGAAAATATCTGGCTCGACTACTTCATCAACCTGCTTCTGCAACTTGACGATTTCCCAAACGCCCGGCTCAGAGATTCTATTGATACCCGCTATTATGCACGGTTTTCTAATTCCGGCAATCTTACAGAAGCCAGGAACAATGCGATCAGGTTTATTGACGCAATGAACGCAATTTACGTGGAAGTGGATTTTGGTACCTATCTCCGGCAAAGCCAACCATTTTACAGAAATGCGATGGCACAGGTGCTGACGGGAATACCGGATAGCAACTTCATACCTCAAATGGAGGCGTTTTATCAGGGAAGTTTTGAATCTTACGCATTATATCCCAGCCTGACCATTCCCACCGGAATGGGGTTTGGTGTTTGCTACCAAAAAGATGTGCAAACACATGCGGCGCACGTGTTTGGTGCTTTTGCTCCGCCTGCTTTCAGCGATACTGCCAGACTGGATATGGGGTTTCGTGACCCGAAACACCTGCTTGAACTGAGTACCCATGAATTCGGCCATTCGTTTGTTAATCCGGCTGTGGACCAAATTCCAGAGGCACTTATCAAGGTGACAGAAAACTATTTTATCCCAATACGCGAAGCCATGTCCGATCAGGGTTATACCGGTTGGAAGAGTTGTCTGTATGAGCATTTTGTCAGAGCGGGCGAAGTGATCATTGCGCGGAATCTTGGGGATACGGAAAAAGCAGAGCGGTTAAAAGATTATTACACCACGGGAAGAAAATTCATTTACCTCCCGATTCTGCTAACCGAACTTGAAAAATACAATGCAAACAGAACCATCCCTTACAGCACTGCCGTCAGGCTGGCGATGGAAGGGATGGTAAATGATGCTACGAAAAGGTAAGGTGTTGTAAGTTAGTTACTTAGTGTCCTGATACGTTGCCATCAGATCGTATACTTCAGCACCGTCTCTCTCTCCTGACGGTGCTGAGCTAATTGTACCAGCTCTGAAAGTAGCCTGGGGTAAGGAATACCTGTATGCTCCCATAACTGTGGGTACATACTTGTTGCGGTAAAACCGGGTAATGTATTGATTTCGTTGAGAACGAACGTGTTATCTTCTCTTAAAAAGAAGTCGATCCGGGACATACCTTCGCAGCATAAAACCCCAAAAGCCTTTATCGCCGTTGCCCGGATCTGTGCAGAAGCCTGTTCCCCGATCTCAGCCGGTATTTTGGTCTGTACGCCATCCAGGTTCAGGTATTTTTCCTCATAAGAATAAAAATTGGCAGCGCTGACAATTTCGCCAAGTACCGACGCCTTTACTACTTCGTTACCGAGTACAGCACATTCCACCTCTTTTCCAAAGACGGCTTCTTCAACAAGAATTTTTTTGTCGTAAATAAATGCCTCCGAAACAGCCCGTTCGAATTCGGCCTTATTCGCAACTTTGCTCACACCCACAGACGAGCCCGCATTGGCTGGTTTCACAAAAAGGGGCAGGCCGAGTTCTTGTACTATTTCTTCAAAAGAAAACTGGCCTGGGTTGTGCCGGTAGAGTGTAAAAAAGGCAGAGATCGGAATTCCTGCGTCCCTCAGAAGCCTTTTTGCGACTTCCTTGTCCATACCTATGGCCGATCCCAAAATATCCGGACCTACATACGCTACCTCCAGTGATTTCAGTATACCCTGGAGTGTTCCGTCTTCACCAAAAGTTCCGTGAATGATTGGAAAAGCAACGTGGAAGGAAGCCAGCGACCGATTTGAATCCTGGCTGATAATTTCAATTGCGCCGGTCCCCTTTTTTAGAGAAACGAACGAGGCGCCAGAAAAATAGTCATTTTGGTACAGATCCACGTTTGTCTCTCCATAGTTATCATTAAATCGCCATTGTCCGTTATAGTCAACACCCAGAAGGAGTGGTTTTAATTCGGTAGTATCTATAGCATTATAAATATTGGTGGCTGACTTCAATGAGACATCATGCTCTGCTGACTTTCCGCCGAATATGACTGCAACCGTGGTTTTCATGATGGTGTCGGGTAAAGGGTTGTATTGGAGTATTTTCTATGTGACAATCGTACCACGCTGCTACCGAACGTTCCGCTGTTCAATAGCCTGGGCTATTTTTTTAGCAGGGAAAGTGCTGCCGACGACATACTGATTACACCTGTACGTAAGGTAGGGGGGTAATCGGGCAGGTACATAGACGAGTGGGTTGAAGGAATGGTCTGGCCGGTCTTTTTCGCGTCAGCCATTTTGCCGGGATTTACAGAACCCAGTGAGTAGATGAGTGTGGGTATAGCGGGAGTCTCGCGTCCGTACCAGCCGAAGTCTTCTCCGAACATTTCGGCAGACAAGCTTACCACTTTATCTTCCCCGAGCAGTTTGACAAAGTTTTCAGTCATTTTCTTAGCCAGTGCAGGATCGTTATAGACTGCCGGGGTATGTCCTTTACGGATCGTTACAACCGGATAATTCTGTTTTTCTACTCCCGACGCATGCGCAATTCCTTCACAGGTTCTTCTTACTTTTTCGATCACTGCCTTCTGCACCTCATCATCAAACGAGCGGATGGAGAGTTCCAGTTTTACTTCATCGGGAATAATGTTATCGTTGGTGCCTCCGTGTACGGAGCCCACCGTGATGAGAGCCGGAGTTTGCGGTGATATTTCCCGGCTTACGATCGTTTGAAAACCAAGTATCATTTTAGAAGCCATCACAATGGGGTCAATCGTTAGCTGAGGAACCGATCCGTGCCCGCCTTTCCCCTTGACTACTATATCCAGCACATCAATATTAGCAAGTACATAACCGCTGCAGATACCCACTTTTGCGGATTCGAGAGCCGAATTAACGTGCAGTGCCAGGGCATAGTCGGGCCTGGGGAATTTCTTAAAAAGACCATCGGCAAGCATAGCAGTTGCACCCAGGCCTTTTTCCTCAGCCGGCTGGCCCACAAAAACCACCGTGCCGCTCCACTCTTTTTTGAGTTTTGCCAATACCCTGGCCACGCCGATCCATACTGCCATGTGCATATCATGACCGCAGGCATGCATAAGTGGTGATTCTTTGTCAGACTCAAGACGTGCTACCTTGTTGCTTGCAAAACCGACACCGGTATTCTCTTTCAGAGGCAAAGCATCCATGTCTGTACGAATCATCACCACAGGCCCCGGCCCATTTTTCATGATTCCTACAATACCGTGCCCTCCGACTCCCGTTGTAATCTGGCAGCCGGTTGGGGCCAAAGTCTGGGTAAGTAATGCGGCTGTCTCTTTTTCCTGCAGGGATAATTCGGGATGTGCATGCAAATGTTTATAAAGGTTTTCGAGGCTGTTGTATTCCTGGTCGGTCAGTGCCAGGATTTGCTTGGTCAAAGCGGGCTGTGCGTTGAGCCGGTCAGCAACCGTCAGGCTCAGGCAAAATGCAAGCAAGCCGATAGCCAGCCTTTTTACTGTTCCGTCTGGAACGATCCTCTTCATCGTCGTCATTATTCCGTAAGGGTTTTAATGTAGATATTGGCAAACTGGCAGGTATTATTAGTGGCATGGTCGTCCTGGAGGGCTATTTTTCCGCAGGAAGCGATGCCCGGTAACAGTGCGTTTTCCACTACATTCCTGCCGTTGAGATTCACCCAAACCCTGGATCCCTTCATGGTGATTTCAAACCGGTTCCACTCTCCGGGCGGGTTATCGGCTTTTATTTTAGGTGTCACAGCCGCACGTATCTCAGCCGGGAGTGTTTTGTCTACCCGGTAACCATAAATCTCCCCCGAGCCAATGTACCGGTTTCCGATATTTACCTGATTTTTGGAATCCCCGCGCAGGTAAATTCCGGTGTCACCGTTATAAGGAATTTCCACTTCCTGATTCGTGCCGTCAGCATTCCTGGCGGTCTCACCATTTGGCAGAATGACGGGGCTCCTGGCCATTTCTGGTTTCCGTGTCAGCCTCACGTCGATGAGCAGCACAAAATCGCAGAAAGATTCCGTCGTCCACAGGCATTTGTCTTTTTCTTCACTTTTACCATCATAATCAATGAGATCGCCCTTTGAGGTCCAGTGGTTACGATGCCCTGCCAATACCTGCCAGCCCGAAAGATCTTCACCTTTATAAAGGACTCTGAATCCCTTATTTTGCAAAGCTTTCCGATTCACCTTCGGGGCATTGTTTAAGGATTCTGCGTCTGCCGAAAGTCTTTTGGACGAATGGCAGCCACAGAGGTATAGCAGAATAAAAAAGAGTACTGATAGGTGTTTCATGGCTGATCAGAGCACTTTGGATAACCCCGGAATGGGTACCGGGTAATTTCCGTCTTTGTCGGGTTTGACGGGAGGCTCGGCATCCCATGCAAACCTGTCGGGCATCAGTGTAAGATCTGAATGAAAGGCTTCATCCCATTCGACCAGTTTGCCTGAGTGAACTGCCATGCGTCCCAGAATGGTTGTCATAGTGCTTTTTGCCCCCCATTCGGTGTCATTCAGAGGCGTATTATTGCGAATGGCTGCAAACAGTACATTGTGCTCGATCTGATATGCGTTTTCCGAATCCTTATTCGGGTTCCGCCAAATCTGTTCGCCTTTGCTGTTTTTGATCCCGGCCTGAAGACTGGCAGAGCCCGTTGCTCCCTGAAACGTCGCCCCCCCTTTGTTCCAGGTACCGCTGATGTGCCGTATCTGGCTGTTGAGTTTGGTGCCGTCGGCGTACTCGTATTCGATGTAAAAATGATCGAAGATGTCACCATGGTCCGGACCTTTTAACGAGGACCGCCCGCCCATTCCCTGGGCACGGATCGGATAGCCGCCTTTGACCCAATTGACGATATCGGTGTTGTGAATTTGCAAGCCAGCTGGTGATCCCGCCCATAGCCAGTTGAAATATCTCCAGTTACGCATCTGAAACTCCATTTCCGTTTGTCCTGTTACACGCGGAACATTAGTGACTGGTCCGATGAGGTAATAATCCGTTGCCGAAATGATCCTGCCAATTGCTCCCTGTTGTATTTTTTTTACCATTTCCTGATAACCCGGATCGTACCGGTTCTGCAGACCTACCAACACTTTCAGGTTTTTTCGGGTAGCTTCCTTGCCGGTTTCAAGCACCTGACGAATCCCGGGGGCATCAGAAGCCAGCGGTTTTTCCATGAAAACGTGTTTCCCTGCTTTCACCGCAGCAGCGAAGTGCGAGGGCCTGAAAGCAGGAGGGGTTACCAGAAGTACCACGTCAGCGCAGGCAATGGCTTTTTCGTATGCATCAAAACCTACGAATTTCTGATTTTGAGGAACTTTGACAAAATCTTTAATCCTGCCGACTTTCATCAGTGTGGCGTAGGTTTCGTCCAGCTTGTCCTGAAAAACATCGGCCATGGCCACGAGTACTGCATTTGCGTTAGCACTTAGCGCATTGAGCGCGGCGCCTGCACCGCGACTTCCGCATCCGATGAGTGCAACTTTGATAGGGTCGTTGTTCAGGCTCCAGCCGTGGGCCTTCCCGGCAAAACCGGAGGCAGTCAGTATGCCACCGACTATGGCGGCGGACTCCTTCACAAAAGTACGGCGGCTGGGGAAAAGGGCAGGCTTGCTGTCTTCGTTCATAAGGCAGGTGTTAGTTTATTCAAATTCGAAAATTCCAAATTTTTCATATTCGTGAAAGTTACCACTGTTGGGTTGCCATGCCCATAAGGTTTCACCTTTGTCGTAGTCAATCCGGTAGAGATTTCCTTTCCATCGCGTACCCGAAACCGGAGCGTTTTTGAACAATGGTTTTAATAACTTAAAAGGGATAAATATTTCCGACGTCCAGCTGTTGGTATCGGCGCCACTTTTCTGTATACCATCCTGTACAGTTACAGCATGGCGTGTTTTGCGGTCGTCGGTGTAATGAAACGGAACCCAGCTGTTCAGTTGGCCATTTTCATTGTATATGTTTATCGGCAGCTCGTAATTCAAAGGGGATAACTCGTACTCGAAATAAGCCTGAACGGCCGGGTCTGGCTGAAGGAAAATTTCGATCACGTCTTCATTCCAGAGGTCCAGGAAATCTGCCTGCATGGTAGCAGTGAGTTTTTTGTCTTTACAAAAAAAGAGAAAATAAATACCCTTGTCAGAATACAGTACCTTCGCTTTGGTACTATATGTTTTTTGTCCTGAACTGAGTGGAGGGAGTATGGTCCAGTTGGTTTTATCCCAATGGATACCAGACCCTGTTCCGTCTATTGCGAAATCGACGGATTTTTTGATCACGAGAATATTATTTTCGGCCTGCCTCTCTTTGTTTACAGGGGCGGTAAACAGGATGGTCGACAAGAGGCAAAGGATATGGTAGACGGACGTCATGGCTTTCCTACTGTGTTAGGGTCAACGGAAACCATTTTTCGGCATTTTTTCTGTAAAGCTTGTCGATGACGACACGGGGCAGGTGCAGTGCCTCAAATTTTTCGCTTACCTCGGGTGCCTTCATCACCTGATCGGATGTAAAAAAAGCCCAATGGCTTTTCCAGGTTTCGTCCGCGTGTTTCAGAAAATCTTCAGGGGCCTGGCTATCGTCAAAAACCAGATCGGTAGAATAAAGTACCCGGTCCTGGTATTTGATAAAAAAGTCGTATACTTTTTGGTGATCCTGAACCGTCTGGTATTGGATGTGGGAGATTCGCTCGGCCATGTCTACCACCATGTTAGGGAATTTATCCAGTCTTTTGGCCAGTTCGTCCAGGCTCCATTCCAGGCTGGCCAGATGTGCGCCGTTAAAGCGCAGCCGGGGATGTTTAGCCAGCATATTATCCCTTGCTTCGATCTGTTTTTCGTACGAGGGGAATTCAGGGTGCAGAAACATATGGTATTCAGGATGGCCTGCAAAGTACTCACGGTCGTTTTTTACGGTCATTTTCTCGAGAGGCAGCCAGCAGTTTTTGGGCTCCCCCAGGTGACCCACCAGGGTTTTATTATTTTTTTCTATAAAATCCCAGATCGGGTCCAGGCGCGGATCATCAATCATAACAAATGTGCCCTTGCCGTCTTTATATTCCATTCCGATGTTCTTCCAGACCTTCACACCACAGGCGCCCCTGGCAAATGATTCACGCAGGTATCCAATCGTACGCTCCTGCCAGCTGCTGTCACCGATGTTTTCGATATGAAAGCTGGTTGTATAGGCAAAGCGATCCGCATGTTTCTTCAGGTGTTCGACAGCGAAATCCTGCTGTATTTCTATGGGTACATATTCTGGTGCGGCCACATTCAGGCTGAGCAGGCGGAAATTGTTTTTGGCGGCAAAATCCAGAAAGGCAGGGTTGAAGGAGTTAATATGAACGTGCGAGTCATATTTTTCTACGATAGGGTAGTCCTCCTGGCTATAATATTCCGAATTCCGGGTTTCGTTGCAGTTTTGCATAAGAACAAAAAAAGGTAGTATTCCAAAATAAAGATATTTTTTCATCAAACTAGCTTTTTACAATTTCCAGTTTTTTCTCTACCAGCAGAGAAACGGCCTCAATTGCCGAGGGGAACACATTTCTGAGATCAATGTCCTGGTTGTGAACCATTGAATTCTTGAGGGTCTGCATGAATATATTTTTGATTTCGGTAGCAAGATTTATCTTGCAAATCCCGTTTTTGATCGCCTCTTTCAGGCTGTCTCCCGGAATTCCCGAACCGCCGTGCAGTACCAGCGGAATGTGGGTGGCTGCCTGAATTTCCTTCAGGCGCTCCATGTCCAGTTTGGGTTCCTGTGTATAAAATCCGTGTGCCGACCCGATGGCTACCGCAAGAGCGTTGATACCCGTCTGTTCCACAAAATACTTTGCTTCGGCGGGATCCGTAAAGCCGGTTTTCTCTTTGGACTGGCCAAGTTTGGCGATATAGCCCAGCTCTGCTTCTACGTTGGCGTTGTACCTTGCGGCCAGTTCGACTACCCTTTGGGTGATCTCTATATTTTCTCCGAGCGATTTCTCACTGGCGTCGATCATCACGGAATCAAACCCCGCGTCTAGGCACTCGTGTACAAGGTCATAGGATCCGGAATGGTCCAGGTGAAGCCAGCCTTCTACCTGATATTCTTCAAGTGACGATTTGGCAAGATTCACCGCAACGGACAATCCCATATAGTCAATGGAGCTTTTGGTGAGCTGCAGAATCACTGGCTGGCCGAGATGCGATGCAGCCTGCATAATACCCCGCAGGGTTTCGTAGTTGTAAAAATTCGTAGCAAGCAGAGATGAATGGGTTTTCCGCATCTCTCTGAGCTTGTCAATCATGTTGCTTTTCGGCATAACCAAATCTTTCTTTAACGTTCTGATGTATATTACTGCCGGCAGAGAATGCACCTGTCCCTCCGGATGCGGTAGTGGAGTATGCACCTATCATATTGCCGAACTCCTGGCATGCGGGAAGGGGATGGCCGCCAACGAATTTGTGAATAAAGCCTGCGTTGAAGCTGTCGCCGGCTCCAATGGCGTCAACGACATCGGTGTTCAAAAACGCAGGCTGAAAAACCTCACCGTCGGGAGTGAAAAGCGCGGAACCTTCGTTGCCAAGTTTTACCACAATGGTGTTGGCCAAAGACTTAATGTGCCGGACGGCACTTTGTAAACTGCCGTGCCCGGTAAGGTGTAAGAGCTCTTTTTTGTTCGGCAGAAAAATATCCACATAGGGCAAAATACCTTCAAGGTCCATCTGCCATTCTTCGCCGGGATCCCATTGCGGATCGAAAGAGGTTGTAAGGCCTATTTCTTTCGCTTTTTTAAAAATAGAAGGGACATCTTTTCGGATCCCTTTTTGAATAAAAAAAGAGGAAAGATGCAAATGGCGCGATCTGCCGACAGTGGCCCAGTCAATATCTGTAAAAGCCAGGTCCTCCATTGCTCCTGGGTGTGTGATCATCGCCCTGTCTTCCCCGAAGTTCAGAACAACGGTCGCACCTGTTTTTAAATCTTCTCTTCTCAGGATCGCATCCGTGTTGACATGCTTGTTTTTCAGTGTGGCCAAAATCAGTTCTCCAAAGGAATCCTGGCCAACTTTACCAATAAAAGCCACTTTTGTGTCCAGGCTGCTCAGGTTACTGGCGAAGATCGCTGACGAACTTCCCAGGGTTACATTCATTTGCCTGGACAGTATCTCTTTGCCGATTTCAGGAAATGAATCGATCTGATTCAGGATAAAATCTATATTGAGTTCGCCTATAACGGATACGTCGAAATCTTTCATTTTTTATTTTTTTTCTCGGATAAGTGTAACGGTACTACTCTGAAAAAGGGTAAATGGTTACACCTCTCACTACCCGGGTGATGGTTTCTTTCTTCGATGGTTTATCGGGGGACAGGCCCAATTCCAGCGACTTGTAAAAACCGAGCAGTTGGGCTGGGAGGACACTCACAACGGAAAGCATCTCTTCGTCCACTGATTCACCGTTGGAAGATAGTTCGATGAGCAGGTCGGTATCGATTCCCTTTTTTGCAGTTTCAATGACTCCAATCCGGTAGAGTCCCCGTTCCCCCAGGCTTACAGCTTTTACCAGGTCGTTTTCGTATCGGTAAACGTGTGCATTGTTGGAAAAAAGATAAACGAGGAGCGTAGCTGCGTTGATAACGGCCTTGGGCCCGTGTCTGAATCCGAGGAAGGAATCAGACTTGCAAATGACAGTACCGTCGGTCAGTTCCTGAACTTTGAGGTCAGACTCGTTGGCTACCCAGCGCAATGGGCCGGAACCGAGAAAAACAACACGCTGAAAATCAAGCCTGGCTGCACTCCTGAGTGGCTGACTGTAATTTTCCAAAATGTTTTCTCCGAACTGAGAAAGGGTATCCACCTGAACGCGGAGAAGGCTGATGTCCGCAATACGTGCAATGAGCAGCCCGGCCAGCAGCATGGAGGTAAAGCTGCCTGTCATGGCAAGGCTTTGATCGTCCGCTTCTGGCGGAAGCAAAAATACTAGGGCTGTTTTTTTGCCGGGGACCGACGAAAGTGCCAACTGGCCTTCGGGATTACAGGTAATGATCAGGTGGTACACTTTTTCACAATATTCATCCGCTATATTGACCGCCGCCAGACTTTCAGGACTGTCTCCTGACCTGGCAAAGGATATCAGCAGCGTAGCGCTTTTATTTAAGTATTGCTCGGGGTGAAGGATCAGGTCCGTTGTGGCGATCGCCGTAGTCGTTTTTTTTGTGTGTTTCTGAAAGGGCCCCTGAAGTACATTCCCAATGAACGCGGAGGTACCTGCACCCGTCAGTACCACGGTCAGAGAATCTTCCGCAAAAGCTGAACGCAGAAAATCGCTCAGCTTTTCCTTGTTTTCGTATACAAGCTGCCATGTTTTTTGCCAGAGCCTGGGTTGCTGCGCAATCTCTTTGGCGGTCAGGTATCCTTCATTTTCCTGTAACTCAGCCAACGTAAACCCTAGCAGCTCTTTTGAAATGTTATATTGTTCCTTTAATAGTTTGCTTTCGGATGACATAATTTATTTCGTTTCATTTCATTACTGAAACAAAATTAATCATTTCCTTTCGTAAATAACAAATAATTTCATCATTTATCTTTTTAATCTTCTTTTAATTAATTTATACGAAGGAAACGAAATTAATATGTTAAATAGATTTATTTTTACGCATCAATTCAACCTGACTACCGGTAAGAAGTAAACCGGGCAAACTTTAAAAGGGAATCTATTTTATGAGAAAAGCCGGAGAAAAATCCACCGTCCAGAGGCGCGTCATTATTCTGGAAAGGTTGGAAGAGAAAGGGCAGGTGGATGTGGCCTCGCTCAGTAAAGAGCTAATGGTAAGTGAGGTAACGGTCAGGAATGACTTAAAACGATTGGAGCAGAAGAATGCGCTCATACGTGCCAGAGGTGGAGCAATGAAGATTGACAGGGTTGGTACCGACTTTGCTATTTCAGATAAGAACAAGCAGAACTTTGAGCAAAAAAAACGTATTGGCAAAGCAGCGGCAGCATTGATCGAGGAGGGCGATACGATCATTCTGGACTCCGGAACTACCACCATGGAGATCACCAGAAACCTGTCTGGCCTGTCTGAATTGACGGTGATCACCAACGCTCTGAATATTGCCGACCAGCTTGCCGAGCATCCCAAGGCCAATGTAATCGTTCCGGGAGGTTTTCTGCGCAAAAACTCCCTATCGCTCATTGGGTCAACGGCTGAGGAAAGCTTCAAAAATTATTTCTGTGATAAACTGTTCCTGGCGGTGGATGGCCTGAGTGTGGTGTACGGCCTGTCAACACCCAATGTGGAGGAGGCGCATCTCAACCGTGTTATGATCTCCATTTCCAAGCAGGTGATTGTGGTGGCAGATTCCAGTAAATTCCTGAAAAGGAGTTTCGCTTTCATGGCGCCGATCACCGCCATAGACGTGCTGATCACGGATGATGGTATTCCTTTGGAGGATCAGAAAAAGCTGGAAAGTGCTGGTGTTAAGGTGATTATAGTGTAGTGGTAAGGTGAAGTTACCCGTATTTTAAAGCATCAGGTTTCTGGAAACGCTTTCCAGAAACCTGATGCTTTAATCGAAACCGCTCAAAGCCTTTATCACGGATATGCGTTGTGCACGCGCACTACGAATATTTGGCCTGGGTTACTTAATACGCATCTGTGCTGGCGAAATCGTTTTTCCGGCTCATCCATTTGCCACCCGTAAAATCAGGAAATGTCACCGTTTCATTTCCAAGTTCGATGGAATTTTCGCTAAGCGGTGTAATAGCACTCCAGCTGGCAGCATCATAAACGTCCATCGGGGTTGGCTCCTTCCGTTTCGCGGCCTCAATAAACGCATTCATTACAAAAAAGTCGATTCCGTCGTGTCCTGTCTGGTATGCTTCTTTGCTCCACCTTTTCCAGAGCGGATGATCATATTTTTCGAGCCATTCTTTGGCATCATCCCAGCGTTCATGGTCATATTTCGACTGGCCTTCAATGTAGATGCCGTTATTGAGGTTCATCCAGATGCCTCCGGTACCCTGAACCCTGAAACCAAGAGAGTAAGGCCGGGGAAGGTTGGTATCATGTTGTAGCAGAATTGTTTCGCCGTTGGTACATTTGATATGCGTGGTCACTACATCACCCAGTTTAAACAAAACTTTGGTATTGGGATGGTCGGCACCACCTTTCTTTGCAATGTAGTTATGCAGCCCCCTGGCTTTCGTGGAAAACGAGTTCAAAGATTCAAAACGATTGCCTCTGTTAATGTCCAGCATCACAGCCAGTGGGCCTACACCATGTGTCGGGTAGAGGTCACCATTGCGGTTAACGGAGTGATTTGTGCGCCATTTTGCCTCGGAAAAGCCCTTTTCTCCAAATTCCGCGCCGCTGTTGTAGGGCGTTATGCCGTCGTTGAATTTCACGCCCCGCAAATCGTGCTGATAACCTCCCTGTAAATGGATCAGTTCTCCAAAAAGCCCCTGTCGCACCATGTTGGTGATGGCAAGGGTATCTCTGCGGTAACAGGCGTTTTCTAGCATCATCACCTGCGCGTTATTTTTTTCGGTACTGCGTACCACTTCAAAATGATCTTCCAGGGTGACACCCAGTACCACTTCCGTGGCAATGTACTTGAGTCCGCCTGCAAGGGCGTCCAGGATCATGGGTGTGTGTAATTCCCAGGGTGTAGCAATTATGACAGCGTCAATGCTTTTCGGATCCAGTAGTTTCCGGTAGGCGTAAGCATCGCCGGTAAAAATTTTGGGGAGAGGTTTTCCGGTATCTTTAAAAAGCTTTCTGCTCATTTCCAGCATTTTGGGCTCTATGTCGCAGATGGCAGTAATTTCTGTATCCGTCCGTTTCAGGAGTGTGCTGATATGCGCCTGTCCCCGCAGGCCTGTTCCGATCACTCCGATTTTTATTTTATCTGCGTAAGGTTTCGAAAGCGGATTGAAAGTACTGACCGCTGCAATACCGAGAGACATGTTTTTTACAAATTTTCTTCTTGAGTTATTCATGGGTTTGAAGGATTGCTTACTTGTGAATAGATGCGTCTGAGCAAAGAGCCGTAACCTTTCGTCTTTGTTCAAAGGTCCAATGTTTTCAGACGAAGATCATTTCATAAATCTGTTATAGAAAAAGCGGTTGTATTCCCGAAGTTTTACCAGGTACTCATCCAGGCCCAGTTGTTCTTCGTCGATGATAAGATACGTCATGTCAGCGGTACGATTGGCAAAATGACGGGTACGATCCTGTTCAAAGAAGTATTTTTTTGTATTGGTAGACATCCCCTTGGGGAGCATAGTTTTGCTCCATACTGTCACGAGTTCTTCAAACACCTTTTTTCTTCTTGCAAGCTGTTCCTGAACAATTCCTTCGGCCGCTTGCAGGTTTCTGTATGTTTCGGGGAGGTCGGTAAAACGTTGCTGATGAGCTGCTTTGATCGTAAATTCAAGGCTGGACAGGTCCTGATAAGTGAGTGCGGTGTGCTGAATCAACTGAGCCAGTGTTTTGAAAACGATGATATCCTGTTCATTTTCGAGGGCGCTGCTGTGGAGGTTCCTGTCGCAGATTGCGATAGCCATATTCATTTTTTTCAGAAGCTCGCCGGCAATACGGACCCGGTCCTTGTATTGTGTATTCCAGAACGGGTCATATTCCAGGGCGTCCCCTCTGGGAAGATCGGGGATGTGCGTTTTACCAATTTCGCCCCAGGCCCATACGCGCCTTTCAAAACTCTCCATAAAAAAGTAGGCACCTTCGGTGAGCAGGTAATACAGGGAATCTATTTCCGAGGATCCGTGTCCATATCTGTTCTTAAAGAAAATGTTGGTGAAATCTTTCAAACCCGGTGCGGCAGCATTCCACGAATAGGCCGCTGTGGTTGCAAAGCTGAGCATCCAAGCCTGCATCGGAAGGCCGGAGTCATCCCATGAGGTACGGATTACACCATCAAAAACTCCCTTTCCCATCGTTTCCTGCAGAAACTGATAAGAGTTTTCCAGGCTGCCGGGTTTTGTTTTTCCTTTTCCGTCACTGACGAAGAAGTAGGGTAAAAAAAGCTGTTCAATTCCCGGATTGGGGTCATAGGCATAAACCGGATGTCCAAGTGACCGGGCTTGTCTGGCATATTTCAGATCATGTGTTTCATAGTCGTATGATTCGGTCAGGATAATGCCCTTATGTGGTGTGACGGGTTTTTCCTGTTTCATTCCGGTGTGGTATACTTCCAGACGCCCTTTGGCCCAGCCCATTGGTGCTTCCCAGGTCATAATTCCCCGTCCCGATGCTTCGATCTTTTTGGCTGAGCGGTCTATAAACAGGTGATACAGCCCGCTTTTGCCAATTTCTTCTTCCTTTTTTTTGCAGGCCGGGCAGGCTCCCAGTTCATAGGTTTCGTCGGAACCGATATGGATATACTGTGACCCCGGTGTTGCCTCCATGGCATCTTTCCAGAGATCAGAAAGGAGGTCGTAAGAGCCGTCCTTCAACGGGCAGAACTCGAAATTAGAAGCTGGCAATTCCCGTAAATGCGCAAACTGAGGCCATTTTAAAATAAAACTGACGTGCCCAAGGCCTTGTACAAGCGGGACGATCTGGATATGGTATTTGTGAGCATACGCTGTTATTTCCTGTATTTCTTTCATTGTGAATGCCCCGGGAGCGCCTATTTCCGGATGGCTGGGGTATTCAAATTTGTCTTCCCATTCCCACACGAGCATATTGACCTTGTAGGCAGCTAGGTCCCGGATCAAACTTTCCACGTAACTACGCTTGTCCTGGTGATGTTTGGTATCATAATGCACCGCACGTACCTTGGTATCGGGCCAGTCCTTTATGGTTACTCCCGGAATATAGGCTTCCCTGCCTTTTCGTTGTATCAATTGCAGGGCCGTTTGAACTCCGTAAAACAGACCGCTCTCTGTTGAAGCGCTAATGGTGAGTGAGTTGGGTTCAGACACGAGCGAATAACCTTCGCTACCTATTTTTTTGTCTCCGTTTTTACGGGTCAGGATAATGGACCCCCTTGAAGGTTTGGTCGATATTTTTGCGCTGATCCCTGTTACGCTGGTAAGATGCTTTAATAATTCGCCTGCTGCAAACCGGTCGTTTTCCGAAGCGTTTTTGTCCAGTACTATATTCGTTTCGTTTCCAAAGGTAAAATTCTCATTGCTGGTCCTGACTTCCTTCGGGTACGGTATCAGGGAAATCCCCTGAGCCGATAAAGTCCCTGGCTGACCGTAAACCTGGTAAGCACCTGTCAGAAAAAGCACAGACAGGATACGTATATTAAAACGAAACAAACGGTTTAAAAAGTGATGGTCAATCTTCATAATCGTTATTTAAATTCTAGAAAGTAAAGGTAACGTAAAATAATTTCTTTCAAAATATTTCAAATTATTATTTATTTTAATTTTAACCTTTCGATTACCTTTTGTAGTTTAGCAAATGGAAGCCTGATGTAATCTATCCTGTACTATATTTTCCATCTTTTAAGTACTGAGAATTCTGCCAGAGACTTATTAGTATTTACGTCCATCCTACTGCGGTGGGCTATGTCTTGTGTTGCTGCAACATGGGCAGGCGTGTCAGGCTATACCGGTATCATTTTAAACTTCTGAAAGAAAAGACAAATTCATGAAAATCAGACCCTGGGTTCTTTACACATTTATTACAACACTGTTTTGGGGAGTTTGGGGCGCATTCATAGAAATTCCTGAAAAAGCAGGCTTTCCTGCAACGCTGGGTTACTGTGTTTGGGCACTTACGATGATCCCCTGTGCCCTGGTAGCGCTGAGGATCGGCAACTGGCGGCTCGACAGAGACAAAAGATCTGTTTTGATCGGAACGATGGTGGGCATGCTGGGGGCCCTGGGGCAGCTTTTACTTTTTCAGGCGTTGCGGACTGGTCCTGCCTATATGGTTTTTCCCATTATTTCTCTTTTCCCGGTAGTTACGGTCATTCTTTCCGCCATGTTTCTGAAGGAGCGTCCGAGCAGGAAACAAGGGTGGGGGATCGGCATTGCTATGGCGGCCATTTTGTGCCTGTCGTATCAGCCTCCAAGCCATAGCAATTTTAATGGGTATCTCTGGTTGTTGTTGTCGATTGTGGTTTTTTTTATGTGGGGAGTTCAGGCTTTTGCCATGAAATTCGGGAATGACAGCATGACAGCCGAAAGTATCTTTTTCTATATGACCATTACCGCGTTGGCATTTGTCCCCGTGGCTGTGCTGATGACAGATATGTCGGAGGCGATTAACTGGGGATTCAAAGGGCCATATCTGACCGCAATCATTCAGGTTTTCAACGCGATAGGGGCTCTGGCACTCGTATATGCGTTGCGGTATGGGAAGGCGATCATTGTAGTACCTATCACGGCACTGGCGCCGGTGCTCACCATTGTGATCTCCCTTTTTCTGTATGCAGTAGTACCTCATGCAATTGTCCTCATTGGGATGGTACTGGCTGTTGCTGCGATTTATACACTGGCCGAATAGCGCTCACTGTCTGCTTGCAGCACGGCCCGAACGATTTCTGTGGTTCAGGAGACGCTCGGGTCTCTTTGTTCAAAAATGATTCTTAACCATAAACCAACCAGAATATGATCCGGATTTCTCTTGGGATTTTAATGCTTTTAGTTTCCTGTTCAGGCAAGGAAAAAAATATTGCTGAAGAAGATACCTGCAATGGAACCTGTTTTACCTGTGAAGCAGCCCCGGAAGGGACTATTTTTTGTGATGATTTTGAGAATAATGTTCCGCTGAAGGAAAAGTACTTTGAATACAATGATGCGGGAGGCCGTTTCATTCTGCAGGATCACGTAGGCCAGGGAGGGAGCAGGGGGATGAAAGTGGTATTCAGAAAAGGGGATGTCGATGTAGGCGCGTTGAGAAAATCCATCGGGCGCACTCCCGGCGACTATATTAGCAAGAATGCTTCTTCTCCCGAAAAAGATTTCAATGAAATTTACTGGCGGGTGGACCTGAGGCGCCAGGCTGGCTGGAAAGGTGGCGGCGCCGATAAACTTACCCGGGCTACGGTAATGGCCAATGAAGCCTGGGCGCAGGGGGCAATCGGACATTTGTGGTCGTCAGGGAATTACCTGGTGATGGATCCTGCCAGTGGAATAGACGAGGCCGGTAATCTGGTCACTACCAAGTACAATGATTTTGATAAACTGAGGTGGAATCTCGGTAAAAAGCTCGGTACTACTGATATGTACAGCGACGCCACTGCGGGTGAATGGTTTTGTGTGGAGGGTCACATGAAGCTGAATACCCCTGGAAACAAGGATGGTATTTTTGAATTCTGGATCAACGATCAGCTTCAGGGGATTACCACCGGAATGAACTGGCATGGAAACTGGAACAGCGATGCCCGGAACATGAAGATTAATGGCGTGTTCTTCGAAAATTATTGGAACAATGGTTCCGTACAGGATCAGGAGCGCTATATGGATAATATTGTTATTTCAACGAAAAGAATAGGTTGCTCATGCGGCAAGTGAAGGAAATGCGCCCCGGGTTGTTTCTATAACCCTTGCGGTGCTTTGTCTTTATCATAAAGTTTCAAAGCAGTGGGATAAATAATAATACGAAAGGTTTTTTGATAAAAAATAAGGTTTAGAAAAATAAATTTTATTAAATAATAAGCATATATAAATTTTGTGTTATATTTGAACATCCAAATATAATTTCTTCATCATAAGCTAGAATACTGGTGCCATACAACGCTCTTTGGGACATACAGCGGAGCACGTAGGACATATCCGAATTGGCAGAAAATATAATCCGCGCCTTATTGTACACGCTTGTGTTGGTAAGACAGTATACGTATAGTATATATGGTTCGCTCTGTACTGTATGCTGAGCATGAAGGCAGAACTGATTGTGATCGATCTGCAAAGGCCTGCGGGGGAATTGTGCAGGAGGGAGGTGTACGCAGTAGCGAAACGATGCAAAATAGCCTTGATGAATTTGACAATTACCACCAACTATCTAATCCTTATACTCATATCCCTTAAATTAAACTTAATGAAACTAAACAATCTACTCCCAAGATCATTTATACTATGCATATCCCTGATGCTGTGCATAGACGCTGCGCTGGCTCAGGTCCGGACGATTACCGGAACCGTAACGGACGGAGAGAATCAGACGCTCCCCGGAACGACGGTGCTCGTAAAGGGCACAACCACAGGTACCATCACCGATGCCAAAGGGAACTACGTGATAGAGGTACCTGCTTCTGCCAGGTCTCTGGTATTTTCCTTCACCGGGTTTGTACTTCAGGAAATCCAGGTAGAGGGAAGGTCACAGATCAACGTGAAAATGTTGCCGGATGCCAATCAGCTCTCCGAGGTGGTTGTTACCGCTTTTGGTATCGAACGTGAAAAAAAGGCTCTCGGATATTCCGTTCAGGTGGTGGACGGAGCCAAACTGACCGAAGCCAGGGAATCCAATGTAGCAAACTCCCTGAAAGGGAAAGTGGCCGGTTTGCACGTAAACCCGTCGAGCGGTGGTGCGGGTGGTTCCAGTTATGTGATGATCAGAGGGAACAGCTCCCTGGCCGGTAACGGCCAGCCACTGTATGTAGTGGATGGTGTACCCATTGACAACCAGACGCTTGACGGAGCCAGGGTAGATAGTGGCAGGGATTATGGCGACGGGATCAATAACATCAATCCGGATGATATCGAAAATGTAACGGTTTTGAAAGGACCGGCTGCGGCCTCTATTTATGGAGCCAGGGGGTCCAACGGTGTCATCCTGATTACAACAAAAAAAGGAACCCGCGGACGTGGAATTGGTGTGGATATCAACTCAAACCTTACCATAGAACGCCCGAATGTTATCCCTACCCAGCAGAATGTATGGGGTGGGGGATATGCAGGAACGTATGGATCGCTGGGAAGCAAAACGATCGACGGTGTAGCCTATTCCACCTGGCCAAGCTGGCTGGCAGATAGCTGGGGCGGTAAAATGGACGGCAGGCCTATCATCATTGACCGCTGGCCCGAAGCCGGTCCCGTTCCTTACACCGGGCAGCCATCAGACAACATCAAGGATTTCTTTAAGACAGGCGTTACCAAAACCAATACCATTGGCGTTTCGGGCGGAGCGGGTGCTGTGACCTACCGTGTGTCGGTATCAGATATGCACAACAAGGGAATTATTCCCAATACAAAACTGGAAAGACAAACGGTGAACCTCCGCCTTTCAGCAGATGTGTCGTCGAATTTGTCTGTCGACGGAAAGATCAACTATGTTCGCCAGCGTGCTACCAACAGGCCGCAGATCAATTCCTATTCTCAAAATCCCATGACGGCTCTGAACCTCTTACCCAGATTCATGAGTCTTGACAGACTGAAAACTTATAAAAAGGAAGACGGTACCATGACGCGCGTCAATGGGTCGCTGAACCCGTACTGGACTGTAAACGAACTGACAGGTTTCGACACACGTGACAGGGTGATCGGATTTATCTCTGCCAAATACAAGTTCACCAACTGGCTGTCGCTGCAGGCCCGCACGGGAACTGACTTTTATACCGATGTGCGTTATGAGCAGATCAACCAGTATACCAGTGGGGAAAACGGGCGAGTGACCAACAATCAGTTTTTTGTGAAAGAAGGGAACAGTGATCTTTTGCTGAGCGCAGCAGGAAAGCTGTCAGGCAAATGGTCTGGCTCGTTCTCGCTCGGGGCCAACCATCTGGACAGAAATCAGGAGGTGGTAGGTAATACAGGTACTAACCTCAACGTACCGGGACTGTATTACATCGGCAACACCAGAAACGTAACGCCACGGCAATATACCACCCGCAAGAAAATGAATTCGGTGTATTTTACAGGGCAAATTGCCTATGAGAACTTTCTTTTTGTAGATGTAACGGGCAGAAATGACTGGTCTTCGACATTGGGAAATAAAAATCAATCGTTTTTTTATCCGTCCGTTGCAACCAGTTTTGTGTTCTCGGATGTCGCCCGTTGGAACAAGGACATTCTGACTTACGGTAAGCTAAGGGCTTCCTATGCCGAGGCGGGGAATGATGCAAGTCCCTATCAGACCCAGGCAGGATATACCGTTACCAGCAGTACCACCTATAATGACCAGCCGTTTGCCAATATACGTACAAATATTCCGCTGACAAACCTGAAAAACGAGTTGAAACGCTCCTATGAGTTTGGTGCGGAATTACGGTTCCTGAACAACAGATTGGGACTTGATGTTACCTACTACAACGCTTCGACCGTCAACCAGATTCTTCCGCTCGAAATTTCGGCGACAACAGGATATGATACCCGTTTGATCAACGCCGGAGAAATACGCAACAGTGGCTACGAGATATTTCTGACTGCGGTACCTGTGAAAACTAAGAACTTCAACTGGGATGTGTCGCTCAATCTTTCAAACAATAAATCAAAAGTGGTTTCGCTCGCTCCCAATATCAGCACGCTGACATTGATGGATCCGGGGTACGGTGCCAGTATCCAGGCGCGTACCGGAGAAGCATTTGGTAATATTGTAGGTTATCGTTTTCTGAGAAATGAAAATGGCGACAAACTCTTAACGGCAGAAGGAAAATACCAGCGTGCGGCAGATCTGGAAGTACTGGGCCGGATCCAGCCTGATTACCTGGCCGGACTGACCAACACATTGACTTACAAGGCCATTTCATTGAGTGCATTGGTGGATGTTCGTAAGGGCGGGCAGATATTGTCCTATTCTAAACTGAACCAGATGGCAAAAGGTACCGGGAAATTTACCGAAAACCGCGAAAACCTGATTGCCGACGGGGTGATAGAAACGGGTAACGGAGAATATACAAAAAGTACGATCGTGATACCCGCGGAAGATTATTACGCAGGAGCCGGGCCGTGGAATAACATCGGAGAAACACAGGTAATAGATGCGGACTATGTTGCGCTGAGAGAATTCACAATCGGGTATAATCTGAAATCCCTTTTCAAGGCGAATAAATTTTTCAAGACTGTGAAGCTATCCGTTGTGGGCAGGAACCTGTTTTACTTCTACCGCGATGCACAGTTTAAGGAGATGGGGATCAGTCCGGAAACAGCTTTCAGTACCGCCACTGCGGCACAGGGCTACGAAACCGTGGCAATGCCAACGACCAGAAGTGTTGGTTTCAATCTGTCTCTTTCATTCTAGTTTAAATTTTCAACAGAAACGATCATGAAATTATATTCAAAGAAAATCCTGACGGGACTGGCAGCATTTGTTGCCGTTTGTGCGGGATCCTGTACCTCAGATTTTGAGAAGATCAACACCGATCCCACACTGGTGACAGAGGAAATTATCAAACCTTCCATGTTGCTTACTTCAGTGCAGAAATATTCGGTATTCAGTACCTACAATCTGAGTATTGTGGCGGAGTATTCGGGTTATTATTCTAATGGTGCATCGGGCTCCATCTTTCAGAACGCCAACTGGAATGATCCCTTCAACGAGTACTACCGCAATTATCTGATCAATACGGCTGAGATAGTCCGCCTTACTTCCAAGGATCCGAAGCTGGTCAATCAGCATGCAATGGGGAGGATATGGAAGGTATGGCTTTATTCACAGCTGACCGATCTGTATGGTGATGTGCCTTATTTTGAAGCCGTACAAAACGTAGCGAATGTGATTAACCAGCCGAAGTACGATTCGCAGCAGGAAATATACAAAGACCTCCTGAAGGAACTGAAAGAGTCGGCCGCGGCACTGAATGCTGACCCCACCCTGCCATCTTTCGGCGCGGCGGATATCGTGATGCAGGGGAACGTGGATAAATGGAGACGATTTGCCAATTCATTGCGTCTGCGTCTGGCAACACGCATCCGCTACGCAGATGAGGCACTTGCAAAACAGCATATTGCGGAAGTAGTTACGGCTCCTTTGATAGATGATAATTCGTTCAATGTATTTCTTACTACCGTTAACGGTTCCGACACCAGAAACAGAAACCCACTTTGGAACGATCCGCTCAATGATTATCCGCAATCGGTATCTTTCACAGTGACCGAAACCTTGAAAATGCTGAAAGACCCGCGGCTACCTGTATTTCTGCTACCTGCAACGGACGGCGTGTCGGGGTACCGGGGCAGGCCGATTGCCGTACTGCCTGACGAAAAAAACTATACGATAGAAAACAGTGCAAGTCAGCAGAAGTTCTTCAGGGAAGCGGTGTATCCGATCATGATCATGAATGCGGCGGAGGTATCATTCCTGAAAGCAGAAGCTGCGCTGGCGGGTTATACCTCAGAAAATGCGCAGGCGCTTTTCACCAAGGGAATTACACAGTCGCTGACACAATATAAGGTAACCAACGAAGCTACTGCTTCCTATCTGGCGTCGGCAGCGGCAACGCTAAAAGGATCGCAGGAGGAAAAGCTGGAACAGATCATTGTTCAGAAATTCCTTGGTAATTATTTCCAGATTAATGAAGGATATGCGGAATTCAGAAGAACGGGCTATCCCAAAATATGGACAGGCTCAGACAAGGGAAGTACGGGCGGAGAAATTCCGCGCAGGCTTACTTATCCGCTGGACGAATATTCAAAAAATGAAACCAATATTAAAGCTGCGGTTCAGCGCCTTTCAAAGGGGGATACGTATATGAGCCGGATATGGTGGGATGCAAAAGCGGGGCTTCCTTTCCATCACCCCAGACAAGGCCAGTATCCGCCAGAAATGTATTGAAATAGTTAGGATTGGAATTGGATCATGAACAAAATGGCAGTGGCATTCGGTAAGCCGGATGTTCCATTGTCATTTTGTTTTGTAGTAATTTTGGATGAAGGGGGTGGTTTGAGTGTATGTTCTTGTCATAATTAGTTACACAGGTCTTCGTATTTATAACTTTTCCTATGGTAAAATTTGTGAACATCATTTTCATCTCTGCGTTTTGCAGTATGTTCTTTTCTTTTGTACGGGCGCGAACATACGTTCAGTCAGCAGTACCTCGGTCTGTTCCTGAGTCGGACTCTGCCAGACGTAAGGCTGTTCTGACCCGGATACTGTCACAGATGCCCGCTGACGATACCCTGAAAGGCCATGTTTCTTATGAAGATAAAACGTTCGGCGACTGGCTTTCAAGAACCGGCGAATTACCCCCGGATTTTGATAAAATGCCTTCAACTCCTTTCCTGCCCGATCCGCTCACGATGCTGTCCGAAGGGAAGGATACACCCATTACAACACCTGAACAATGGCAAAGAAAACGCAGCTGGCTGAAGGAGCAGATACAGTACTATCTTTCTGGTACTTATCCGGCACAGCCCCAGAACCTGACCGCCGAAATCAAAAAGGAGGAAAGGGACGGAACCGTATTGTTGCAGGAAGTTCGTCTCAGATTCGGGCCGGGCAGGGAGGCTGCGCTCACAATTGAAATGATGATACCGCCGGGGAAGGGCCCGTTCCCGGTATTTATTACCCAGTGGAATCATCGTGAATGGGCGCAGCTGGCGGTGAGGCGCGGTTATGTGGCTTGCGTAGTTGCCAACGCGGACCTTCGGGACGATACCGAATCTTATGCCCGTATATGGGCAGGCAAGCACGACTTTACCCGCCTGATGCGTCGTGCATTTGGTTCGTTTGTTGCGGTGGATTATCTGTACACACTTCCTTTTATTGATCAGAAACAGATTGGAATGACAGGGCATTCCCGGAATGGGAAATTATCCATGCTCGCTGGAGCTTTTGATGAGCGGATTACAGCAGTAGTATCAAGCAGTGGAGGCTCCGGTGCGGAAATTCCCTGGCGATATGCAACGCCTCAGTATGTTGTGGAAGATATTGCGCTCCTGACGACGGCGCAGCCGGCCTGGTTCCATCCCCGGCTCAGATTTTTCATTGGGAACGAAAATAAACTGCCTGTAGACCAGCATTCGTATATGGCTTTGATGGCGCCAAGGGCCTTGCTGCTCAGTACCTCGGCCAACGAGTCGGCCTCTAATCCCTGGGGCGCCGAGCAGGCCTTTCAATCAGCTCGGCAGGTTTACAGGTTGCTGGGAGCCGAAGATCAGCTTGCAATCCGGTTCAGAGGTGGTTTTCATGGTACCTCGGCCAGGGATATAGAAGATTACCTCGACTTCTTCGATTATGTGTTCAACCGAAACGGGCCGAAGCCGGAGAACAAGCTGTTGTATCACTACACTTTTGAAAAATGGCTGACACTTTCAGGCGAAAAGACCGATCCGCTGGACTGGCCGGAAAGAACTGCAAAAGAGATGCTGATCACCCCGCGAGGCAAGCAGATTGGCACCGCAAAAGACTGGGAGATCAGAAAGGAGGAAATTCTTAAAAGTATCCGCTGGACCCTTGGCGAAGAGCCTGCCGGACTGCATCACAATGGTGCGCAGCATCTGAAAAACAATGGGGCAGGGGAAGACAATTTCGGTAGCTTTTTACCGAGGCCTGTTGAAACATCTGCTATGGGTATCATGAAAATAACGCCCTACAAAGGTTTCGGAGATTATTTATACGGAAACGTTTACTATCCCAAAAATAAGGTGAAGGATGGGCAGAGAACAAAATTGCCCGCTATCATTTACTTACATCCATACGATTATTCCAAAGGGTTTTCTACCACAGACCATCAATATGGACTACAGTCGTTCTTTGAAAAACTGACCAGCCAGGGATATGCAGTGTTTGCTTTTGATATGATCGGTTTTGGCAACCGGATCGACGAAGGTACCCGTTTTTATGAACGTTATCCGCATTGGTCCAAAATGGGGAAGATGATAACCGATGCCCGGAGTGCCGTGGATGCCCTCGGGAAACTGGACATCATTGATCAATCAAAAATTTACATTGCCGGGCAGTCATTGGGCGGAACCGTGGGATTGTTTACGGCCGCCCTGGATCAACGTATTGCGGGGATCGTTGCAGTGGCTGGTTTTGCACCCATGCATACCAATGTGCCTGGCCAGGCAGGTATCAGGACGCTTTCACATTTGCACGGACTCATGCCCAGGCTGGGATTTTTTGTACAGCATGAGGAGCGATTACCTTTTGATTTTCAGGAGATACTGGCGGCGATAGCCCCCAGGCCAATACTAATAATTGCTCCCGAATATGACACGGAAGCCGTGCTCCCCGCCATAGAGGAGGCGGTCAGGGAAGCGTCACGTGTTCACCGCTTTTATCCTAAATCCGGCGATATACAGGTGCTGAAACCAAAGTCCGAAAACCGATTGTCCGGGGAGATAAAGTCAGTTGTATACAAGTGGGCCAGTGAGCATTAAAGGAGCACCAGCGGCGGAGGGAAAGTATCCTGCCGAGTTCATTTGCTGGATGGCACGCTTATCGCCACGAATTTTATGCTGGTATCCATCAGGTAACCGGAAATTTCCTGGAATATGATAAAGCCTGGTCAATAAATTTTCATATTTCGAAGGTAAGATATTGAAAATACGGATATTATAGATCTATTTGCATGTCGTTCTGCTTTGTGAGAAAAAAGCTGCTGTCCAACTGTTTCTGACTATGAAAAAACGTGTATTCCGATTTTTTGTGCTGCCGGTTATACTGGTGATATTGCTGGTTTCAAACATTCCGTTTACGCTGGCCCAGACGGCAGAAGCAATGGTCAGCGTTTCGCTGCAGAAGAGGATCCCTTCCGAACAGGATAAAAATGCATGGGTACTCCTCAATAGCAAAGAGGAATGGAAAGCTGCGGAAACGGCGATCATCATTTGTGACATGTGGGACCGCCACTGGTGTAGTGAAGCAACAAACCGCGTTGCGGAAATGGCGCCGCGGCTGGACGAAATGGTCCGGATTGCGCGTGACAAAGGTATGCTGATCGTACACGCACCCAGCAGTACCATGAAATTTTATGAAAATCATCCGGGAAGAAAACTTGCTCAAAAGTATAAGGATAAAAACGTAGCGAAAAAGATTGCGGGCACGCTGCTGGACACAGAGTCGGGAGCAGCATGGCCTTTCGAAATTTCCAACGGCGGATGTACCCCTTCACCGGGCGATGCTCGGGAAAATGAGGAGGTCTGGACCAGGCAAATCGGTACCATCGGGATTACGGACGGTGATGCCATTTCTGATTCAGGGGCGGAAATGGGCAGTTTGTTTGTTAAAAGAGGAATAAAAAATGTGATTCTCACCGGCGTGCATACCAACATGTGCGTGATTGGGCGGAGCTTTGGATTGAGAAACATGAAACGGCTTGGCATGAATGTGGTCCTGATGCGCGATATGACCGACACCATGTACGACCCTGCTTCCGAACCCCGGGTTTCGCATTTTACCGGCAATAGTCTCATGAGTGAATACATCGAAAAGTATGTATGTCCTACGATGGTTTCAACCGATCTTACGCATAAAAAACAGTTTCGGTTCAGGGAAGATAACAGAAAGGTGGTAGCTTTTATCATGGCCGAAGGGGAGTACAGGGCTAACCAGCGACTGCCTGAATTTGCCCATGAATTGTTGTTGAAAAAGAATGTGAACTGCGAATTCGCCATCGGGAAACCAGTGATGGAAGGTGAGGGTATCCACAACATTGAGAATCTCCAGATCCTGCAAGACGCTGACCTGGCCGTGGTATTTGCCAGGCGCAGGGCATTGGAGCCGGAGAAAATGGCTGTACTTAAACACTATATCGAAAGCGGGAAACCGGTACTGGGTATCCGTACGGCCAGCCATGCCTTTGGTCCTAAGGAAAATGTGCCGCGTGCAGGCAGCAATGCTGAATTGGCCAAAGACAAATCCAATGGTTTTCTCGCAAGCTGGGCTGAGTTTGATAAAGACATCCTGGGCGGGAATTACCAGGGGCATTACGGCCACCTTGAACAAGGTACTACCGTGATGCCAGTACCCGGTATGGAAAAAAGTTTGCTTCTTAAGGATGTTGATCCCAAAGGTTTTACCAGTCCGAGCTGGTTATATAAGAACAGACCCCTAAGATCCGAAAATGTGCAGGTGCTTTTACTGGGCACAATTCCCGGCCAACCAGCGGAGCCAGTTTGCTGGATAAATAAGAATCAGTATGGTAAAGCTGTTTATACCTCCCTCGGGCATTGGGACGACTGGAAACTGGAAGGTTTCAGAAATCTCATGTTCAATTCGGTGGATTATCTGTTGGGCCGGTTGAACCAGGAACAGGAATAGAATAACAGGCTTTTGTACCGTGGCTCTACTGCGCCTGTAACCACTGGCAGCAGTAATGACTTGATCGGAAAGGTTTCTTCGGTTGGGCTCTGCTGATCAGGTATCAGTTGGAATACCAGCGGGCTTTGTATACATGCATGTCGGGAAAGGCCAGGGTTCGTGCCGGTTGATGGAACTTCACATGATAGGTCCACCAGCTTTTTTCCGGAATGGTAAAGATATATTGTCCTTCGGCGTTCTGGCCAAGGCTTTTAATATTCTCTGCATCCGGAAATCCTTGGATCTTGGTGAAGGAGTAGGTTTTCAGGCTGAACTGCCAGGAGCCGTGATGCTCAGTCACAAACAGGTTTTCGCCATCCGGGACGGGCATCAGCTCATGTCCGCCTATCCCTGGGATTTTCCATTTGTTGACAAGTTCCAGGCGGTTTTTGGAAACCAGTTTATATTCTCTTAAAACATCGTAACCCAAAGCAAAGAGGGAGGCTCTTTTCTGATCCCAGACCAGCCCGTGTGCCGAGTAAAGGCTGTCGGTGAACAAAGGGCTATCTGGTTTAGCCTGGTCGAAGAGCATAATTTTATTACCGTCTTTGGCCGTTGAGGCAGCCGCAGCAACCAGGTTGCCGGGCAGCAGCGCTATGGAGTGAGCGTTCGGGACGGCAGCGTAAAAAAGTACTTTGCCGTCTTTCATATTCAGGATGGCAATGGCACCGGAAGAGGAGGATACCAAAATCTGCTTCCCGCTGTTAATGGCCTTGCAGTCGTCCATGGTTCTGAACATTTTTGTCCGGTAAATTTCCGGCAGGTCCTTTGCCTGCTGCGCGTCCCACGACCACACAATGGCAGGGATGCTGTCCCGGGACTTGTTATAATCTACGAGCAGTACCTTGCTGTCGCCGCAAACCAGAAATTTTTTTTGTTTCCCGGTCTGGGAAAAAGCCGGAAGACTCAATGTGAGCAGAAGTATTGCCAGAATCCGGCCCCCTCCGGTGATAGGTCTGTTGAATTTCTTCATAACTTGTTGATCGTTAAGTGTTTTTCAGGATACATGCTGAGATAACTTGGGTTTAGGTATAGCCTTTTAAAACACCGTGTATGTTACATCTGCTAAAAATAACAGTATTAAACAGATTAAAATCAGTTTTATCAGGTATCGCCTGCTTTTAGCCATTTGATCGCTTACGGGCAGGAGGGATAGCATCTACTATCCCGGGCGTTGGATATGGCTTAGTCGAAAAAATAAAGAACCAGTAAAAGGCAGGGCGAATCGGAGATGTTTTTGGGGACGTGAGGCAGGCGGCCGTCGAAGAAAATGGAGTCTCCCTCTTCCAGTATCAGTACCTGTCCATTAACGTGGTACTCGGTTTGACCCTTAACAATATAGATAAATTCGTAGGCGTCGGTCGTCACTTCTTCCCGGTATGAATCCGTGGCTAGTTCCAGGAGTGCAAAGTCCACGGTACTGGCAGGCAGGTTGCGCATCATCATCCGGCTGTAATGAAACCCTTGTGCATCTTCCTTCTCAAAGGTGGCGTAGTCTTTCCTGCGGTTTACCAAAATAGTTGGTTCCAACAAGCTGAGGCCTTCAAAGAAAGCACTGGCCTCGATCTGAAGTGACTGTATGATGCTGAGCATAACAGGGAGCGACGGGATGGTACGGCCGTTTTCGATCTGTGACACCAAACCCTTACTGACACCGGATTTATCCGCGAGTTCCTGCAGCGTCATCCGCTTGTCGAGCCTTTTTTGTTTAATGCGCCGACCAACTTCTAAAATAAAGAATCCTTCCATACAGCAACATTAGTAAAAATTGCATTCTCCTGGAAATATAGTTACTGCCAAAGCTGTTCAGGATTTCAAATTTCAATTAAATGCCCCATACGTCGGCTTATCCGCCAGGAGGTAAACAAATTTTGCTGTTTTAATCGTTTGGGTTATTTGACAGATCTTAGGTCGACAGGATGGAAAGAGATAACACGCCTGGCAACGGGCTTGCCAGGTTCACTAGTGCTACGGCCTTTTTACGAACCTGTCACGGCAACCACGGAAGCTTTCTTTCCAGCCTTTTTCACCTTTTTGGACGATACCGCCAGCAGTAAAGAAACAACGCCGGTTATCATCCAAAAGGTATCTGTGAGAGCGAGGTGATAAAGCCCTTTGGGCCAGGTCATGAAAATCCAGTCGCCTGTGGCAAATCCGTTTGCAAACGGGACGAAGATGGAAAGCAGTCCACCGATGAGCAGATAAAATCTTGTGATTCCTGACTCGTTTTTGAAAAATAATCCAGCGATCGTCAGCAAGAGCCAGGAAACGAAAAATGCGGTCCGGACTACAAATACGTGGCTTTCCAGGTCGGGCACCAGCAGTTCGGCACTGAATAAAACCGCAGTGGCCGGGAAAAGGCCGAAAGAAATAGCCAGATACCACATGGTAACCCTGTGATGAAAACGCCTTTGTTTTTCGGTATAACTTTTTTTATTCCGGGCTTCTTTCCATAGCAGTACCCCGCTGATGATAACGAAGCAGGTAAACATTGCCAGCAAAAAATAAATGGTTTTCAGCACCATCCCCCCGAAAGTAGCAAAATGAAGTCTGGAAATTCCAAAAAGTACCGATTGGGCATAGGTTCTCTTACCTGGCAGGAGGTCAGAAATTACCTTTCCGTCGGCTAACCTAAGCGAGATAGAACCGTCTCCCGCAAATGTTCTGCTGTTTTTAAGTGACGCAGATAAAATGCCATCCTGCCGGTCATAATGTTTGATTCGGAGGTAGTGTAATTCCAGCTCCGGGTTCTGCGTCTTTACTTTTTCCAGCAAACCGTTGATGCTTAGGTGTTGGCTTGCAAAAGGGGAGCTTTCGCTCACCGCCATGGCACGTTCTGCAACGATCTCGCTGATGGCCTTTTCCTGGTCACCACCATAAAATACCATCACCACAGGCAACAGCACAAGGAACGAAAGCATATAATAAGCACCGGTAATAGCGTACATGAGCTGGAAAGGAAGGCCTAATAATCCAAAAACGGTATGTGCACTTGTCCAGAGGTTTTTTAAAGAGCCTTTCAGGGAAAATCCGTGAAATTTGGTAAGGATATTCTGCCAATGGATCATCAGCCCGGTGACTACTGCAAAAGCAAAAAATAGCGCTACAAACCCTGATAGGTATCTTCCCAGAAACGGGATCTGGTCAAAGAAATGCAGCCGGTATAAGGTTTCGCCAATGGTTGTTTTTTCTTCCTGGGAAAATTCGTTGCTGGAAGGGTAATAGGTAACGTAATAATGTTCCTCAGGCTTTCCTTTCGGTACCGTCAGATGGCCGTAAATATTTACAATGGGCCTTTCTTCGGATGCAGTAACGATGGTGATATCTTCGGCGAGATCAAACCGGGGCGTTTTCTTCTTGATGGCTTTCAGTACTTTATCGTAATCGACTTGTTCCGAAAGTCTTTGCCGTGCTGCCGGATTCTCCCACCGGTAAAACTCTTCTTTGAAGAGCGTAAAAGCACCTGCAAAAAAGATCACGTACAGAGCAAAACTGATGACGATACCTGAAACAGTATGTGTGTTAAAGGTAATATTGTAGAGTCTCGGGGATAAGCCTTTTAGCTTCATATATTATTTCAGAAAATACACGATCACTGCGCAAATAAGGGTACTAAGCAGATAGATGCCCCACACAACCCATCCATTCCGGCTCAGAAATGCTGTGATCATCAGGAAAGTCCATAGTAAAAAAACAGAAAAGGCACCGGTGAGGATAACTTCCATGCGGAATGGAAGAATGACGCTCAGCATCATTTGAATGCCTACTGCCAGGAAGTAGCCTCCAAAAAGCCCGGCTGTGATTTTAAGAGCACGCTGGCCGTTGGTAGCAAGGTATTCTTTTTTAGCTGGCATGGAAAAAAAGTTCTATGAGTAACAAAGCATGTACAACCGCAACGAATCCATAAAAATAGGATCTGCCCAAAACCGCGAATAACTGAATGAGGCTCATCGCCAGCGTGCAGGCGGCGAGGGATAGTAGCAGTCCGCCTGCCCAGCCATCCGTTCGCACATAGAGTGCAGATCCTGCCAGGGTGCATAATGTACCGATCAGTCGGGTACTGCGGAAACCGGGACGGGACAACGAGTGGGGGAAGTACTTTGACTTGGAATAATACAAGTACATGCCGAGCAGGATAAAGTAAAAAGGGATCATACTATTTATTTTTGCAAATATTAATATTATTTATACTAAATACAAACAATTGATACTATGCCATTCATTACAGGTACGGGCCAGCTTTTACACAAATACTGCTACTCCCGGAGGGGCAACTCGCGCAGGATATCAATGTAAGGGTAGGGTGGCTGACCGCAAACAAGTGCAGCAACCGGAAATGATTATTTGGGATACAGGATCAATACACAACGCTGAAAGGTAGCTTGCACCAGGGTAGGATTGGGAGGTTTTTTAATTTTAAAATTTTGGTTTTTAGATACTTATTAAAAACGAGTGAGTTCAAGCTTTAGTGAGGTTTTTCTATTCGATTATCAGGTCTCCTCCGGTAACTTTTACGTTGGTTTTCGGCATGTTTTCCATTTTGATATTTTTACCCAAAACATCCCCGATTAATTTCGTTCCGCTAATCTGTACTTCGGAGCAGCCATTGAAATAAAACATTTTTTTATTATCAGACTTTGCCGGCAGCGTGTTGGTTCTAACAACCGAATTGTTTTCAAAACGGATTCCCTGCGTGCTTTTGACATACAATACAGGGTAATCGAAGACTTTGAAAGTATTGTTTTCGATCCTGATATTAAAATGAACCGGCTTTTTTACGTCAGCAACCCGGTTGGAAGGATGAATAGCAATAACGGCATTGCCGGGTCCTCCCTGATAGGCACAGTCAATAAATTCGTTGTTCCGGATGGTAACGTCACGAACTGGACCTGATTCATACCATCCTTCTGCATCGGCCTCGATAAGCACGGCGCTCATGCCGGTCCTGAAAAATGTGTTGTTCTCAATGATAGCCTTCCGGGGAGTAGTCAGCAAAATGCCGCGGGTATTTGTCCGGGTAAAATAGTTGCCCCTGATCAGTACCTCAGGTGTCCATGACATATTTTCGACGCAATCATCCGGTTCAAGATCTGCAGGGACATCGCTTTTAAATGTCACGGTCACTTCGCGGTCTGAGAGTCTTTCTACCGATCTAACTATACCTGGTGCAAACCGTAGCATGGATGCCGCATGGACAAATGCTACGGTATCTCCCGGGAAAAAAGCATTGAATCCATAACTCTGTCCATGCATGAATCGAAGTTTGAGGCGGTTGGAGGCAGGTTTTCCCACAATGCGCAGATTGGTCCCGTGGACATTCACCGGGTCGTCATGGGCTCCTTCAAACCGGCTGTTTTCGATACTTACTTTTCCGCGGCATCCCGAAAAATGCATGAAATCAGCAGATGAGCTGATCACCCGTTTCGTTTCCGGTCTGGGTGCGCAGCTGACACGCCGCATCGTGATGTTTTCGGTATACTGGCTGACGATCCCAAGGCCGTGCATGTAATGCATTCCGACATCTTCAAGCGTGATGTTCTTACTTTCCAGAATAAACATTCCCACCTGATCACGGATAATATCCCTGACGGTGAGTATGTTACCGTATACTGGCTGAAAAGATTCTGGCGTGTCAAAATGAACCAGATTACGGCGGATTTCGGTGGCTTTACTGCTGTTGAAAACCTTCCAGTCGGCGTAGCGCATGGTTTTCAGGGTTGTATCATAAGCTACGGCGTGAAAATGGGTAGTCTTCCAGCCTTCACCGTAGAATACCAGTTTTCCATCGTTAATATTATATTTTGCATCGGGATGAATTTCCAGATTAACGCCCTTACCCGTGCCGGAAACATAACGCATTTCCGACATCGTGGGGCGCTCGAAATCCACTTTAATATTCTGAAGTTTCACATTTTCACAATGGTCCAGAACGATAGTTGTCATTTTTCCATGGAAAACGAATAATGAACCATTGCCTTCTATGGTCAGGTTTTTGGCATTTTTAAACAACATACCGATGGTTTTCACCTTGGACGAATCTTCCTCTTCGGTGGAGGTGTTTGAGACGAAGTATGGGGCGCGGATCGCGCCATCGGGCCAGAAATCATAACGGCCTTTTGCAAAAACCAGCTTTGTTTGCTTGCTTCGGACAGTTTCCTCAATGATCTTCTGTATCACGGGAGTCACGTTTTCATAGGTATCGGGGCGGATACCAAAATCATTTAAGGACAGGGTCTGGCACCTTGCTGACAAGATCGAAAGCAATGAAATCATAACAAAACCCGGTAACAGCAATAATTTATTTTTTAAAAACATAAGGTTTTAGGGAGATCAAATCTGTTGAATGGCCAATACTGCCTACGCCATTTGCATGCAAAGTTAAGTGTTGTCTGTTTCACTGAGGAGCGTATATTCCCGTTTCCCGGCAATTTTTCCTGAGATGCCTGAAACTTTGTTTAACAATATGCCAACCGGATTTTAAGAAGACAAACATAAAAAAGAGCCGCTCCAGTGAAATGGAAACGGCTCCGGTTATTTGTTACTCATCGGAACGAACTTATCTCAGTTCCATCCTCCTCCTAAGGCTCTGTAAATGTTAACAGTGGCGTGCATTTGCTCCATCTTGGTTTCGATCAGGTCAAATCTTGACTCCAGTGCATCCCGCTGCGTCAGTAATACCTCCATATAATCCGCACGTGCCGAACGGAACAGGCCGTTGGAAATGGTGATAGACTGGTTAAGTGCCTGTACTTCTTTTGCTTTCAGATCATAACTGCTGGCCAGGTTGCTGATGTTAGACAGCTGGTTGGCTACCTCTATGTACGCATTTAAGATGGTCCGTTCGTAATTATAAACAGCCTGTATCTGCCGGGCATTTGCACTGGCGTAGTTGGCCTTGATCGCATTTTTGTTGATCAGCGGCCCTGCCAGATCGCCTGCAATCGTAAAGAGTAATGATTCCGGTAATTTAGCAATATAGGTAGGGCTGAATGCCTGCAGGCCAAACGTGGCTGAAAGGCCCAGAGAGGGATAGAAGTTGGCACGCGCCACTTCTATGTCCAGCTTGGCGGCTGTTAGCGCCTGTTCAGCTTGTTTTACGTCTGGGCGGTTTTCCAGTAGTTGTGAAGGAATACCGGCCTGCGTGATCACCGGGGCCAGCGTTTCGAAATCCTGAGTACTTCGCTGAACGGGTTGAGGATACCGGCCCAGCAGGAAGTTGATCCTGTTTTCGGTTACTGTGATCCGCTGTTTGATATCATACTGAAGACTTTGGGTATTGAGTACCTGCGCTTCAAACCGACGTACGGCAAGTTCGGTTACTCTTGTGGCTTCCTTCTCCATACGAACTACTTTCAGGGCATTGTTCTGGATTTCGATGTTCTGCTGGATAATAGCCAACTGACGATCCAGGGCGAGCAGTTCGTAATAGGAATTCGCGATTTCGGCGATCAGGTTGGTCATCATGAAGTTTTTTCCTTCTATAGATGCCAGGTACCGGTTCACGGCGGCTTTTTTTGCATTCCTCAGCTTGTGCCAGATATCCACTTCCCATCTTGCAAAAGCAGCTACCTTCAGATCGGGGAGAGGCTCAGGCATTTCTTTACCAGGTTTGATGTCGGTTGTAGCTTCGCTGGCACCCATGTTGGTGTAGCGTCCCAGTTTTTCGAGGCCTGCTCCGCCACCCAGGCCAACAAAGGGAAGGTATTCCCCTTTTCTTGTCCTGATTTCCTGCTTAGCAATCTCAATTTCCTGCAAGGTAATGTTCAGCTCCTGGTTATTTTTAAAAGCAGTGTCTATCAACGCGGTCAGGTAAGGATCGGTGAAGTAATTCTTCCAGCTCACTTTTCCTGTGTTGGTAGAGTCCTGTGAGCCGTTATAGCTCACAGGGGTAGTTCTGTTTTCATTTTTGCGAACCATCGGCGGCACAGTGCACCCGGTATAGATCAGGACCATTAGTATGATCCAGGCTCGGTTCAATATTCTTTTATTGCGCATCATTTTGAGTTTCTTGTGTTTGGGGGAAAGCGTCAACTGCATGAACGAACTGCTCAGACAATGAGCCGTCTTCTTCATCCTTGATCAATTTTCTGCCGTCGGCCAACGTGCCGAATATGACGTAAAGTCCCGGAATGATAATTACCCCGAAAATGGTACCGAATAACATTCCGCCCATCGCCGACGCACCAATGGTCCGGTTTCCTATCGCACCGGCTCCGGAAGCAATGATCAGCGGTATCAGACCGGCAACGAACGCGAACGAGGTCATGAGGATAGGCCGGAAACGAACCTTGGCCCCTTCGATGGCGGCATTGAGGATGGTTTCTCCCTGGTGCCGCTTCTGGACGGCAAACTCTACGATCAATACGGCATTTTTACCTAACAAACCGACAAGCATGATGAGGCCGATCTGCGCGTAAATGTTGTTTTCAAGCCCCATCATTTTCAGCAGCAGGAAAGACCCGAATACCCCAACCGGCAGCGATAACACCACCGCAAACGGTATAATAAAACTTTCATACTGAGCCGCCAGCACAAAGTATACAAACGCCAGTACAATCAGGAATACCACGAGCGACTCATTCCCGCGGATCGATTCGTCATACGAGAGACCTTCGAAAGCGATGTCATATCCTTTGGGCAATGTTTTGGCTGCAACTTCCCGTATCGCCTGGATGGCATCGGCTGTGGTATATCCTTTGGCAGGAAGGCCCTGGATGGCTGCGGAATTATACAAGTTAAAACGGGTAATCTCGTTGGGTCCCTGTCCTTTTTTGAGCGTCATGAACGATGAGTAAGGAACCATTTCCCCGGCCTCGTTTTTAACGAAAAGCTTTAACAGATCCGATGGAAGTCTTCTGAAACTTGGGTCAGACTGTACATAAACTTTGAAAAACTGGTTGAACCGGGTAAATCCTTGTTCGTACGTACTACCGATCATGATGTTGAGGTTATCCATGGCCTTTCCGATGGATACACCTTTTTGCATGGCCAGCTTGTTATCAATCTGCAGCTCGTATTGGGGATAATTGGCGGCGAAAAAGGTGAACAAACCGGTAAGCTCCGGACGTTTGGCCAGATCGGACATGAACTTTTTGTTGATCTTATCAAATTCGCTGTAATCTGTATCAGTAGTTTTATCCAGCAAACGCATAGAGAAACCACCGGAAGTACCAAACCCAGGAATGGCCGGTGGTTCAAAGAATTCAACCACAGCACCTAGGCCTCTAGTTTCTTCTTCCAGTTCTTCCATGATCTCTTTAACGTTTTTGTCACGTTCGTGCCAGGGTTTCAGGTTGATCAGACAGGTACCGGCGTTGGAACCACGTCCCTCGGTCATGATCTCATAACCGGCCAGGGATGATACCGACTCTATTCCGTCCACTTCTTCACAAATTTTCTGAAGACGTCTGGAAACTTCGTTGGTTTTCTCAAGTGTAGAACCCGGAGGCGTCTGGATAATCGCATAAATGGTACTCTGATCCTCGTTCGGAATAAATCCTGCAGGCAGTATCTTGTTCACGTATAAAATTCCTGCACAGAATGCCAGCAACACGGCCCATGTCACTACCCTGCGGCTAGCAATACGCTTTAACAGGCCTACATACCGTCCGGTTAATTTGTCAAAAACCCGGTTGAAAGCATCGAGTGATTTCGTCAGGAAATTTTTCTTCTTTGGATGTCCATGGTGGTTTTGCAGCAGCATGGCGCACAGTACAGGGGTAAGTGTCAGGGCGATCAGGGCAGAAATCACAATAGAGCTTGCCATGGTGATCGAGAATTGCCTGTAGAAAGTCCCCACGGGGCCGGACATGAACGAGATCGGAAGGAACACGGATACCATGACGGCGGTAATGGCAATAATGGCGCCACTGATCTCTGAAAGTACCTTTTTTACAGCATTGTAAGGTGATATGCCCGGTTCCTCCTCAAACTTGGCATGGACGGCCTCGACGACGACAATCGCATCATCGACCACAATACCAATGGCAAGTACGAGCGCAAAGAGGGTGATCAGGTTAATGGAAAGCCCGAAGCCCTGTATGACGAAGAACGCCCCGATCAACGATACCGGAACCGCCAGGATCGGGATCAGCGTTGACCGCCAGTCGCCCAGGAAAATAAATACCACCAGGGCCACAAGAATAAATGCGTCGCGCAAGGTATCGATCACCTGCTCGATAGATGCATCCAGAAACTGCGATACGTCATAGCTGATTTTGTAATCCACACCCGGAGGAAAGGACTGTTTCATTATATCAAGCTTCTTTTTTACCTCCTCAATTACGTCACTGGCATTACTGCCGTAATTTTGTCTTAATACAATCGCCGCCGAAGCGTGTCCGTCCAGGTTGGAATAGATATCAAAGAATTCACTCCCCAGCTCCACTTTGGCAATGTCCCTGAGGTGTATGCTTTCACCCTGGGCATTGGCGCGGATGATAATGTTTTCATACTCCTCCGGCTTATCATACCTTCCTTTGTAGGTAAGTACATATTCCAGCGACTGGGCCGCTATACCCGAGCTTTGCCCGATCCGACCAGGCCGCCCAACAATACTTTGTTCTCCCACGGCTTTCATCACTTCTTCCGTAGACACGTTGTAAGCCCGCATGCGTTCGGGATTTAACCAAAGACGCATCGCGTAACGGCGGCTACCCAGGATTTGTGCCCTTGCTATACCCTTTGTCCGCTGAATTTCAGGGATCATTTTCACAGTGGCATAGTTGAAAAGGAATTTTTCGTCAATGCTTTTTTCCTTGGAATAAAGGTTGACGTACATCAGCATACTGGGCTGAACAGGCGAGATAATAACCCCTTCACGCTGAACCAGTTCTGGTAAGAGAGGCATCACCTGATCCACCCTTGTTTTTACCCGGATCACGGCTACGTTGGGGTCCGTCCCGGGCTCAAAGATGATCCTTAACGTGGCCTCCCCCGCACTGGTGGCATCGGTTGCGATATACCGCATATCCTGCACACCGTTGATGGCCTGTTCCAGTGTAATCAGGGTAGATTTCACCAGTACGTCGGCACTGGCACCTGGGTAGGCGATGAAAATGTTTACAGTTGTTGGAGCAATATCCGGAAATTGAGAAATAGGTAATTTCTCAATCGCCAGGATGCCTATAAAGACGATCATGACCGAAATCACGATGGCAAATACAGGTCTTCTTATGAATTGATTAAACATGTCTTTGTCTTTTTAAGATACCTGATTATTCGGCATACAGGCTTAAATGGGAGATAACAGAATCAGGCTTTACGAAAGTGTAGTGTATTTTTTCGTTTTCCTGTACCTGGCGCAAGCCTTCCAGAAGGATTTTGTCAGATGGTTTCAAGCCACTGCTCACTACAAAAATGTGCGGCAGCTCTGCACCCACTTTGATTTCCCTGGACCGTATCTTGCCGTCTTTGTCCAGAACATAAACATATTTCTTTTCCAGTACCTCGAAAGTGGCCTTTTGAGGGATAATCAATGCGTGTTTGAGTGGTGTGGTGATCACGATATTACCGGTTTCCCCATGTCTGAGCAATCCCTTTGGATTAGGAAATGTTGCACGGAAAGCGATGTTACCGGTTTCATTGTTAAAATCCGCCTCAATGGTTTCCACGATTCCTGAATGGTCAAACAACTCGTTGTTAGCCATTCTCAGCTTAACAACTTCTTTATTGTTGGATTTCAGGCCATTCTGGTAATTGAGGTATTCTGCTTCAGGCACATTGAAATAAACCCACATTTTACTGTTGTCCGACAGGGTGGTCAGCAAATCGCCTTCGTCAACAAGGCTTCCCAGCCTCACCTGGAAATGATCCATGATGCCGTTGAACGGTGCTTTGATCTGTGTAAAACCCAGGTGTACCGATGAGAGAGACAACTCTGCTTTGGCCTTATCCAGTTTTGCTTTGGCCATTGCCAGCTCATTTTTGGAAACAATATTGCTGTCAGCAAGTGCCTTGGTGTTTTTGTATTCTACTTCGGCGAAATTGGCTTCGGCCTGTGCTTTTTGCTGCTCCGCTTCATACAGCATCGGCATAATCTGGAACATCAGCTGGCCCTGTTTCACATGCTGGCCTTCATCAACATAAATTTTCTGCAGATAGCCTTTTTCCAGCGCCCGTAATTCAATATGGCTGATGGCACGGATCTGACAAACGTAGTCTTTGTCTACGATGGTATCTTTTTCGATGGGACTGGTTACAAGAAATTTGGTTTCTTCTTCCTTTTCTTCTTTTTTTGATTCACAGCTTGTCGCGAATAATGATGCACACAAACCAATGATCATGAGAACTTTCTTCATGATTTTGCGAGTTAATACAATATGATTTAGATAGATTTTGAGTTAGCAGACGTGTTTTTCACGTCCTTGTTTTTTGCTGAGGCAGATTGAATTGTTAGGTTTCGTATATCATATCCTGATCACCCTGAAAAGTATACAGGTATCCGTTGAAGTATAGAAGCAGGATGTGCGTGCAGATGACAATGTTTTCGGGAAATAAAAATAATCCCTTCTTTTTGTGGGGTAGAATGAAGTAAAGTAGTGACTGGTGCCCGCCCATTTCCGAAGACGAGAAAATACGAAATTTTCTTCCTCGTCATTTTTCGAAAAGATTTTCGGAGTGGTTCTGAAGTTTGGTGTGCAGTATTTGGGCAGCAGGAGGGGGTGGTGCGGTGCGTTGCCATACGCACTGTATTCTGAAAGCGAAGCCTGGTTTTCGATTGAGCAGCAGGAATATTTCGGATGCAGATCGGAGCTCAGGCAATAGCATGTGCTCAGCAGCAGAATGCACAGGACTAAAAAATATTTTGGGAATGCCTTTATCATCTTTGGGCCAAAACCTGTATTAAGTGGAAGGAGCGGGCTGTCATCCAGGGCAGTCTTACCTTTGAATATGGGATACCCGTTGGCCGAAACAGCCCGGTAGCAAAGCGGTCAGAATCTTTGGAGCTGAACCGAAGAGATTGCGCCTCGTATTCCGGTGGCAAATTTCCGGTGGCAGATAACCAAACAACTCGTTTCATAGAAGTGACTTTAATTTACTTCTACAAAATCCGCACGAAATCCTTAATTACAAGTTAAAAGCATGTTAAAAAGGCATTAAAATACGTTCCATTGTGCTCAAAATGGGAAATAAAGCCGTTTTTCTGCCCTGTAAACTATGGGGTGCTGAGAAAAGGAGGGGGCCTGATCTGCAGAAATTTCAGTTTTGTGAAAACACATTCTGTTCCCTTGCGCAGGTATCTTCACAGGAGCCTTCAAAAAAGAGATCAGTAAATGCGGGAGAGAGTGGTATTGCGGTATGAGCCAGGTACCGAAAACTTCCCTGAATATCAGGCTGTGAGGTTCCTTGCTTTTGCAACTTTTAAGAGCATTTCAAACATTTTGTCAGGCGCGAACGGCTTGCTGAGGATATCATAAACCTGCATTTTAGAAAGTCGTATTTTCACATCCTGCATAATGTCAGCGGTGAAAATAATAATGTGCACGTCGGAATACTTTTTACGGATGATCTCGGCCAGTGCATACCCGTCAATTTCGGGAATGTGCAGATCAAGCAAAGCAACGTGGTACTGGTTTTGTTCAAGCAATGCCAATCCTTCTTTTCCACTGTAAGCATAATCCAGAGAAACGCCGAAGTATTCCAGTTGTTTTCTCGCCACAAGGACATTGATGGGATTATCTTCCACCAACAGGATGCGGAGGCCATTAAGTTTGTTTTCAAAACTTGCCATTACCGGCGATATGGAAAGTGACGAGAGCTTCTTCTGGTTCTCGGCGATGTCAAATGTTATATCGAAATAAAACTCGGTCCCAACACCGGGTTCACTATGCAGGGCGATCCTGCTATGGTGGAGGGCTGCCAGTTTCTGGGTGATCGCCAGCCCGAGCCCGGTACCGGAGTGTTTACGGTATGCCGATTGCTGTACCTGTTTGAAGCTTTCAAAAATCGTTTCATGAAGCTCTTCCGGGATACCCATTCCGGTATCCTTTACCTTGAAATTGATGGTGGCTTTTTTGTATTTCAACGCGACAAGCTTTACAATAAGGGCAACCTCTCCTTTCTCCGTAAATTTGATGGCATTGCTGACCAGATTGTTAAGGATTTGTCCCAGTCGGATGGGGTCTGCAATGATGTTAGTTGGTATGTCGTCGTCAATCAGGCTTACAATCCGGATTCCCTTGGCTTCTGCCAGCGATTTGAACTGGTTCTTAATGTTCCTGATCAGCTGGGCAAGATTAACTTCCGCTACAATGAGTTCAAGCTTGTCATTTTCCATCTTGTTCAAATCCAGGATGTCATTGATAAGCTCTAAAAGATGGTCAGCGCAGAAAATCAGGTTACTGACGTACTCATTCTGATCTACCGTATGATTCAGTTTTAAGAGGTTAGCTATGCCGATAATGCCATTTAAAGGTGTACGTATTTCGTGGCTCATAATAGACAGGAAGTCTGACTTGGCCTTGGAAGCACCTTCGGCAGCATTTTTTGCCTCTATGATCTTTATTTCATTTTCCTTGTTGAGGGTAATATCCATTAAAGCACCTCTCATTGTCACCAGTTCACCACGCCTGAGCACCGGCTCTCCGATGGCGCGGACCCATTTTTTTGCTCCCCTGGAAGTCTGTACCCTTATTTCTATGTCGTACCCGTGTTTTTGGTCAATGGCCTCTTTCATCAGATTCCAGCCATCGGGCTCTATCAGCGGACGCAGGTTGTCAAGGGTAGGCTGAAAACCTTCCTGTTCGTCAAAAAGCAGGTAAACTTGTTTGGTCCAGAAAATTTCTCCGGTCAGCATATTGTACTCCCAGCCTACAGTCTGACTTAACTTCTGGCTGACGTCCAGGAGCTGGTTACTAAGTTCGAGACTTTCTTTGGTTTCCTGCAGTATCAGTTCGGCATGCCTTTGTCTGGTAACATCCTGGATACTCAGGACAAGGACATATTCTTTTGGATCAGGTGCCTTGATAACTGGCTTGATACGAGCCCTGAACCATTGATCGATACTGCTGTCAAAATGTTTATAGACGATTTCCGTCATCTCACCCGTTTCTATCGCCTTATTGATAAGGCCGGTCACCAGATCGGCCAGGGGGCCTGCTACATCTCTTATTTTTTTGCCCAGAAAATCATTTTTGGGCATGAATAACTTGGTTTCATCGTCGACCCACACATTTTTAAACGAATGTGTGCCATCAATTTCAAATACAATATCATCCAGGGAGGCGATGAGTGACTGCAGGTGGGCCGTCAGTTCTATCAGATTTTGTGCAGAATTGGTTTCCTGATTAGCTACTTGATTGTTCAGAGGTGGGTTTGGCATATCCATTGATAAAAAATTAACGAGCCCGTATAACAAATCCAGACTAGCAATGTGTTTGCGTTGGCGGGTCGAATTTATTAACAATATTTTCGATCAATTTAGGCATATTTTTTTACTATAATCTCAATATTTATCTATATTTCTCATTTCGAGGTGGTTGTAGTTTGGTGTTTTAAAATTTGTTATGCAGTCGGCTGATTTTGGTGAGCGGTAATATCCGTAAGCGGGCAGAATAAAAACAAAGCCAGGGAGAAATATGACCATGGCAGATGAGAGAATTTTTGAAACCGGTTGCAGGCTCAGCGGATGTTTTCGGGGTTGGTAGCAATCAGGCGGGAAAATACAATTCAAAAGTTGCCCCTTTTTCAGGTATTCCCCTGGCGGTAACATACCCGTTATGATTTTCCATAATCTTTTTACAGATGGCAAGGCCAATGCCCGTTCCTTCGTATACCTCACGGGCATGCAGCCGCTGGAAAACCTCGAATATTTTTTCCTGGTATTGCGGTTGAAAGCCAATGCCATTATCCTGTATCACGATACGATAGTAACCATTTTCCAGAATTTTCTGATCAGCCCGGGCCTCAGAGACCCTTTCTCCAGAGACAATGATTTCCAGCGGCACGTCTCTTCGGGCAAATTTTATGGCATTTGCGATCAAATTATCAAAGATCTGCCGTATCTGGAAAGGTATGGCGTTCAGCACAGGTAACCCCAGGGTCTTTACCGTTCCGTTGGCAGCTTCAATTTTGTATTGGTATTCTTCCAGAGTTTGGGCCAGAATGTCGTTAAAATCCGTAATTTCAAAGTTCACCTGGGTGATGTTCGTCCTGGAAAAACTCAGCAGGTCACTGATCAGCGTTTGCATTCTTGTTGCCGATTTTTTTATTTTTTCAAAATAGCCGGTATTCTCATCGGTAAGAGAATGACAGTTTTCCTGAATTCTTGAGACAAACGTATTGATTTTCCTGAGTGGTTCCTGTAGGTCGTGGCTGGAAATGAAGGCAAAAGAGGCCAGGTCTTTGTTTTTTCGTTCAAGTTGTTCATTGAGTTTTACCAGGTCAAGGGTCCGTTGTCGTACCTCATCTTCCAGTTTTTGGCGGATATTGATTTCCGACCGGATATCCCTCATGACCGTTCCGACGCCCACAGGCTCACCGGTCCTTTCATTGTCTATTCTGTGGCAATTGTTATAGAGCGGAATAATTTCACCTGTTTTCCGGTTCTTGATTGCAAAGGTGCCGGCCCATTTGCCCGTTGATATCACAGAAGGGATGATCTGAGACTCTACAAACTCCAGTTGTTCCGGGGTATGAAAATCAGAGATAGGTATTTGTGTAACATCTTCCGTCTCATCCACGCCGAGTAACTCTTTTCCGGCCTGATTGATGTAACTGTTCTTGCCATCCATTTTAAGGATCGCCATCAAATCCACACTGTTTTCAACCAGCACAGACAATTTTTGCGTGGCTTCCCTTGCCGCTACCTCTGCGGTAATGTCCTGCAGCGTGCCGTTAAACCGGGTGGCCTGTCCTTGTTCGTCAAAAGCCGCTTTCCCTACTGCCCTGACTACCCTTTCCTGGCCCGTTTTCGCATTTACAATCGTGTATTCAATATGGTACAATCCTCCTGACGAAGGCTGTAGTGATTTCTGAATCGCATGGGCGACCCTTTCCTGATCATTCGGGGTAATGGCATTGGTTGCCGAGGAAAGTTGGATTTGTTCCCCCGGTTCAAGCCCCAGCCAGGATTTTAACCTGGCGTTTGCCAGAAATTTGTTGTTCCTGGGATTTAAATCCCAAGTACCAAGTTCGGAGGCATCAATCGCAAAAGCGTATAGATTGTTAGACTCTTCCAGTCTTTTCAGCAGGTTAACCTTTTCTGTTGTTTCCGTGCAGATCACCAGAACGCCATGTATTTGGTGAAGATCGTTTGTGACTGGGCTGTAGCTGAAAGTCCAGTAGATATCTTCAATTTTTCCATTCCGGTAGAAGGGTACCAGCTGATCCTCAAACCAGACTGCCTTTCCGGTAGCCAGCACCTGGTAGATCAGCGGGCCAACGAAATCCCAGGTTTCAGCCCAAACTTCTTTGCCCTTTTTTCCAATAGCAGGATGTTTGCCTTCATTACCCAGGCTTGGCCTAAAGGCATCATTATAGAAACAAATGAGGTCTTCACCCCAAAAGAGAACCATAGGAAAAGCAGAGCTCATCAAGGTATTGAGCTTGGATTTCAGGCTCTGCGGCCAGCTTTCCGGTGTTCCCAGCGATGAAGCTGTCCAATCGTACTGCCGCATAAGGTTACCAATTTCAGAATCAATACCCAGGAATGGCGGATTTGCGGAAGTACGCTCCATAAAAAGTTATGCTTGCAAGATGAAATTCTCTTTGGCGGCATAAAATGGTTTTTGCCAGTCAAGTGCCAGTATTCTTTTGAGCAGCTCTTTCAAAGCTGCAAAACTGTTGGGCTTAACAGCATAAAGGCTGGCACCGCTTTCATATACCGCATTTACCGTTTCCTCCATGACAGAAGTTGAAAAAATGATGACAGGTATATGCCGGGTAGGTTCGCTGGCTTTCAGTTCTTTCAAACAATCATATCCGTTCATCAAGGGCATGTTCAGATCCAGAAAAACCAGCTCCGGCAGTTCTGCTGGCATTTGAAGATACTTAAGCGCTTCGATTCCGTTTTCGGCCGTTTTCAGAATAATGCCCTCTGCTACCATGTTCAGGGCATCCTCGAATAATTCTTGGTCGTCGGAGTCGTCATCAACCAGTAAGATCGTTTTCGGATAGGAATCGGTCACTTTCATGTAACGCGTTCGGTGATTTACTTCTAAATCACAATAATAGCCATAATACACTGATCCTGCAACTCTGCAAGGGCGCTTTGAGGGGGGCTCAGAAGTGCAGAAGCACAATGCCGGGGCAGCAATTATTTGTGTGTCGGGAATGCATTTGCAGGGAGCCTGCTAAGCCAGTATTTCAGTGAATCAGATTGCCTGCCAAAAGAGACGGTCAAGGTTTGCTCCCATCATTAACGAGGGAGGTAGTAGTTGTACCCATGTTTCCCGTGGAAGTGAGCGATGCATTGTTTTTCATTTTTTCAATCTGGTTATTGATCGCAAAATTCAGCTCTCTGAGCGCGTTGCTCAGGTTGAAAAGCTCCTGCAGTATTTCGGCGTCCCTTTCTGATGGAACATCGCCTTGGAACGGGCTTGTTGAATTTTCCATGCTTTCAGTAATTTAGTGAGAGGGGATGTATTTTTTTCTAATTTAAAAATAATTCGCATAATACTTGTAGAAATATTTTTATAAATACAGCTGTTTTGTTTGTGTTCGAGCACGTTTATTTTAGTGCATATTTTTAAGTGAGTATACTGGTCTCTCTAAACACGGTTTGGATACAGGTCTCATTTATAGCTGTATACGCATCGCGCACCCATTTCCACAGTAGTGCTCTCTGAGCGTACGATTCAGGCTGCAAACGCTCATTAGCAGTTTTTCAGGTACTCATGCAGGTTTTTGGTCCGTAATTTCGGGTCTTCCAAAAACAGATAGGTTGCAAAGGTTTTGGTAGCCTGATCCAGTTGTGTGCGATAATCTGTTATGGTGTAATTTATATAAATTGTATCTGTTCTTTTGTTAGAATACTATCCAATTTTGCAGGGGCGTCCGTCAGCAGCAGCCTCTGCGGCCGGCGCCGGATTTTATAATCAATACTGATCAGATGGAACTGAACGGAAAGATATTCATTATCGGTTGTGGCGCAATCGGTAAAGCGCTTGCAGTATTTTTGAAAGTTGCAGGAAAAGATGTGACCCTGGTTCGGGGTAGTGTGAACGATGGTTCGGACCGGGTGGAGACCATAGAGGTGTTAATTCACGGAGGCCTTGTTTTGAAATCGGACATAAGGATCAGTACCTTGAACAACTTTCCGGAATTGAATGGTATGGTGGTACTGACAACCAAATCCTATGGCAACAGTCAGTTAGCAGAAGGGCTAAGGGACAAGGTGAAAAATAGTCCGGTTGTTATTCTTCAGAACGGCCTTGGAGTAGAACAGCCGTTTGAAAATCAGGGGTATCCTGAGATTTATCGGGCGGTACTTTTTGCCACGAGCCAGGTGGCATCTGACGATAGCGTCAGTTTCAAGCCTGTTTCTGTTTCTCCCGTTGGCAGGGTAAAAGGCGGTGTTGAGACGCTGAGCAGGGTCGTGGAACATTTAAGTTCTCCCCATTTCGAATTCAGGGCGGAAAACGATATCTTGCCCATCGTATGGAAAAAGGCAATCATCAACTGCGCTTTTAATTCTATTTGCCCGCTGCTGGAAGTTGATAATGGTATATTTCACCGGGACAAGGCAGCGCTTGAAATGGCAGAAAACGTAATTAGGGAATGTTTGCTGGTAGCTAACGCGCGGGGAATTAACCTGGATTTCAACGAAATACGTACTGGCCTTTTACAGATCAGCCGACTTTCGGACGGACAGTTTATCTCCACCCTGCAGGATATCCGGAACAAGAAAAGAACAGAAATAGAAACCCTGAACTTTCAGATTGCCGAGATGGCTGATAGTTTGGGAATGACAGATTTGGTCGGGCAAACAAGGTTACTTGGCATGCTGACCAAATTAAAAGCAGACCTCAATTTTAAGGTAACGGAATAACGATTTTGATACGCTGGTATATGAATCTCATTGTCGATGAATGGTTTAAAAAAGAAAAAAGATCTGTTTTTTGTAGGAATTCAGATCCTGTTGTTTGCGCTATATGTAGTAATCCCGCCGATTTTTCCGTTTAATGGTAACATCATTCTTCAGATAGCGGGACTTGTTCTGGCGTTTACAGGATTTGGTATTTGCTGTACGAGCTTGTATCTCCTGAGAAAAAGCCTGACTCCCTTTCCCACTCCGCTTCAAAAGGGTATTTTAGTAACAAGTGGTATTTACAGGTACATCCGGCATCCTGTTTATAGCGGAATATGGCTCATGGTGGCTGGTTTTGGATTCTATTCGGCCCACGCGGGACGGTTGAGCGTGGCTTGTTTGCTTGGCATGCTGTTTTATTTCAAGTCCAGATACGAAGAAGAAATGCTGAAAGCTGTTTATCCAGGCTATCGAAGCTATATGGCCTATGCAGGCCGTTTTTTTCCAAAGCTCCGAAAAAATCAAAAACATAACTGATCCGGTCCGTTTCATTTTTTCACTTTTAAGAGCCAGGCTTCCGATACCATCGTACCCCAGCCACCGGAATTACGCCATTGCTCCCGGCTGATCCGGGAACCGTGTGCTACGTTTGCATTCCTTTCAAAGCGGATTACGACCTCGCCTGATTTTACTGCTTCTGAGGGGATGTCAAAGGTGAAAAAATCGCTCATCTGCAAAGGCAGTTCTACGTTTTCGGCTATCAGTACATCATTTGCATAAATGGATTCTGATTTTTGGTTCATTCTTTCGGCATATCTTTCCTGGTACCAGGGCCTTACAAGCGTGAACCGGATTTTGTAGGCGGCTGTTGTGTCGAGTTCTGTGTATCTGAGGGTAACGCCCTGATCCTCGTCCTGCGTAAAATGCATGGAGCGCTGGCTGGGCCTGTTAGACTCCGAAAGCATTTGCGCCACGTATGGCTGCCCATGATCATAAGGATAGCCCGATTCGACATGCGGTGCATCATTGGCAGTACCCAGATTATCATAGTATCCGCCCTCCCCGGGATCTTCATAACTGACGATCATATTCAGTAACTGTTTCCTTTCCTCCGCTTTGGCCAGCCGTGCCCTTTCCAGTTGGCGGCGCACCCACCCAAGCCCGATGAAGTCATGTTTTAAATTATAAATTCCATCGTTCCTTTCTCCAAAATTCGCGTTACTTTCATCGCTCAGTTTCGTTGCTTCCAGACGTAGTTTTACCATTTCCTGGCTCTCGGCGTCCATGTTGATAAGGCTTAGCATTTCGTCTATTTTTTTTACTGACAGGCCGGCAACCGCACTTTTACGGATCGTTTCCTCAATTTTCGATTGGGCGGAAAGTTGCTGGCGGACATTCAGTTTTGTGTAAAGATCAAGGGCGCCTTTTTGCATGTACATTCGCCAGAGCCAGTCCTTTTTCATCTGACTGGCCGGTATTTTAAGGCCAGCGCTTTTCACAAGGGTATAGTAGCGGTTTATTCCTTCCTTTTTTGAAATGGGTATCTCCTTCTTTTCTTCCAGGTTTTCTTCCAGTTGAAAAATAGCCTTTCCCATTTCCGGAGCTGCGGCTGGGCCAAACCAGGTCGTACAATAGTCATGCATCACGGCTTCAACCGTTTGTCTTGGAGACCAAAGCAGCCTTTGCCACATCCATTGGTTAAAATGGTCATGATGCCCGCTGGAATGGGTGACATCTCCGGCTCCATAACGCATAAGATCGTTAAAAACGCGATGGTAGTACCTGGGCCAGGCATAAAACGTAAGCCGGTTGTATACCATTGTGAGCGCCTGGTCCGGACGTCTTTCATAAATTTCATGGCTCCATGGTGGTGGCAGATCTCCGTTTTTGTCGGCACGCGGGTACATTTGGATGTAGGCATGTTGTGCATATTTCCAGTGCGTTATTTCGTTAAAATACAATAGTTTATGTTGCGGCGGCATCTGTCGGATGATCTCCAGCGGATACAGGCCGTAAGGCCCGAAACCAGGGTATTGGAAAAGGTCCATTCTGTGATTCTGCCTATGCCCGGGCTGCCAAGAGGTGGCGTCCGAACCGGGACCGTATCCCCAGGCCCAAAGCCAGTTACGGGGCTTTTCACGGAGATAGGCAAAAATGGCATTGTCGTCCTCGTTATTGAACTTCTGATTCGTAAAATAAAGTCTTGTGCCGGGGTGGTACTTATGGATGATCCCGGCCAGTTGCTCGCTCAGGGTAATAAATTTTAGTCCGTAGGGTTTACAAAGGTCGCATTCACAGCCGCCGCCGTCACCGCCTTTAAACTGAATAAAGTCATAGGCAGGCTCTTTGCTGAACCGCTTCTCGCATTTTTTGAGGATATGTTCTCTGGCCTCAGGTACCGACAGGCAGACATACCCCGGTCGGCCGATGGATTCCGTTGCCGCCCAGGCCGGATCGGTTACCTCGGGGGCTTCGTTGGGGTTAAATTCTCCCAGGGTCATCAATCCAAACGACTTGATGAAATCGAACATCTTGCCAGGAGGCGTACTGAAAATATTGGCGCCGGCAAGGGCATAGTCAAGAATGACGCGCTGCGTTTCTTCGTCGGTCCAGGGGCGGACCTTTGCCAGATTTTTCGCGATATGGCTTTGCCCGAACTGGGTGCCCCGGATCTCAAAAGCAGGTGCAGACCTAACGTTCAGATCATCCGGGATTTGCAGGGAATTATCTTTAAAAACCGCTTTCCGGAGAATTTCCCCGACGGCATAGAGGCATCCTCTGTCGTCCTTGCCAATGGCCAGTAAAATTGCTCTGGTACCTTCTGAAACAGACTTGACCAGAAACCCTTCCTGCCCCGGATCCAGGGTCGTAAGCTCCGGAATTCTTTTTATTTTCATCAGGTTCCGGATCCCGTTATGGTGAGCTGCCATACCCAGGTATATCAACAGTGCGGAGGGAGTATCCTGAGATAAAGCTGTTTCCGTCGACAGGCTAACGTGAGCATAACCGGTTTCCGTCAGCCGTGCTGCCAGTAAAGCAGCTATCTTTTTCTCAACCGGAGAGGCCATTGCGCCCATGACTACTTGAATATTTTTATACTCTCTGGCCAAAATATTTTGGAATGCGCAGAGAAATAGAAAGGCAATTAAAAAGATCCTCTTGGATATGGGCTGATACCGCTGCATTTGTTAAAGCTGATTGTATAGATACAATCATTTATACGGCAAATTGCCGCGAAAGGCTATCACCGTTACTTTGTCCTCTTTTGTTGACAACATGCACAGCCTGCGGTTGCCTGTTACCTTATTCCGTTCTATTCACTTCTTAGGATTTTGACCAGGCTGCAAAAATCTTACGGAAAAAACTAAAAAAGTTCTGATGAAACTTGTGAAACTAATTGGTTGCAAATATATTTGCAACCAATTAGTTTCATTAATGGTAAGTATTAGAATGAGAAGAGATGTTTTTCAGGCCATAGCCGACCCTACCCGGAGAGCCATCATAGCACTTATTGCCCTGCAGGCCATGACGCCCAACGCGCTGGCCGAACATTTTGATACGACCCGACAGGCGGTTTCAAAGCATTTAAAAATTTTGTCGGAGTGTGAACTGCTCAGGCAGGAGCAGAAAGGGAGGGAAATTTATTACCAGCTCCGGATTGAAAAAATGAAAGACATTGATAAATGGCTGGAACAGTTCAGGAAGATCTGGGAAAGCCGGTTCAGCCAGCTTGATGAATTATTATTAACAATCAAAACAAACAGCAATGAAAAATAATCTTCAGTTCGATTTTATCGCAGACAAAGAAAAGCACACGTTGACCATCAAAAGGGAGTTTCTGGCGGGTCGTCAGTTGGTTTGGGATGCATATACCAAAAGTGAACTGCTGGATAAGTGGTTTGCTCCGAAACCTATGACTACCAAAACGAAGTCGATGGATTTTAGCGAAGGAGGACACTGGATTTACGCCATGGTCGAGCCCAGCGGAACAGAATACTGGGGACGGATGGATTACGAGAAAATCACGCCTATTGAATATTATATGGGATGGGACGGTTTTTGCGATGAAAATGGCACCCTTAATCCTGCGTTGCCCAGGGCCCGGTGGGATGTATCTTTTCTGGAAAAGGGCGAAAACGCCATGGTCGAGTCGGTGATAACCTATAACTCGGCTGCGGACCTGGAAACCGTATTGCAAATGGGAATGGAAGAGGGGCTGATCTCAACCATGGAAAGGCTTGATGAATTATTGGTGACGCTGAACGGGTAACAAATTGTTATATTGGCAAAATTCATAAACCATAATCTTACGGGGAAAGTAAAATGGCCCCGGGAGGATACATGTAGGTCCGGAAATCTGTTTTTTTAAACTGGTTTTCCGGACTTTTTTAATAAGCTGCGAGGTGTGTGTAGCGCAGCAGGGATACGAATGGTACTTTTCGATGAATTTTCTTTGTCTGTGCAAGAATATTTCACGACGTTTTGAAAGCAGAACGATAAGATTGTTAAAACTCACAGCGTTGAAGGACCTCCCGTTTGAATTTTAAACAACAATATCTAAATTAGCCATTCCAACCCATTAATCCTGATTCGAATTGAGATCCCTGGATAACGAAGCAGAACTGCTGTTTGAGATTTCATTAGGCAATGAAAGTGCCTTTAGGGTTGTTTACGATTATTATTCCGCGGGGATTTTTCGTGTTTCGAAGCGATATCTTCAGTCGGCCGAGCTGGCGGAAGATGTGGTACAGGAAACATTCCTGACCATTTGGCTGAAACGATCTGAAATAGTCAGAATACAGTCCTTCCGGGCATATCTTTTCTCCATTACAAAAAATATCTGCCTTAAATACCTGAGAGATCTTGCAGAGAAATCGCATACCCATCGGGAATTTTCAGAAAGAGCGGAGCTATGGGGAAATGACACGGTCGACGAATACCAGTTACTGCTCCATCAGGCGGTGCAAAAGCTGCCTCCTCAGCAAAAGCAAATATTTGAGCTGGGTAAAGTTAAAGGACTGGGGCATATAGATATTGCAAGGATTCTGAATATTTCTCCCTACACCGTAAGCAATCACATGACTGCGGCCCTTAAGTCCATCCGTAAACATCTGCAGCATCATATTGCTGGGCTGATCTCCGTCATTGCCTCTTTTCTCTGAAAATTTCGGGAATATTAAAAAAAAGTTTGTGCCGACTAGTTGTTCGGGTGCCTTTTTGACTCTTGAGTATAAAATCATGATAAAAGTGCTGGAGACTTGCTTAAAATATTGATTTTTTAAAAATGGTCAGAATAATATTCTTTCATGGACAAATTTTCTTATCTGTTACAACGCTATATTGACCAGGTTGCTACACCTCAGGAGTTGGAAGAGTTTTTCAATCTCGTGCAATCAAAACAATATGATCATTTACTGGACCATGAACTCTCTGAAGCGTTGCAGGCTGAATTGCAGATACCATCCGAAATGGATGAGAAACTGATGATGGATAAAATTTATTCTGGAAAAATCAGGGAAAAAATTCAACCCAGGCTGTTTAGCAATACAGATGCCAGGAAAAGGCCGGTGTGGAGGATAATTGCCGCTGCCGCAGCGGTGTCTGGCATACTTTTCTACGGCTGGCTGTTTTTCAGAAAATCCGGTGCGAGTGAAGGAGTTGTTGCAGATTCTCAGGGTTTCAGCAATTCTCCGCAGACTAAATCTATGGCTAAATATTCGGATACTCAGCTTGTGAAGTTGCCAGACGGAAGTACTGTTTTGCTTAACCAGGGAAGCGAATTGTCCTATAGCCCAGCCGATTTCGGAGCAGAAAACAGAGAAGTGTGGCTTAACGGGGAGGGGTTTTTTGATGTAAAACACGATGCTGCAAAGCCATTTCGTGTAAAAACCGGGAAGTTCCTGACCACCGTACTGGGAACTGCTTTTAACATTCGTTCTTTTTCCAATGAATCTGAAATTAAGGTAACCGTCACCAGAGGAAAAGTGAAGGTGGGTGATGATCACAAAACCTATGAAATGTTGGCACCTGATGAACAACTCGTTGTGAATACCAACACCAGTGATTTTGTGAAAACGAGTATTAAGGCTGAAACCGTAACCGAATGGAAGGATAAGTTTCTGGTCATGGACAATGTTACTATGCATGAGGCCATTCAAATGATGTCTCAAAAATTCGGAGTGAAGTTCACTTTACAGAACAAGGCCCTGACTGACTGCCACATTACCGCAACATTCTTTAATAATGAAGAACTGGATCATGTACTGCAGGTCATCAGTGCTGTGAACCAGCTCAGCTATTCGGTCGAGCCCGGGGGCGATATTATCCTAACGGGCGGGGAACAATGCAAATAATTTATGTACAAGATAAACCTTTAAATATGGAAAAGTATATACATGATCGTTAGGGTTTTCCCTGGCTTGTTTAAGGAAGTTTTATGAATATGTCAAAACCATCCGGATGGAGCCCGGATGGTTCGATAGGTGTTTTTTAAATTATGGTCTAACCCAAAAAACTTTACAAGTTATGAATTTATTCATTACGGAACCTAAGGGTCCCGGAAGAAGGAGTATGTTCCTTCTTTTCCATCAACCTACTTTGCAATTTGTGATGAGGGTAAGTTTTTTTTACATCTTTTGTGCGCTTTACAGCGCTCAGGCATTATGGGCTGGTACAGCTCACAGTCAGAAGCTGGAGGAAGTCCGGGTTACAGTGGAACTCCGGAACGAGAAGCTAAAATCGCTTTTCAGTAAAATTGAAAAGCAGTCGAGCCTGCGGTTTGCGTACAATGAGCGGGAGGTTAGTATGTTTCATGTCAGCCTGCCAAAGGCTTCTTATTCGGTTAAAGAATTGCTGGATCTGGGACTGCGGGAAACCTCACTGACCTACCGGCAACTGGATAAAAGCGTCATTATCTATCCGGTTAAAGAAACGAAAAGGTCTTCCGTCCCTTCGGAAAAGACTGGCCAGGTTCAGGAAAAAGAGGCCCTGCCGGTACTTACCGGCAGGGTGATTGACGAAAAAGGAGAGGGGTTGCCCGGCGTAAGTATTCTGATCAAGGGAACGCACCAGGGAACTACGACGGATAATCAGGGAGCGTTTTCTCTTGAGGTGGCCGACCCGGCAGCCGTACTTGTGTTTTCATTTGTAGGGTACGTGAGCCAGGAGGTACCCGTCGGTACCCGTTCTGTGCTGGAAATTGTACTGAAGGCGGATACTAAAGCACTCGATGAGTTGGTGGTGGTAGGTTATGGAACGCAAAAGAAGACATCCGTAACAGCTGCGGTTTCTACCTTAAAGGGGGATGAAATTGCTTCAACACCCATTGCGAACCTGAGCAACGGGCTGGGTGGCAGGGTGCCGGGGGTGATCTTCCGGCAGGGTTCGGGAGAACCGGGCAGGGATGCTTCCAGCATTTATATCAGAGGGATAGCAACCACAGGGAACAACCAACCCCTGCTTGTAGTTGACAACATTCCAAGGTCATTTCAGGATCTGGATCCTAATTCCATTGAAAGTATTACAGTGCTGAAAGATGCCGCGGCCGTGTCTCCCTACGGTGTGGCAGGAGCTAACGGGGTAATTTTGGTTACCACTAAAAGAGGGAAAACCGGAGCCCCAACTATGTCATACAACGGATATATCGGTTTTCAGAACCCAACCGTTTTGACCAAATATCCAAATTCCTTTGAATATGCTTCCCTGGTTAACGCGGCTTCAAAAAACGAAGGCCTTCCTGCGAAATACTCCGAAGCTGAACTTCAGAAATATAAGGATGGCTCCGACCCGGACAATTATCCCAACAACAGTCCCTGGGACCTGGTCAATAAAAATGCGCCGCTTACCAGCCACAACATAGAGGTGTCTGGTGGTACCGACAAAGTTACCTATTACGGCAGCCTGGGATATCAGTATGAAGGCGGGCTTTTTGGTGCAACCTTCCAGCATCGTTTCAACCTTAACTTTAACCTGGATGCGCAGGTTACCAAAACGACAAAAGTATCACTCGGCCTCAAAGGAAGAGAGCAAAATAACCATTACCCCTCGGCTACTACAGACAGGATGTTCATTACCATTACAAACGCCCAGCCATCCTGGACGCAGGTTTATTCCAACGGATTGGATGGGAACCTGCTGGCGGGGCTGATCCACAGTGACGGTTACCGCAAAACAAACACCTCGCAGATATACTCGCAGTTATCTGTGGACCAGGATATTTCTTTCGTTCCAGGGCTGAAATTAAAGGGTGCCGTTGCCTTTGACCCAACCCATACGTTCAACAAAAACTGGCTGAAACCGATACCGGTGTGGTCACTGAACAGCACTACCAAGCAATACACCGTTTCGTATGCCGAAAGATCAGCGGCGGAGTTAACGGAAAGTTACAGCCGTGCCTCACAGCTGACATTTCAGGGCAGTATCAATTACAACCGCTCGTTTAAAAAACATGGCATAGGGCTGCTGGCGCTTTTTGAGTCCAAAGGAAACGACCTGCTTTCTTTTGGTGCAACCCGTAAAAACTTCGGGTTGGGTATTGATGAACTCGATCTGGGTAGTTCAAACCAGGCCGATATTTCCAATACCGGCAGTTCCAGCAAGGCCCGTCAGGTTGGCCTTGTTTATCGTGCGCAGTACGATTATGACGGCAAGTACCTCTTCGAAGCCAGTGGCCGGTATGATGGCAGTTATTATTTTGCCCCAGGTAAAAAGTTCGGGTTTTTTCCTGCGTTTTCTGTGGGCTGGCGATTATCCGAGGAAAATTTCATCAGGGAAAATTTCAACTGGATCAATAACCTGAAAGTAAGAGCGTCTTACGGAGAAGTTGGTGCTTTGGCGGGAAGCGCGTTTCAATATCTGAGCACCTACGGTGTTTACGGACCTGCGTATGTGTTAGGCAACAAGGCAGTTCAGGGCACCAGGGAACGTACGGAACCCAATCCGAATATCACCTGGGAACGGGCAAAGAAAACCGATATTGGTATTGAAGCAACACTATGGAAGGGTAAAATGACCGTTGAAGCGGATTACTTTTTTGAAAAAAGATCCAATATGCTTACCAATCCTGACGTAACCGTGCCTGCTGAATACGGGATAGGGCTGAGCCAGGTCAATGCGGGTGTAATGAAAAATAACGGAATTGACCTGTCCGTCAGCACCACACATAGTCTGACAAAGGACCTGCAGGTATCCCTGACGGGTAATTTTACTTATGCAAAGAACTCTCTTCTCAGGGTATTTGAAACCGCTTCAACCTATAACAATGAGAATAGAAGAAGAACCAACAGGCCGTTGGGGACCCAGTTCGGATACAAATCACTCGGCTTTTTCCAGGTGGATGATTTTACCTCAACAGGTGCTCTTAAGGAAGGTATAGCCGTACAGCCCTGGGGTAAAGTTCAGCCAGGGGATATCCGATATGCTGATATGAACAACGATGGTAAAATCACTACCGATGATGAAACGGTGATCGGGCATTCGGATGTTCCGCAGATTATTTATGGTGTGATGCCTTCTGTGAAGTTCAAAGGGATAACCCTCGATCTGCTTTTTCAAGGTGCTGCCAAAACCAATTTTTATACCAGCCTATACGCTGCCTGGGCTTTTTATGGCGGAACAGTCCCTGTGAAGGAAAACCTGGATTACTGGACGCCTGAAAATACCAATGCGAAAAACCCCCGGATCACCAGCGCCCCGACTACCAACAATACGCAAACTTCCTCTTTCTGGATGAATAATTCCAGCTACCTGAGGTTGAAAAGTGCCATGTTGTCTTATTCGCTGCCCGCTGTGATCCTTGAAAAGGTGAAGTTTCAGAATGTCCGGGTTTTTGTTTCAGGGCAGAACATCCTCACCTGGACAAAGATTGTTAACTATGATCCCGAAAATATTGTGAGCTCGGGACTTAACTATCCTCAGCAAAGAGTTATTTCATTGGGTTTGAACATTACATTCTAATTTATACAGATAAAAATATCAATAGTTATGGGAGCAATAACCAACCATTTGTATACAAAAATTGTAACAGTGCTTTGTATCATACTGCTCACAGCGTGTGACAATTATCTGGATGTCACACCAACGGACCAGGTTTCTGATAACAATGCATGGGAGTCGACAGGCAACGCGGACATGTTTCTCAATGATATCTACGGAAGTCTGCTGGGACCATTTACGACGAACGATCCGGACGAAAGTCTTTCGGATAACACCATGCGGGGCTCGTCTTCCGGGTATACTTTTACAACCTATGCCAAGTCCAGTTATACCCCGGGCTCGGTAAGGGACGAGTGGACCACCAACTACGCTAAAATCAGAAAATGTAATTTGTTTATCGAGAAGGTTGTTGCATCATCGCTTCCTGAAGCCTGGAAGAAGCAAAGGATTGGTGAAGCGCGTTTTTTACGTGCCTACTTTTATCAGGTGCTCTGGGTCCGGTATGGTGGGGTACCTCTTATATCCGATGTATTGAACCGTGCCGAGCAGGGCGATGAGATTTTCAGGGAACGGAGTACTTCCCAGGAAACCTTTAAGTACATTACCGATGAATGCGCGGCCATTGTCAGTGATCTGCCAGCGAGCCCGGAAGCGGGAAGGGTAGGCAAGGGTGCTGCACTGACGCTGAAAGGCTGGTGTGAACTTTTTCAGGCAAGCCCACTGAATAACCCGCAGAACGATAAGGCATTGTGGGCTGCTGCTGCGGCAACCAATAAACAGGTGATGGACCTCAATGTTTATAGTCTTTTCCCTAACCTGGAAACATTGTTTTACGAGGAAAACAATAACAATGCCGAAGTTATTTTCGATAAGGCTTACCTGGGAGGTACTGCGCTGGGCAGCAGCAAGGAGGGCCTCCATGGTGCCTGGTTTGTGGGGGGGACACAGCGGGCATGGAGCGCACCCAACCCGACACAGGAAATTGTTGACTCCTATTATATGGCGAACGGTCTCCCCATCACAGATCCGGCCTCCGGATATGATCCCCAAAATCCGTATCGGAACCGTGAGAAAAGATTTTATGAATCTATTATCTATGACGGATGTACCTGGCTGGGATACGAAATGGAAATGTGGATCGGGTCCAACTCAAAAAATACCCTGGATTTGTCCAGTGCCAACGAAGCCACCAATACTGGATACTACCTGCGAAAAGGATTGAACCCCAGGTTTGAGTTCCCGATCGGGGATCAGAAGCTTAGCAGTGCTCATTTTGTTATTTTCCGTTATGCCGAAGTCCTTTTGAGTTATGCCGAAGCCGCCAACGAAGCAACAGGTCCGGATAAGTCGGTCTATGAGGCGGTTAATAAAGTGAGGGCGAGGTCGGGGTTGCCTGCTCTTAAAGAGGGACTCACGCAGGCTGAGATGCGGGTATGGATTCAGCAGGAAAGAAGGGTTGAGCTGGCGTTTGAGGAAAAGCGATGGCCGGATTTGTTAAGGCTCAAAATGGCGGAAAAAACATTAAACGGATCTTTTCATGCCATGCGGATTGTAAAAGAAGGCGGTAAAAAGGTGTATTCAGTTATTGAAGCACCCAACGGCGGGCGGTTGTTTTCTGCCAGCAAGAATTATTTTCTGCCCATTCCGCAAGTGGTGATAGATAAGAACGCCAAACTGAAACAGAATCCTAATTATTGATCATCAGTAAGTTATGTTTAGGTTAATGCAGCTGCGGAGGTGGTTGCATTAACCTGTGTTTTTTAGCTATATCTTTTGCCTTTTGATATTTTAAGTTTAAACATAACCATCCGGATGTTTCAGTTAACTAACCGAGTATCATGCGTAAAACCTTGTTGAACTCCAGGGCCTCCTCTTTCGGCTGGCCAGGTACTATATTCACAACCACATTTTTGTTTGTTTTAACGCTGCTGGCGCCGACAGGCTGGGTGAAAGCGAAGTCAAACCACTTTTCTCATACTATGGATACCCTCAGGTTATCCGTATTTGATGTGGATGTAACCCCGCCGGTAGGCAGCCCGCTTGCCTATGACATTGAAATCAATAAATGGGATCTGGGGCTTCGGGCCAGAGGGATCGTCTTACTCGGTGCCGGACAACCTGTTGTACTCTGTGCGGTGGACTGGCTGGAAATTGGAAACGAGGGGATGGATCAGTTTAAAAATGCTTTGGCAGTAGCTGCCGGTACCATTCCGCAACGCGTGGCCGTCCATGTTTTACACCAGCATGATGCTCCGCGTTACGATGCTGGTGCGGAGCTGATCCTCATTGAAGCCGGCATAGATCCCGCAGAAATTCGTCCTACCAACTTCGACGGAGTATTTCCCAGAGAGGCCCTCAGGAATCTGACAGCGGCAGTAAAAGCCTCTCTTGTAAAATCAGAGCCTGTCACTCATATCGGATTGGGTAAGGCACAGGTGTACAAGGTGGCCTCCAACCGGAATATTTATGGTAAGGATGGCAAGGTGAGGGTCACAAGAATGTCTACGACCAGGGATTCGGTGCTCCGGGCCGAACCCGAGGGACTGATAGATCCCGAGTTGTCCATGGTCAGTTTTTGGAATAACGAAAAGCCCGTGGCCGTACTGAGTTACTACGCCACCCATCCCCAGAGTTATTATCGTACCGGAGTAGTGAATCCCGATTTTCCCGGTGTTGCCCGTTTTTACCGTCAGCTGGCGGAGCCGGATCCCCTCCATGTTCACTTTAACGGCGCAGGTGGTAACATTGCAGCAGGGAAGTACAATGATGGATCCAGGAGAAATCGTTTGATACTTGCTGAACGTCTTGCGGATGGTATGAAGCGCGCCTGGGAATCCACGAAAAGGCAACCGCTGACGGCCGGAGATATCGGCTGGACGGTAGAGCCAGTTGCGTTGCCACCGGCTAAGCATTTGTATAAAATGCAGGAAGACCTGAAAAAGGACCGTGCGCTTTTATTGGAAAACAGGGGTAATGCACGAACAATGGCCTGGCTTAGGAGAAGTCAAAGTGGTAAAAAAATTGAAATAGGCTGTCTTAAACTTAAAAATGCAAGGATACTTTATATGCCGGGCGAGCTTTTTGTGGAGTATCAGCTGGCGGCAAAAGCGCACCGCCCCGACCTTTTCGTTGCGATGGCTGCCTATGGTGACCTGGGGCCCGGCTATATAGGTACTGCTATGGCTTATGAGAAAGGAGGTTACGAAGTGAGTGAGCTTGCTTCGAACGTCGCCCCCGAAGTTGAACCGGTCCTGCTGAAAGCCATCCATGTATTGCTGGAAAAATGATTAATTCCATGATATGAATTCAAATGATTTTTTGACTGTGAAGATGTGGTTATATTCGGGCATGAAAAGACTTTATCCTAAAACAGGAAGATAAAAATGTCCGGGATCGGGTTAAAAAAATATGACAGGAGAGATTTTCTGAAGAAATCCGGAGCGGCTGCTATGATGGTTTGTCTGGGAAATCAGCCTTCGGAGCTATCTTCGCAAAAACATCGTATGCTGAAAATTACTTCCATTAATTCGAATTTTGAAAGAGAGCCTCTGGTACGTCCTTTTGGTTTTAAAGGGGGATATCTTACAGAGCTCTGGCAATCAATTTCCAAGTTGTCAACCGGGCAGTACAGTGGGATAGGGCTCGGTACGCAAAGTGTGCTTTACGGTGATTCCGATCTGTTTGCCCAATACCCCGAGGCCGCCGGAAATGCCCTCATGTATTCCGTAACCCAACGGGCACTGCAGATGGTCAAAGATATCCCTTTTGATAACCCCGTCAGATTGACCGAACAACTCATTCCTGCGTTGATTCCGGTTGCCCGCCAGCTGACCGATAACCCGGGCGTCAGTATTAATTTTATTCTGAATTCCCTCATCAGCGTGGACAACGCTGCATGGATGGTATATGCCAGGGAAAACGGATTTAATACCTATGATGCCATGATACCGGAGAAATTCAAGCCCGCACTGGCCCATAAAAACCCAAAGGTTGCCGTGATGTTCCAGGTTTCCTATGGGATGCCCGTCAGTGATATTGTCCGGGCTGTTGAGCAGGGATATTTTGTTATAAAAATTAAAACAGGGCAGCCAGGCAGCCAGTCCGAAATGCTTGAAAAAGACAAGGTGCGGCTGGCTCAGATTCATGAGGCATTAAAAAACAAAACCAGCGGACATACCCCGGACAGCAGGATTCTGTATACCCTGGATTCCAACGGTAGGTATGAGAAAAGAGAAACCCTGGAAAAACTGATTGACCATGCCCATAAAATTGGCGCTTTTTCACATATTCTTTTCATTGAGGAACCACTGCCGGATACCAACGATGAAGAAGTGGGTGGCCTGGGCATACGCATTGCAGCAGATGAAAGGGCAAATGATGAAGCAAGTACTTTGAAATGTATTGAACTCGGCTACCGTGGCATTATTCTGAAGGGGGTGGCCAAAACGTTAAGCCTTTCCCTGAAAATTGCGTCCATCGCCCACGAACATCAGATTCCATGTGCCTGTTCGGATCTCACGGTTAATCCCATCCTGGTGGACTGGCAAAAAAACCTGGCAGCACGACTGACCCCCTTTCCGGGGTTATCCATGGGGCTTTTGGAAACCAATGGAGATATGAACTATAAGAATTGGGACCAGATGCGCCAATACCTGCCTAAGCCGGATGCCGCATGGGCAAATGTAAAAAGAGGGGTGTTCGAGCTCGGTCCAGATTTTTATGAAACCAGCGGCGGGATTTTTGATTCGCCGGTCCATTATGAAAAAATGTTTAAATGAGAGAAAAGGAAAAGCCGGCAGGTACTAAGAATGAATGATGCAGGGCCAGGTGTAAAAACCGCGGAGATCCGATTACCAATGGTAGGTACACTTTAATTTAAAAGCAATGACGAGATTCCTTTCGCTTATTATCTTACTCTTCTTAACACTGGCATCCGCTCCTCGTAAAATTACATGGGTAGCCATCGGGGACTCCATTACTTACCTGAATGATCATCAGAATGAAACCGGTAACCGGATTACGAAAGGGTACATGACGCTGATTACCGAAAAGTATCCGCGGGTGCAGTATATCAACCAGGGCCATAACGGCTGGACTTCCGTCAATATCGCTGATAAAATCGAATCAATTGGGCTGGTGAAGGCAGATGTATATACAGTGTTCCTGGGCACTAACGACTGGTGGCAGGGAAAAGCGCTGGGTACACTCTCTGATTATGAACAAAATACGGGTACAGGCACAGTTTATGGTGCATTCAGGGTGATTATCAGTAAATTAAAACAACTGAATAAAAAGGCAAGGATCATACTGATCACTCCGATGCAGCGCGGAGATTTTGTCTATATCAACGACGCCCGCAATAATGCATTTGGGTCATACCAACCTAAGAAAGAACAAAGTCTGGAACAGTTTGCCAACGCGGTGGTGGCCATAGGAAATCATGAAGGAATACCAGTGGCTGACCTTTATCATGACAGTGGGATAACCCTGGAAAATATGGTTAACTTTAAGAGACTGAAAGACCCGGTTAGCGGTGAGTATAAAAACTATTCCTATCCGGAGTACACCCATATTCCTTTTGAGCCGGGTAAGGATGCGTATCCCTATCCGCCCGATGCCGTTAATATGACGTACGACGGACTGCATCCGTCAGACAAAGGTTATGAGGTAATTGCAGCAATGCTGGAGAAAAAATGGAAGAAATTGAAGTAACATTGATTTGCCATGCAATCCTTTTAGGATGGGGTAACGCATGTTAGCCCTATAGCCTGCAAGAAAGCCAGCCGGAGTTCGTATCACGGCTGGCTTTCTTGTACGTTGAAATAGCAAATTTTTACAAAACCGAACCTACCAGTTTTACAATACTACCTAATTGCTTGGAAGATGCAGCAGCGGCAAGTTTTCCGACGGTCCCTTTTTTATCAAGCCCGCTAGCTGACTTGGTTGCCTCACTGATTAATCCGTTGAGCTGGTTTTGTGAATCCGAGCCAAGAATGGACGTGCCCGCCTTGATCAGGCCCAGACTGCTGGTAACGCTAGATGCTTTTCCTAGCAAACCAGATTCTCCTTTGCCCAGCAAAGTGCTGATCCTGTTGGCGCCCAGCAGCATTTTTACAGCACTCACTGCTTTTGCCAATACGCCAGTCTGGAGTTTCCCTGAGGAGGCGAGCGGTGTGAGGGATTTCAAATTACCCACCTTGCTCAGGATTTTATCTTTAAGGTCTCCGCCGGAACTTTTAGCTTCATTTTCCAAGGCCGTGGTACCTTCGGCCAGCGCTTTTGCTGCTTCCGCTTCATCACCGTTTTTAGAAAGCGAAACTGCCTGGTCCAGAAGTGTTTCTGCAGATAAATCCTGTGCATACGCACCCGAAGTACACAGCAGACAAAGAACTGTTGCAAGGGACAAAATATAATTTTTCATAAAGTCGTTTTTTTGTGACCTCCTGTAGACGCGCCTCTGCGCAAAAGGCCACTTTTTGTGGCAGTGATTTTCAGTACCACTTGCTAGATTTCATCATCGTCTTTGGAATTTATTTCATAATCGCTGGAGTCGGTATCTTTTCCCGGCCACTGAAAAACCACCCTTTTAAACCGCAGGTCTTTTACAATTTCGTCAATATCCCTCATGAATTTCTTCTTATTACCTGAGGGTTCAAATAATGCCCCGGTAAATCTCAGGGTTTCCTCGGCGCTTCCGGATGTGTTGATGGTAATATGCTCCCCGGCAAGTATCTCTTTTTTTGAGTCCGCATATTCTTTTCTGAGCTTTGGGAAATCCTGAGCCTGCACCTTTAGTATCTTTTTTTTCAGTACTTCACTTTGCTCTTTAACCACTTTGTCGCTGTTTCTGCGGGCATTGTTGTAAAGTACCGCGTGTGATTGATGCCATGACAACGCTGTGGCGATATCAGGCCGTGTTTCGTTACTTTTTAATTTCTGGTCTATTTCAGAAATCGCTTTCTCAATGAATAAAGTCAGATCCTTATTGGATGCCGTGTCAATCGGTTCTGGGGTTGTGAAATGTTTTACGATTACGGTCGTGGCTGCGATCAATAAAATGTAAACACAATACCTGAATATCTTCCTGAATTTGCTGGTTTCCATATTTCGTTGATTTTGAATTTAATTAATTGATTTGAAGTGTGTTGTATTTGTATGTGTACACCCCGTTCATTTCAGGTTCATAGTAAACAAACGTGCCAGGGCAGGGAAATATCTCTGTCAATGTCGTTTGAGATGCTGGTAAAACAGGCGTAAAACGCAGTATCTGAAGAAATACGGTCAGACATTATTGTTGTGGTAACTAACTGTATATTAAAATATTAGTATTGTATTTTTTGTTTAAGCCGCAGATTTGTCTGGTTGAAATTTCTGAGTGGAGCTTGGGTAAATCTCATCCAGACTTGTCAGATACAGGTTTCCGGGGCGGCCGGACAGGCAACGGATCTGCATCCAAATTGAATAATTAGAAGAATTTGTACTAGGTAATTTTATGGTAATCCCGGTAAAACTGCTGGACACCCCAAAAAGGGGCGGTCATATACCATTTATATATAGGAAGGAATTAGAATGAAGTAATATTGTATACAAATTTTTAGCAACACATAACAATATTAATGTCAGTCACTCACTAAACCACCTCTAATTGTATGAGAACCGAGGAAAAGTATCTTAAAGAAATTAACAGACTATTACAATTGTATCTGAAAGAAGTTAGTGAATCCAACCTGAAGCCGTTATCCGCACAAATGTATCAGACCCAGTCTATAAATTTTGTACGATGGATTAACGGTGAGTTCACGCCGGGTGGGAATGCACGTGCTGCTTCTGCGTCTAAAATGGAGTCGCTAAATTAATATACTTTTTAATTTCTCACCCTTACACACACTGCGTTTCTGATACATCTCTAAGGTTTTGGGATAGGATCGGCCAGCCTGATTTTAGTTATTTGATTAATTACGATGAGTGGTAAAGGCTTCGAGGAAGAAGGAGTTAAAAAGCACCAGGCCAGGGCCCGGTGCTTTTTTGTTTTGGAAAAGATTTGTTTTATCGTTCTGTTGAGGTGTAGATCAGGCCAATCGAAAGTAGTTCCGGTAATTTTATCCCGCTTTGAGGATATTTAGATTGAATCGGCTCCATTTATTTTCTATTTTGCCGGAATGAATATGTCAGATGCTGCTGTGTTTTTTTTTACCGGCATCGGGCGAAAATCCAGATCTAAAAAAACCTTAAAATGTTAAAAATTTCATTCAGTTTGTTCTCAGCTTTTCTGATGTTTGTGTGGTTCAATCCGATCGGTCAAAAAACTGAGCCAACCCAGAGACAGGCAGCTGTCAATGCTGATTCTCTTCCCAATGCAAAAAGCTGGCCTGATGAGCTCGATATCAGGCATTTTACTGGCTCTGATGTCACCCCAAGCCCGGCCTGTCTGGCTGTGGCCGCGACCGGGGAGGTGTACGTAGGAGTAGACATGATGGGGTCGTTGGGTAAGGAGCCCGGTAAAGGAAGTATCGTCCGGCTGGTGGATAGCGACCATGATGGGACGCCTGACACCCATACTGTATTTGCCAGGGCAGATAACCCACGTGGTATCATTGTACAGGGCGATCAGGTTTTTGTATTACATACCACATTTTCGGAAGAGACAGGAAAGGCAAGCGGGATGGCACTGGTAGTTTTTGAAGATAAAGACCACAATGGCGTGGCCGATGGCCCGTCCCGACCTTTGATAGAAAATATAAGTTCTCCCAAATTTCTGCAAAACCGCGGTACGGACCACGCGACCAACGGAATACGTATGGGGATAGACGGATGGATATACATTGCTGTCGGAGATTTTGGTTTCCATGGGGCCGTGGACCGATCGGGAAAAAAGATGACTATGCTCGGAGGCGGCATCGTGCGGGTACGACCAGACGGGAAGGAAATGGAGGTTTACTCGCATGGTTTACGTAATATATATGATGTTGCCATTGATCCTTACATGAATATCTTCACCCGCGACAACACCAATGACGGTGGAGGATGGAACATCCGGTTCAGTCATCAGATCCAGTCCGGGGAATATGGGTATCCTGTTCTTTTCAAACATTTTACGGATGAGATCATCCCGGCCCTGGCTGACCTTGGCGGAGGATCCGGTACGGGTTCTCTTTTTATGGATGATGCCCGCTGGCCGGCAAAATACAACCATATACCCATGATGGCCGACTGGGGGAGAAACCAGGTATATGCCCACCGTGTGGATGCCGACGGACCTACTTTTAAGCAAACGGAGGAAGAGTTTATCAAACTTTCGCAGGTTACAGATCTGGATGTTGACGGCTCCGGCGTGTTGTATCTGGCTGCGTGGGACGGAGCCGGGTACTCCGGAAATCCCGGAAAAGGTTTTGTAGTACGTGCTGTTCCCAGGGATTGGAAGTACCAGTCTTTTCCTGATGTGACAAAAGCCTCGGTAAGGGAACTTGTATCACTGCTGCAGACGGAGGGGGCCGTAGCCCGCCTGGCTGCGCAGCAGGAATTATTGAAACGTCCCGTAAAAGAAGTTGCGGCCGCAACCTGGGACATTGCCAGTAACAAAACCTTACCGCTGCACATCCGGGTAGCGGGGATATATACCTATGCCCAGGTAGCCGGAATGAATGGGACCGCTCAGCTGGTGAAGCTGACGGCTGACAGTGCTATCCGGGAATTTGCCTTACGGGCCCTTGCGGACAGAAAGGGTTACCTCAAAAATGTTCCTGTCGCTCCCTTTATAAAGGGGTTGCAAGATCCCTCCGTTCGGGTGCGTGTTGCGGCCGCGGTGGGTCTGGGACGGCTGGGCAGGGTGGAAGCTGCGACTGCTCTGCTTAAAACCGGAGTGCCAAAGTCATTAGTTGCCCTGGCAAAAGGTACTGAAGGGCCGCATGCTACCCCTAATTCTGAAATCGTTCCCGCACATATTGCCGTACGTGCACTGGTGAGTATCAATGCTGTGGATGCCTGTGTAAAAGCAATCGGAACCGAAAACTCTGCGCTCGCGCTTTGGGCGTTGCGTTATATGCATCATTCCCAGGCTGCCAACGGCCTGATCACTGCCTACAAAAGGACAAAAGATACAACCTTGAAAAGGGGAATTCTGACTACTTTATCAAGGATCTATAAAAAGGAAGCAGCTTATGACGGTTCCTGGTGGTGGTCTACCCGGCCGGATACCCATGGGCCTTACTACAAGTCAGTAACCTGGGGTTCGTCGGATGTTATTAAGAGCCTGCTTTTGTCCGAATTTAATAAACCCAATGCAGATAAACAGTTTTTTGCTGATCTGAACAGCAGACATCGCATGGAAATCCCGGAATTTGGGGGGGAGGAAGTTGTTGCGGCGAAGGAGGAAGTAAAAGTGGATCTTAACAAGATCAGAAACAAAAAAGGACAGGTGGGCGAGGCGTCCATTGAGGATGTGATGCTTGCCATGGCAAAAATCAGCGGCAATGCGGCCCTGGGCAAAACGCTGTTCACCAAACAAGGCTGTGTGGCCTGTCATAGTATCAGTAGGGGCGAAACCATGAAAGGGCCTTTCATGGGGCAGATCGGCTCTATCATGACGCGTGAGCAAATTGCGGAATCTATCCTGAAACCAAATGCTTCTATCTCACAGGGGTTTGCCTCGGTACTGATTACGGCCAAAGGCGACAAAAGTTATATGGGATTTGTTACCGAAGAATCGGCAGAAAAACTGGTGCTGAGAGATATTACCGGTCAGGTATATACGATCAAAGCCGCCGATGTCATCTCCCGCAAAGAAATGGAATCTTCGATGATGCCAAGCGGATTGGCCAATGCATTATCTTATGAAGAATTTGCTTCGCTTATTACTTTTTTATCTCAGCAAAAAAAATAGGGCAGGTGTTTGCAGGCATTTTAAAAAACCGGCTGATGAAACGAACCACACGATACATCAGCCGGTTTTTTGTATTCCAGGATCAGGAAACGGGGACCGTGACACTGGTGCGACGATCCTGGGTGGATCTGTTGTTTTGTTTGCAGGATGACATATAAGTAACCATAGAGTGCAAATTATAAAACATTATCTGCAAAATCATCATTAGAAAAATGCTGATTTTTGCCTGATTTTTGCTAAAAAATAATAAGCACATGTTCCGAACCTTAACCAGTATTCTTGCATTTACCCTTTTTCTGGAATTCGTTTCTTTTGGTCAAAAAATGAACAGCCTCACTCCGGCCGAGCAAAAGAGCGGGTGGGTATTACTTTTTGACGGTAAAACTACAAATGGTTGGCGTGGTGCTTATTCTGATAAATTTCCTTCGCACGGTTGGGTGGTGAAAAACGGAGAACTGCGCGGCGAATTATCCGACGGAGCGGAATCAGGTGATGGAGGGGACATCGTGACAATGAAAAAATACCGGAATTTTGAAATGGTATTTGACTGGAAACTTGGAAAAGGAGGCAATTCGGGTGTGAAATATTTTATAGAAGAGCGGCAGCCTAAACCGGCGAAGGGGTCTCAGGCAGGTTACGAATACCAGCTGATTGATGATGCGGATTATATTTATATGGATAAACATCTGCCGCAGGACTTGAAAACCGCGTCTATTTATGATGTAGTAGCAGCTCAGAAACCCGATGTGCAACTGGAAATCTGGCATACTTCAAAAATAGTTGTTAACAAAAATCACCTTGAACACTGGCTTGACGGGAAAAAGGTACTCAGTGTGAACAGAACCGATGAAGCCTTTAAGAAAGGTGTAGCGGATAGTAAATTTAAAGACTACCAGGGCTTTGCCGATATACCCGAGGGACGTATCCTGTTACAGGATCATGGACATAGTGTGGCTTTCAGGAATATAAAAATTAAAGAGTTATGAACCGCAGAAATTTTATAGAAAAATCTTCACTCGCTGTGGCTGCAATGGGTATACCTACCATTGTTCCGGCATCGGTTTTTGGAAAAAATGCACCGTCCAACCGGATAACCGTTGGCATGATCGGTACGGGAAGGCAGGGATTGGGGCAAAATATGCAGGGTTCGGATATGAAAAGTATTGGTACACGGGTACCGGGGCTGCTGGAAATTCCGGATGCTCAGATTGTTGCGGTTTGTGATGCAGATAGCTGGCGCATGAACCAGGCAAAGTCCGTTGTTGACGCTTATTATGCCAAAAATTCGGCAGGCGGAACATACAAGGGGTGTTCGGCACATACCGATTTTCGCGAAATCCTTAACCGAAAGGATATAGATGCCGTCATGATTTCGACCCCGGATTACTGGCATGTGCCGATGGGCATACTGGCCGCAAAAGCAAAAAAACATATTAGCTGTGAAAAGCCACTCAGCATGAGCGTTCATCAGGGACGTGAGCTGGTGGAGGCATTAAAAAAATACGGAGTAGTGAACAGGACAGACAGTGAGTTCCGCTCCGTAAGACCTCAGAACCTGGCCGTAGAGCTGGTCAGAAACGGTCGGATTGGTAAGTTACAGAAGGTGGAAGTATCGTTCCCGTCAGATCCGCCTCCGGTGCCCGCACAGGCGGACATGCCCGTTCCCAAAGAGCTTCATTATGACCTATGGCTCGGCCCGATGCCTTATGTACCCTATACCGACATGCGTGTGCATACCCCGTTTGACATCAAGAAACGTCCGAACTGGATGAGGGTGGATACTTACGCTCAGGGTATGATTGCCAACTGGGGTGCTCATTATTTTGATATGGCGCAATGGGCTAATAACAGCGAGTATTCAGGGCCAATTGCAGTGGAAGGAAAAGGTGAATTTCCAAAAAGCCTCTGGAATAGCATGATTAATTTCAAGGTTACTTATCACTATGCAAACGGTATGGAACTAACCTGTGTGCAAACCCCGACCAGCCAGCCATCCATCAAATATATCGGTTCGGAAGGATGGATATTGATTGACGGATTTCCGGGTGTGGCCACGGCAAGTAATCCGAAGATACTCTCTTCCAGGCCGTCCGCCGGGGAGCTGGATCTCTCGCAGACTCAATGGGATAAAACAGATTTCATACAGGCGATCAAAGCGAATCGTAAAACCCTGGAGCCAATCGAGGTAGGCCATCGGACCATTTCCATTTCGCAGATAGGGCTTATTGCCTGTCAGACTGGAGAAAAGCTCAAGTGGGATCCGGCGAAGGAATTATTTGAAGGTAACAATGCGGCCAATGCTTTGCTGGCAGCACCTCTGGCCAGGAAAGAGTGGATCATGTGATTGTTCAACATCATACCGGGTTTATGAAATCTTTTATAGTCATCCTGCTCACCATTTTCTTTTTTGGGGAAGGTCGGGCTCAAAAGGTAACCAACGATTTCTTTGCTTTGCATAATATCATCCGGGGAGACTCGGTTTACAATACTTTTGACAAGCAGGTGGAGCTTTTGAAAAACGCCGGTTTTGACGGTGTGGAGATCAACCAGGCTGAAAGTTTTGACGGTATGAAAGCGGCTCTGGACAAGTATGGTATGACCGGGTCTTATTTTTACGTCAAACTCAAACTGGAAGAGCCGTATATTGATCCCCGTTTGCAGGAATACATGGGCAGACTCAAAGGCAGCAAAACCATCATTGCTCCGTATATCGTGAGCGAATCCAAACGTTATAAACCCTCCTCTCATGATGCGGATACGCTGGTGGTCCGTCTGGTCAGGCAGCTTGCAGGCTGGGCGGATGAGGCGGGCCTGCAGATGGCACTATACCCGCACTATTCATTTTATTTGGAACGGACGGATCATGCGCTTGCCTTGATTAAGCAAATCAACCGGAAGAATACCGGAATGACTTTTAATCTGTGTCATTGGCTCGCAACCACATCCGAACAGGAGCGTTCGCGTTTAAGGCCGCATTTAAAGGAACTGAAACCCTATCTGAAAATGATCACCATCAGCGGGGCAAACGATGTGCTATCAAAGCAAAAAAGTGTTTGGAACGATTACATATTACCCCTGGGCACCGGCACATTTGATACCTACGGTTTGCTCAGGTATATACTGAAAGATCTTCGGTTCAAAGGGCCCGTTGGCGTACAGTGTTATAACATCAGAGGTAATAAGCAGACGCTCATTCAAAACACCATGGCGGTATGGAAAGATTACAAAACACGACTGGAAAGCGGTAAATGAAAGTACAGACAGGACCATCATCACTGGCAGCAGTTCAAAAGCCTACGTTCATGCGTTGGTGGATCTGTGCGCTTTTGTTTTTTGCAACAACGATTAACTATGTGGACAGGCAGGTACTGGCTATCCTGGCGCCGCAACTGCAAAGTGAAATCGGCTGGTCGGAGGTTGAGTATGGATATATCGTAACGGCCTTCCAGTTTTCCTATGCCATTGGGTTATTGCTGGCAGGCAAGCTGATTGATTTTTTAGAAACCAAGCGAGGTTTTATCTTATCCATCACCTTATGGTCACTTGCTGCAATGGCCCATGCCCTCGCCCGCACGGCAACGGGTTTCGGGCTGGCAAGGCTGGCTTTGGGAATTGGTGAATCCGGTAACTTTCCGGCAGCCATCAAAACCATTTCGGAGTGGTTTCCGCGAAAGGAAAGGGCGCTGGCAACCGGCATTTTCAATTCAGGGTCCAACATAGGGGCCATCGTGGCGCCGTTGCTGGTACCGGCCATAGCTTTGCACTTTGGCTGGGAGTGGGCCTTTATTGCTACCGGGGCTCTGGGTTTTATTTGGCTGGTTTTTTGGGTAAAACTGGCAGGCAAACCTGCTCAGCATACTGGGGTGAATACTGCGGAGCTGAAAATCATTGAGGCAGATACTGATCTGACTTCGGAGCAACCGACCCCGTTGCTCCAGATACTGAGAACCCGCAAAGTGTGGGCTGTGGCCGTTGGTAAGTTTCTGACCGATCCGATCTGGTGGTTCTTTCTGTACTGGCTTCCCAAGTTTCTGAGCCAAACTTACGGCTTGCAGCTGGATAAAATAGGTTTGCCCCTCATTACGGCATATCTGATCGCCGACGCCGGGAGTATTGGTGGAGGATGGATTTCCTCCAAATTCCTGAAAATGGGCTGGACGATCAACGCGGCGCGGAAAACCACATTGCTGATTTGCGCATTGCTAGTGATTCCCATTTACTGGGTATCGGGCATTGCTGAACTGTGGCCGGCTGTGTGGCTGATTGGGTTGGGCATGGCGGCACATACCGGCTGGTCGGCTAATATGTATACGCTCGCCACCGATTTTTTCCCCAAGCGGGACGTTGGTACCGTGGTTGGTTTCATCGGCATGGCAGGTGCTGTGGGAGGGATGTTAATGGCCTCCGCAACGGGTCATTTGCTGGAAGCCACGGGTAGTTACAAGAGTATTTTCATCGTAGCAGCATCCATGTATTCCCTGGCACTGGTGCTCATCCATTTTCTTGTCCCTGATATTGACGCTGTAAAATCTTAAACATTAAAATTATGAAATTCACAGAGGAACACCTCGCTGCTTATCACCGCGATGGCTACGTGGTCGTACGAAATTTTTTCTCAGAAGAGGAGATCAGCCTGCTTTATAAAATTGCTACGGAAGATGACCTGATCAGCAAGAAAAGTTATGATCGTACGGATGCCTCCGGCCTTAAAACCAAACTTGCCCTATGGTATTCGCTGGACGAAAGCCTGTACAGCAAATTTGCCCGTTCAGCCCGGATCATTGAAGGAGTGGAGCAAATACTGGGAGGAAAAGCAGCGCATTATCATTCCAAACTCATGCAGAAAGAACCCAGAACCGGGGGGGCCTGGGAGTGGCATCAGGATTATGGTTACTGGTATAAAAACAATGGTTTTCTGTTTCCTGAAATGCTCAGTGTGGTTACAGCGCTGACGGCCGCTACCAAAGAAAACGGATGTATGCAAATGATCCGCGGGTCTCATAAAATGGGTCGCGTTGAACATGGATTTTCGGGTGAGCAGGTAGGTGCGGATATGGAGAAGGTCAATGAGGCACTCAAGATTATGCCTCTTGACTACCTGGAAATGAACCCTGGCGATACTGCCTTTTTTCATTGTAATATATTACATGCTTCTGCTGCCAACCTTTCGGATAAGCCCCGCTGGTCTATTATTACGGCCTATAATCTTGCAAGCAACAAGCCTTACAAAGATATTCACACCAGCAGCTATACGCCCGTGATTCCTTTTACAGGAGATTTGCTAAAAGAAGAAGTAATCAGCATATCGGATGACGCTGATTTTCTTGAGAAGTAATAGTGGGCTGACTGGGGTGTTGGGGAGAGCAGGGTAGTGTTTTGAATAGGAGACGGTGTAGTTGTCTCAGACGAATCTGTTCTAAGTAAAATACTCAGACAAACTGAAAGCGAGCCGCTGCTTCCGGTTTGTCTGCCTGAGTAATTTTTTCTTTACGATATAAGCCGTCATCTGCTCGGCTCTGTTGCTGCCATTTGCCCGAAATCACTGCGTGAATGACGCCGGCGGCTGTGGCGGCCGGAATATAGATCCAATGAAGATTCCAATATTATTTTTTACCCTCCTTCACCTGGGACACAAACTCCTGTGACGGTTTGAAAAAGGGTACGGATTGGGCCGGAACAATAATTGTCGATTTTTGAGAAATGTTTCTGGCCGTTTTGGCCGCTCTGTTCTTGACAATGAAGCTGCCAAAACGGCGTATGTAAATATTTTCTCCTTCACTGATCGAGTTTTTTACGGTCAGGAAAAATTCTTCCAGTACCTGCTCAATATGGTCCTTTTGGATACCCGTCTGATCGGCTATTTTTGAAACGGTGTCTGCTTTTGTCATAAAACCTGAAAAAATTGTAGATGATACCTGATTCACAAATCTACGATCTTTGGTTTAAAAACTGTCGAATCGCAACGATAAAGAAATCAATCAGTTACAATTTTTTGCAAATACTACAAACCCAGGTGATAGCATCGCCTTTATCAGATTTTTTTGTTCCGTCGAAAAGGATGACCCGTTAATTCAAAAATCAAGTATTAACTTTTTCGTAACCAGCGTGTGATACTGGCTATCGTAGATCATCAATAAATAAAGTCCCCGGTTAACGGGGGCGTGCGTTGCAAGTATAGCCCGCTTACTTCCCACGGCATGAGCTACTGTCAGTTCATACTTTTTACCTGCAACATCTGCCAGTTGAAAAGTGCAGTTTTCCGGTGAGGGATGGAAAACATTAATTTCCGATTGTCTTGCGGGGTTGGGATAGATGTATACACTTTCAGGGGTTATCGTATTTGTCACTGAAATGATGCGGGAGTGTTCAAAGGTACCATCCATGTCGATCTGTTTCAGGCGGTAAAACGAGACCGGATCTGTGGTTGTCTCGTCATCGGAAAAGTGGTAGGTTCTGGTCATAGATGATGTATTACCCCCGTCAACAAAGCCCGCAACACGCCATGAAACAGCGTTATTACTCTTTTCTATGTCAAATCCGGAATTGTTCAGTTCCGAAGAGGTTGTCCATGAAAGTTCGGTCTTTAGTCCGGTTCTTTTAGCACTGAAATGAATCAAGCTTACAGGCAGCGGGTTTTCTTCAACTGCGTATATGCAGCTACCAGTGGCAACCGGGTCGGCCACATTCATGACCACAACATGGCTGCCGGTACTGTAGAAGCCCGCTGGGGCGGTACAGCCTGCATAATTGATAACACTCACCACACCAATGCCCAGAAAACCTTCGCTGCTGGCAGAGGCTCTGTCATTATCATACCCCGTTGCCCCATAAGAATCCGTATTCTGGATCAGAATCGCGCGGCGGTGCCCCCAGGAACTGCCCGCGTCCCGATAAAGCCAGCTGTAAATGGCCTGAGCTGTTAAAAATGGTGCTGGAGTGGGGGTAACACCCATTGGCGGCGGTACAGATGAAAAATTGCAACTGCTGTAAATATTTTCGGCGTAGGCAAAATTGTTATCGCTGCAGCCGGCTCCGAAGGTACCGCTTGCGGAAATACGTTGATAAGGACTGAGGCCGTCGGAGCCGGTATGACCAAAGAAACCGTTGGTGCTCATATCGTCGGCATGGCCCTGGGCTATGGCGCTCAGGTTTGCTTCCAGTCCTTCCAGCGGCAGACCGAGTACGGCTGTGCTGCCTGGGTAATCCTGTCCTGCCCGTGCCTTGCGTTCTTCATTTATCAGATATAATGCCTGTTCCTGAGGTGTAGCAGCTGCAAAATCTGCGGGAAGCGTGAGGTTGCCGAGCACATTGGCCCCCATTCCCATCTGGATTTCTTCCTGACGCCGTGCATAATTGAAGGCTGCCACAATCTGTAAGGTCGAACTGAAAGTGGCTGCGCCGGAGGACGAATTGGTGTAGGTATTCGGGACGTCGTCGGGAAGATTGATATTGGTTGTAAGGTCAACCGGGGATTGTCCGGACACTTGGCCGGGCAGCATAAAACAAATTGCCAGGAAAGGCAGAAGAGCATAACTTTTCATTCGTACCGGAGTTAGTGTGAGAGATAGGTACTGACCCGTGGCACGGCTCCAAGCCGTGCCACGGGTGGAAAAACGTCAGTCAAGAATTCCTCTTTCCAGGAACGTTTCCACCACTTCGCGGATATCCCGACGGTCAGTTATGGGAGCCAGCTCATGATTTTTAATAATGAGCAGTTGCCTGATCAGCCAGTCTTTTTCCTTGTGGGAGAAAATGAGCAGGGGGAGTTCGGGTTTGTTGCGCTTGATGTAACGAATGAAATTTACTTTTTCGTAATCTTCATCCGTGGAAGTCAGGCCTACGATGAGGAGATCATATTCACTGGGAACGGGGCTTAAGCGATCTTTTGGCCGGAAGAGCAGCTTTCTTATGACCTGGTAGATGTATTTTACTTCCTCCACCATGACTTCGTTCCGGCAGTTTTCAGGTAAATCCATCAGCCTGCTGTTTAGAGGCAATGGATTGGTATCCAGTATTAATACATGTTTCATGACGTTGACTATTAAGTGTTACTGAAGAGGATTGGATTTTCTGTTTAGTCGGTATAATCAGGAAATGGTCAGCCCGGCAGGCCACTGGCAAAAGTTACAGGGCATTTACCCGTAACCATTAAAATGATTCCCCACAGTACCGGCAGGTACCATGGGGAGTTAATATAAGTGCTGGCTGTCGCCTTATCACCGGTCGGACGACAGGGAAGTACTATTTTGTAACGATTATTTTTTGTGTGTCTTTTGTGCCGTTTTCACGCTTTACTGAAATGACATACATGCCCGCGGGTAAGTTTTTAACATTGATACTTCCCGTGAAGTTTTTGCTGTTTTTGTAAACAGTACGCCCCGTAAGATCAGACAACACTACTTCCATGATACCGGTAGGATTATGCAAAAAAACCATATCCGCCGACGGATTGGGATAAACGGAGAGATCTGGGCCGGGGCCTTCCAATGTTACGCTGACTTTACGGCTGTAAGCAAAAGTCTCATCTTTGTCCACCATTCTGAGGCGGTACAGGTTTTCACCATGTAACGGATTGGTATCACTGAAAGAATAGTTTTTTCGGCTGATACTCTCACCGTGAGAAGCAATCGTTCCGATCTTGTTCCAGTTTTTGCCCTCCTGACTTCTTTCGATCTCAAAACGATCGCTGTTGGTTTCTGCGGTGGTAACCCAGTTGAGCATCACACTGCGGTTTTCTTTGGCTGCTGTGAAACTAACCAATGTTACAGGCAAGGTGGGATCTATATTTAATCCGGCAGACGCTTGATCCTGCAATCCGCCTGTCGCATTTGTGATGGGAGGGGTAAGATTGGCAGACCAGGAAAGGGTCGTCATAGCGATTCCTGCACCGGCGGTTGCAATCAGTCCTTTCACCTGTACGGTGAAAAGGCGAGGAGGTCCTGCCGGGATGGGCGCATTGTTGGTACCTTTGAGCTGGCGCGTCACAGGGTCCCAAACCCAGTCATAAAGTGATGCATGTGTGCCTGTTACAACATTTGCGTCCTCGGGGCCATATTCAGCCGGAAACTGCATGGTAATGGTTACCGATCCGGCCACATTACCATTTGCTGCGTTACAACTGGGCTGGAAACCATAGCCAAAGTTAAATCTCAATTGAGCGTTTTCACCTACAAGTGAAGTAGCGATGTTACCCGGACTGGAGGTTCCGACGTAACCGGCGCCACCAAACTGCGGATCGCACTGGGCAGAAGCGGTGGTGCCAATGGCTGTTATTAATAATACGCCCAGGAAAAACCTGGTGATCCTTGAGTACATTTTTAACATGATCTTTTTTATGTTTTAGTGTGAGTGATGTCTTTCATATATGAGTCCCCAAAGGGTGAAAGTCATCAGCATGGCGCGGTGAACAGCCATGCTGATGACAGTGCTTTTTGTCTTATCTGTTGACTAATATTTTTTGTGCGCTTTTTGCACCATCTGCTTTGGTCACCGAAATGATATACATGCTGGCAGGCAGGTTTTTGACGTTGATCCAGCCCGTTGAAGCATTAGCAGCCTGGTATACCGTCCTTCCGGCCATATCAGTGATCACCACTTTGGTAATACCTGCATGGTCCCGCAGATATAACTTGTCGGAGACCGGGTTGGGGTAAACGGATACATCTGTTCCCAGTCCTTCAAACCGCAGATTAACAATCTTGCTGAAAGCAAATGTGGCATCCTTATCCACCATGCGCAGGCGGTACAGGTTGTCTCCGTTCAGCGGGCTGTTGTCCGAGAAAGTATATTTTTTCAGGGACGCACTTTCTCCGTACGAATTCACACTGCCGATCCGGTTCCAGGTAGTACCGTTTACACTGCGCTGTATTTCAAAGTAGTCGCTGTTGGTTTCTGCAGTTGTGGCCCAGCTGAGGTTGGCAATTTTTCCTTCACGTGCTGCTGAAAAACTTACCAGTGTCACCGGCAGGGCAGCGTCGATGTTAAGCTCCGGAGCTGCGATGTCATTCAGGATACTGGCGTTGGTCGTCGGAGGGTTGGTTTCCGAAAACCAGTTCATGGTTGTTTTGGGAGCCTGCTCCAAAGGAGTCAGCAATTTACCTGTTACCGTCACGGTAAAGGGCAGGGGCGGGCCCAGCGGGATGACTGAATTGTTTACCCCGATCAGCGTGTGAGACGCCTGGTCCCACACCCAGTCGAACAGATCGGCGAGAGGGCCGGAGATGTCCGCTGCTGACATGGGCTCGTAAGTGGACGAAAAGGAGAGGGTCATCGTGATGGTACCGGGCGTATTACCGGCTGCTGCAACGCAGGCAGGATCTGACCCTACTCCAAAGCTCGCATTGAGCGTGGCCGTTTGTCCTACTTCGATCGTAGGCACACCTCCCGCCGAAACAGAGGTACCTGTATAAGCAGGCGTGGCACCAAAACCTGGATCGCACTGTGCGAAAGCAGCGGTGTACATCCCGGCCAGCAGGACTATACTCAACATTAATTTTTTCATACCTGATAATTGTTTATGGAACGATGGACATTATTTTGACAGCTGTATTATTGTTATCGTTATCGTCACCCGACTGAGGTGTCTCACCGCCTGTCTGCTGGAGGATGGTGGCAGTGGCGATACCTGTGGAGGTGATGGTGCCGGTCGCTTTGAGTTTGAAGCCCAGGCTAACTGCGCCCGAAGCGGCAATGATGGTCCCTGGTTTGGAGTCAAACTGGAAGGCACCTCCGGTGAGGTCGGTGATGATCCACTGGGAGTTGGTAACCGCTATGCCTGCGGAAGTGGTAGCGGCAGGATCAACGGTAAGTTCAAAATCTGCACCCATGGTTAGAAACACGGTCACTGTTCCGGTGGTGGGGTTGGGCTTCAGGTTGGTGAGACGCAACACACCTTCAGACACCTGATTCAGGACAGCATTGGTGCTGATGGGCCTGATAATGCTGGGGGTAAGGTCAATGGATGCAGTCGAAGCCAGGGTGTAAACCGTAAATGAACTGGGTACAATGGCCGAGGATGTGGTGATGGAGCCATCTGTAAGGCTGCTGGCCCCGCCCAGGATGGACGTAGCATCCACCGCGGAGGCGATGGCGACCCACTTGGAACCATCCCAGCCAACGATGCTCAGCTTATTGAGGTTGCTTCCGGTGAGCGTGGTTACGTCACTGGTGGCATCCCAGGTGAGGGTGATAGGGGTGGCATTGGCCCCGTCAATATCCCAGTATTCCACCGTGCTGACCGTAGCTACACCGGCCGCTTTGCTGGAAGTAGGAAAAGTGGCACCTCCGGGAAGCGGACCGTAACTGCCGCCAGTAAACAGATTGCTGGTGACGGCCGTAGTAGGATTGGCAAAGAAATAAGCCCCCGTGGTACCATCTGCAGCAGCACCGAAAGCTCCGAACTGGCCGTTATCCCCGGTTGGGAAAACAAATGCACCTGCACCCAGCTTGCGTACGTAACCATCCACGTGGTTGGTATTGTCTGCCCCGGTGATGGCATTGGTTACCGCAGGCCCGTAATTGAGCACGCTCATGGTAGCGGTTTCACGCTGGGTAAGAATAAGGCCGGGCAGGGCTCCACCACCACCTGTGAGGAAATTGTGGTTGCCGAAGAAAGTCATCTGTCCGTTGTTGTGGATTACCGTGTTACCCTGGCTGCCTTCCTGGGCACGGGCTACAAAGGCCAGCGCAAGCAGCACCAGCAGGATAAGCACATTGGCCAATTCCCGTGCGCCGTTACGTGTTGAAGTATTGTATGTCTTATTCATTGTTTCGATTTGTTAGTGTGTTAAAAGAAATTTTTGTTTTACTCTGTGATTGTGTGTTATTGTTTTATCCACTGCATAATCCGTCAAGGGACTAAGGCAATTATGAATAAATGGTGCTCACTTTCACCTGCGATCATTTCGGTTACCTCATCCGGGATCCTGAAAAATCTCCACTGAAAATGAACATACCTCCGGTATTGTTGTTTGCCCTTAGTTCATAAAAGTCACCGGTAGTTGCTATGTCAATAATTGAAATTTCAAAGGCATAGTTTTCCTTAGAATTTACGGTTACACCGGAGTTTTTTAAGAGAACCCCATTTTTAAATATCGCAACAGACGCCGCTGTAGGAGAATTGGCCTGAAAAGATATGTTGGCATTGAAAATGTAAGTTCCTGGTTTTTTAACAGTGAAACCACTTGCTGCGCCCATGGTTAGCCCTCCATCCTGATCAAAATTTACTTTCTCAAGATTTACATTAAAGAAGTCTGTCAGGCTACTTGTAATCCCCTGCGTACTGGTTCTCCTTGCTCTAAAAGCAGAGGTTTCCAATGTCCAACTTGCTCCACCTACCGCGTCCGAAGTTAATATTCTCCCTATTCCTTCGGTTCCGTCCTTAATGGTAAGTTGCCCGGTTGTTTTGTTCACTTTCACCTTACGGTCTGCGGTAGAAGCTTCTACCTCCAGGTTAGAGGCGGGTTCAATATTTGTAGGATTTGTCCCGATTTTCACTTGTGCAAAAAGGTTGGATGATGCAAACAACATAGCCGAGGCCAATATTGCTTTTGCCAGAGTTCTTGTAATTTTCATTGGTTCTAGTTTGATGATGAATGTAATTGTTCGATTGATTGTAATTGTTTGATTATTAAGTTGTTTTAGATTGATTAAATTGATTGTTACTGTGTCCGATCAGAAATCTACCGGCGCCGAAGATTCCATTCTTTCTGAATATTGAGTTGCATGCTCATCCGTGATAACCAAGGGCATTATTTTATCCTGGTCCCGTTTAAATCAGCAGATTGGATAATCATACCTCCGGTGTTATTGTTAGCTTTCAGTTCATAATAATCGCCAACAACGGCAGAATCCACCAGGGAAATCTCAATGGCGTTAGCTTCCATCGATTTGGCAGTGATACCAACATTCTTTAGGAAGGAACCATTCTTGAAGATTCGTAGGGAGGCACCGGTGTTCGCAAAGGTGTAAAAATTGATACTTCCCAGAACTGTATAAGTCCCGGCCTGCTTTACCGTATATCTCGAAGAAGCACCAGTGGTACAGCCGGCATCCTGGTCAAGCGGAGCTGCAGTGAAGGTAACCAGATAATAAACGCCAGTCCCGCTCGTGATCCCTTGATCCGTAATAGATGTCATCCTGAACGCAGAGGTCAGCAGCGTCCAGGCGGCTCCGCCGTTGGCATCGGATATCAGGACTTTTCCCGTCCCTTCCGTACCATCTTTAATTGTAAGCTGCCCGGTAGTTTTATCCACTTTAACCTGTCTGTTGGGCGTGGAAGCCTCCACTTCCAGGTTGGAGGTAGCTTCAATGGTGGTAGGGTTAGTACCAATCTTCACCTGCGCAAACAGCGTTGCCGATGAAAATAGCATAGCGGCAAAAGTGCCTGCGATCAGTGTTTTTGAAAGTTTTTTCATTGTGTTTTGTGTAAAGTGTGTTTGATTCAAAGGATTGTGTCAGAACTTCTTTGTTTTAGGTTTTTCGTTTGGAATACGGTTTATCCGGCAAATCACCTTGACGCCATTGTTACATAGAGATTTCTTGTGGTTACGCTTACATCCGGTGTATCAGTCCATACCCTAATGTCAACCACATCTCCGCTGTTTAGCTGGGAGAGAACCGAACCTGAAACGATTATTCCCGAGCCTGCTCCTGCGTTTCCTACCGCCACCAGGGAGTTTTGTACACCATTTACGTAGATATACAAATAACAGTTAATCGAGTGGTTGGTATTGGCAGTGGTAACCCTTACACTCAGATCATAATATCCTGTACCATTAGCCGGCACCGTGAATTGATTGGTGGTCAGGTTAAACACATTATTTTTATCAAAAGCTTTGTTGTCAAAGTTGACCGTTACGAAAGTGCTGAGTGGCAGGTTTTGCGCGGCTCCGGTATTCACGGCAAAAGCAACAGGAGAATTCTGTACTTCCGGAGTTTGCCAGCTCGCGCCGCCGTTTGCATCAGAGGTCAGTATTTTCCCGGCTCCTTCTGTGCCATCCTTGATCGTCAGCTGGCCTGTTGTTTTATCCACCTTTACCTTACGGTCAGTGGTGGAAGCTTCTACTTCCAGATTGGAGGCGGCTTCGATCGTAGTAGGGTTTGTGCCCACTTTGACCTGTGCAAACAAGGTTTGAGCCGAGCACATAACCGTTACGATGGTACCTGCCATGAGGGTTTTTGTGAGATTTTTCATGAGTTGTGACATAAGTTTGGTTAAAAAGAAAATCTGAGTTTTGGTTAATTTGTCTGTCCGTTTTGTCTGTTACAGGGTGCTTCCCTGACTTGGGAGGTAACAATACGTTTCTCCCTGCACTGCAATTTCAGGTTTGCTAAGCGTTTTAGTTGGTGTTACAATCCATCCTGGAACCGGCAAACCTTATAGCACCAATATTAATGTTGGTTGGATTTGTGCCGGACACATGTGCAACACTATATTTCAGGGTTATTTTTTCGCCTGCAACGGCCTTGGTAATGGCTGAAACCGACAGCCAGATTCCTTTCGTATAGGCCAGGTCCGCACTATTGGCAAGCGTTAGATTTCCCTTCACGTCGCTCAGGATAGAAATGATTGAGTTGCGGACACCAGTTGCCGATCCCCCGTCATTTGCCGATCCTGTGAACACATATACCCCATCTTCAGGGACTGTGTAAACACCCGTGGCGACATTATATGCATTTGAGGGATCAAAATTCTCAGTCGTTGGAATGAGGGTGGTACTGGCCCCTGTTGCAATGGTCTGACTTGTTCTGCTCGCTTCAAATGAATTACATAAAACATCTTTGTCCTGCCAGGAAGCTCCGCCTGTTGCATCAGAAGTGAGTACTTTGCCTGTACCCTGTGTTCCGTCGCTGATCGTAAGCTGTCCTGATGTATTATCCACTTTCACCTTGCGGCCTGCTGTGGAAGCTTCCACTTCCAGGTTGGACGTGGCTTCGATGGTCTCCGGGTTTGTGCCTATTTTTACCTGAGCACACAGGGTTAGGGATGAGCAAAGCGCCGCTGTCAAAACGCTGGCAAATAGTGATTTTGAAAGTTTTTTCATTGTGTGTATGTGTAAAGTGTGTTCTTAACAGGTTAAAGAGGACATTATTGCAACGGTTTGTCCAGTAATAGTTTAATTATGCTTGCCCTTCTTTTCGTTTTGTGTTTATACTCATATAATCCGATTTTTGTGTTTGTTTTATATATTTCTCATGTGTTTTAAAATTGAGCTGGCCAGCTGCATATTATACTTTCCTTTTGTTAAAGGGTGTTATTTTGAAAGCATATTGACAAAGAGGTTCCTGGTGCTTACGCCTACGTCAGGTTTGTCCGTCCATGCCCTCAGATCAACAACGTCCCCGGCGTTCAGCTGGAGAATAACAGAACCTGAAACGATTACTCCTGAACCCGGGCCGGAATTTCCGACTCCCAGCAAGGTAGACTGTACGCCGTTTACAAAGGCCCATACGTAGCAGTTAAGGTCGTGGTCCTTATGAGGAGTCGTTGTCCTTACTGCTATTTCGTAATAACCGGTAGCCCCCACAGGTATTGTAAAGGAATCTGATGACAGATCAAACACATTGTTTTTATCCAAATTTTTATTTTCAAAATTTATTCTTATGAAAGTTCTTAATGGGAGCTCCTGTAAAGGACCATTCGTCACCGAAAAAATTACCGGAGAATTTTGAGGCCCTTCGGTCTGCCAGCTTGCGCCGCCCACGGCGTCTGACTTCAGAATTTTCCCAGCCCCTTCGGTACCATCCTTAATGGTCAGTTGTCCGGTCGTTTTATCCACCTTCACCTTTCGGCCAGCCGTGGAAGCTTCTACCTCCAGATTGGAGGCTGCTTCAATGGTGGTGGGGTTGGTTCCGATTTTTACTTGTGCAAAAATGCTGGTGGATGTCAATAGCATAGCTGAGGCAAAAAATGTTTTTGCGATTATTCTTGAAAGTTTCATTTGTTCTAGTTTGATGATGAATGTAATAGTTCGGTTACTGTACTCGATTATTTTGATTGTTTGCGCATTTGATTCATTATTAAGGATTTGTCTGAAACCGGTACCGGGTTGATTCAGATGAATCAAACTCTTTGCGGGTACTTTTTAAGTTGAGAAATAAGTTACTTACATACGTGTGATTTTAGATTAATTAAAACATAGATACTTAACTCGGAAACGGAGCATACCTTTTCAAATAGGGCCAGTCAAGATGATCATAATCAGTCCCCAATTTTATAGGTGTAAAAGGAGGATACTACAATTTTAAACGTCGAGTTGGCCCCTAGTTGCGGCGGCGAGTACAACAGTATCTCCTACATTTCCATTTGCATCGGATGTCAGAACTTTACCATCTCCCTCGGTACCATCTTTAATTGTAACCTGCCCGGTCGTTTTATTCACTTTTACTTGTCTGTTGGGCGTAGAAGCCTCCACTTCCAGGTTGGAGGTAGCTTCAATGGTAGTTCGGTTACTGCCAATCTTCACCTGTGCAAACAGCGTGGCCGATGAAAATAGCATAGCGGCAAAAGTGCCCGCGATCAGTGTTTTTGAAAGTTTTTTCATTGTGTTTTGTGTAAAGTGTGAATTATGGTTTGGGTAAATGTTTTGGTTACTTATTTGAGGAGTTGCGGATACTATAGTTTGGGCTTTGCGCGGGATGAAACTTTGTTTATACAACTTACTGTCATTGAGATTTTATTGTGTTACGCTGACAATGAGACGGTTATTTCCTACAGATGGTGTGGTACCACAGCCCGGCACTGCTGCCATACCCATTCCTACTACCACGGCAAATGTTCCATTGTTGGACCAGGCTCCTGCAAATGCCTTAATCTGGTAAGGTGCAGCCCTTGGTGGAAGGTCCTTTAGCACGGCCTTTACATTAGCAGATTGCGCGTCGCAGCCCACAATATTGGAAGTTTGTAAGGAGAACGCCACGCTTTCGAATACTCCGGGTGTGGTTTTGTCCACATACAACATGATCGTGAACTGGTTTTTGGACCCTGCAACATTACCCTCCGAGGTATAAATTGATAACGACTCTATGATTACATCACTTGTGACCTCAGTAATGGTGAATGAGCCATCCAGATTCATATCCTTGGCACAGGCCGGTGGGTTAACGTTTCCATTCTGACAAAGGGTGTTACCTAATGGTATAACTAGTTGAATTCCAGATGTTTGTGTGAATGTTGTAACATCGGTTAACCTTATCTTTTTCCAGCTTGCTCCGCCATTGGCATCAGAAACCAGGATTTTGTTTAATCCCTCGGTACCGTCTTTAATGGTCAGCTGTCCCGAGGTTTTGTCTACTTTAACCTGTCTGCTCGGGGTAGAAGCCTCCACCTCGAGATTGGAACCTGCTTCAATGGTAGTAGGATTTGATCCGATTTTCACTTGTGCAAACAGTGGTGAGGAGGAAAATAGTGCTGCAGTAATAGCACTGGCAAGAAGAGTTTTTGAAAGTTTTTTCATAGTGTTTGTGTGTAAGATTTAAGTAAAAACTAGGTTAAATATTATTGTTCAATTTGTTAGCTTTGGGAAACAATTATTGAAGGATATACCTACAATAATTGTTTTTGTTTGCTTATTTTCTATTATTCCTTAATTTTTTTTCTTAAAGGTTTAATGTTTATCATGCCCAATACTTCTACCGACTTTGGTAAATATGTTATTGGATTACTGTGATAGTCAGCTTGTTATTTCCTTCTGCCGGGCTTGTTCCACAAGGACTTACGGACGGCGCGGCTTCTACCGCAGCCTTGCCCAATCCAACTACTGCTGCAAACTGTCCATCATTAGACCATGGGCCGACGAACGTCTTAACTTGATAAGGGGTAGCTCGTACCGGCAGGTCCTTAAGGACTGCTTTCAAACCAACGGATTTTGCATTACAGCCCACGGTGCTGGAGGTTTCCAGGGTGTAACCAACGCTTTCAAACACCCCAGGTGTCGTTTTGTCTACATATAACATCAGCGTAAATTGGTTTTTAGAACCTGCCACATTTCCTATGGAGGTATATATTGACAGGGTCTCCAGTACCACGTCACTTGTACTTTCATGGATATTGAATGAACCGTTCAGGTTTAGGTCCTTCGCACAAGCAGGAGGATTGATACTTCCATCCTGGCATAGGCTATTGCCGACGGGCACTACTAGCTGAATACCGCTAACCTGAGTGAATGAGAAAATTTCCATAAGCTTCAGTTTTTTCCAGCTGGATCCTCCAACGGCGTCTGAAAATAGAACTTTATTTGAACCCTCAGTACCATCCTTTATGGTCAGTTGTCCGGTCGTTTTATCCACCTTCACCTTTCGGCCAGCCGTGGAAGCTTCTACCTCCAGGTTGGAGGCCGCTTCAATGGCGGTGGGGTTGGTTCCGATTTTTACTTGCGCAAAAATGCTGGTGGATGTCAATAGCATAGCTGAGGCAAAAAATGTTTTTGCGATTATTCCTGAAAGTTTCATTTGTTCTAGTTTGATGATGAATGTAATAACTTGTTCGACTGATTGTAATGTGTTTAACTGATTGATTTTTAGGTTTTTAATTTATTGCCTTTAAAGCGGTCTGCCTTCTTAGCTAAAATAACAGAATGTTTGACTGTATGACAGTTCCTGGCCTTTCTGTGATGCCATGTAACGAGTTCGGTTTAGCCGTGGATTGAGCCGGGCAACGGTGATAAGTACCATTGCCCTTTCTCATGGCTGTTCAAGTAAGTGAGGTAAGATGCGTTGAGAAAAGCCTCCGGATATACTCCGGAGGACAAGGGTGTGTGTAGAGCGGCGGAGCGGAGACTTCCCCTCCACAGGGCAGGTATGCGTAAAGTTGTAATCATGCGTACTGGCTTTCTGCCATAACCTGCCCGCTTTGGTAACGGAAAAACCGCTGCCTGGGCATGGGGCTTCTGGCGTGTGTGCTTAGGTTAACTGTTAAACTTCTTACTGTACTACTACCGCCAGCTGCACGCTGGCGGCCTGTTTCAAAGATGGTTTTTAGTTTGCCGGAGCTCTTGATGGCAGCCCCGTTATTAATTTTTTAGTTTGCTGACAGTAGTTGAAGTTTAGTCATAACAGTTGAGGGTAGTAAATTTTCCTGCCAGGTCCGGTGAAGGAGCCCTGGCAGCTTTTTGCTTGTGGTGTGTATAGTGTTTTTTAGTTTTTGTCAATTGCCTTCCGCTTTTGCAAAAAGCCTTTCTGTTTCCTTGATACGCCCTTTTTTTAATTGGTCACTTTTATTTTTAATGTTTTTTCGTCTCTGTTTTCGGATGATTTTGGTTCAGATGAAAATATCCCGGCGGCTCTTCCGAAGATAACGGATGACGGTAAACCGGTGATTTTTGAAAATTTTACACATTATTCCGAAATTCTAACGCATATATACATACGTTATCTATTTCGGCGCCGTTGCCTCCCATGGGAACGGCGCTTTACCAGATACCTTTTTGGTCTGCAGGAATAAGAACCTGGTGACGCTGAAGAAACGGTGTAATATTCCGTCTGTCCGAAACCATGTTACTACAAACCAACTGTTACGTGCGTTTTGAGGATGTGTACTTTTATTTACATATTTTGGCGGTTAAGTGATAACTCTAAAAAAGTCAATAAAGCAGGAGTTGATTCCACGCCACTTATCGACAGAACAAATGTATCTGGCTTTGGGCTAGAAAGTTGTAGTATTGCTACATGTAGAAAATAGAAATGTTACTAATATTTTTCGGCTAAAATTAATGGCAGATTTAATTTAATGATTTGATATTCAATTTATTATGTAATGGGTGGTTGGTTTGCTATGCAAATGTGAGGTGAAATTTTTGTTCTACACGACGTTGCGGCAAGGCGTTTTTAACAGTAGTAACCCTTTGGATAGTCTTATCCAAATCGGTTTACGTCGTTCAGACAGCACCTTGGCCTCAGTAGGAAAAGATCTTTTCCTCTCTATAAAAACAAGAGAAAACGGTGGCAAGTAGGTGATAATTGCTGTGGTACCAAGGCGTACAGAGAGGTATTCCGGAGGGGGCATCCTGCAAAGCCTGGTCCTTAGAGGGCATGGAGTCAGCAGAAGAATGATTAAATTTATCCCGAATTGAAGTTCATATTGGCAGTCCCAAAGCATAAAATACACATGAGAGATTTTGAAAGTGAAAAACGGACGGCCGCCAGAGAAGCCGTAAAGTTTCTGAAGGATGGTATGATTGTGGGGCTGGGCTCTGGCTCTTCTTCTACGCTGGCCATCAGGGAAATCGGGGAACTGGTAAAAAATGGCTTGTCTATAAAAGGAATCCCGACTTCGGATAAAACAAAAGAGCTTGCAGAATCTCTGGGCATACCGCTCATTGACATCCATACGGTGGATGCCATTGATATCACCATTGACGGTGCAGACGAATTCACCACGGAGCTCATGCTGATTAAAGGCGGTGGCGGGGCACTGTTGAAGGAGAAAATTGTTGCGTCACTGAGCCGGGAGGAGATCATCATTGCGGATTCTTCCAAGAAGGTGGCGTTTCTTGGGAAATTTAAACTGCCTGTTGAGGTGATTCCTTTTGCCTCGGCGTATGTGCTTGGAGCGCTGGCAAAATTGGGTGGTACAGGGGAGATCAGAAAGGATTCTGCCGGATATTACCGGACGGATGAGGGAAATTATATCATTGATGCAGACTTCGGTTTGATAGAAGATCCGGCATCTCTGGCAGGAAAACTGGATCATATCACGGGTGTGGTTGAACATGGGCTGTTCATTCAACTCGCCAGCAAAGTAATCATGGGGGATGGCGAGGGGGTTATGGTGTATGGTTGAGCAGAAGACTTTCCAGGTCTTCAAGACTTGGAAAGTCCCGAACCTACTAAGAACCGCCTGCCTGCCCACCATGCCAGTATCACCATGGCTCCCAGGATACCGAAAATCGCCCACCAGAAACCACTCCCCCGGATAACCGGCTCGGTGTTTCCGACGAGTACGATACCCGCCCAGGCATAGGGCAGACGATTCCCGGAGGACGCTGATTTTAGCCAATGGATCTGAGCTTGCTGCAGCGCAACGTCCAGCGGAAGTCCTTTGTTCAGATATTCGTAAAATCGTTCGGTAAGATCATATACCGACTGGTTTTCAACTCTCCACAAAGTGGTTAAGGTAGAAGGTATCCCCAGCGCCGCAAATCCACGGGCCAGGCTGAATACACCTTCGCCTTGCTGGTCCTGGCCGATACCCGTGCGGCAGGCGGATAAAACGAGCAGCTGTGTGAAGTAATCCCTTGTGGCCGTTAGTTCGGGAAGAGACAGGGTGGAATCTGCAAAATACAATTTAGGTACCGAGCCGGTGCTGTCGGCTGTGGCATGCGTGAGGAGCTGCACGATCCGGTAGGCGGGGGACTCGTTCACAAAAGTTTCCCGGGACGCTTCCGTACCGGTGACGATCTTAGAGAACCAGAATTGTTTATTGATTTTTGCCAGGGAAATATCAGAACCCGGCAGCGTGGCCTGTTTGAGCAGGGGAGAAAATTCCACCGGCGCAAGTCCAAGATAAGATTTTCCGGGAAGGAAACCCTCGGCCTTCCGTCTGATCTTCTGCAGGAAACCTGCAGAATAGGTATAACTGAATGCATGGTCATTCACCAGAAAAGCAGGGTGAGAGGCTGAGGTACTCAGGGCTTCAAATGGAAGGAAGTGCCCATCCGAAGAAATAATCACCCGGGTATTTTGTGGAAAGCCGAAAGGTTGGATCAGTAGCTGATATAACCTGCTGGAGATGGCCAGGTAATGAGGAAAAGCTTTGTTCTGAGTTTCTCTATCGGCCAGGAGACGTCTGAAAACCGTGGAATACTTGCGATAAGTATCCACGTTTATTTTCCGGAAAATTAAGTTTTTGGCTGTGACGGCCAGTCCATAAACGGCCTCTTCTCCCATAAAATAGCAAATGAAGGTCTGGTTTTTGGCCAGTATGTTTTGCCGCACCTGCGGAATGGAAGGTACATGATTGTCATACTTATAGGCATAGTACTGTGGTAATGTTTGTTCCAGACTGCTGATAAAGATGTCCTGCTCGTAACGTGCCGCCGCCAGCTGAGAGAGGAGCTTTTTGTTTTCGGCCGAACCGGGGCTGGTATCACCCAGTTTGTTCTGCAAATCAGCGATGCGACTGAAAAGCGAGCGCTCTTTTTCCTTTGCGGCGGGAGACAGCTGTTGCCGGGCACTGAGTTCATTGAGCTGGTCATTCAGCAGGACGGCCCGGCTCTTTTCAAAAAAGTAGAAAGCTTTTACAGGGTCGTTCAGCAGGTAACAAGCCTCAATGGCACGTTCATACATATCCCGCGTTTTTTTGCGCCAGAAAAGTTTGGAGACGTTGCTGCTGTGTTCACGCCGCATGTAATCGATGAGGCGGTCGTTGTACTCAAAGATGATCAGTGCATCCCGGACGGTTTTCAGATCTTTCCTGTTTTTCCCCGCCTGGAAAACAACTTTTCCGTAGTCATGGATAATTTCCTGAAGATCGTATTTGTAGGGTATCTGTGAAAGGTCCTTCTCCTGTACGGAACGGAACCGGGGGAAAACAGATAAAGCCTTTTTGAAAGTGGGGATAGCAGCTGCATGCTGATAACCAAGGCGCATGGCCATATTGCTGTAGATAATTGCATACTTGCTGTTTTTGGCCTGCGGGAAATGTTTTTCGATCAGATCAATCGCCTGTTGATAGCGTTTCACGGCCATCAGCGTGTCGCCAGCCATGAGATAGGCTATACCTGCATTGGATAAACCGTAGCGGATGAGTTTATCGGTATCCTTCTGTGTCCGGTAAATGTTACTTACCTTTTTAAACTGACCGATTGCCTCAGTGCTTTTCTGGAGTCTGAGCGAATTAAGGCCGTCGTTACAGATGATGGCGGCTATTATTTCAGGATTTTCCTGTCCTGTATTTTTAGTCCAGCTATAATAATACTGCTGAGCCAGCGTGAAGGCTTGAGCGGCTTCGTGGAATCTTTCCAGTGTATACTGATTGAAACCCAGTGCATTATATGCTTCTGCCGCTTCCAGCGGATAAATGTCCGGATCAATTGCCTCGATACTTCGCTGGGCCAGCGTTATCCCTTTTTCATAATCTCCGATACTGAAACAAACATCTGCGGCATATTTAAGGGCTGTGGACCGCAGACCTGATTCAGAAAGATTTTCCGCAGCCTGTGTGTAATAAAAAACAGCGTTGGGTAATTCCTGCTTCCAGTAGTACAGAATACCCAGGTTAAATGAAAGTTTTCCCAGCACCTCACTGCGCCCTTTGTTTTTCAGCAGTCTGTATCCTTGAAGCATTACGGCAATGGCATGGTCGGGCTGGTCCAGGCTGTTGTATGCTTTACCCTGCTGGCGAAAGAGCTCTGCCAGCAGGCTGTCAGGTAACATGGGACAATTTTTATACCGGGTGTGTAAATTCCGGAGCTGTTGTAACTGTACCTGGGGCGTAAGGCTGGTATCCTGGCTGATGTGGCCGGTCTGACGGGCTAACACTGAAAAATTGCAGTCCTGGGAATAGCTGTAACTGCCGGAAGCCCAAAGGAAAAATATCAGAACGCTTGATACAAAATTGAAGCTCAAAATTCAGAAGTTTATCGGCTTGCCAGGATCAGTGAAACAGATCCGAAGATAATAAACCACCGTGATATTCAGATTGAAGCATTGATTTATTTAACCTTATTTGCGGGATGCCATTTACCCCGGTATCACTTTCAGGAATACCGGGGTTACTCATTATTTGTGCTTCATAAGGTACTTTCGGGAGTACTCCGCACGCATAGCAGGTCTTTAAGGGAGTAATTTTTTGGGAGGAGTTGTGGCAACAATAGGGATATCTCCGCCATCGGGCCAACGGGTAATGTATAAAGTTCTTTCGTCGATTTCTACAAACTGATCTGTACTGGCGTTAACATTGGTTTCAAAAATAAACTGGACAAAGAGATCGATGCCCGTTGCTCCCTGCGACAATGACAGCTCACTTTCCGGAATAATGACCCGAAAGTAGGTGAATTCGGCTCCGTCATTAATGGTCCTGAAACCTTCCTGTTCAACTTCTTCCCAATAGGCTTCTTCAGATGCTACCAGCATTCCCAGGTCCTGACTGGGAACATAACTGCACAGCCAGTTTTGACGGTCTTCGGAAAAACATACACGGATACTGCTACCCTGATACAGCAGTGCCTTTAGCCCGAAATATAGGGCAACGGATGGTTCATCGGATTCTTCGTCGTCTGCGGGTAACGGATCCGTTTCCGGTGTGTAGGAAACAGGGAGTATCGCACTTATTTTCTGTCGGGAATAAAGATTTGGCGGAGATACACGGATGGATTCGGTATCTGTAACAGCGCTAACGGATCTGAGTAATAAAGTAGGTTCTTCTGGGATAAACTTTGCCATATTAGGTTTAAATTTAGGGGGAAGGAAATATTCAATAGAAAGATACCTTCTTTCTGCATCATTTAGTCGGATATCAGTATCGGCAGGGTAACAAAATCATTGAATATAATAGTTTTTTAACAATCTGGCAGTCTCGTGATGAAGCTATTACTATTTATTAACTGTCTGCTGATTTATGCAGGCGAATCCTATTGTAACGGCATGGCCGGTTTTACATTTTCCGGCGCAGCAGAAGAGCACCGTTTCGTTGTTCATGTCACACCCACGCCATATACTCCCATATTAGTTGCCCGTGCAAAATGGGGAAGTCAAACTGCTGAAACTTTTCGTACGCTTAAATTTCTGCCGGTAACTGGAAGTAATGCCATTTATGAGTTAAAAATAACTTTGTCGGAGTATAACAGTATATCCAAAATGACTGTTTTTTCGGGAGAAAATGCCTCCAGAGAAATCAGGAAAACAGATGCCGATGGAAATCTGACGGAAGTGACACTTTTCAGTCCAATAGTTGTTCCGGTGTCCGCCAGTTTTGGGCAGGGCAGTATCTCCAGTCGGTTTAACGAAGCGGTGGTTCAGACGGATATTGATTTTACCAATGCCATACTGGAGGAACGCAGAATGGGGATACGGCTGCAGCTTGATAGTAATATAAAAATAGTGGATTATGCGATTTTGGATCTGGAAAACCGGACATTGAGCCTGGATGCTTTTTTTTGCGGTCGGGACAGAAAAGAGCGCCTGGAATCAAATTATGGATATGATACTACGAGGTTAAATATTTATTATACTGATTTCACCAGCGCGGCCAGTTTTCGTGCGTACATGGGGTATTCCTGTATGTGTGTGTTCAGGCTGCCACTCAAAAACGCGATCACAATTAACCAAAGCAGGACGTTAAGAACTTTGGCGCATGAAGTCGGCCATTTTTTAGATCTTAACCATGTCTACAATAGCGTAGGTGTAAATAATTCGGCCTCACTGATGTTCTATCGAGAGTCCAGAGCTCCCAATGTAACGCCCATGTTATCCGTTGGAGAGGCTTTTCAGGCCAATTTTAGTAATACATCAGGGTTGTTTGACGTGGTTCCTGCATTAAATCCAGACCGTGATATCGTTGTGTACCCTGGTGCCAGCTCAAGGGGTACCTCGTCCAGCACGAGAGAAACTGCATCCTATCCCGCCACTATGATGAATGTGCCATGACCAGTCGACATACTTTTTTTCGCTACCTGTATATCGTGCTGATCAGTACCGCTCTGATATCGGAAATAGCCTGTGCACAGACAAAGCCGAAGGGGAAAACGAACAAACCGGTGCGTACCTTAAAAGGTACCGGCGTTTCCGATTTTGACGCGATTTATAATTATATGGAGTGCATCGAGTGCAATGCGGAAGACTCGACAGGTATAATAAAGCTAAAAGGCAATAGGATTTCTTTTCTTTCTGAAATTGTCAGGTACGGAGCACCTGCCGACAAACAGAAAAGTTATATGGCCACGTTACAGCAGGATTATAAAAAGATGGAGGATTATCTGGCACGACGAGGAAAAAAGGCTGCCATGGGCATCAGTGAGTTTGAGAAATATTACATGGAGAAATATAATTTACTGTACCAGACCAGGGCTGTTTCTGCACTCAGTCTTCTGAAAGGCGGAATGGCGGAACTGATGGTATTAAGGAAAGATTTGTGTCCTGCCGATACCGCCAACGTGGTTTGTCTGGCGATTACTTATAATTTAAAAGATGCGCAGAACCAAAAGAAGAATTGAGAATTTGAAAAACCGGTTTTCTTCCAAAAATTAAAAAAATGTTTCCTTCCTGAAGAGGGTATGCGACTAAGGGTTAAACAAGAAATACTTCACCTTTAACCATTTGTCAGTCATGTCTAAATTCACACAGCTCATTCGCTTCTTATTTGTGATCGTCGTCATCATTATTATTGGTGGCATTGTGATCATCATTATCGTAAAACCCACACCGCCACCCCCCATTGACTGGAAGTCTCATGTGCAACTGGTACGGACCCTGGGTGGCCTGGTCAGCGGCCTCGGTCTGGCCGGTTTATGGGCATTAAATTCACTGAATGCACAGATCAAATCGAGGGGAGGTTTGCAGTAGGCGGTTATCATGTAGTTTGGAGTAGGCAGTCAGCAGTAGGCGGTGGGCAGAGACTGCGAACTGATCCGTGGCCCGGCTCGTGCTGTTGGGCTGCAATAGGCCTGGCGTATCAGCCGTGCCACGGGTTTTGCGGAAGTCAAAACTCCGGACTTGTAATAAGCGGATTGCCATTTTTAGTATGTGCAGATCCAACCCCGCAGTGGGATATGGATCACTTTTGGGCAATGCTGAATTGAAAATACTCAAGGAGTTTTTATTCGGAATAAAACTTTGAATTGGTCTAAATGTACAGGTTATGAAAATATTATTTACAAAAATTGTAGTGATTAGTTTGCTGGCGGGCTGTGTGTTAAGTTGCAAAGACAAAGAGACAGATGCCGACTGGACCACGGGTATTGCCGGAACTTATGCCGGAAAACTCTCTGGAAATGAGAACGGATACAATTTCAACCGGGATAAGGCCCGCTTTCTACTCGAACGTGTGGACAATAAGTCGCTATTTCTGATCGGGCTCAATGAGGATGGTTCCAGACAAAGCCCGGTGCTGGGGCCTTTCACAATGCAGGCTGTTAATAAGTTTGGAGGGGAGGTTCAGTCGGTGGATGAGTATGTTGTTTTGGAAGGTATAAAAGGCGAGTCAACCCTGCTGATGAACTGGACTGTTTACCAGGATAAGTCAAAGAAAAAGGTGGAGCTGACGGGTAGTTTTTCAGGGACGAAGTGAGTAGGCAGTTTTTAGTAGGCAGTAAGCGGTAGGCAGTGAGCTGATCCGTGGCACGGCTTGGGCTGCAATAGGCCAGGTGCGCCAGCCGTGCCACGGATTTTACTTTACGCCAATATAGGTTTAACAACTTTCCCATGAACATCAGTGAGGCGGTAACGTCTTCCCTGGTGTTTGAAAACAAGCTGTTCGTGGTCAATCCCCAATAAATGCATGACAGTTGCCTGGAAATCATGCACATGCACAGGATCTTTGATAACGTTGTATCCGAATTCATCCGTTTCCCCAAAAACAAAACCCTTCTTCACACCCGCGCCAGCCATCCAGATGGTAAAACTCCGAGGGTGGTGGTCGCGACCGTAATTATCTCTGGAAAGTTTGCCCTGCGAATAAGACCCCCGGCCAAATTCTCCTCCCCAAACCACCAGCGTTTCGTCGAGCAACCCTCGTTGTTTAAGATCCTGAATCAAAGCAGCTGAGGCCTGATCTATACTTTTTGCCATTGTTTTGATATCATTGGGCAAATTGCCGTGCTGATCCCAGCCCTGGTGATATAACTGTACAAACTTTACATCTTTTTCGATTAGCTTGCGGGCGAGTAAGCAGTTGGCCGCAAAAGTGCCAGGTTTCCTGGAATCCTCACCGTAGAGGTCGAAGATATACTCAGGTTCTTTGGAAATATCCATTGTTTCTGGCACGGCAGTTTGCATCCGGTAAGCCATTTCGTACTGGGCCATGCGGTAGTTTATCTCCGGGTCCAGAATTTTTTCATACTGTACATTTTGCAGTTTGGCCAGCGAATTCAGCATACGGCGGCGGCTGTTATTGTCAATTCCTTCGGGATTGTTGAGATAAAAAACAGGATCCGGACCGGACCGGAACACTACGCCCTGATGCACCGAAGGAAGAAACCCGTTGCTCCATAATTTGGCATACAAAGGCTGGTCGCCGGGACGCCCTTTTGAAAGCAGAACCACAAATGAAGGCATATTCTGGTTATCCGAGCCAAGGCCGTAGCTGATCCATGATCCCCAGGATGGGCGGCCGCCCTGCTGGCTGCCTGTCTGGAAAAAGGTTACGGCCGGGTCATGATTGATGGCCTCCGTATGCATGGAGCGGATAAATGTTACGTCGTCTACAATTCCAGATGTATATGGCAATAACTCGCTTATCATCATATCCCCTGCTCCGTATCTTGAGAATTTATATTTTGAAGCTGCCAGCGGAAAGCTGCTTTGCCCGGCAGTCATACCGGTCAGTCGCTGTCCTTTACGAATGGATTCCGGCAGGTCCTGGCCCCACATTTCTTCCAGCTTGGGCTTATAGTCAAAAAGTTCGAGCTGAGAAGGAGCCCCGCTCTGAAAAAGATAGATAATCCTTTTAGCCTTGGGTGCAAAGTGGGGTTTGCCGAGTGGCAGTCCGGTAGATTCAGCAGACGTCCCGGTCATTTTGCCCGCCACCGACTGGTCGGAACCCAGTAATGAGGCCATTGCCGCAGCGCCTAATCCCAAGCTCGTTCTTGACAGGAAGTTGCGGCGGCTGAGCTGTTCATGTACGTGATTTTCAATTTCTTTAATGATGCTCATCTCTCAGTCTTATCTTTTTATGACAAATTCATCAAAATTCATAACCGTACTGGCAACAATGGTACTGGCTGCCAGCTCCACGGGGTTCAGCAGCTTGTCTACGGGATATTCTCCTGTTGCGAGTATCGCTTTCACACGTTTGGGATTTTTGCTAAAATCCCGGTATTCCTCCTGGTACAGATCTTTCAGTATCTCCAGCTCTTTTGTACTCGGCGGGCGGCTCGTTAAAGCAGTGAAACCATAGGTAATCTTTTGTTCCAGACTTTTGCCATGTTTTATCATTTGCTGTGCCAGCACTCTGGACGCTTCCACAAATTGCGGATCATTCATAACCACCAGGGCCTGAAGAGGCGTACTTGTTTTTTGCCTCTTCGTTACACAGAAATGGCGTTCCGAAGCGTCAAAGTTCAGCATCATGGGTGGTGGAGCACTTCTTTTCCACACGGTGTACAGGCTCCTCCGGTAGATACTATCCCCGTGCTGTTGCATATAATGGATATCGTTCCGGGTTGCCAGCGCCTCCCATATACCATTAGGCTGGTAAGGATAGGAGCTTTTACCGCCGATGCGGTCAGATAGCAAACTGCTGGCCGCAAGTGCATTATCCCTGATCTGCTCCGCGCTCATCCGGTAACTGGGGCCTCTTGCATAAAGTCGGTTCTCTCCGTCCTGTTCAAGCAGCTGCCTGCTGGCTTTGGACGACTGGCGGTAGGTTGCCGAGGTAACGATCAGCTTCTGGATTGCTTTCACGTCCCAGCCAGTCTCCCGGAAGGTAGCCGACAGCCAGTCGAGCAGTTGCGGGTGCGTGGGTAATTCTCCCTGGTTCCCAAAGTCGTCACTGGATACTACCAACCCTTTCCCAAAGAATGAAAGCCAGAAACGGTTCACCGTCACACGGGTGAACAACGGATGATCTTCATGCAGCAGCCATCGCGCAAGTCCCAGCCGGTTTTTGGGGAATTCCCTGGGTATTTTGAAAAACTCGTCAGGAGTATCTGCCGTGACTTCCTTGCCGGGTGCATCATACGCCCCACGATTCAGGATGTAGGTTTTTCTTGGAAACTTACGCTCCTTCATGATCATGACATCGATCTGTTTATTCAGCAATTCCGTTTCTTCTCCGATCAGCGCCAGGCTAGCGGTAAGCTCTTTCCGGTAGGTTTCGTCAAAATTGTTGATGTAATATTCTTTTAGTGCTGACTGCTGCTGAGCGTTCCTGTGGGCTGCGGGCATTTTGAGGATCGCAAGCAATTCATTGTTCTGAGAATACAGGCTCAGCATTTCAAGCTGTGAGAGCGCACGGGTATAAATCCTGAATTCATCGACTTCAAAATTTTTGGTACGCTGGTCCGAGAGTCGACCGATATTCAGGTTGTCGACATACCAGTTGGTTTTGTTTTTTCCATAGAGAATGCTTTGGTTCAGGTTATCGTTGTGGACCGTCACACGCGCCTGCTTGCCATTGATGTATAATTTAAGCCCCTGCGCTTTGCTTAATCCGTCGTATGAAAAACCAAGCTGCGTCCATTTGTTCATCGGGAACTTTTCGAGGGTCTGTATCTCAATGGCATTCTCAGGCCATACGTGGCTGATTGTCAGTTTAATGCGGCCATCTGGCAGACGGAAAACATTCCAGCCCCGGTACCCGTTAAAAACCCCGTTGGACTTGTGAATCAAAGATCCATTTACGCTCGGGTCATGCAGATTAAGCCAGATGCTGATACTAAATGGCTGGTTTCTTTCGAAGAACGCAAAGTTATCTCCGAAGCCTATTGCATTTTCACCAAAGATATACCTTGCTTTTCCAAGTCGCCCGTTACGGGAAGCAGCATTGGAAAGACTGTCGTCACCTCCCGCTCTGGCCTTGTGTTTAGGGTCGGCGAGGTTTTGGAATTCCGTGCCCTGCGGTTCATCAAAAGTAAAGTGTCCGAGCAGGTCTTTCTTCTCAGGTACCAGGGCTTTTTCCGGTTGTTTTTCGACCACAGAAAGCCAATTTCGGAAACCACTTTCTGATAACCTGGCCTTGTTGAGCGTATTTTTTTTCTTCACCAGGTAAGCATGTATATCATTCAGTTTTGCTTCGGCTTCCGGTGTCGGCAACGTGAGGGTAGGGCTGGCTTCTCCATTGTAGGGAATCTGCCCGTTTTCATTATTATTGTTGAAAAACGCATACAACGAATAATAATCCTTATGGCTTACCGGGTCATATTTATGGTCATGACAGCGGGCGCATTCTACGGTTATTCCTAAAAATGTTTTTCCAAAAGTATCCACCCGGTCCGCAACATAGGCGGTGCGGTATTCTTCCGGAATGATCCCGCCCTCCTGGCTCTGCTGATGCATCCGGTTAAATGCCGTGGCAACCAGTTGTTCCCTGGTAGGGTTAGGCAGCATATCACCGGCCAGCTGATAGGTGATGAATTTATCGTATGACAAGTTTTTGTTAAACGCATTGATCACCCAATCGCGGAAAGGCCAGGCAGTCCGGGGGCCGTCGTCCTGGTAACCGTGGGTGTCCGCATAACGTGCGGCATCCAGCCACGAGACAGCCATGTGTTCTCCGTAACGCGGTGACGCCAGCAGTTGGTCCACTACTTTTTCATAAGCATTTGGAGATTTGTCTGCCAAAAATGTCTGCACCTGTTCGGGTGTTGGCGGCAAACCGTTCAGGTCCATGTATACCCGGCGGAGCAAAGTAGTTTTATCTGCTTCGGGAGAAGGCTTCATGCCTTTGTCTTCCAGTTTCGCAAGTATGAAGCGGTCAATGTCGTTACGAACCCATTTTTCGTCCTTCACCCTGGGCGCAACTGTTTTTTTTACTTTGGTAAAAGCCCAGTGTGGTTTGTATTCCGCGCCTTCCTCTATCCATTTGATCAGGATGGCCTTTTCACGGGTGTTCAGCGTTAAGTGAGAGGATGGAGTCGGCATCATCACTTCCGGGTCCTCAGAAAGTATCCTATGTGCCAGTTCGCTTTTCCCCGTTTTGCCCGGAACAACCGCTTTCAATCCGTTCTCACCCACTTTTTCATAAGCCACTTTGGCAACATCGAGGCGCAGGCCTGCTTTCTGCTGGTTGGCGTCAGGGCCATGGCAGGCAAAACAACGGTCAGACAGGATGGGTTTTACATCGTAGGTGTAGTCGATAGGCTGTATGAGTTTGGCCATCTCAGCAGCAACATCTTCCGGTAAATCAAGGCGATCATTGCAGGACAGAAAGCAGCATCCTGTGAAGACCAACATACTGATTTTTATCAAACCGTTAAGCATGACGGGGCGGGTTATTTAAGGAAACAAAAGGTAATCAATCGTACTCTAAAGCAGCTTCTTATATGAAGTATGCATATACTGATAATTTACCTGTCAAAACCGGAAAATGTTATCATTCCGGTTAATTGTTTCCAAAAATGCGGCGTTGTTTCGTAAATTGGGTTTGCCTGTCAGCCGCTTTACTTATACACTCGTAAAACATGTTGCTCTAAACTGCTCAGGCAGGGAATGTGTACACAGGCTAGGATGCCTCCTTTTTAAGCTTTAATTGCGGACCTTTGACAGATGCTAGAATACCTTTAAATGCCAGGATATCTTCCGGTGTAAAGGCCCGCTTGGGCAGTACATTGGCTGTAACATCGGTTACTTTGAGCAGAAAGAAATCATCCGTTTCCACAATGGCGTGAAATTTTTCCCACGTCAGCCTATGGCTGAAGGTTTCGCCTTTGGTCCGGCATTCCGTATGGTCCAGCTGGACGGTAACCCGTTCCGTGAATGGGTTTTTCTTTTTGATCAGATTAGGTACCTGAAACTTGGCAGTGATCTCGGACAGGAAAATGAGGTATACGCCCAGAAAAAGAGGAAATATAAATCCCATGCTGAAGTAAAATATACCCTTTACAATGTTGATCGTGGTGATATACAGCATGATGGCCAGTAAGATGCTGCCGACAATCAGCAAAATTTTTGTGATCATCCGCGATTTGGATACATCCACGAGGCTTTTATACAGTTCGTCTTCGGTAAGCTTGAAATTAACTTGAATCATGACAGAGGAGATGCGGGTTAATAATGGCAGTAATCCTGCATCAAAAATAGGGATAAAAATGCTGAGATGGTCATTTCAAAGCAGCGAGATGCAGATACTATGGGCTATTATTATTCAAATGCCCTATCTCCCCTGCGGTTTGGAAAGGAGTTTTGTATAGGTTCCCCATTGCCAGTCGCAAAGTTGATACCGGCAATGGGAAAAGGCTATGACCAGAAGACGAAGGAAGGGATCAGGATATTATCTTTTCGTAATCAATTTCCAGAAAATCTTCTACGTCTTTAAGCCAGAATTGCTCAATGAACAGTACGTGGTCCGGATGATCGGAATAGTTGTCATAAACCTGCTGGTCGGTAAATTCCATCAGTAAGCCGTAGTCAAAATTATTTTTGGGGCTGGTTTGTTTCAGGACCTCCAGATGCTGAACGCCAGGTATGGCCGACAGTCCTCTAGCCGCGTCTAAAAAACGGCTTTCTTGCTGCGAATTTTGCGGATGTTTCAGTTTAAAGAAAACAGAGTGGTAAATCATGTAATGATGATGATAAAATAACGATATAATTTTAAGACAAATAACCCTTACTTTCTGATCTCATGGATCATTTTCAATGCCGACTCTACCAGCCTTTCTCCCTGGCCTTTTACCACACGGCTCACTTCCACCTCATAGGCGCCGTAGGCATAGGCGGGAGCGTCTGGTATGTAACCGGTAGAGTTATTGGACAAAGTAAAAATAAAAGTATTGGGAAAGGAAGAGCCTTTTTTTATGGCCAGCCCCAGTTCAACAAAGATTTCTCCGGGCAACGTGACAATACCAACGTCCCCCAGTCCGAAAACCTGTACCTCGGCATCAATTGGTTTGCCCTGCCGGTCATGCACCCGCAGGATTTTCATTGCCTCGCGGATTTCTGGTGTGGAAGATCCGTGTGTAGATACCTTTTTTGCATTTATCCTGGCGGCGTTGATCTGAGCCGTGGTATATTCGGGGATAGTCAGTTTTAGTTCTTCCCTTTTGACGGTTATCTTTTTGATCCGCTGCACCTTCATGGCTGGAATAGCCTTGATCACATCCGCTGCCAGGGTATTTCCAATGGATTCAGTTCTTGCAAATCCATTTAGCGTACTGGCTTCCTTTACGTTGATGTGGTTGACATTGCCGCAGGTACCAAGGCCGAACAGCACGAGTACATCTTCCCCGATAGCCTTTCCTATCTGTTGCTGGAGGTACATCGGAAAGTCTGCAGATATCTCAGTTCCCCCTGCGGTATCCAGATGCAGGGCAAAATTAACCAGGACTGCCAAGGGCTTTTGATCTGTTCTTTCCAAATAGAGTATCCCGATCTCCGGGTCGATGGGGCCCATGGGACGTACGATCTCCGGATTGAGGATACCCGGGTTAAATTTCACGGTACCGTCTTTCATCATGTACCGCCTTTGAAAAGAGATATGTTCCTCGGTGCCCTTCCCGGACTTGATGGTCACCTCCTGAAGATTCCCGAAGGCTTTTTCAACCGCTTCGGAAATCCGGTCGGCCACCATTAATTCATAGGTATTGTTAAACAACGGGCCTGTGTGGGTATGCGTGGAAGATACCGAAATGTTAGCATAAGGCACCTTGAATTTTGCAGCGATTTCTGCTCTTGCCTTTTTTACAGCGATTTCCGGTACATCTATCAAATCCAGGAAAACCAATACGATGGTGTTTTGGCCGTCCTGAATAACCAGTGCTTTGGCAAAAAGAGGGTCGTGCACGGCAGAAGCGAGTCGTTCGACATAATAACCTCTGAGTGGCGTACCCAGTGGAGGTGTGATGTCCGTTCTGGCAACTCCCGCCCGGATCCGATTTTTGGCAAAACCTGGTACTGCGTTCAGACAAATAGCTGAACACAGTACAAATAAGAAGATAACAAGCCTCGTCGGGAGTATAAACATAGATGTGTTTTCCGGTTTTATATGATCTTAAAAGTACGGAACACCTTGGTATTACTATGAAAAACGGCGCGCATGTCAGGAAATTATTTAGGGTCTACGGCGCGGTAGGCGGCTAGCGCAGCCCGTTCACCTTCTTTCCCAGGCCTGTTGATCCCATGTTCCATGCCCATGAAACCGCGGTACCCTTTGTCGTGAACATGCTGAAGAACATTTACAAAATTCACCTCTCCTGAAGTAGGTTCGTTCCGGCCGGGCGTATCACCGATCTGCATGTATCCGATCTCGTCCCAGGCGTAATCGAGCGTGGGGATAATGTTGCCTTCCTGTATCTGGACATGGTAAAAATCAAACAGGATTTTCAGGCTGGGACTTCCTACTGCCTTGGCCATGGCATAGGCCTGCGGGATAGCATGAAGGAACATACCGGGATGATTGATTTTATGGTTCATCGTTTCCATGACCATGGCAATACCATGCGGTTCATAAATGGCTGCCGCCCGTTTCAGCAGTTCAATGGCATTGGCCATCTGAAAATCCCAGGGCAATTTGGGGTCCGCCATGCCCAGTACATTGTGTATGTATTTGGTGTTCATACGCTTGGCTATCTCTACGGATGCTCGTATTTCTTTAAGAACATTATCCCGTATGCTTTGATCACGGCCCGCAAATGTAGGTTCCTTGAAATTCATGGTTCCCACAAACTGACCGAATTCCATCCCCAGTTGCTGGACGGTTTTGCTGATCCGTTCCTGTTCTTCAACCGGCCTGCGCGTGAGCCATGTATTTTCCCATGCCCTGAATCCCTGGTCGTAGCCCCATTTGATCTGATCGATGATATCCTTTCCCGGGAGTTCCTTAAATATCCCGAACTCCGGAGAAAACTTCATGTGAAATGGTTTTTCTTTTTTAGGATTTGATGCCGAAGCGGTTATTGGAGTGGCTATTCCTGAAACCAGCGCCGTACCGGCCAGTAAGCTGTTTTTTATAAAGGTATGTCGGTTCATAGGGTATTGGATTAGGGTTGTTCACTTCGGCTGTTTTTCAGGAAGGCCAGCAAATCTGCCATTTTCTGATGGTCGATCTGGCTGGTCAGTACGGGCATTACCGACATATTCAGTGCCTTCAAACCTTTGATATCCTGCCGGTTGATCGTTTTGTCAATGCCGGGGGCGGTCCGCAGTTTGATGGCCGCCGACGTTTCGCTCATGATCATACCCTGCACGGGATCCCCATCCTTCATTTCCACTTCCCACAGATCAAAACCAGGGGCTATCGACAAACTGGGATCCAGGATATTGGCCATCAGATCTTTGGACAACCAGTTATGAACCGTTCCAAGGTCTGGCCCGTAGGATACCCCAATGCTCCCTCTCACCTGATGACATAATGCGCAGTTCTGCATATATACCAGTTTACCTTTACCCACATCCCCTGTCAGTTCCAGTGCTTTCTGATAATCCTTATTCACTTTGTCTTTATCATTTTTTGTAAGCAGGGCACGTGCTTTCTCCCTTAGTTTTTCGTCGGAGTGGCTCATGAGCTGCACGCTGCGAGGCCAGCCAACACTGGCAGGTTTGATCTTTCCGGACTCAATCGCGTCCAATAGCAGCTTCACTCTTTCCGGGCTGGTTAAAAAGGTATTCAATGCTGCATCCCGGATTTCGGGTGTTAGGGCATCCCAGCTTTTCAGTACATAATGGGCAACGCTTTCATTGGGGATTTGTCCCAGGATTTTTAAGGCCGCCAGCTGGACTGCAGGCTTCTCCTGAGGAATGATGAGTTTCTGTACGGTACCCTCGTAAGGAGCAGGATTGCCAAGGGCTATGAAATCAAGCGCTTCGGCCCGTTTTTCGTCCGGAAGTGCCTGGTTTTTTGCCAGGTTAACTGCTTTTTCAATTCCTTTTTTTAACTGTACCGAATCCTGTACACCGATCACTTTCAGTATTTGCAAGGAAGCTTTCCGTACCTCTGCCGACGGGTTTTCAAATGCGCTGGTGATCAGCAGGGTTTGTTCGTGTGAGAGGGTTGCGAAATCTATTTTTTTTCGTTTTAAGCCATCTGTCAGGCCTGAAAGTACGGGGGATTGCCAGCCCTGTTTCCCGCCAGCAGGCTGAACGGCCTGTTGTATCAGCTCACGGATTGGTTCGGGCTTTTCCCCGGCACCGATGATGGCCGTCAGGCGCTGCAAAAGAGAGGCATAGGCAGGATTCCCAGCCTTGTAGGATGCCAGAACCGTTTTCAGGAGTGGTGCAGTTTGCGAAGCATTTGCAGAAAGTGCAGCAATTTGTACCCAGTCGTCATCCAGGTCCTGGAATAACAGTTTTTGTCTTGCGACACCCGCTTCGGGAGTATTGATATACCCCAGTGTACAAAGTAGTTGGTATCTTACTTTGGGGTCGGGATCATTCTGTAAGGTAAGCAGGGGCTCCTGTAAACCGGCCGCATCTTTCAGGTGACGTTCAGCGAGTTTGATGGCATTCTCCCGGATTCCGGCTACAGGATCCTTCAATGCCGTCTGGATAAGGGCCGGGGTAAGTGAATGCATTCCTTCCAGCGTCCACATGGCATGCAGGCGGCCCATGGGTGACGACGTATTATCACTCATTTTACTTAGGGCAGGAATCACAGATTTATCACCACGGTCCACAAGCAGCCGCTGCGCATTTTTTCGCCACCAAAGGTTGGCATCTGCCAGATACGCCACCAGTTCTTCGTTGGTCGCGTCACCCAGTTTAAGGCCTTTTGTCCATTCGGGACCCTTGGCTTGGGTAGGAGTGATGCGGTAAATGCGGCCCATGTCGTATCCGTTATATAATCCTCCCGCTGCAACCGCTTCATCGGACATCCATTCGGGGTGTTCAATGGTCTGGCGGTAGTAGTCTAGTACATACAGTGCGCCGTCGGGACCGACGTACATATTTACCGGCCGCGACCAAGAGTCTGTTGAAGCCAGGAATTCCCTGTCCGGATGCTGGCGGTTGGCCGTATAACTGGCTCCTTTGTCACTTATGATATCCACATGTACCAGATTACTCACCGATTCCGCCACGAATGTCACATTTCCGTCATAAGGAGCAGGGAATGCTCCGCCGAGATAAGCCGTGATACCACTGGAAGAGGTGGTTACACCTACTGGTGTAAATAATTGCCGGTCAGGTTTTTTAGTGATCTGGAAAACCTCGGTTGCCTTGCCGTGATCGGATACCACCTGCGTGGCATCAGGGACGAGCAGGTCTGGATTACGTTTCAAATACTCGGCCTGTATGGCTTCCTGATAAATATGATTCTGGTTGTGTGTGAAAAAATGATGACCCCAGCGGTCAAAAGTATGGCCGAATTGTGACCTGCCCGAGGCCATTTCCAGTTCATGAGTCTCAGGGCGGAAACGTACATTGTGGCCGTCGGCATTTTTGGGCAGGCGCGGCGAATCCGGTTGGCCTGGAAAATGGATCTCCGTACCCTGATCTCCGAATTCTGTGCCATATTTTCTGGTTCCGATGGCGCCAAGATGCGATAAATGTACCCAGTTATCCAGTCCATAAACGGGATTGTTGACGTTCACGTGCGGATTGGATAATGAAAAGCCGGTCAGTACAGTTTCCCGTTTGTCTGCTTTGCCATCTCCATCGGTATCTTCCAGGTAAAGTACGTCGGGAGCGTCGGTGATCAGAATGCCTTTTTTCCAGCGGAGTATCCCGTTAGGCAGTACCAGGCCATCGGCAAAGACAGTACTTTTGTCCATTTTCCCATCGCCGTCGGTATCTGAAAGCAGCTTTATCCTTCCTGTTCCGCTTTTGTCAAGCGGATAACCCGGCATTTCCACCACATACAACCGGCCGTATTCATCTATCTCCATATCTACAGGACTGGCCACTTCGGGCTCACTGGCAAGGAGTTCTATCTTAAAACCAGGCTCTACTTCAAAGGTAGACAACGCCTTTTCCAGCGGGGTTGATCCTTCTCTCGATCCGGTGATTGCCTCTTTTTTCTGGCAGGCGGAAAGCAGGCTGAGCAGTATCAGAGAAACAGAGAACTTCAATTTTAAATGAAGGCAAAAATCAGGTCTTTTCATAAGTCGTTAATCACAATTTTTTGGAAGAAATGTACTTCCGCGAATAGCAGCGGAAATGTTATTATTTTTTCTCTTCCCACAGAGCATCTATCAGCGCGACGGTCCTGTCAACCAGGATCTGTCCGCCTTCAGCCCCAACTACATTACTTTGACAGACAGCACTGTATCCTCCTCCGGCAATGGCTTTTTCGGTTGGGAGATAGGTGCCCGGCCCGGCCAGCTGAACCACAAATGTTTGCAGGGCTTTGCTGCGTGCCTGTATCCGGATGCCATAGTCTGTGAAAAGCTCAAACTGGTTGGTACAAACCACCGCGTCACCGATGCGGAGTACGTGTATCTCGGTTTCGTAAGTAGCGGCGGGATTGGCTTTCTGTTTATCATATCGTTTCAGAACATCACCAAACCAGGTCATCCTGGCATACTGATCGCCCGTCTTGGCAGGATTTTTGGCCATGATTTCTGCAGCTTCATCCCTTACTTTTTTAGAGTCGGCGTATTCGGCTTCGGTGATGATACGCATAGGCAATGGAATTCTTTCCACCCGGTGCGCAAACGGAATATCACTGTGTCTGTCGTCTTTCACGGCATTGTAACTTTGTTCTGCCGCAGCCACAATTCTTTGTGCGATATCTTCGAGACGGGTAATTTTATTAAGTTTCAGCATCCGTTCGTCCGATGCTTTCCGGTACATAATATGCGGTGACTGATCCCCCGCAGCACCAATCCACCCCAGTACGCATAAGTCGGAACCATATTTCTTTTGCAGTTCCAGGCGCACCAGATGCCAGTAGTCGGCATTGACAGCCTGCTTGTGTTCAAGTTCCTGAGCAGGGCAGGCCACGTCGATACTCATGGCGATCAGCTTTCCGGATTTGTTCCAGAAAAACAATGAGTTGATGTCATGGTCCTCGTATCCTTCCAGGTTCCGGAACTCCGGCACTGCCGTTTTGCCATACATGACGGTGGTTTTATTTTCGTAAACCGTACGACGGTTATACCCGACGGCGGCCCGGTTCATACCCCAGGTTACACTGCCGGGGCTGCGACTGGTCCAGGCTTTTACGATGGCCTCTGTTACTTTTTTTGTAAAGAGTATTTTGTAGTCTTTCACCTGCGTTACGCCTTCTTTGGGAATCGGGTATAAAAAGGAGGCTTCGTCAGCGCCGTCTTCCAGTACCGGTGCGGTGTGGGTGTGAGTAGCATTAAGAATAATTTTATTGACATCAAACCCCGGGATGCGCTTGGCGGTTTCCTGGCGGACCATTGCCAGAATCTGGGCTGAAATATAGATCAGGTCGCAGGAGACGATAATGGTGGCGTCCAGAGACCGGGAGCCTTCGCGGGACTCCAGGGCAATCACATTGGCTGTCAGCGGCGTGTCGGCAGTTTGTGCAATCCGTAAATTAAACTGGCCCATCAGCGCAACCGGTAACCCGGGGGTGATATCGGCAGTGGCTTTTCCAATATGTAATTCTGATGCGCGAGCCTGGCTGCAAACAAGTGAGACAAACAAAAAGACAGCAGACAGGACGATGTTCTTCTTACTGAAGGATTTGGACATGATGTTCATTAATAACTTTAACAGAATGGTGACAGGATAGGATTTGAGAAAGCAGATACTACCTTATAAAGTTGATTATTTCAGAATATATTCATGAAAATCCTGGATATCTGAAACAAACTTATTTTACCTCGGGCCATAACCTGCCGATCAGTTCAACGGTCCGGTCTACTATGATCTGCCCACCTTCCGGGCCGATCAGTGAGCTGTGTACCACGGCGCTGTAAGCTCCTCCTTTTACGGCCTTTTCGGTTGGCAGATAGGCACCCCACGCCTTACTCCCCACCAACTGGATCACAAACGTCTGCAGTGCTTTGCTCCGGGCCTGTATCCTGATTCCGTAATCCGAAAACAGTTCGAATTCATTGGTGCAAATGGCAATATCGCCGAGCCGGAGCACATGAAGCTCCATGTCGTAAATAGGGCGGGGGTTGGTTTTCAGGTTTTCATATCGTTTCACCGTAGCATCATTCCACTTCATTTTCCGGTAAAGCTGGTCTGCGGTTTTCGGATCTTTGGCAATGCTGACTTCGGATTCCTGAACAAATGCCTTCGCGTCATTGTATTCCGCTTCGGTTACCACGCGCATCGGCAGAGAGAGTTTCTCCACCTGATGCGTCATGCTAACAGATGTGCGGCCATCCTCTTTTACGGCGTCATACGCTTCGTTTACAGCATTGACAATGCGCCTGGCAATTTCATCCATTCTGCTAAGCTTCCTGAACTCCCGCATGCGGTCGTCCGAAGCCTGGCGGTACATCAGGTGTGGGGTGTGATCCCCTGCGGCAGCAATCCACCCCATTACACACAGCTGCTCACCAAACTGTTTTTTTAACTTTTCCCGTACCGGATGCCAGTAATCGGCATTCACGGCTACGCGCCCTTCCACTTCCTGTGCGGGACAGGCCAGGTCAATACTCATGGCTATCAGTTTTTTATTTTTATCCCAGAAGAAGAGCATGTTCACGTCGTGGTCTTCGTATCCTTCAAAACTGCGGAATTCGGGCAAATTGGTTTTGCTGTTCATGCCGGCAGTTCCGTCTGCGTAAGAAACCCTTCTGTTGTTGCCAACCACGGCATGGCTCAGGCCCCAGGTTATACTACCGGGTTTGCGGTTTTTCCATGCTTTTACAATGGCCTGGGATACCTTATCGGCAAAGAACTTCCGGTAGGTTTCCACCTGTGTTACACCTTCTTTCGGAATCAGGTATTCGTTTTCCGCCACCAGTACCGGAGCTGTATGGGTATGCGTAGCGTTCATGATGATTTTACTGACATCCATTTCGGGAAGGTGCTGCCGTACTTCTTTTCGGATCATTTCAATCAGATCTGTTGGGATGTACAGCAGGTCGCAGGAAACGAATATGGCCGCATCAGCCTGCCTGTTTTGATCTCTTGATTCTATAGCCACCACATTGGCTGTCAGAGGTGTTTCCGCTACGGGTGCTATCCGCAGAAAAAACTGGCCGGTAACCACAACCGGTAAAGCGGGTGTGATATCCGCCGAAGCGGTACCAACAAGCAGTTCAGAGGCCTTTGCTTTACCCGTGTTGCAGGCCAGCGTTGTCAGGATGGCAATGATTTTAAGAAATCTCATATTTATTGAAAACCTGGATTTTGTTTCAAAACAGATACACCATCCTTTACACTCAGGTCAATTTCTTTTTGTGGGATAGGGTAAAGTTCGTGCTTGCCTTTGATGAATTTTGATTCCAGCCGGTTGGAATATACAAATCCTGGTATCTTGGTTTCATGTGCAAGGTATTTGTTAAGCTCGTCGGCCATGTAACCGGTGCCATTGTCCCAGCGTTGCAGATCAAAAAAGCGGTGACCTTCCATGGCCAGTTCTATTTTACGTTCAAACCTAACGGCCTTGCGGGCGAAATCCTTACCCTGGGCGGTGAACTGGCCGGTATACATGCCTATTTTGTAGTTGGCGGCTGGCTGGCTTGTATAACCTTTGGAGGGGTTGGCTTTATCCACGTAAGTTTTAACCCAATCCACAGGATTCGCCGCACGGGCCCGTATCATATTTACATATTTTTCGGCTTGATCCAGGCTCCCTGTCTCCACTTCCACCTCTGCCGCCCAAAGAAGGATATCTGCAAAACGGATCATGTTATAATTGTTGGCCGTTGCCAGTGACCAGCCGATGGATTCTGTGGTGGTGGCAGCGTCGGCGAGGTAAAACATATTTTTCTTAGGGCCGTACGGTCCGCCAATATCCTGGTACAAAATCCAGTACCGGCCAAAAAGACCATGATCCATCAGGGGGATGTCGCGCCGTGCTACGGTCCAGTCGAGCCGGGGATCCACCGTTCCTGTATAAGGTGTAAACGGATCTGTCGCGGCCAGGCCCTGGTCATGTTTGATATCAAAATCGTTGAAGGTATCGATCAAAGGCAAACCGGTAGCCGGGTCCGTTTTGAACGAATTGGCAAGGCTGAACGAGGGCTGGTTGGACCCTGACCCGCCCGCTCCGGGAACCAGAGGTATTGCTATCACATCCCCATGATTTCCGTTTCCGCCATTAGAACCGTCTTTTACCGAATTCTGTACCATGAATACAGATTCAGAATTGTTTTGCTTGGTGGGGTTAAAATTGTCGGAATAATTTACAAGTGCATACTTCTTGCCAGAAGCCGTAACCCCGTTGGCGATGATGTCCGCCAGGAGTGGTTTTGCTTCGGTAAATTTGTTCTGAAACATATAAACCTTGGCCAGAAAACACTTTGCTGCCCAACTGTTGGCCCGGCCCACGTCCGTTTTGGTGGGCGTAAGGTTTTCGGCTGCGAACTGGAAATCTGCTTCCACTTTTGGCCAGACAGGCTCCGTATTGGATACCAGGTAATTTCCGTTTCCGAAACTTACACTCTCGTCCAGATACGGGATGTTCCGCCACATCTTGATGGCATTGAAATGATATACAGCGCGCAGGAATATTGCTTCTGCTTTGATCTGCTTTGCTTCGTCGGCAGATATTCCGCCCTCAGGTACCTGGGCCAGTACGCGCAGCACATCGTTTGCGCGTTGCACTCCTGCGTATATCTCGGCCCATTTAAAACCGAAATTCACATTACTTGCATCATGTCGCCAGGCTTCTATCAGTTCATTATTCGGCAGGTTGCCTAGGGTTCCTGCATGTGCCTCGTCAGAGGCGATGTTGCTGTAAAGAAAGTTGGTGCCACTTTTAAAGTAGGAGGCTCCGGGAGCACCGCCGTTTTCGTCCAAAAGAGAATAGGCACCGATCAGCAATCGGTTTACACCGGCTTTATTGGCAAGGGTGGTTTCGCTTACCGTACCAATCGCTCCGATTTCCAGGAAATCCTTTTTGCAGGCAGGCAGGGTGAGCAGGGAAATAAGACATCCGGCGGTTATGAATTTATGAGATATGTTTTTCATCATTAGAAATGTTAAAACAGCGGATATTAGAATGATAAGTTGATACCAAAAAGGAAACTCTGCTGGTTGTTGGGGTAATTACCGCGATCAATGCCAAAGGCCGAACTGTCGCCCATCAGCTCGGGATCCAGCCCCGAATACTTGGTGATCGTAAAAAGATTGGAAGCCTGAATGTAAACCCTCAGATTATTGGCCCTGATTTTCTGCAGAATAGCAGGACTGATGGTGTACCCCAGGATGATGGACCTCAGTTTCAGGAACGAGCCGTTTTCTATATAGTAGGAGTTGGGAACGCTGGAAGTGCTGAAGTTACCGGCCGCTTCGATTTTCGGAACCGTTGTGTTGGTGTTTTCGGGCGTCCAGGCGTTCAGCAATGCATTGCTTTTGCCTCCTCTGAAACCGGAGTAAAAATGGGTATAGTAACGTACAAGGTTGAATACTTCATTTCCTTGAGAACCATAGAAAACGGAAGAGAAATCAAAACCTTTATAGTTGAACCCCAGGTTGAGGCCATATGTAAAATCAGGATTGGGATTGCCTGTAAAAGTACGGTCTGCGGCGGTGATGGCTCTGTCGCCGTCGATATCCTGGTATTTGAAACGTCCCGGTGCTGCGGCAGTCTGGGTAGGAGAGGCATTCACTTCGGCTTCATCCTTGAACAGACCGATTACTTGATAACCGAAGAACGAGCTTACCGGATGACCAATCTTGTTTCGGACCAGATTTCCGTTGCGTGAGTCGGCGGTGTCAAAATAACCGGGATCAGGGGTACTGACCACTTCGTTTTTATAAGTGGTGATATTGGCACCGATCGTGAAGAGAAAATCGTCGGTGATTTTGCCGCGGTAGGTAGCGTTAAGATCAAAACCAGTATTCTGAATGTCTCCGATGTTCACCGTAGGAGCTGCGGCAGCACCAGCCGTTGCAGCCAAAGGCAGTGGAAACAGTAACCCATTGATTGATTTTTTGTAGTATTCCAGGGACACGTCCAGTTTGTTGTTCAGCACCGAGGCATCAATTCCGAAGTTGGAAACAATGTTCTTTTCCCAGCTTGTATTTTTATTGCCATTGCGTGTCTGATAAAAGCCAGGCCTGGAGCTGGTGTTGGCTCCTGTGATATCATAATAGGATGTTCCGATCCCGGAACCGTACAGTGTAAAGGCATTGGCAGGATCTACGTTGTTCTGAGAACCCAGTATGCCATAACTTCCCCTGATTTTCAGGTCGTTGAGCCAGTGAATTCCTTTCATAAAGTTTTCGTCGGACAAGCGCCAGCCTACGGATGCAGAAGGGAATACCCCGTATCTTTTTTCGGACCCGAATCTGGACGATCCGTCGCGGCGGATGGTTGCTCCGATGAGGTACTTGTCGCTGAAAGCATAGTCTACCCGGCTGAAAAGGGAATAGAGGGTGTTTTCTGATGCGTTGCTGGAATTGTTGATATTGGAGGTTCCGTTACCCAGAACGAGATAGTCGAACTGCGTGGAGAAAAAATCACTTCTGCTGGCATTTACAGCCCTTGAGTAGTTGATAATGGCTTCCGAACCTACCAGTACCTTTACCGCATGTTTACCAAAACGGTTATTGTAATTCAGGGTATTGGTCCAGATCGTGTTGGTGGAATATCCCGAGCTTTCATTCAGGTTGTTTAAAGTTGTATTTCCCTCACGGTCGTTATACTGGTTAAAATTGAATGCCACGTTGTAGCGGTTATTGATACTTCCGCCAATGCTGGTGCGGGCGGTAAAATGCTTAAGGAAATCTATTTCGGCATACGCATTTCCCACGATGTTCCAGGTATTTCCCCTGTTGTTTACCGTACGTTTCTGAATGGCTACCGGGTTGGCAGCATTTCCAAGGTCAGGGCCCGCAAACATCCCGCCGAAATTTCCGGCAATATCATAAACGGGGAGGATGGTCATTTGCCGGTAAACATGGGAGATGGAATTACTTTCAGCCTGGTTGGAATAACCCGGATTATTGGTGCTGTACAGGTAAAGATTTTCCCCGACTCTGATATTCCGCCCGATCTTAAAGCCGGTGTTGACGCGCACCGATGTTCTTTTGTGAAAGGTTTCAATTAAGGTACCCTGCTGGTTGAGGTATCCCAACGCTACCAGGTAATTTGCTTTGTCGGTGGCTCCGCTGATGGACAGGTTATGTTCCTGAATGGGCGCGGGTTTGAAAATCTCATGAAACCAGTCGGTACCGGACTTGTTGACTTTCTGGATCAGGTAATTGTTGGCCGGATTGGACGGGTCCAGAAGATATCTGGAAGGGGAAACAACGGCATCGCCCTCCTTTCCGGTACCCGACACGCCCGGGCCGCTGTATAAGTAATCGGGCAGGCCATCTTTGAATAATACGGAGGAAGGGAATGCAATTTTCGAGAGCCGTGCAAAATCCTCGGGATTCAGCATATCAAAAACATTGCCTTTGAGCGGTACCTGACGGCCATAGTAAGTATCATAAGTGATCTTGGGCGCTCCAGATTTTCCTTTTCTGGTGGTGACAATTATTACACCGTTGGACCCGCGGACACCATAAATGGCTGCTGCTCCGGCATCTTTCAGTACCTGGATGGATTCAATATCATTGGAACTGATTTCGTTTAGGTTGGCCTCAACGCCATCCACCATGACCAGCGGCTGGGTGTTGCCAAACGAACTGATCCCCCTGATATTGATGGTACTGGCTCCACCAGGTACCCCCGAGCTGATTACATTCACACCCGCGGCCTGCCCCTGAAGTGCACGCACGGCTGAGCCCCCGGGAATGGATTTGAGTGCTTTCATATCCACCACAGCCACGGAACCTGTGATGTCCTTTTTTCTTTCGGAGGAATACCCTGTAACCACTACTTCACTCAGTGACTGGACGTCGGTCATCAGGGTAACGTCAACGACTGTTTGTGAAATCACCTCCACCTCTTTGCTAACATAACCTATGAAGGAAAAAACCAGGGTAACCGGGCCATCCGGTATTCTCATGTTATAGCTTCCGTCTCCGTCCGTTACGGTTCCGTTGGTGCTGCCTTTAATAAGTATATTCACACCGGGCAGTGTCTCCCCTTTGTCATCCGTTACTTTTCCTGACACTCTCTTTTCAATGGAAATGATGCTTTCGACAGGTCGTTGCGTTCTGGCAGGGATGTTTCCTTCCAGGTAGTCGGGTAGGCGTACTTCATTTTTCAGTAGCTGGGACTCCTCCTGAGCTGCTTGTTTGCGGTCTCCTTTTTCTGCATCTTTCTTTTTGGTAATTACGTAACCTCCTGTACTGGTTTTCTTGTATTTCAAACCAAGCGGCTTAAGCAGGTTGGCCAGAGAATGTTCTACATTAGGGTCCAGCACAATGGCTTCTGTGGATACCTTATAACCTTCTACCAGATGGTCAAAATAGAGGATATCCACGCGGTAATGACTTTTGAATTCCTGCAGGACATCCTTCAGATTTTTGAAAGACGGCTGGGTCGAGCCTGGGCGCATTTGCCGTTGGGCACTTGCAATGAACTGTGTAAATCCTGGCTGCACTTGTAAGCACAGGAGCATCAGCAATACAAGCAGACGTATTGTTTTTTTCATAACAGTAAAAAATAATAATGAAAAAATGATGGGTTTAGAAATAAAATGGTAGGTTTAGGAATAATCGGTAAGCGTATTAATAGGATAAGATGATGGTTTCCCCATCGGGGGATTTTTGGTAGTTAAGGCCAGAGTCGTCTGTCAGGATTCCGAGCAGTTCTTCCGCATTTAAGGCTGTAAAAGAACCTGATATTGTCAGCTGGGCCAGGCTGGAATCCGGGATCTGCACGGTTACACCAAAATTATCTTCAAATAAATGGCACACTTCCCGCAAGGTAGTTTTGTCAAAAACAAAGCGGTGCGCTTTCCAGGCGGAAAACTTTTCGGGGTTATCGGTTTTCCTCAGGCTCGCACGGCCATAAACATCCATCGTCACCAGATCGCCGGGTTTCATGGTCAGTTTTTTTCTGGCCGTGCCTTCCTGATAGTTCAGTTGTACTTTCCCCTGGTTAAGTATCACTTTCGTTCCCCGCGGTCTGGTATATACGTTGAATTGTGTGCCTAATACGACAATTTCCAGCGTTTTACTTGTTTTGACAATGAACCGCTGGTGGTCTTTGGTATGAACAATGTCAAAATCAGCCTCACCGTTTAGTATTACCTCGCGGGTTTTGGAGCCGAAACCAAAACGGGGGACATGGAGGGAAGAATTAGCATTGAGCACAACCTTGCTGCCGTCGGTCAGTGTGATTCTTTGTATCTCACTGAAATCCGTCCGGTACATTTGGTAACGGATGTTGTCACGGAATAGCCAGGCTCCTGACAAAACGGCCAGCGCTATTGTCGCCGCAACCAGCCAGTTAATCCGGGAAATACCAAAAGCAGGTTTCTTTTCATCCAAAATCAATTCCTCTTCCTGTTTGTTAGGAGCCGTATGCAGTTGTTGCATGCGTGCCCGGTGCCGGGCCATTCCCTTTTCGGTGTCAGGGTAATACTGGGAGTTTTGTTGTTCCCATTCCTGCAGCCAGACGAAAAATTGCTCACGGTGAGCGGGAATTTCAGCCCATTCTTCTATACCCTTCTTCTGAAGCGCTGAGGCTCTTCCCGAAAAATAATTGAAAATAAGCTCTTTATTTATGTCTGAGTTCATTGCTTCTGCTTTAAATGAAGACCTGTTTGTATCAGTCTTCGTCTTTTGTATTGGATTGTGCAGCGGTTCATTTCAGAAACACCAGAAAAGCCAGGAACCATTTATTCCTGATCATCTTCCTGACCTGATGCATGGCCTGGTACATCTGCGCTTCGACCGTACGCAGTGACAGGTTCAGCTCACGGGCTATTTCCTGGTATTTTTTACCTTCGAACCGATGCATCACATAGATCCGCCGACGTTTGAGAGGCAGGCTGTTCACAGCGTTCTCTACGTCGTTAAAAAGATCTTCATACTGCGTGATATGGTCGGGCTGCTGCTCTGGCTGTATGGGAACATACTCGGCATATTGCATGGGCGCATTCCGTTTCATCTCCACCCGCACATAATCAAAGGCGCGGTGACGTACCGAGGTAAAAAGGTAAGCACGGAAGGACGTCTGTACTTCCAGGAAAGCTTGTTCTGCATGAAACTTGTAGAAGATATCAGAGACGATATCCTCGGCTATTTCCTTGGATGAAACATACCTCACCGCATGGCTGCAAAGCGGACGATAATAGTATCTGAAAAGTAGCTCTATCCCAAGGTTTACGTCCGTGTCGAATCCCTTTTTGATCAGAATTTCCGAGTCCAGGCTGATACCCGTTTCCCCTGAACCGTTGTGCGGCTGTAGTGAAGGAATCGCCTGTCTGTTGCTTTCATTAAAATTGCCTGCTTTCTCCATACTGGGTTATTCAAGAAGGTAATCGGCGTTAAGAATTATCGTCCTGTAAGAGAGACTGTCAACACCCTGAAAAACACCTATGCTTTTAGCAATTTATTTTGCTAATATTTGAATATGCCGCATTCTGATTTGGAAAGGCAGTATTTGAGGGAAATTAAATTAGGATATTTGGCGTATAATAAAATATTCAATCCTGCAGCAAGATAATGTTTGAACTACCTTTCTGAAACCGGCTGTCCGCCGGTCATGTGTACCCTAATGCCAGTCTGCAAAATTATCTCTTAAATGACAGCGTAAAACGGGCGCCTTGATTTGGCCTGCTTTCCAGCACGATATTCCCTCCCAGGCTGGTGATCTGGTTGTGGACCAGGTACAGCCCGATTCCTTTAGCATCAGCATGGTTATGAAACGTCTGATTCAACCGGAAAATCTTATCTTTCACCTGCTCGAGGTCAAATCCCATACCCTGGTCAGAAAAAATCAGCTGGGTTACATCATTCCATTTCCTGCTTACAATCGAAATAACCGGAGTACGCCCGGCGATCACATATTTGATGGCATTTGTGATCAGGTTAAGAAAAATACTTTCCATGTACGACTCGTTAAACCGGACTTCATCCACTTCGGAGAAATCAGTGCGGAATTCGGCTTTGGAATTTTCTATCAGAGATTTCAGGGAATGCAGTGCCACCTGTAACGACCTACTGAAACTGACAACTTCAACGGGTACTGTCAGCAAATCCTTCTGTACCAGGGCATCCACATAGCTGTTCAGGGTATCTTTTAAGTTCTCAGCCGCAGATCGGAGGATGGACAGAAATTCAAGTGTTTCGGCATCCTTGATTTTAGAGGTATCCAATAGATCAAAAACAGAGAGCAGATTACTCACCGGAGACCTCAGGTCGTGAGATGTCTTATAGGTTAATTGTTTAAGATCATGGTTTACTTTGGTAAGATTTGTGATGAGTGTATTCCTGTCTTTTTCCTGAATTTTAATATGGGTAATATTTTTAGCAATCGCATATACAAGTTTTTCGGAATACCTCGGCACGGAGGTCCATGATAACCATATAATCTCCCCGCTTTTGGTGACATATCTGTTTTCATAATTTAAGAGCGGGTTGTCGCTTTTAAGGTGCTCCCGGTACTGGGAAGTCAGATTGCGGTCCTCGGGATAAACAAATTCGTCGATGGGGCGGGCCAGTAATTCCTTATGTGTATAACCAAGTAATTTTGAAAATGCAGGATTGACCTGTTTAAAGTAGCCGTCATAGCCTGCTATGCACAGGAAGTCGGGGGATATTTGAAAAAAAAGCTCTTTATTATAATGATGCATCACAAAAAATATTCAATAATCCCTTTATTCTCATGGTTAAGTTAGAAAGATAAGGCTAAAAATCAAAACCATAATTACGGGTCTAGTAAATTATCTACAAAACTTGTAGTTTTTTAACGACATTGGTATAAAAATAGAATCTTTTACATATTTTACTGAATTTATGTGAGAATATTGGTCGTATCATTTGTTTGATGCCCCTGGTTGTATACATTGTAAAACTTATTGTACGTAAGCCTGTTACCCTTTAACGAAGCATAACATACGTTATCTGAACATTAAATTTATACTTCAATTCTTAATGAAGTGCTGCGTGAATTCCCGGATTCGCCGCATTTAAAAATGTTACCATGGTGGAACTCATACCCAATACCGTCATTTACGACCGTTTCCTGCTGATAGAAGAAATTTCAAAGGACACCAGAAAGGGACAGCGGATATGGTCTGTGCTGGACCAGCAAACGAGCCAGGCATATCTGGTACATTTTTATTCCGATGGCAGGACGGAATGGTTCAACGACAACCGTCAGCCAGCAGCCCAGTCTTCACCGCCTCCCAGCCCGGCTTCTCCATCATCGGCCCAGGGTACCCCGCCCGCTGTTGAACGGGAAAGGTCGCTGAAAAGGGTGTTACCAGTCGTGCTGGTGGTTGGTTTTGCTGCCGCGGCTTACTTGTTTTACAAACCAGTGACAGGGTTCATAAAGTCAGCCTTTACAGATGAAAAAACTGCTGAGGTAGTGGTTAACCCCACTCCGGCCAGGATACCTTCCGATAGTATTGCACAGGAGGCAAAGACAGAGAAAACAGAAAGTGCGGATACCACTTCTGTTGATGTTGAACCCATTGTTCAACAGGAGAATACAGCCGCGGGTACTTCGATAACTTCTGTCAACGAAGCATTGCAAAAACTGAAATCATTGGGTGCTATCCCAAAGGCCGAGCAGGGAGCTGCTTTTGTAAAAGCGAGGGAAGCATTTGCCGGATTAAAAGCTTCGGGGGGGCATCAGGCTCTGGTGGATTCAATCTACATCATGTGCGCTGGAAGAGGGGCCAGGTCTTTGCTGGATTATCAGAAAACCGGTGAAGCTGCTGCCAGACAGTACGCTTTGGAATGGTATCAAACGGCATATGTTCTTAAGCCTTCTCCCGGACTTCAGGAAAGGCTGGGCCGCATTAAGGAGGGGCAAAATAATAAGTAATACCCCGGTTGTGCCGGGTTGTTGTAGGGAATTCATTAAAAATGGACCCTGCGATGATCTTTCTCCAGACTATGGCGGATATAAAATCTTCGTAAAATGCTTTTACCGGAAAGGGGGCGCAGCAGAAGATAACTCTGCTTCCTTCGTTTTAATTATCGGTATTATAAAAATTCGTTAAAATGAAGATCAGAAGTTATGAGCTTTTTCAGGTACCTCCCAGGTGGTTGTTTCTGAAAATAGAAACGGATGAAGGGATTATCGGCTGGGGAGAACCCATTATAGAAGGTAAAGCAGCGACTGTCAAAGCAGCGGTTATAGAATTGATGGAAGGGTTGGTGGGTAAGGACCCCATGGATATTGAGGGACATTGGAATACGCTTTACAGAGGCGGTTTTTACCGGGGAGGGCCTATCCTGATGAGCGCGATTTCGGGTATTGATCAGGCACTGTGGGATATCAAAGGGAAGTTTTACAATGCACCGGTGTACCAGCTCCTGGGAGGAAAATGCAGGGACAAGATAAAGGTTTATTCGTGGATCGGGGGCGACCGGCCGGCCGAGGTGGCAGTGGCCGCCAGGCAGTCGTTTGACGGGGGCTTCAAAGCCATTAAAATGAATGCAACGGATGAAATGCAGTATATCGATACGTTTGACAAAATTGATCTTGTACTGAAGCGGGTGGCATCTATCCGGGAAGCAGTTGGTTATGGGCTGGATATCGGCGTTGACTTTCATGGCCGTTTGCACAAGCCTATGGCCAAGGTACTGGCAAAAGAACTGGAACAATTTCATCCCATGTTTATCGAAGAGCCGGTACTGCCGGAAAACAACGAGGCGCTAAGAGAAATTGCCAGGCATACTTCCATTCCTATTGCAACGGGTGAGCGGATGTTCAGCCGCTGGCATTTTAAAGAACTGCTCACACAGGGATATGCGGATATTATCCAGCCCGACCTGTCCCATGCCGGTGGTATCACAGAATGTAAAAAGATACTCTCCATGGCGGAGGCTTTTGATGTGGCAGCGGCGCCGCATTGTCCGCTGGGACCGATAGCCCTGGCGGCTTGTCTGCAGGTGGATGCTACCTGTCATAATGCCTTTATACAGGAGCAAAGCCTTGGTATCCATTATAATCAGGGTAATGATCTGATGGATTATCTGGAGGACAAATCAGTATTTAGCTATGAAGATGGCTATGTGAAAATTCCCGGCGGGCCGGGATTGGGTATACAGATTGATGAAAACCAGGTCAGAAAAATGGCGGAAGTGGGACATAACTGGAAAAATCCGCTTTGGAAACACCAGGACGGCAGCGCGGCAGAGTGGTAGCGCAGGACAACCGTGACTTAAACTAACAATATTTGATCAAACACATTATGAAATTAACAACTGACGCAACACGAAGAGATTTTCTCAAGGTTACCTCTGGTTTGGCTGGTTTGGCAATGTTGGAATTGTCCTTTGATTTTGCCAGGCCCAAACCGCTTCTTTCCTTCTCAACGCTGGGCTGTCCGGCATGGTCATTTGAAAAAATACTCCAGTATGCGGCAGACAACCATTACCAGGGTATCGAGATCAGGGGAATATTGGATCAGATGGATTTGCCCAAATGTCCGGAGTTTAATAGCCCCGAGCATATCCGGGCAACCAAAAAAATGATAGAGGACCGGGGTATAAAGATAGTAAGCCTGGATTCATCCGCTAAAATGCACTTTGCCGATCCGGCAAAAAGGCAGGCCAACCTGGATGAGGCCCGCAGATTTATTGATCTGGCGAAAGAATTGCAGGCGAGTTACATCCGCGTTTTTCCGGAAGATTTGCCCAAAGACCAGGAACGCCAGCAAACGATTGACCTGATCAGTAAGGGGTTGCTCGAACTGGCGGATTATGCAAAAGGAAGCGGGGTGACTGTATTGCTGGAATCGCACGGGCAAGTGGTGAGCAAGGATATCCTGTCCGAAATTATGAAGGCGGCGGAACACCGTCAGGTGGGGATGATATGGGACATCGTTAATATGTGGTCGGTAACGAAGGAGGCTCCTGCGGAGGTATATGCGCAGCTCAAAAAGTACATCCGGCACATCCATGTGAAGGATGCAGTATGGGTGGAGGGGAAAGAAAAGTTTGTCAAAATAGGAGAGGGGATAGCGCCTCTTACAGAAGCATTCAAGGCACTTCAGGCCGGGGGCTATAAGGGTTATTACAGTTTTGAATGGGAAAAGCGGTGGCATCCCGAAATCGAGGATCCGGAAATCACCATTCCGCACTATCCGGTTGCGATGAAAAAATATTTCTGAAAAGCGGCCTTTAAAAGCTAAGGTACGTCAAGGCATGCTGCTGAACAATTTCTGGATTTTAGCTCCGGGATTGTTCAGCAGATTTATTTAACGGGTATCCGCGTTCAGCAATGGATTCATTTCATCATGGATCACCGAAGCCAGGAGATACTGCCCTTCTGCCAGAAGATGGATACCATCCGGGGTAAGGTATTTGTAAGCCGTTTTAATTTTACTGTGGGTATCGATGAAGTAACATTTGTTTTTCTCCGCTACTTTCCGGAATTCCTGCACAAGATATTCAACTCGTTTTGAGCCCCCCCGGTATTTGTCTGCCAGTGTATTGTCTTCCCCGAAAGGCGGGGGCGAAACGATAAAAATCGGGGTTTGAACACGATTGTCGGTAGTTTTGGATTTAATCTGTTTAATGAGCTTGTCGAGGTTTTCGGGCACTTCTTTCAGTTGTCCGGCAAAAATGGCCTTGCAGTCATTGGTACCAAGCATGATTACCACGGCATCTGGTTTTCCTTCGGCTTTCAGCAATATCTGATCCACATTCCTCAGTGTATTCAATTCTTTTTTATCCTGGTTATCGAACCCGATCGTATTTCCTGATATGCAGGTATTGATAATCCTGTCGGCCGGTCGCAGTGTTTTCAGCTGGTTTACCCAGCCGTATTCCAGCGCCCCGTTGGAATCCCCGATCGCCAGAATGTTTTTGGACGGGATATGCGCCAGCACATCTCCTGGGGGCATTTCGTGTCCGCCTTCAAAAACGGTAAGACTTATTTTATCCTGATAATGATTTTTGTAAATGATTTTCCTGCCAAGAATTTTCCCCTGATCCCCGCCCCCAGGCATTGTCCTTTCCCTGATCATCAGATTGATGTATTCCTGAGGAACCCTTGCGAAAGGAGCGGCAGGATTAAAATCGCTCACCAGTTTGTTATACATATTAAAAGACTGGCTGATTGGTACCGAGCCGGTGTATCCGTCATGAATGCCGCAATAGATAGCCAGCGTGCTGTTTTGTCTGTCGGTTACGGGCTTTGCAGTGAAAAACGGTGAGCGTTTTTTTGCGTTTTCAATATTGATTTCATCCCGGTTGCCGGAAGTTGCCGCTGCGATGTCTCCTGCATATTTGGCTTTTCTTCCAAGGGATTCGTGGTACCAGTCAACCAGATTGTAAATGCCTGCATAGGCCGAAAAGCTACGGATTTTGTGTTTTGATCTCATGTAGGTGAGTACGGTGGCATAGCCTCCGCCACTCACACCAATGACATGAATATTCTCCGGATCGGTTTGGCTGTTGGCCTGCGCCCAGCTGATCGCATCATCGATGTCGCTGACGACCAGGTCGCTCCCACATGCTTCGGGCTTGTTGTTTGGCCCCCGGAAATTGGGATGTATGTAATTGTATCCCTTTCTGATACAGAAATTAACAACCGTATCCTTCTGTGCAAAATCACCGCTCCATGTATGCAGGCTGATGACCAACGGGCGCGGTCCGGCACTTGTGGCGGCATAAAAATAAGCGGGTTGCTCGCTGCCGTCGATTGTGGAGCGGATGCTTACTTTTTTGGCCTCCGCCGGCCAGTCTTTGGATTTGGTATCATCCCATTTCGGGTCGTTCTGGGCGGATATTTGAAACGTAAAACTGCCAAAAAATGCAAGTAAAAGGAAAATTCTAAAAGTCATAAAATCTCGGTACTGAATACAAATAGCCATCATATAAGTTATGATGTTGCTGATTTATACTCAAAATCACAGGCGTTTATCATTTTTTGACCGGTGGAATTTTCGCTCCTTTAGACAGGTTCCATTTCTGGTGGTAACTTTTTCCGGATTGGGCCGTCACCCAGATTAGCCCCAGTTCCTGCTGCGGATCCTTCACCTGAGCCAGGATCATATTTCCCCAGTCGCGTATCGGGTCCTTTAGTTTCCACCATCCCAGCGTACTGCTTCCGTTCATGCCATCCTCGTCGGCCGGATACCCGATCTGAAAGACGCAGGCTGTGGGGGCAAAGCGATTGGCCCATGTGGCAAATCCTTTGGTCAGATCTTCCACTGTTGCTTCAGACGCAAAATCCACGAAAATAAGATCTCCCTTGCCCCGATAAGTAGGTGGCATGAAACCCGGATCGTAGTGCCTCAGGAATAACCGGTAGGCGGCATTGTGCGATTTTATTTTTTCATCCCATTGTTTTGCTGCTGCGTCGGAAGCCTTTTCGTAGTACTCAAGGTCAATACCTAAGCCAGCTATCGATTGATGATGCTTGAACTTGCCCAGCCAGTGATCGATTTCCGCTGATACATTGGTACCTGCTTTTTTTGAAGGGAAAATTTCCAGAAATACGGATACGCCCAATTGATCCATATAGGTTAAATAGGCTTCATGCTGCGCGTCGGTCAGTCCGTGATGAGCGGGAGTCAGCGCCGACATATCTCCTACCGCCCAGAAGGACCAGGCCTTAGAGCCTGGGAACCGGTTGTTGACATTGAAAATAACCTGGGCGAGCTCTTCCCTGGATAAATTGATAAACTTCCCGATCTTGATATCAAGCGCAGTAATGCCGTCGGCAGCGCTGATGCGGGATGGTTGCCAGGCACCGGTATACTTGTAAGCCGGGGCCGGTTTGATCGCAATGTATGCCGAAGCCAGCAGGATTCCGAACAAAATGAGCGGGAGGAGGAGTATTCTTGTTTTCATGAGCGGTGAGTTTTTATGAAGATCCGAATTCGGAAAATAACTGACAATTTCATTGATTTAATGTATCCGTACATACTCTGAATCCACGGTTGTAGTTACTGCTAGAGGGAGGTACTACGTTACGGTAGCTCACTTTGCAGTTTGGGGCGGGCACCGACCAGGCTCCGCCACGGTATATCTTGTAGGTTCCCGTGGCAGGACCGGTTGGATTTTCTTTTGCACTTTGAGTGTAGTATGCCGCGTCATACCAGTCGCTGACCCATTCCCAAACGTTGCCCGTCATATCGAATAGGCCCAGTTCGTTTGGTTTTTTGGTGGCTACGGGTTTGGTACCATAACCTGTGGCGGCATACCAGCCCACGGAGTCAATACGCGGGTCCCCGCTGAAAACCGTATGATTGCTTTTAACACCACCGCGTGCAGCGAATTCCCACTCTGCCTCCGTGGGCAGACGGAACGGTATGCCGGTCTGTTCACCAAGCCAGCGGCAATAGGCCACTGCATCGTCCCAGCTCACATTTACCACCGGATGGTTTTCATGCCAACCCCAGCCTGGCAGGTCCGGCATCTGCCGTTTGGTGGCATTGCAAAATACCCGCCATTGTGCCACGGTGGTCTCGGTTCTGGCTATTTTGAAATCTTTCACGGTAACCTGATGTGCAGGCTGTTCGTCGTTGCTCCCTTTTTCATCCCCCATTTTGAAGGTGCCGCCTTTTACAGATATCAGTTGCGGATAGTATTTGTCTGAGAGTTCAGGAAGTGTGTTGGTCTGTACTTTCTGCTTTTTCTTGCCGAGCCAGAAAAGGGCATCTGTGATCATGTTGTTCTGCTGGTAATCCGTCATGACTTTGTTGCCGTGTCCCATGTTCATGTAAATCATGTTGTACCTTGTGTTGGTCCAAACAACCGGAGTGTCTCCATCTGTCAATATGTCTTTGATACCCAGGGGGTAATTGGCCGGGTCTAGTGTTACCAGTACTTTTACATCCTTGTTGTTGCGTGGGCTGGGCCGCCAGTGGTACCATTCATTCACCGGTGATGCATAGGCACCCGGCAGCCGTCTCGTAACCGGGTGATTGTTGTCATCTACGAGCAGTCGAGCGGGAATAGGCGGCCAGCTATTGCTGTAAAACACACCTCCACCCAGAAAATCAACAAACCAGGGCCATTGGGTATGTTTGTCGTTGTAACCAGCCACGTGAAATCCGAACCATCCGCCTCCATTTTCCATATATTTCTGAAAAGCGTTCCGTTGCTGGGGATTTTGCGGGAAGTCATTCAGCCACATCACAATGTTGTAGTTGCTGAGATAGGCATCGTTACAGTTGGTCCAGTCGGTGGTAGCATCAAAAGTGAAATTGTTTTCTGCGGCCAGGGTTTTAAAAAATTCGCGCGCATCATTCGAAAAATCAATATGATCTTTTTCAACTTTATTGGAATAAAAGGCGATTACCTTAAAATCCGGTTTTTGGGCCAGGGAGTTAAAAACCGGGAAAAAAATGGATTCCAGAAGGACGCAAATGATTGATAAATTTTTTTTCATAAGCCTGATATCAGTTTTTAGATACTCCGCCGAGCCACAAAATGCCATCGGTGATCATTCGGTTCTGATCTGCACTGGAGAGTACTTTGTTGCCATGCCCGAAATTCATGTATAACATTTTGTACTTTGTATTGGTCCAGACAATGGGCGTATCTCCCGCCTGGATGAAAGTTTTTACGCCAAGCGGGTAACTTTCAGGAGCAATGGAAGCCAGTACCCGCACGTCCTTGTCCAGCCTAGGGCTTGGTTTCCACTGGTACCATTCCGTAACCGGGGCGTCGTAACTTTCTGGCATTCTTTTGGTTGCAGGGTGGTCGCGGGTTTCAATATTCACCCTTGCAGCCACGGGCGGCCAATTGTTACTATGAAAAACAGGACCGCCGAGAAAATCAAGGAACCAGTTCCATTGAGAGCTCTTGTCGTTATAACCCGCTACGTGGAAACCTAACCAGGCTCCTCCGTTGGCGATGTATTTTTCGAAGGCAGCCTTTTCTTCATCCGTGTGCGGAGCGTCATTGAGCCAAATCACGATCTGGTAATTGCTCAGGTAGGCATCGTTGAGGTTGGTCCAGTCGGTGGTGGCATCAAAGGTAAAATTGTTCTGTGATGCGATCAGCCTGAAGAAATACAAGGCGTCATTGGCAAACAGAACGTGGTCCATTTCTACCTTCGCAGAATAAAATGCCACAGCTTTGAAGCTGGGTTTTTGAGCGTAACAGTTTGCGAAAAGCAGGTATATTAAAACGGTTATAATGGTGTTCTTTTTCATCTTAACCAGATTGTAAAAGCAAATATTTATTTAAGACGGATGTAATTCTAAAGTGAATTAAAGCTAACAACCCATGAATGGCCATCGCCAGCCTACCGCATACTCCCTACCTGCACCTGCCTGCTTTGCCTCATTGATTAACTCTAAACTTTTAACGCTTCATTTTTTGGCCGGTTACTCCTCCGCCATTGCCGTAACTGCTTGTAAAAACCAGGCCGAGTGCGGTATCCATTGCTCCGTCCAGCGCCACTCGTTACCATTATCATTGGTTTTGTAGTCAATTCCGCTGCCGTCGGCGTTTCCGTCTTTCCCGGTAACGCCATTGGATATACCACCGCGCTCGGATCCATGTCCGTACAGCGACTTCATGTAGGGCATGTTGTTCCTGCCGAACTTATACATGAAACAGGCTTCGTAAGGATTTGCCCCCAGTATCCATGAAATCTGTTGCGAAGCGTAAGTTTGCAGCGGTTCACTGGTTCCCCATCCTTCTGGCTTAGGGTATACGAGTTTTCCGCCCACCAGCGCAGCTGTGGCAAGTGAAGCGAGCCGTGCATTTTCGCCTTGCCACCACCAGCCACTTTCATTTTCATGCGGTATAAAAAAGCCATCTTTCACCATACCTTTAAACAGAAAGGATTGCCGTGCATAGCCAAACGGATTACTTACATTGCTGGTAACGTTGAGGTTATAGTCCAATGCTTTTTTTACAGTACCAAGTGCGGCAGCTTTCAAGGCAGCATCACTTTCAATTTTCAGATACCGGCATAGTGCCACCACGGGCAATCCGGCATCCGAGGCATGCCAGAAAGGCCGATTGGCATCATTTGCTATAAAATAACCTGCCAGGCTCATTCTCTTTTCAAGATTTTTAGCCCTTTCCCGGGCTTCATCCCTGTATATGTTTTCACCGGTAGCCAGCCAAAGTTCTGTTGCGCCGAGCAACGCACAATAGTCGTCGAGGATATTTTCTTTTCCATCGTCACAGTATTTTAAATTGTTGATTTGTAAATGGGCAAAGGCCCTTTTTGCCGCATCCAGATACTGCTGTGAGGTAAAATCACCATTCATTTTCCAGCGTGAAATCCTGGCCAGGGCAGCTATACCCATGCCGCCACCTTCGCGGTAGGCACACTGATAATTGGAAGTGGTGACACTGTTGGCGTTCAGTCCAACTACACGCCGGGCTTTGGGGTCCGGATTGAAATAACTGAAAACGGTCATGTAAAAATACCCTTCTTCTGACAACGACCTGACAATATAATCGGCCCCATATAGTGCCTCCCGTTTCATGGAATCCAGTACACCAAGCTGTGAGAGGAGCCTGGGAATACTTTCTGCAGCGTTTTCCATGGACCAGGTACACAACGGTATCTGCTGCTGAGACATGAAATTGGCGTAGGCCAGGTGGGAGAAATATTTGCTGATATCACCGGAGGCATCATCCCATCCCCCGCGCAGGTCCACCGTTTTGGTGCTGCCATAGAGCGTTATATTTTGATCGGCGATCAGCTCTTCAGGTTTGTCAGCCCTTTGTTTGTTATAATAATGAAGGATGGATGGGATCAGCAGCCTGGCGAGCGCTTTGTCTTCTATCAGAAATTCATCAGAAGTATAGCTCTTACCGTTTACACCCAGCGAGATTTTATACTTCCCTGGTTTGGTAAAAGAAGAGAAGTCGATACGATAATAAACTTTTCCGGGAAACCACTCATCAATGGTCATAGATGGGGATAGTTTTCCTGTAAATTCCTTTCGGGAAGAGCCGGATGAAATAAGGTCAAACCTGGTGATTTCGCTAAGTTCAGCGGGATTTCCCGAAATCACAGCTGTTTTGGCACCATTGCTGTCAAATCCTACCTGGTTGACGTGAATAATAATTGCCGCTGAAACATGCTCTGCAAAAAAGATCAGGCACCAGATGAGGGGCAGGGTATGAAAAATCTGTCTCATAAAGAAGTTAGGGGAGGTCATTATTGGCTGATAATCAATGCGTCTGACAATCGGTCGGGAAATTATCAAATTTTGGAATAATATTTACATAGATCGATATTTATAATACTATTTTGTGCTGCGGGGCGGCAGGTACCGGTTTTAAATTATTTTGAAAGGGCAGTAGTCCATTGTTGTATGTCCTGAGTATCAACAGCGTTATTTCGGAAATTTTATATAATCCTCATTTTAAATGCGAAAATTCCTGATTGCAACCCATGGTACTTTTGCAAAGGGCGTTCAGTCGTCGCTGGATATTATTGTTGGCCCGATGGAAAACGTTTTTCTTATTCAGGCGTATGTTGAGGAAAATAAAGGAATTGAAGACGAACTCGCCCGGGTCATGGAAAAGGTGTCTGAAGAAGACGAGCTCGTTGTCTTTACCGACCTCATGGGAGGAAGTGTTACCAATCAGATTTTACGCTTTGCCTTAAGGGAGAATGTTCATGTGGTTTCCGGTTTCAATCTTCCGTTGCTGGTGGATGTAATGCTGTCGGATGAGGAGTTAGCGGTTACGGAAGTACTTACCAATGCAATTCAAATGGCAAAGGAGCAGATAGTTTACGTCAATAACTTATTAACCCCCAACGCAGAAAGCGATTTCGATGATTAAATTATTACGGATTGACGATCGCCTGGTGCATGGCCAGGTGGCACTGACCTGGACACCGGCCCTGGGTGCAGATTGTCTGGTGGTTGCCAATGACAAAGCCGCCAAGGATGATTTTCTGAAAATGACGATGAATCTTGCCAAGCCGGCCGCTGCCAAACTTTTGATCAAATCACTTGCGGACACGGTTTCCTTTTTGTCTGACGAGCGTAGCAGGAATATGAAAATCTTTGTTCTGGTAAGTTCCATTAAAGATGCAGCGTTTTTGTCGGGAGCTATTGCCGAGATACAGTCAGTCAACTTTGGAGGAATTCGCGGGAAGGAGGGATCAAGGCTGATATCCAAAGCCATAGCCGTTAATGACGATGATATTGAAATAATAAAGCAACTGCTGGTGAAAGGAATTGAACTTGAAATAAGGCAGGTTCCAACGGACAAAAAGCAGTGGGTGGCAGACCTGATCTGAGTGCAGATTACATTGGATGATCGTGATTTCCTAACCATAAAACATACTTCGGAAGTGTTGCCAACCTACCTAATGCTTACGTTAATTGCCATGTTCGGGCACTCCGAAGACTTTCTGGGAACAACTTTGCTGAGCAGGCCACTGGTCCTGGGGCCATTGGTGGGTCTTGTCCTGGGCGATCTGGAACAAGGAGTGATGATCGGAGCCACGCTGGAACTCATTTTTATGGGGAATATCAAAGTGGGGGCTGCCATTCCACCCGACGTAATTACCGGCGGCGTATTGGGAACAGCGTTTGCGATCATGTCTGGGAAAGGTTCCGCGGTGGCGCTCGCACTGGCCGTACCTATTTCCATCCTGGCAGAGATGGTCATCAGCGGTCTGTTTGTACTCCGGCCTGTACTTAATAAAAAGTTTGATCAGTATGCCTCGGAAGGGAATTACAAAAGAGTGGAACAGCTCCATATTTTATCAGGATTACTCAAACCGCTGCTGATGGGCGCGGTTACCTTACTTGCTTTGCTGCTGGGAGCCGATGTTATCAAAACTTTTGTAGAAACCATACCACCCTGGGTGCATTCGGGTTTACAGGTGGCCGGGAATATGTTGCCAGCGCTTGGCTTTGCGCTGCTCATGAACCTGATGTACAACAAAGTGGTGGCGCCGTATTTTTTTCTCGGATTTATTCTTACCAGCTATCTGAAACTGCCCATGATCGCCATAGGAGGGCTGGGAGTGATTATTGCACTGATCGTTACAGGTATTACGCACAAAGAAATACCGGTTGCTGGGAGCGACAGTGATTTTGACGATTTTGATATGGACGAAACGCCTGCGATAGCGGAGCCGGTATCGACAATCCTTACTAAAAGGGATATCCGGAGTCTGTTTCTGAGGTCTATGGCACTGGAAGCTAATTTCAACTTTGAAACCTGGCAGAACACCGGCTTCGCCTTTTCCATATTACCGGCTTTGAAAAAACTGTATACCACAAAAGAATCCATGTCTCTAGCTCTGAGAAGGCATTTGCAGTTTTTTAATACTGCACCGCACGGTTCAACACTGATTATCGGCATTTCGGCAGCGATGGAAGAACAGAACAGCCGTGAAGCAGATTTTGATGAAGCGTCCATCAACGCAGTGAAACTTGGTTTGATGGGGCCGCTGGCAGGTGTTTTTGACTCCTTGTTCTGGGGAACCGTGAAGGTGATTGCAGCCGGAGTGGGTACCTCGCTGGCCATGCAGGGTAGTGTACTGGGGCCCGTTTTGTTTTTGCTGATCTTTAACATACCGCATCTTGTGCTGCGCTACCATCTGACTTTCATAGGGTACCAGGCTGGTACAAAATTCCTTCAGGACCTGTCTAAAAGTAACGTGATGGATAAATTAAAATCCTGGTCTTCCATTCTGGGTTTGATGGTTGTTGGGGCAATGCCCGCTATGTTAATGTCTGTCAAAACGCCGTTGCTGATCGGCTCAGCGGATGCTGCGGTACCGGTACAGGGGATCCTTGACCAGATCGTCCCGAATATATTACCGCTGTCGCTCACTTTCCTGGTTTTCTATTTTGTGAAAAAAAATATAAAAACCACTTACCTGCTGCTAGGTTTGCTGCTGTTGGGTTTCGCAGGAAGCGTGTTGCATGTGTTTGCCTGATGAACTTTCAATAGAATAGTGATCTGTTTTTGAACCTCACATTTCGGTACGATATCTAATTAAGACTGCAAAATGGCTTCACAGCTTCAAATCAACGGAATAGGTGTGTCGCCTGGAATTTCCATCGGAAGGGCCCGGGTGATCAGAAAGCAGGAAACAGGGCTGACGGGTCTTTTACTCGATACCGATGAGGATATAAGTTCCGAAATAGAAAGATTTGACCATGCCGTAAAGGTTTCTGTGGCAGAGGTGGAAGCTCTTATAACGGATGCTGATGAAAGCTGGCCGGAAGAAAGTATTGAAATACTGGAAACGCAGGTTGAACTGTTGGGAGATCCACAGATACGGCTTGATGTGGTGGAGAAAATCCGGACAGAAAGAAAAAATGTAAACGATGCACTCCTGGAGGTAACCGGACAATTGGTGCAAATGTTTCAGGATATGACGGACGAATACATGCGGGCGCGCTCAGCGGATGTTCAGGATATTGGTAACCGTATCCTCCGAAATCTGGGACAGGTAACGGAGAGCCGGGAAATCTTGGAGGCGGGAACGATCCTGATAGCGGAAGATATATCCCCGTCGGATACTATCTCGATGGATACCCGGAATGTCACGGGTTTTGCCACGCAGGCAGGAGGGAAAACTTCGCATGCGGCCATCGTCGCCAGGGCCAGGGGTATTCCTGCTGTGGTGGGCTGCGGAGAAATACTGGCAGGTGTTCAAAACGGCGATTCTATCCTGCTGGATGGTATGCTTGGGGAGGTACTCGTCAACCCCGATGAGGCGGCGCTGGAAAGGTACAGGGCAAAGAGCGGAGAATATACCCGGCAGACCGATGCGCTAAAAGCTTTACGGGATGTACCTGCTGCCACTACCGACGGCTGTACCATTCAGCTGGTGGCCAATATCTCGGATGCGGGAGATATGGAACAGGTTTTGGAAAATGGGGGAGAAGGTGTTGGACTGCTGCGCAGCGAACTGTTGTTCATGGGCCGGGACTCGTTTCCGACAGAAGACGAACAATTTGATTTTTATAAAAAAGTTGCACTTGAAGCCGGAAACAGGCCTGTAACCATCCGTACCATTGACATCGGCGGCGACAAGGAGTTGCCTTATTTCGGACTACCGCAGGAACAAAATCCGTTTCTGGGTTATCGGGCTATCAGGTTCTCTTTGGATCGGAAGGACTTGTTTCTGGTACAGTTGCGGGCTATAATTCGTGCCGGTGTTTTTGGGGATCTGAGAATGATGTTTCCTATGATCAGCAATATAAGGGAAGTAAGAGAAGCAAAAGCGGTGCTGGCCGAAGCAAAAAAAGAATTGCTGAAGGAAGGTATCGCATTCGATCAGGAGATGCAGGTCGGTATCATGATTGAAATCCCTTCTGCTGCTGTTACTGCGGATATACTGGCGAAGGAAGTTGATTTTTTTAGTATCGGTACCAATGACCTTATCCAGTATACACTTGCAGTAGACCGGATGAACGAAAAAGTTTCCGCATTGTATGACCCTTTTAATCCGGCTGTTATACGGCTGATCGCCCAGGTGATTGCCCAGGGGCAAAAAAACAATATTCATGTTGCCATGTGCGGAGAGCTGGCCGCTGATCCGATGGCTACGTCGTTATTGTTGGGGATGGGGCTCAGGGAGTTCTCCATGAGTGCTGTCTCCATTCCCGGTATCAAGCAGCGGATAATGGATTTAAGCCTTTCCGGTGCAGAAGCTATGTATCAAAAAATTAGCGAAATGGACAGCTCGGAGGATATCAGAGCTTTTTTATCCGGTTATCCCAATGCGTAGCAAACCATTTGACAGTTACCAAGCCACTCCTGTTAAAACCCAATATGAAAAAAAAAGTTACGATCCTTGGCCTGTTCTTTCTTTCCATGGCCAGCGCCCTTGCGCAGCAAACGATGATGCAATACAGACATCCGCTGGATCCGCTGGATTCTATGGAAATTAAGCTTATCCGGCAGGTTCTGCTGGATGAACAGAAAATCCGGAATGACAGCAGCAGTCTGTTCAGTATTATAAATCTTAAGGAACCGCCAAAGGCGGAGGTACTTGCTTACAAGTCGGGAGAAGCATTCCGGAGAGAGGGCTATGCCATGGTTTATGATTTTCCGAGCAATACCCTGGCCAAAGCGGTGGTGGACCTGAAAACGGCAAAACTCTTATCTTTTGATAAAATCCCTGACAAACAGCCAGTAGGCTCTTTCAAAGGAGATACCATTGTTTCTGCTATTGTGAAAGATAACAAGGAGTGGAACGATGCGCTGAAAAAAAGAGGTATTAATCCGGATTCGGTGAAATCCCATCGCGGAACCTTTGCTGCGGATATTGGCCTGGCCCCGGTGGGGCACCGGGAAAGAATCGTGTCTCCTGCCTATAAAAATAAGGATTTTTACGAAATGCCTATCGCGGGTATCTACGCCTATATTGATATTACGGATAAAAAAGTTTTGAAAGTCATTGATACCGGCGCCGGATACGACAAACCTACGGCCGTCAATTATTTTGATGCGAAAAAAATAGTGGCTGACCTGGAGGCCCCCAAGCCTATTGTAATTACCCAGCCCGAAGGAACAAACTATCGTATTGAAGGGAATCAGGTGATTTCGCCGTTCTGGAAATTCCGCTTTGGTATTCACAACCGCGAAGGCCTTGTGATCTCGGATGTTCAGTATTTTGATCACGCACAGAGAAAATGGCGATACATTATGTACCGCGGAGGGCTGGCAGAAATGATCGTCAACTATGGATCACCGGATTTGCTGAATGCTGCCAACAATTATTTTGATGTGGGGGTATATCGTTTGTTTCAAAACGTTGCCCGTCCACTGACATACGGCGTGGACGCACCTGAAAATGCAACTTATCTGCCGTCAATATTACACAATGAATGGGGGTCTCCGATAAAGTCGGATAGCTCCGTGGCTGTTTTCGAAGAATATGGCGGGGTGCTCTGGCGGCATGAAAATCATGCGCGAAAGGCTACCAACCTCGCTATTAAATACTACATCACGGCGGGAAACTATGATTATGGTTTTAAATGGATCTTTAAGGAAGATGGTGTGATTGTAGTTGAGACTGAGCTGAATGGTTATCCGCACGTAAGGGCGGTAACCAGGACCATGGATGCGCCCGGGTCGGCAGACGAAGCACATCAGGGGAATTATTACGGCACACTGGTGGAGCCACACGTGGAAGCAAATAACCATCAGCATTGGTTTGTCTACCGTTTTGACCTGGATGTTGACGGGCAGCAAAACAATGTGGGTGAAATGAATACCACCGCTGTTCCCAGAGGTCCGTCCAACCCGCTGGGAAGTACCCTGGTTGCAAAAACAACGATGTTTAAAAATGAAAAAGAGGCACAACGTGATGCCAACATTGCTACCAACCGTAACTGGATGGTGATGAACCACCACGTGATGAACAGGTTTGGTCATCATTCATCTTATATGCTAATGCCGACCGCTGGAATTACCCCGCTGCCCGACAGGCGTTCGTCGCTCTTTAACCGCGCCGAAGTTTTATACCATCACTTCTGGGCAACTCCGTACCATCCGGAGGAATTGTACCCCGCAGGCGACTATCCTACTACCAAACAAAAAGGGCAGGGATTACCTGCCTGGACTGCCAAAAACAGGAGTATCGACAATACAGATGTGGTCGTATGGTATGTAGGAGGTGTCACCCATATCGTAAGACCGGAGGAATGGCCCATCATGAATCAGCACAGTATTGCGGTTCATCTGATGCCCATGGGGTTTTTATCCTCCAATCCGGTTCTGGGTATGCCTGCGTCAAAACCGGTAGCCGGCCAGAAAAAGTGAGTATCGACGGCAAGGCTTCGTGGCTTGAAGCGTTGTAACCGTGCCGCCGTTTAGGGTAAGTAAATATTTAAAAGCGCAGCATATGATTTCAAAAGAATACACCATCCTTGCTCCCGAAGGGATACATGCCAGACCAGCCACCGCTTTGGTAAGGCTTGTTAAGAAGTTCAAATCGGGTATAAGTTTAAAAAAAGGGGATAAAACCATCCAGTTAAACAGCATGTTGAACATTCTGGCATTGTCGACAAAAGGAGGGGATCTTATTTCCATATTAATCGACGGGGAAGATGAGGCAGAGGCGGCGTCGGCGATGGATATTTTTTTTAATGAACATTTGCCAAATTTGTAATCATCCAAAACTGAAACCATTATTGTAATTAACCGAATTATGAAAATCACAATCTGTAAAACCGAACAGGAATTTAACGTCACGGCAGCATGGCGGATTATAGCCCAGATGCTTGAAAAACCGGATGCCGTTATCGGACTTTCTACGGGACAAACTACGATGGATATGCATGCGATCGTCTCCCATATCTACACCCAGTATCCTTTTGATGTATCGCGTATCACCCTTTTTAACGTTGACGAACTGACTAATCTGCCCCGGGAATATGCCGGAAGCTGTTATACGATGATACGCAATCAGATTGCGGGGCCGCTTGGTATCCCGGAGGAGAATTTTATTATGCCTCCCACCATGTCCGATAACTTTGAAAGGGAAGCGGCACTATTTGAGCAGCGCCTGGCCGAAAGGGGAGGAGCGGACCTGCAGATGCTTGGGCTGGGCCTCAATGGCCATATTGGGATTAATCAACCCGGGACACCATTTGAAAGTGAAACATGGGTATCTCCCATGGATCCTGACTTTGAAGCGCGGGTTCGCAGAGAAACGAAGGTGCCCGAAGGAACAGAGCTGGGCGGGCTAACGCGTGGTATCAAGAACATCATGCATACCCGGAAACTGATACTGATTGCCAAGGGTTCTCACAAAGCCGAAATGGTAGAAAAGGCAATACTGGGACCTGTTACCACGGATATCCCGGCATCCATCGTTCAGATGCATCCTAACTGCGAGATACTTCTGGATGCCGATGCAGGAGCAAGGATTGCGGGGAGGGTCTAGGATGCAGTTTTAAGTAGGCAGTTCACAGTGGGCGACTGACCCGTGGCACGGTTGTGATAGTTGGCACGTTTGGGCCTGATGCATCAACCGTGCCACGGGTACCGCTGTGAACCGCCCACTGCGAACTTTTAACTCTTAATTCCTAACTCCTAATCCCCTACAACTGATTATATACCAAACTCCTTTTTCAGGACTTCCTTCGCCACGGACTCCTCATATTTGTACAGATCCTGATTAAAAAGCGCAGCGTGACCCGCATTTTTCAAACTGATCCAGCTATGAGTCGCATAAGGGTCATAGTCAAAATGACGAAAAGTATGCCCCAGGTTACTGATATCAGAAAACCATTGTACACCAGTATCAATACGATTGATGGCTCCAAAGGGAATGGCCTTGCCAACAGGTACGGTATCTGGCTTCGTTCGGGACAGGTTTACCAATGCAACATATTCATTCAGTCTGCATTCAGGTAAAGGCCAGGGCACGTTTTTGTCCATTACCCGTGCATACTCTTTGGTACGGGGTTGAGGATATTTGTCAGCCAGTTCCATCAATTCTTTATAGGATGGCTTGTACTCCGTATACTTTTCCGGATTGCATAAGTTAGCAGCAAATGCGGGGCACACCCAGCACTGTCCTATCCGCCCAATCCCGGAAGCATTACCAATGTTTTCCAGATATGCTCCTACAAGATCGTCTTTAAAATATACATCGTTATGCATGATCAGCAGATATTCTCTGTCCGACTTTTCCCACGCGTACTGGTATCTGAGTGCATAACGGTATTTTTTGAAATTCATCAGGAAGTTAAATCTCAATTTATTCGTCCATAACCAGATTTTTGGCCGGTAATGAACAATTTTATCTCCCAGATGATCAAAAAGGAATTGAAAGTTGGATGGTTCAGGCTGTTTCTTTTCCTCAATAAAGTATATTTTATTAATCCATTCGCCTGAATGCTTAAGCAGCGTTAATATGGTAACTGCCGTCTGATAGGGTTTTCCGTAGGCGTTTATCGCCACATCTACTGTCCCCGTTCTATTTTCTGCCATTATAAAGATTTAGAGCATGTTTGAGAATTTAAAAGAATAGAGATCGTGTCATCATTTGCAGTAATCAAATCGCCGAATAGCCCCGGTTTACGAGTTGATCAAACAGTATGCCGACGAGCGGAGCAAGCCGCCTTGTGATCTCAGATGGGTGCAATATCGGTATTTTTGGATACAAAACGTAAGCTAAAATTAAATCTCAGGGACGTTATGCGAGCGATTTCTTGGATAAAAACACGGGTCTAGTAGCAGGTGATCAGTTTTTAGTTTTAAGTATGCAGTTCACAGTAGGCGTCTGACCGTGGTACGGTTGTGATAGTTGGCACGTTTAAGCTTGATGGATTAACGGTGCCACGGGTGTAGTATGCAGTTTGAAGTAAACAGTTTACAGTGTGCAGGCGTTAGCACTTTGAACTCAAAACTGTCAACTCCGGAGACAGTTTATTCTTAAGTATGCAGTTTACAGTGGGCGGTATGCAATGGTGTCAATTGTTATTGTTCTTTACATGAGGCAGTTGAATTTTTCTCCTTAGCTGTTTAGTATACTCAGCTTCCACGTATTTTTATAGGATAAATTTAGAGATTTCTGAAATAATATTCCGATTATTCATATTTAAACAGTATAAGTACACTATATATGGTGTTTTATCCTAAGAAAATATGGGTGATAGGCAAATAAATAATTAGACTAAATTAAATTATTAAAATAATTTATTAATTTGGCTCCATATTTACTCTTCTGGTATAAAATGATGTTTTTTTATAGCTGAAGATAGATATCCACCTTTAACAACCACTTAACTTATGCGAAATTTTTTACTCAAGCTTACCGTCTTTTTGATGGTGAGTGCTTCGGCGGTTGCGCAAAATGTAACCGGGAAAATCACCAGCAGTGCGGATGGAAAACCACTGCCTGGTGTATCGGTCCTTGTGAAAGGATCCACCACAGGAACCACTACAGACGCGAGTGGACAATTCAAAATTATTGCTCCGGCAGGAAGTTCATTGATTGCCTCTTTCATCGGATTTAAAAGCAAGGAGGTACCTGTTGACAACAAAACAGTGCTGGACATATCTCTTGAAGAGGATGCAACCGCCCTCGGCGAAGTTGTAGTAACCGCTTTGGGTATAAAGCAGGACAAACGGTCTATCGGTTATGCTGTGCAGCAGGTAAAAGGCGCTGACGTGACCGTGGCAGCTCCCGCAGACCTTGCCCAGGGGCTAATGGGTAAAGTGGCCGGGTTGAATATTTCCACAGGAAACGGTATTGGTAATGCCTCCTCAAAAATTGTGATCAGGGGTAACAACAGCCTTACCGGCAACAACCAGCCCCTGATTGTCATTGACGGAGCTATTGTTGACAATACACCTCTTGCTCAATCCAACATTTCCGGACAGGACAACGTGCAGGACTGGGGGAACTACCTTAGTTATGTAAATATGGATAACGTGGAAAGTGTTTCCGTTTTGAAAGGGCCTAGTGCAGCTGCCTTGTATGGCGCAAGAGGTGCAAATGGTGTGCTTTTAATAACAAGCAAAAAGGGTATGGTGCAAAAGGGAATTGGTATCAACTACAATTTCTCTACCAATTTCTCCAATGTTTTCAGGTTTATGGATGTGCAAAACGAGTACGGCGGTGGATTTGCAGCCGGGTTATGGAGCGCCAATCCGCAATTGCCCAAAACCAGCACGGGTGAATCTTACCTGCCTACTTTGTATGGCGGTTCTAGTTACGGAAACGGTGGTACAGGTATTGGAGGGGTACATGGTACCATTCCTGGTGGCTTCAATACATGGGATATCTTTAGCTGGTTTGGTGCAAGTGCTTCATGGGGCCCAAAACTGGACGGACAAATGGTGCGCTGGTGGGATGGTCAGATGAGACCTTACTCACCACAGCCAGACAACCGGAAAGCCTATTACAGGGAAGGTAATGAAACTACACATAGTGTATCGTTTTCTTCAGGAAACGAATTTGGGACGCTTCGTTTGGCACTTTCCCGTACGGATGGCAAAGCCGTGGTTCCTAATACCGGTAATAACAATACCAATTTGTCTCTTGGATCAAGCATCCAGATCTCCAAAGCGTTAACGGCTGACGTAAACATCGGTTATAACCAGAGCTATAGGTTGAATGCCCCTGAAATTGGGAACAACAACTCTTGGTCTAAATTCTCGATTTACGGTATGTCAAGAGAATATAAACCGCTGGAAGAGCAATATTACAAAAACCCGGATGGCTCCAAACGTGATTTCGGAAGTACCTATCCTCACCAGGAATATGGAAAAGATCTGTACTGGAGATTCTATGAAATGAACAGCCGTCTGAATAGGGACGAACTACTTTCGACCATTAAACTGAATGCAGAAATCACTCCCTGGTTAAATGCTTTTGTGAGAACTTCTGCTAACCTCATTGCCAGCAAGTTTGAAACCATTAATAACACCACCAACCCTGATAAGGTATCCGGTGGAATGTACCAGAAAGATCTGGACAAGTCCAAAATATTCAATACGGATGTCATGGTGACTGCCCACAAGGATAATTTCCTGCTGGATGGGTTTAATGTCAGCGCTTCGGCGATGTTCAATGCTTATTCTAATAAAGCAACGGGAATGAGTGGTAAAAACTCAGGGAAATTTTTGGTTCCCGGCATTTATTCACTTAATAACATCATAACTGCTGACAGGCAATACGTTCCTGGTGATATCAATAATGCAAATGATTACAGGTATTATACCCGGGAAAGAAGATACGAAGTTGAGTCACAGTCAGTATTAGGTATTTTGAACTTGAGCTATAAGAATTACCTGTTCCTTGAGATGACAGGTAGAAATGACGTGAACTCCACCCTGACGCCGGACAAAAATTCAACTTTTTATCCATCGGCCAGCCTCGGATTTGTATTTACCGATGCCTTCGATATGGGTAAAGTCAGCAATGTGCTTTCGTATGGTAAACTCCGTTTGGCGTATGGTAGAAGTGCGAATGCCAGCGATCCTTATAAACTGGGCCTTACCTATGACGTAGGCTCGTTTGGTGGCCAGCCAACTAACTCTATTCCTACAACCTTAAGCCCTCAGGAACTTGGATTCCAGACTTCCAGCTCTATTGAAGTAGGTACTAATTTGTCGTTCCTGAAAGACAGATTAAATCTTGACCTGACTTATTACAATATCAAGTCGGTTGATCAGATATTGTCGGCAGATTTGGCTCCTTCTTCCGGTGCAAACGTCGTAACGTTCAATTCAGGCGAACTGAGAAACAGGGGTTTTGAGTTTATCATTAATGCATCGATCATCAAAACGAACAACTTCGGATGGAATGTTACACTCAACGGAGCCAAAAACGACAATATGGTAATCTCCCTGGCACCGGGTGTCAGAGAGCTAAGGATAGCCGATGTGTTTGGTAACCTGGGTGCCTTTATGAAAGTAACCCCGGGCGAAAAATACGGAACCATCTACGGGACTGATTTTGTAAGGGATGCGTCGGGCCGTAAATTATTATACAACGTAAAAGACGCAGCGGGGAATGTGTATGGTACCAAATACCAGGTATCCAACGAGCCTGTTGCAATTGGTAACGCAGCCCCTAAACTTACCGGCGGTATCGGGAACAATTTCCGTTACAAGAATTTCAGCCTTTCAGCACTGGTTGACTTCAAACTGGGCGGAGACATTTATTCTATCGACCATTCGACTGCCATGGGAAGCGGTATAGCTCCCGAAACAGTAGTGGAAAGAAACGGAGGCGGCTTACCCTATACATTCCCTGATGGTACCACTGCCAATGTGGGGGTGATCATGGAAGGGTATAACACCGATGACGAAAGAGTGAACGACAGGGTGGTTAATCCCATCTACAAATATGCCGGTGCGTATGCCGGATGGACGCACCTTAATGTTCCCAGAAGTCTTTCCGTTTTTGAAAACAGCTGGGCGAAGCTTCGCGAATTCAGTTTGTCGTACCGTGTACCCGAAGGTATACTGGCCAGAACAAAAATATTCCAGAACCTGACCGTTTCCGTAATCGGAAGAAATATGTTCTATCTGTATTCCAGCTTGCCTATACATCTTAACCCTGAGGCTATCAACGGTGTTGGTAACGGACAAGGGCTGCAGTGGTCGGGTATGCCAAGCATCAGATCGTACGGTTTCAGCCTTAAGGCGCAGTTTTAAACTCTAATCAGTTGATAAAATGAAGATATATATAAAGAAAACGGCTTTGTCATTGGCCATCATCAGTTCTATGGCAATGGTTACTTCCTGTGAAAAGGATTTCGGGACCATCAACGACCCTTGGGACAATAAGCAGTACTCGGTTAGCGTACCACCCCTGTATAACAGCATTGTATCCACCATGACCGAAACCGGCAGAGGGCTTGCTTCCACCTTCATCTATCAGGCAACACAGCTGGCAGCCAATTATGCTGCTTCGGGTTACCGGCTGGATAACCAGGTGGGTGGTACCTGGGAAAACTATTACTTCGCGTTGGTTGACTATCGGAAGGCAATGGAACTGCTGGATGCTGACCCTAACGCCGCCAAAATGACAAACGTGAGGGCCATGCTGCAAACGCTGATGGCGCTGAAGACTTTAAAGACAACGTCTTTATACGGTGATATGCCGTATTCCGAAGCGGCGAAATCAATTTACGGATCGGAATATTACCGGCCGGTATACGACAAGCAGGCAGATATTTTTGCTGCGGCCCTCGGCGATTTGAAAAAAGCTGTGGATGGATTTAGTACCAGTGCTGACCAGGTGTCTCTGGGAGCAAGCGAAACCCTGCTTCATAACGACATTGCAAAATGGATAAAATTTGCCAACTCGGTGAGGCTTAAGTATGCCTTGGTAATGCGTGATAAAAATGCGGCAGCGGCTGATGCGATTATTGCTGAGGCATTGTCTAAACCGCTTTTGGGGCCGGATGAGTTTATCGCCATTGACCCCGCAGCAATTAGCGGATTGCAGATCGACAGGGCAGGCAATTACAGAGGGAACTCTTATGTAAGGATGGGTTCAACGATGTGGAGTGCTATGTCGAGCAGCAATGCAGAAGATGGCTCAGGAATTTATGATCTCAGAACCAAAATTTTCTTTGAACCGAACAGCGCTGGAAAATGGAAACCGTATCCACAAAATCCACCTGCTAACGTGCAGGCAGAAACCAGGAATGATACTGAGGGAGGGTTAAACGATCCTTACGCCGACAAAAGACTGACAACCTGGGTATCAGGCGGTACTTACTACTACTCCCCGTTGAATATTTATTACATCGGAGACAGAACCTTCCCTGATTTGCTTATTACCGGAACGGAGATCAGCTTCCTGAAAGCCGAAATTTACAATCGGGGAATCGGTGGAGCGGCAGCAAACCCAGCCAGTGCGAAACAGGCTTATGAAGATGGGATTACATCATCCGTGAAGTTCTGGTATAAATTGGCAAACGGATCAGCTGTGTGGACAGTGAACAAACCAGCCGCCGCACCAGCTCCCGCGGATTTGACGGCCATGCTGACCAACCCCGCAGTTGCTTATAGTGCAACTCCTGCTACCGCACTGGCGCAGATTTACAAACAAAACTGGATAGCATTATTCCACCAACCGCTTGATGCCTGGATTTTACAACGCCGTACGGGCGGTGCAACACCAAACGTACCGCTGGCACCAACGAGCGAATCGCTGAATTTCAACAGATTGACCTATCCCCCCGTGGAAGTAACGTCCAATTTCGACAACTGGAAAGCCGTTACAGGTGGTACTGACAGCAAATCCGTAAAACCTTGGATCATGCCATAACAGATATTTGTTGATATTCCAATTGAATGCAAGAAGCCTGATTGAGTATGAAATCCGCAAGATTTCATACTCAATCAGGCTTCTTCTTTTTTAGATCCCCCGGCTCCGCCCTTCCCGTCAGTTCTATGCAAAAGAAATGGAGGCAAATTCGGTATCCGATATTGGCCTTTCCATAACAGTATGGTACGATTGAGGCAATCGAAACTAAATATTGGTATAATCAATTTCAAATTCTTGCTGATAATATTCTGTGCCGCCATTTCCGGCAGTTTCATAGGTTACCTGCTCGTAGATAAGGTAATGGGCTCTTTATGGAAGTATTAGTTGAGTGTTCAGATCGGTCCGGTTGCTATTTGCGTTCTTGCAATGAGCGCAATCGCCTCTTTTATTCTTGGATATAAAACCCTCAGCGTTTCTTACTTAAATCCGGTGAAACCGCTTGGGTCTGAATGATCAGAGTTGATAATGGAGGTTCAAAGCATCATTCATTCTGTCGGTCAGCATTTCAATAAGTTCCTCATCCATAAATTCATAGTCATCTGTAATGTTCAGAATTTCAACTTTGGGCAGCTCCATATGTCTGTAAAGTTCCGAGAGTTTTGCTCGTTGTCTGGTTTCCATAACAAATACCAGGTCCGCCCAGTGCAGGTCATTTTCTGAAATTTTCCGATCACTTTTGGGGCTCAATCCTGCTGATCGGATGTTGAAACGGTTGTCATTTTTAAAAATATACTCAGCCGTTCTGCTGCGTTTTTTATTTCGTCCACACACTACCAGTATGTTGGGTCTTTCTGTCACGGGTTTTGAGTATTCTTGAATTTCGTAAAATAGTTTTCTGCCTGCCGGGGCGGAGAGTTGCCTGCACTAAAGTACATAGGAAATCTATGTTAACCCTGCTTCTTATCTGTTACTGCAGGTTTAATAGTTTGTCTGCAATGGCCAGGCATTTTTCCATTGTTCCGATCACTCCGATATTTTCACATTCAAGTTTGTAAAGTCTGTCCGCAATTTCTTGTTTGTCTGCCTTAACTTTTACCAATCTGAAAATCTCGGGAATGTAGGCCTGATATTCATCCCTTGGCGCAATCTCATTAATTCCAATTGGGTCCCAGTCAAACCAAAGTATGTCATCAATTTTTTTATAAAGCAAAAAGTCTTTGGCAGTAGCCAAGTTCTTCCTGAATTTTTTATGACGATTAAATAAAAGAATGACGGATTTTACTTCTTCTTTAAGTCTGTAGTCATCGAAAATCTCAGCCAGGTTAAGTGCTAAGCCTGGAATATAATACCCACTGTCGCTGTCAAACGGGGCAGGTCTGCCGGAAGAGTTATACGTTACCTTAGCAACGAGCTCTGCAAGCCTCAAATAATGATCATGTTCGTAATTCTCGTTTTCATGCCAAAAAACGCTGATTTTGGTAAATTGTTCGTGAGCTTCTTTCCATTTTTCATTGTCATTAATAATCGGATAAAGCTCATGAACAGAGATAGGAATGTCTTTTATGTAACGGTCAAAACAAGATAAAACCATTCCTGCCCAAATTGGTCTGATGCCGTTGGGTAAGTTTTCAAAAATCTGCTGTCCGATTTTAATGTCCGTTTTGATGTCGTAGCGTGTAACTGTCATAAAGTGGGAGATAGCAGTTTTCGGGCTTTATATTTTTGGGGGATCAGGGAATGGCAATCCGTTAATGTCAAGCCAGAAACCGGTTCGACATTAACGGATGATAAAGTTAACAGCCAATGGCCAAAAAGTAACTTTCTTGATAAATAAAACCGCACTTTACTTCCCTGCCGGGCTCAGTTTAATTCCTCTTAAATCCAGCAAAGCTCCTTTCTCAAATTTGGAGTCGGGGCGGAATACCATTTTGTGTTTTCCAGGGCTGAGTTTTATCTGTCCGATCTGCCTGCTTTTAAATGTTTCCCAGGAGCCGCTTTTTTCTGTTTTCCCTTTAATGACGGACTTGCCGGTTTCCAGCACGAAAGGTTTTCCGGCTTCTTCATCCGAAACAGACCATTCCAGTGTAACGTCAAAAGTACCTCCTTTGCTTACGTCCATATCCCATTCGACCCTGTCTGCTGCGGTAAACCAGCCGAAAGCGTTCCATTCGGGCATGAACTGGATTTTTGGGCCGGTTGCTTTGCCGGATGCTGCTGAAAGAGAATAGGTTCCGTCGGCTGCGGCACGGACTGTTTCCGGCTTGTTCACAGCTACTTCCTTCTTTTCGTCTTTTGCAGTTTGAATATATTTCGCGACTGTCCCTACCGGTGCCAGCCAGATTCCATTCGCCGGGTCCTGCGCATATTCAATCAGTTTTTTCAGCATGGATAACCGTGTGGTTTGTCCGCCGCTTTCACCCATTTCATGGCCTGCAAGTACCAGCCATTGTCCGCCTGAACGTGCCTGTTGAATCAGCGGGAGTATCTGCTCAAAATCTTTGCCATCCATTTCCATTCCGGTTAGCTGCGCAAAATCACAAAATGCCGGATCGTTGGGTCCTTCGTCCAGCCAGCCGCGGCCTGTAAGGAAAAGCTCGGCTACCACCGGAATGTAACTTTTGGTATTCACTCCTCTTCCCACAAATGTACCTCCGCATGGATAGGCAAAAACCTCTGGTTTCACACCCAGCATCCGTTCAATCTGGTTGTTGGCATCAATCAGTTCGGCTTTCATCTTTTCGAGCGTATAGCCTTCCAGTGCATTGGGCCTCGCCCAGGCAAAGTTCCCCGAGCAGGGATGGTTAACCGAGTGATTACCGATCTCATGTCCGCTGGCAACGGCCTTTTTCCATCCGGTCAGTTGTTTTTCAGCTGCGGAGGGGACGAGATAAAACGTACCTTTTACATTGTACTGGTCCAGAAATGGAATCCCCTTGGTGGCCTGACTTCCCCGTGCGTCATCAAATGAAAGGCTAATGGCAGTTTTCTTTCCCTCCGGCCACTTGAAGGTTTCTTTCTGAGCAATCGTTATTTCAGACCGAAGCAGCGAAAGAGCTATCAGGAACAGGAAAGCAGTACTTTTACAGGATTGCATATTCATAGTTTAAAGGTATTGGTTCAAGGTTTTTTCATTTCTCCCTGCAGGTAATTCATCACCGCGTCGGTCAGGTCTTGTCCGGCTCGGGGAGAGTAGGGGGTAACAGTCGTTTCGTAGCCACCCTGCGCATATTCTTTTTCCGTAAGCAAATAACCCAACCAGCCGTTTCCATACCCAAAGTACATGGTATAAGGAAAGGGTGAGCGGTCGCGGATCTCATTGGATATCTCGCAAAAAAGTTCGAGCGGAGCACTCCAGATGGCCACGTCTTCGTTGATTTTCAGGAAACGTACCGGAAGTTTAACCAGGTTCACTCCCTCTTTTGTTGTTCTGGTATAATTGGCCATATCATTCGTCCAGCCCATTCCGGCCTTTCGGGGCGTTTCCACGGTCATCGCGCTGCTCCGGAGTTTTACATCAGACGACATCGATAAAATATCTTTGTTGGCTTTAATGATCTTATCGCCCAGCATTACTTTGAACTGTGGAATAACCCTTTTCCCATTGGGGGCATCCAGCTGGCTGTAAAGCGGTGCAATGTTTCCCGCCGCCCCGTTGATATAGAGCATGGGTACACCCAGTTTTTCTTCCACATATTCTGCTACTACGCCAGGCCCGTCCGCACTGATTTCAGTGATGGCGGCAAATACGGTACCATGCATGGCATAGTTGGCAATCAGGGTCAGCAGGCTGCCATCCTCTTTTTCAAGACGGATCAATCCGATCCGCCGGTCCACGGGGCCATCGGGGTTCATGCCGAGCGTAATCCGGCCATCTGCCAAACGGGCACGGCGGTTGATATTGGCCGATGCAAATCCCCATCCTGTTCCCAGTTTGGCCGGAGCCAGTTTTTTACGTGCTTCGGCGATGCCATCAATCAGTTTTTGCTCCACCATGTCGGTATATACTTTATCAAAGTCATGCTGATAACGGTCACCCAGAAATACCGACGGTAATCCCGGAGGGCCAACTTCCGGTGCGGAATGGGTATGTGTGAAAGTCCACCAGATGTTTACCGGGTTAATTTTCAGCTCTTTCTGGATTCTCGCCGCTACTTTGTCATATTCAGAAGGAGATACCAGGGCCAGGTCCGAAGAGATGAGCACAAATTGGGTTATGCCGTCGTCCATCATCACAATCCTGTGATATATTTTATCATAAACACTTTCGGATTTGCGCGGACCGTAACCCAGTAAATATTGCGAGTTGCTTGGTGTAATATCCACCTTCACGACCGAAGCACGAAAACCTGCAAAGGACGCAGACGGCAACAGGAGAAAGCAGCTTACGGTAAACAGTGCAAAAACTATTTTTTTTGCGGTTGAGAAATGGGATATGTTATGATTTGAAGTCATGATTTCTTTTTTGATAAATAAGACAAATGATCTTAATGGGCAGCATTTTCGTCTTTACCTTGTTTGAGGTATAAAAGTAGGTCTGCCATCTCCTGCTGGCTGATCTGGCTTTCCAGCCCGGCCGGCATGACCGACATACCCAATGCTTTCAGGGATTTGATGTTGGCCCTGGCAATAACCGTTTCCTGCCCGCCATAGTTTTTGATTGTCAGGGCAGTTGGCGTTTCCGTGGCAATAAGTCCCTGGACAGGCTCACCGGTTTTCATTTCGATAGACCAGATATCGAAACCGTCGGCAATGGACATGTTCGGGTTCAGGATATCTCCCATGATGGATTCGGGCCGGCGGTTACGAATGGTGCCCAGGTCGGGACCGTAAGCCGTTCCGGATTTGCCGCCGATCTGGTGGCAGGCTGAACAGTTTTTTTGAAAAACCATTTTGCCGTTATCCATATTGCCGGTCATCGTTAAGGCCGGGGCATACTTTCTTACAATTTCCTGTCTGCCGTCATCTTTTTTGGTCAGCAGCATGCGGGAACGAGCTTTCAGCTGTGCATTTCCCTGGGCCATCAGACCCACGCTTCTGGGCCATCCGATGCTGGAAGGATCGATTATCTTTTGTTCAACGGCATCCAGCAGCAGCGTAATTCTGGCATCGCTTGTCATAAAGGTATTGATGGCCGCATTGCGCACATCCGGTGTGAGTGATGGCCAGTTTGTCACGACAAAACTGCTTACCGTTTCGTCAGGAATGGCCGAAAGCGTGCGCAAAGCAGCGAGCTGGACGGGAAGAGGTTCTGTCGGCGCAATCAGTTTCTTTAAAAGCGTTACCTGCTTTTTAGGATTATCCAGCGAAAGAAAACCGATGGCTGCGGTACGGTTGTCGACCTTTTCGTTTTTGTCCAGAGCCGTTTTGGCGGATTTAGCAATGGCGGCAGTGGTAGTAGCGTTCTGAGGTAATCCGGTAATTTTGAGAAGCTGGATGCTGCCTTGTCTTACGCCGGACGAGGGGTTGGTCAAAGCAGCATTGACAAGTAAGGTCTGTTCATTTTTTAATGACGCGGATTTATTATTTTTAAGTCCATCTGCCAATCCTTTCAAAACGGCGGGTTGCCATCCGGTGTTTTTGCCTGAGGGAGCCAGGAGTGCTCTTTTTACCGCCGCCGCAATTTCTTCGGAAGTTCCACCGTTGCCTGTCATGGTACTAAGCCGTTCTACAAGCGAGGCATAGGCTGGCTTGTCTTTCTCAAACCTGTTGATGACAGCACCGAGTAGGTTAGTGCCTGCGGCAGGCGCAGCCGATAAGGCGGCAATCTGCATCCATGGATCTTCCAGGTCCTGGAATAAAATAGTTTCTCTGGCGGAAATTATTTCTGGTGTATTGAGTGAGCCAAGCGTACATAAGAGCTGGAACCGAACCTTCGCATTCGGATCTTTCTGAAGTGAAAGTAAAGCTTTTTGTACGTCCTGGTGGTCTTTCAAAAATGGTTCCGACAGTTTGATCGCATTTTCCCGCACCCCGGGTGTTTGATCTTTCAGCGCTTTTATAATCGTTTCAGGATGAAGCAGGCCCAGGCCTTCCAGCGTGTAAAGCGCGTGTAACCTACCCGCCGGGTTGTTCTCGTCAGTCACCATTTGTTTCAGGCTGGAGGCTTCCCCGGCTGCGTTACGGTCGATCAGCAGGCGCTGGGCGTTGCGCCGCCACCAGATATTGGGATCCGCGAGCCTCTTTACCAATTCCTTGTCAGAGAGACCAGCAGTTTTGAGATCCTTTGACCATGTAGCCGGTTTGGTTCCCTTTGGGGTAATGCGGTAAAGACGGCCCTTATCCATCCCGTTGTAAAGCTGGCCCGATTTGATCACATCTTCTCCCATCCATTCCGGGTGTTCGATGATCTGACGGTAATAATCAACAACATACATGGCTCCGTCGGGACCGGTATACATATTTACCGGCCTGAACCAGGCATCAGTAGAGGCAAGAAATTCCTTATTTTGATAAACACGGCTGGCGGAAAAAGTTGCCCCTTTATCATGCAGGAAATCAGCATGAACGATGTTGCTCACTGGTTCGGCCACAAAAGATACGCTGTCAAAAAGCGCCGGGAAAAGCCCGCCCTGGTACTTCATGGAACCGCAGGCCGATGTGAATACACCAATATCCGTCAGCAGCTGGTTTTGCGGGTTTTGCGTGATGGGGTATACCTGTGCCGAGCTTCCATGGTCCGAAATGGACTGTGTTGCATTGGATACCAGGAGGTTAGGGTTTCTGTTGAGATAGGTAGAGGATACCACCTGATGAATAATGTGATTGGCATTGCTCACCAGCAGGTAATGGCCCCAGGTATCAAAGGTATGCCCAAACTGGGTGTTAGCGGAAAGTATCTCCAGGCCCGTCCTGTCGGGCCGCAGCCTGACACTCCTTCCCCGGGCGTTATCTGGTAACCTTGGACTATCTTTTTTGCCAGGATAGTAAACGTCACCGCCACGGTCACCAAATTCACTCTTATAGGTTTGGGTTGAAACAGCAGGTTCATGTCCCAGGTAAATCCAGTTGTCCAGTCCCAGGATCGGGTTATTGAGGTTGTGCTGCGGATTGGATAAGGCAAAACCCGTTATGAGCGTGTCCCTTACATCGGATTTGCCGTCTCCGTCGGTATCTTCCAGGTAAAGTACATGGGGTGCATCGGTTACAAGAATCCCTTTTTTCCAGCGCAGTACCCCCGTGGGCAGCATAAGCCCTTCCGCAAAGACAATACTTTCGTCCATTTTGCCGTCTCCGTCTTTATCCGACAGCAGTTTGATCTTGCCAGACCCGCTTTTGTCCAGCGGATAGCCGTGCATTTCAACCACATACAGCCTGCCCAGTTCATCGATTTCCATGGCCACCGGATCGGCAATGAGGGGTTCACTGGCAATCATTTCGATTTGAAAACCATCAGCAACCTGAAACGTGGCCAAAGCCTTTTCGGGCGGTACTTCCCTGAAAGAATCCGGTTTGGGACTGTTACTGGCGGTCAGCGTAAAGACGCACAAAAGCAGTCCTACCAGGGGTTTAGGAATATGGATACTTTTCATCAGGATTTGTATTTCTAATGTGCAAAAAGGATAGGGCGGAGGCTCGGTCATTTCAAAGAACACCCTATAACGAGTACTGGATTATCTTTGAAATGACTACGGGCGTGCCTGAAATTATTGAAGATACCTATTAATAATTTGGATTCTGAACCAATTTGGTATTTTGGTTCATTGCCGATTGCGGGATCGGTAACAGATAATTTTTGTTGGCATAAAATATTTTGGTTCCTTCGGGTGCGGGAATAACCGTGTATACCGTTTTCCCGTTCACCACTTCAATTTTCATGGCGTGCAGTGTTCCGTTCAGGTTCTTTTCTGCAAGTTTCAGCCTGATCAGATCAAACCATCTTCTTTCTTCGAAGGCCAGCTCAACCCTGCGCTCTCTCTGGATAGCCACCCGCATCTGGTCCTGCGTCAGTCCGGTTTTAAGAGCAGGCAACTCTGACCGTGCCCTTACCTGGTTAATTGCCGTATACACGGATGCGTCCGGGCCGACGGCTTCGTTTTGTGCTTCGGCATAGCTGAGCAGTACTTCAGCTAAACGGTAGATAATGAAACTTCCGCTGTTCAACAGGTTATTGCCGTTTACGGTGTACTTAGGATTCAGAGTTTTCCGGAGATAGTAACCGGTATTGGTGGCTTCGTTGGTATTGCTCAAATCGGTTGCATTTCGGCTGCCCACTCCCTGTTTCATGATCATTTCGGCTCCCACCCAGATGGAGCCGTCGTAAACAATAGACTGGTAAAAACGTTTTTCCCTGTTCACATACGGGTTCTGGGGGTCGTATCCCGAAGCCGGGTCGGTAATGGGCAGGCCGTTGGCCATCGCGTATTCATCCACCAGTTCCTGTGACGGATCCACCCCGCCATAAGCTTTCTGTACGCCGCCTACCATCCACGGCCCCCACAATCCCTCTTTTCCGCTTCCCAGCGCAGTACCGCCCAGGTATTGTTTGGCAAAAATTACCTCAACATTGTTGTTGTTATCTTCGTAAAACTGTGTTTCGTAATTAGCAAAAAGGCTATGTGATCCCAGATCAATGACCTGTTTGTTGGTAGCTGCTGCTGCTGCCCAGCGTGTTTTGTCGTTGGTGGTGTTTTTTAACGGGCTGGCCCAGAAAAGCTCGCAGAATCCTTTCAATGTCAGAGCCGAAGCTTTTGAAACCCGGGCGGCTTCTGCTTTCAGCGGCAGGTCTTCTGCAATGGCTGCGCATTCGTCTACGATGAATTTATAGGTTTCCTCGTCGGTATTGCGGGCCTGAAAAATGGCCTCCCCCTGCGTATTCTGATTCAGCGTTTTGGTGATGATGGGTACGCCTCCATGAGCGGTCCACAGCAACTGGTAATAATAGGCGCGTAAGAACCGTGCTTCGGCAATTTTAGATTTTTTCCATGCCTCCGGAAGGGTAGATGCCGTCACTTTTTCGATGAATAAATTGGCGCGGCGAATGTTAGCATACTGGTTCCACCAGTTGGGGGCATTGCTGGGAGTATATACCGAAGGAGAGTACAATACCCGGCTGTCGAGCCCGTTCACACCATTCATAGAATTGTCGGTGTAATTCTCCCAGGGATCGAAGAAATTAAAAGGGCCTGGAATTCCTGAGTATACATTATTCAGAAAGAGATCGGCCGTTCCGGTATCCGTCCAGACTGAGGTATCCGAGATCTGATCTTTGGGTGCTACGTCGAGGAAATTCTGGCAGGAAAACATTCCGAATAACATGAACAGTAAAGCTACTTTACCATTCAAACTGATATATCTATGGCGTTTCATTGTCGTTTCGTTTTTCAAGGGATTAGAAAGTCACATTTAAACCAATTGACGTTACTTTTTGCTGAGGATAACTCCACGCATTGACCTGGGTTATTTCAGGATCAAAATTCCGTAGTTTGGTCCAGGTAAGTAAGTTCTGGCTTGACACATAGATCCTTACGTTCTGAATTTTAACTTTACTCGTAATGGCCGACGGAATGGTATATGAAACGGTGGCACTCTTTAAGCGTAAGTATGCAGCATTGCCAACCCAGAAGGAGGATACCTGGGTATTATTGGTTGTAGGGGCATTGGTGATGCGGGGATAACTTGCGTTGGGGTTTTCGGGTGTCCAGTAATCCAGTGTTTCCCGTACGGCTCCCATGCCGTTTGAGAATGCCCAGGCAGCGCTGCCGGCGTAATAAAAGTTGGTTTTGGCCGCACCCTGAAAGAGGATATCCAGGTTAAAACCTTTGTACTGTACACTGGGTGAAATGCCATAGATAATGCGGGGCGTGGCTACCGCGTCTCCTATGCGGGTTCTGTCGTCATCGTTGATCTTTCCATCATTGTTCATGTCCATATAACGGATATCACCGGGCTGAACCGCGCCCCAGGGTTGTACCGCAATGCCTGGTTTTAACTTGCCGGCCTCATCAAAATCAGCCACCTGAAAGAGGCCAAGCGACTGAAAACCAAACTGTGTTCCGAGTGGTTTTCCGGTCAGGCGGCGGTTGGGGTTATTGTAGGTAGCACCCGCTTCGAAAACCTGGAGTAATTTGTTTTTGGCATAGGTAAGATTAGCGTTCAGGGAAACACGGAGGTCGGATGTGAACCGGCGCGAGGATCCGATGGCCAGGTCGATACCCTGATTTTGCATAATACCAGCGTTCACCTGGCTCAGGCCGATGCCATATTCAACCGGCACAATCACATCCGGATTTACCAGCATATTGGAGCGTTTTTCGTAGAAGTAATCTGCTTCCAGGTTCAGTAAGCCTTTCCAGAGGGTGGCCTCAATACCTACATCGGTCTTTTTGGCACGCTCCCAGGTAATATTCGGATTGGGTTCGTTACGTTCCCGGATGGCCTGAACGGCACTTCCACCAATTACATAAGCAGGACCTGCAACGCTATAGGTACTCATATACTGAAAAGCACTTCCGGCTAACGCTCCCACTTCCCCATACGATCCGCGAAGTTTCAGGTTGTCGATCCAGCGTAGGTTATCCTTGATAAAACGCTCTTCGGATAATCGCCAGCCCAACGAAAATGCCGGGAAGAAACCGAAGCGGTTGTCAGGAGAAAAGTAGTAACTCCCGTCGTAACGGCCGCTGGCCTCAAACAGATATTTGTCGGCATAGTCGTAGGTCAACCGATATACCAGACCCATCTGGCGACCCAGGCTAGCCGTTCCGCTGGTGGTCATGTCGGCATTGCTGGAACTTCCCATGTTCAGTTCGTCTATACCCAGGTTGTAATTCCTGCGCGATGCGCCCAGCGCAAGAGTATCGTTCGCTTTTGCTTCAAACACCGCCAGCGCGCTGATGTTGCTTTTGCCAAACGACCGCGCGTAATTCAGACTGGCCTGATAGGTGAGCTGCTGATACTGTCTGTAATTTTGGTTGAGGGATGCTTTGGCTGCGCCAAAAATACCATCTGTAATCACTTTCGTGACCGGATTAATAGTAGCCAGGTGAACAGGTGTTGCCCAGATTTTATCCATCAGCATGGTTGGATCATAGGCGATGGTTCCCTTCGCAAATAAGCCCGGGATGAATGGAATTTCCTGCTCCACAGAAAGTTGCGTGTACAAGGCCGTGGTGTTGGTTTTCTGGTAACCACTGTTGTAAATACTTCCTGTTACGTAGGTGCCGTTCATGCCGTTGCTGAAAAACAGGGGGCCGTTTTGCAGGTGGGAGTAACCGATCAGCTCAAAGATCCGTGACGTTCCGATGGAAGGATACTGAGATCTTTGGAGTCGTCCGTTCAGTCCGAAGGATATTTTGGTGGTTTTGGTAACATTTGCGTCCAGGTTCATCGCCAGGTTATAGCGTTTGTTGCTGGTTGATGGCCACATACCAGCCTGGTATTGGTAACCGAGGCTTGCATAATATTTGATTCGTTCGGCACCGCCCGAAAGTTCTATGTTATGTGTGGTAATGACTGCATTACGATTCACCAGTTCTTTTACATAATTATCCGTCGGATAGGAATCATTGTCTGACCCGTCTTTGAATTTTTGCAATGCTTCGTCCGAATAGGGGACGGGCAGCCCGGCATATTTGGCCGCTGCATTTTTAAGCATGGCAAAATCGTATCCGTAGAGATAGTCCGGCATCACGGTAGGGTTCTGAAAACCTACGTAAGCATTGTAGGTCAATGACGGTGTTCCGGTTTTTCCGCGCTTGGTGGTAACGAGTACCACGCCATTGGCCCCTGCAACGCCATAGGGTGCCACGGCTGCTGCATCTTTCAGAACCGTGAAAGTTTCAATGGTGTTAGGGTCGAGCTGCTGAAAACTTCTGGGGATGCCGTCCACGATCAGCAGTGGCTGATTGTTCCCCGTTGATGAAACACCTCTGATGTAAATACTGGAACCATCCCGGCCCGGTTCGCCGGAGGCCTGTTTTGCGATCACCCCGGAAATTCTGCCACCTAAGCCGTTGCTCAGGTTGGTCAGTGGTGTAGCTGCCAGCTGGTCTCCTTTCAAGGTTGCCACGGCTGCTGTTACCGATGTTTTCTTTTGAGTACCATAACCCACTACTACCACCTCGCTGAGGGCTTTGATGCTGGCTTTCATGGAGATGTCAATAGTTGTGCGATTGCCGACCGTGATCTCCTGGTTTTCGAACCCGACAAAACTGAATATCAGGGTGGCGGTCTCATCTTCGACTAAAAGCTCATACTTACCGTCCGTGCCGGTAACGCTGCCCCGCTGGGTTCCTTTGATGATGACGCTTACACCAGCCAATGGTTCTCCTTTTTCATCGGAAACAATACCGGTAATGCTTTTGCTGGCTTCGGCTATTTCGGGTGCGGGTGCAACTGCCTCCAATGGTTTTTTGTGCAGTAAAATCCGGGAATCAACCACCTCAAAGGATATCTGGATGGGTGTCAGCAATTCTTCCAAAACTTTGGATAACTGTCTGTTAGCAACATTGACAGAAACTCGCTGGCGCACCTGGATACTGTTGGCGCTGTAAATGAATTTCACGTTTGCTTGCTTTTCTATGCGGTTTAAAACTTGCCTGATCTCCGCCGACTCCATTTGAATGGAAATCTCCTTCCGCAAGGCCTCCTGTGCGCGGGTATCCACCGCCAGGGAAAGGTTGCAGAACAGGGCACAAAGCAGTAACTGCGTGACAGTTATTCGCATGACTTTAATTAGATACCGTTTGACAGATACATTTTTTTGCATAATTTTAAATGTTTTTGATTTTTACAGACTCATGAACACTTTCATCCCTGTCAGAATTGACGTTCTGCAAGGATCTTTGCAAGGTCAATGATGCTCGTAACATCATTGGCTTTTTCTTTTCACAGGGTTTTCTGCATAGGCAAATTATTTATTGATCGCGCTTATTTGGTACAGCCGTCACCGTTGATAAAAAAAACAGTGCCTCTCAGCTCGTAACTGGCATTCACTGATTTACAGATAAGTCTCAACTGGGTATGCAGCGGAAGCCCGGTAAGGTCTCCTAAAAAAATACAGTCATTGAGCGAGGGCTTTTCAACCACGATTTCAACACCATACGCCTTCTGAATCACCGACAGCACCTCCGACAGCGGGGCATCTTCGAAAATAAGTTCGAGTTTTTTATCCTGCGTATTCTGCATCACAGGTTCCTCCACAAGCCCGGGAACCAGCTTTTTGGATTCCTTATCGAAGGTTATCTTCTGGTTGGGCCGGAGGATCACCCCATTGCGGTTGTGCGGCGCTTTCTGGGTATTTTCATACACCGAAACCCGCCCAGTAACTACATTTACTTCGATAGTTTTGGAGTCTTTATAAGATTTAACGTTGAAACTCGTGCCCAATACCTGCGTGACCAGCTCTCCGGTATAAACAAAGAAAGGGCGTGACGAATCTTTTTGAATATTGAAGAAAGCTTCGCCCTCCAGTTCAACCTGCCGCACCTTTTTATCAAAATGTTTTGGGTATTTCAATCGGCTGTCTCCGGTGAGTGTAACAAAGCTGCCATCCTCCAGAGACACGATTTTGCTGTGGTCCGAGACGTTTTGTATCTCCACATAGTCTTTGACCAGTGTTAAGCCGGGGTCATCGGAGATGTCTTTGGCTATGAAGCCTGAATTAAGCTGCCGCAGGTGGCCAGGGTAAAAAATGGCCAAGCTGGAAATTATTATTACTGTTGCTGCCACTGCCAGCCACTGCCAGCCTACTTTCCCGAAACCGGAAGGTGCAGAAAGTACGGACGCCTTTATACGTTTCCATATTTTTGTCTCCGTCATTTTTAATTCTGACTCACCCAGCGGCATGTTCTTGTTTGAGAGTGTCAGGTCGGTCCATTCCAAGATCTTTTTTTCCTCATCGGGATCACAGGCCCCAGAGAGGTATTTTTGTAACAAAATATCAAATTCGTGCTGATTCATCACGTTATTTTTTCTGGCCTTAGTTATCTGAATGGTAATTTTTTAATTGGTCTTTCAAAATTTTGAGAGACTGCGTGATATGGTACTCAACCCCTTTTTCGGTCAGGCTAAGTTTTTGGGCAATGTCCTTCACCGACCGGTTTTCAAAGCGGCTGAGCCGGAAAACCTCGGAAGTTTTTTCAGGTAACTTTTTCATTACCTCATCCACTGCATTGGACAGATCAGAGAAATTGACGATTTCTTCCGTGCCGTATGATTGTCTTATTTCATTCAATATCAGGTACTCCTGGTATTTTCTCTGTGTAATGGAAGACTTAATGTAGTTCGTTACCCGGTGTTTCATGGAAACCACCAGATAAGCTTTTAAATGCTTGATAACAGATTCTTCCCGTTTGCACCAAAGGTTCTCGAATACATCCTGTACCAGTTCTTCGGCTTCCTCCTTGGTTCCGGTTTCCTGGTAAGCCATCGCATACAGCCTGCGCCAGTACCGGAGGTATATTTCTTCAAAGGCTTTTTCCTTGCCAATCCGAAGAGATTCTACTAATTGTTCATCGCTGAAACGTTTATACATAGATTTCAAAATGCTAATATGCTCTTAAGGCAACTAACAAGCTAAAATCCCTAGTTCATTTTGTAAAATATTTTGCATTTATTTTTAATCGACGAATTATCTCTTGTTTTGGCTAAAATTGTAGTAAATAAAATTGGCAGATTTTTGGTTTATGGCTTTATGTTGCGGAGGAGGTATTTTCCACGGTTCCGTATCCCGGTTTTATAGAAATACGATGGTGGCTGTTGCGCAACTCATAGCGATGGTCAGGATTTATATACGAATGCTTCTAATTTTTTTTGATTGATTCGATTGCCTGTTGTTCCTGGTCGGTCCATTTCCTGATGAAGTATTTATCGAATTTAATACCTTCGAAGAACAGTTGAATTTCAGCAAATGCCTCATTGGTGATAGTATCGGAAGCAGATTTAATGCCCGTAAAATAATGTCGATACTTCTCTGGACTAACGCCCTTATATTCCGTAGCTAAAAATTGAGGCAGTTCGGTCCGTTCGATTTTTCTGAGATCCCATTTCGTTAAGACAACTTCCATTGGTCGATCGTCAAAATAAGGATCAACAAAAAAGTTTGGAGCGACCCTGTGCAGATAAACATCGGATTTGCCATATAGTATCAAATTTATTTCCCCATAAAATGGTAAGGGTGGCGGTGGCGGGTCAATAGTATCTTTTACGGAAACTTTGTCTTGTCCAATAATATGGTAAACTTTTGGTTTTTGTACATCTGGGTTGGAACAAGCTATGTTACCATGGTAAAGCCCACAATTGAAAATAAAAAACAGACATAGGAAATCGCACGTATTACTAATGTAGAACTGCTCATACTAATTGATAGTTATGTCATTATTTTGTAACTTAAGGAAAGAAAAATTACTCAGAAAACTGTTTGTTAGCTTCCAACTTTCAGACCGTGTTCCCGCCAGTAATACATTGAGGCACGCTTGTTACCTACAGTTTCGCGATCATCATTGAACTTCTCGTTTAAATCACCCTGTATAGATTCCAACAGGTGCGGGGCCACAAACCATTTCAGGAATTTCTCTGCTAAGCGGGGCGGTTGTTTCATGAGGAAGTTATTCTGTGGTGAATAGTTTAAAGGAACCTGTAAGCCTGGCCCAGAAGCCGCTGCGTACATCTTGTATTTCTTGCAGGGTCCGTTGCCCGTAGGCAGTCACGGTGAATAGTTTTTTTCGTTTTCCACCGCGTTCAGGCGTGGGCTCCCCAAAGGTGGATTGGACCATCCCTTTTTCTTCCAGCCGCTGCAAAGCGGAATGTATCTGGTTCAGCCGGGCTGTACGGCCGCTTTGCTCCATTACTTCACGCATAACAGAAACGCCGTAAGCCTGTCCGTGCAGGACCGCCACGGCAAGCAGAATGATTTCTTCAAATTCTCCGAGGTAAACTCTGTTCATGTTGTTTTATTATTTCCATGTTTGCTGATAAAATACTTTGCCAGAACATTTGATATATATTAAGTTGTTTATAGTCAGTTTAATACAAGGGTATCTTGGTTGGGTAGTGTCCGATAATGGACAAATGTTGTTCGCTTTTATCGGAAATTAAATCTAAAATTGTGCTGACTTAATACAGAGCCAGTTTATCAGCCTGCTATGTTGCGAAAAATCCGTTACGCTCATATTCAAATGTCCAAGGTCGGCCCAGGGGTAAAAAAATGGCTTCCAGGTCTTCTTTTCCTGGCCGCGCAGATGGGTAATACAATTTATGAACTTATGGGTGATACCCGCACGGTTTCATGGGCACCTCATACCACACAAGTGTATTACAGGGTTGAAGCTTATGAGAATGGCCTGCCCTGGAAAGCGGAAGCCGTTCAGAGCCGTTACGGCATTGCGCAAACGCACTGGGAAAGTCATTCCGAGGGTAATTTGCGAAGGCTGCTGCTCACGGTTGAAGAAACAGAGCAAACGGGGAATCCGGATAGTTTGAAAGTTTATTACAGCCGTAACATGGGCCCCGAAAGGTTTTTTAGCTGGAAGGCGAATAAATAGTACATGCGTCAGATTAATCCATTTTACCTCTATGATAAATCAGTAGTACCTGAGCTGGTGTTACTGGTAAGGTTGCTGGCATTGTACCTTTTTTTAACTAAAGAGAGTCCCTTCGGCGGGAATCAGGGGGCGGGGCGGCATTACCCGGTTCTATCTTTTTTAGAAAGTTTGGGTACGGACACGCAATTTAACACCGGGATGTACCTCATTTTTACCGGCGGGATTCTGGTCATCTGGTTCACACCTTATCTGCGTACAGGAGCTTTCGCAGTGGGTATGGCGTTTATAGTGGGTATTGTTTCCTGCCAAACCTGTATTTCGGTAGCGCATCTTTTTACGGCATGTATGTTTATGTGTACTGCCTTGAGTAATCATACGACCGGTACTGCACTCATCCGTTTTCAATTGATTGTCCTGTATTTGGGTGCGGATCTGAACAAAATTCTGGATACCGACTGGTGGACAGGTGCAAGTATAGAAACATTACTTTCCACCAAACACCAGATTGAGGTATACATGCAGATTGCCCGACTTTTTCCGCCGTTGTTTCTGTCGCAGATGGCCGGTATTGGAGTGATGGTTTTACAATTGGCCATACCTTTGCTGCTTTGTTACCGAAAGATGGTCGTATACGCAATGTTACTGGCACTTTTACTGCATTTGCCAATGGTTTTACTGATGCAGATGACTTTTGGCCCGTTTCTTTTTGCACTGCTACTGGCTTATGGAGCGTTGCTTAAATGGCCCCGCCGGATTGGGTACCAGCCTGGACGGAATAGCGCCGCGCTTACCTCGCTGTTAACCAGGCTGGATTTTAATCAGCAGATGGGGGCTTATGTAAAATCCGGGGCGAGCGAATCGGTGAGGAAATGGCTGCTGACTTTCCTGGATTTCCTTCCCCATCCCGCGTTGCTTTTTATGCTGACGACCGCTTCCGCCGGGCTGGTACGTTATGGCATGCTCTTCCCGCTTGGTATGCTGATCCTTTTGGTTTACTTTACCAGGGTATGGCCATTGCGGAAATCAGTAACCAGGGATACCGGGTACAAAGCGGAGGTAGCGCCGTAATGATTTCGGGGATATGTTTCACCTGAGAAGCCTGTGCAATTTAACCCGAAGGTTTCGTCCGCATTTTAAGATTTTACTCAAGCCTGTTTATGAGCGAAGGATACCAGAAATACTACCTGCCCGGAACACTACTGATATTTTTACTGTATCATACTCCCACGATTTTCCTGGGCAGTGCCGCATTTTATAATGCCTTCGACTCGCTTGATTCCTATGTGGTGTGGTACCGGATTGTAGCCAGGGAGCCTTATGTCTGGGCGCCAGCGTATAGGATTATAGAGCCATTTATGGGGGGCGTACCCAAATTTACCCTCGTCAGCACATTTAATATTTACTATTGGCTAAATCTTCTGCTGCCAACTTTCCGGGCCTACCAGTTTTTTACCTTGTTCATCAGCGCAGTGGCACTTGTTGGCATGTGGCTGCTGATGCGCCGTCATTTTCATTTGACCACGTTTGCTGCTTCTTTTCTGGCGCTATCTTTTGCGTTCACTCCCTTTCTTCTCACCTGGGGATTGAGTATTGCAGGACAGCCTCTGGTTTTGTATGCTATCCTTAATATCCGTCAAACGAAAATCAGGGCCTGGGACTGGCTCATCCTTGTAAGTTTCCCTTTTGCTTCCAACTTCCAGTCGGCCGGGGTGTTTATTCTGCTGGCACTGGCTTTGCTTATTTTGCATGATCTGTACAAAAAATTGCCTGTTAAATACCTGCTGGTTGCGTTTGGTATCCTCCTGGTTGTTTATTGCATTACCAAAGTTGACTTGATCCAAAACATGCTCGGTGGAAAGGGGTTTGTTTCACACCGGATGGATATGCGCCGGTTTGCCACTTCACCTTTGATTTGCCTGAAAGTGTTTGCCAGATATTTCCTTTTTGGCAATGTGGATGTCGCCTTGTCACTGCATACATTTGTTTTACTGCCGTTTGTATTATTCGTTTACAGCATTGAGTGGGTCCGGAAAAAGCATTTTCCAGTGATACTTACCTGCACACTCGCGGTTATTGTGCTCATCTGCCTGTATATCGGGTTGTTAAACTGGGAGCCGGTAGTGAATCTCCGCAATCAGTCGGATCTGCTCCGGATGTACAGCCTTGAACGTTTTCATATTTTCCTTCAGTTGCTATGGCATATAGCGGCGGCCCAGGCGATCGTGCTTATTCCCGCCGGACTTCAGAAACGTGTGGTGGCTTTCATTGCAGTTTTGCAACTGGGAATTTGTTTTGCCTACCAGCCAACGTATTACGAACGCTTTTTTAAAAGTTTGGTGAACATAAAACCATACCATTATATCTTTACCTATGATGATTATTACGCAGAACCGATGTTCCGCAGTATAAAATCCCACATTCAAAAACCTTTAAATACTTACCGGGTAGCCAGTATAGGGATTCCGCCGGGTATTGCGCAGTACAATGGTATGTGGACCATTGACGGGTATTCCAGCAATTACCCCATTCCGTATAAAAGACAATTCCGGGGTATTATTGATGCTGAACTTCGCAAGAATCAGATAAACAGAGGCTTTTTTGACTTTTGGGGAAGCCAGTGCCTGATTGTCTACGACCAGGGATATGACTACTTTGAAACCCATATGACCCGCACCAAGGCTCCTGCGTCCCGGGATATCAGGCTTTCTTACAAAGCCCTCCGGCAACTGCACTGTGACTACATCCTCTCTGCAGAAAATATAAAGAATCCTGAAAAATCGGGTCTGAAAAAACGCTCTATTTTCTCCTCCGCGCTCTGGCGTGTTCATCTGTACGAAGTCATTCAGGATCACTGAGAACGATCACTTTTTTTTATAAGATTTTCGGTGAATATCGTTAAATCATTGTAAAATGATTAATTCGCAGTAAGCGAATTAATTGGTATTTTCTATTATTTTCTTCTATATTCAATGCTAAAATATTCTTAATCGGGTTTCAATGAGCATAGTTGTCTCCAATATCAAGTTTCACAACAACCAGCAACTCGATTACTTCGGGCATAAGATCAAGAAGACGATGATCCCGGTCTATACCCCGTATGTCCGCAGGCACGTACGGGAAGTCATTAATTTTGCCGGGATTCAAAAAACGGACCGCATCATAGATGTAGCCTGTGGTATGGGAAAATATACTCTGAATTTCCTCGCCCAGGGTTATAAGGTAGAAGGTTTGGACCTTTCCCCCTTTCTCCTGCAGCAATTACTGGTTCATAACGACAATAAATTTCCGGTCAAATTACACGCCGCAGACATTCTGGATGCGCCAGAGGAATTAAATGAACAATTTGACGTTGTCATGGGTTTTATGGCTCTGCATCATTTTCATAACCTTCATGCCTGTTTTCAGGCTATGCATCGTATCGCAAAACCGGGAGCCAGGTTGGTATTTCTTGAACCTAATGCCTACAATCCGTTATACTACCTGCAGATCGCGTTCACGCCCGGCATGTCATGGGAAGGTGACAAGGGCGTAGCCGATATGACTAAAACAAAACTTTTTGAAGCAATGGATTATGCAGGATGGAAGAATCTGAAGATAAAACGCTTCGGCTTTTATCCTCCTTTTCTTTCCAACACTGCCTTGGGCCAGAAAAGCGAGCCGGTACTGGAAAAGCTACCCGGATTGAATACTTTTCTGCCTTTCCAAATGATCATGGGAGAAAAGAGATAATGGAAGATAACAGAAATAACTGGATTGTTTCCTACCCTGACGACGGCAATTCGGTATGCTATGATCTGGAAGATGCCTCATTCTGGTATCAGCACAGGAACGAATGTCTTGTGGCCGCCATGAAGGCTGATGGCTTTCCTGCGGAATTTTATGACATAGGTGGCGGAAATGGTATCACCGCGCTGGCGATGCAGCAGGCCGGATATGACGTAACACTCATAGAACCTTACCTGACTGGCGTCCGTAACGCAAGGAAAAGGGGAATCGTTAAAACGGTGCACAGCACTTTGGAAGACTACGTTTCCATGGGCTATGAGCCAGTACCAGCAGCGGGTTTCTTTGATGTCATGGAACATATTGAAAACGATAAGGAGTTTCTCCGGAAGATCAACCAGCTGCTTGTGCCTGACGGCAGGATCATGCTGACAGTACCCGCATTTAATAGCCTGTGGTCGGAAAATGATGTGCAATTGGGCCATTTCCGCAGGTATACCCTGGCTGATCTCACCCAGCTTTTGTCTGAAACAGGATTCGAGGTGAAGTACAAAACCTATTTTTTCTCACTTGTCTGGCTGCCTATGTGGGTAACCAGGGTGTTAGTGGAGAAATTCGGTATAAAGAAGAAAAATACCCCTCAGAAAAAGAAAAATGAGCACATGGCCGGCCGGCCTCGCACCGCCCGGCTTCTGCGTAGCCTGTTACATTGGGAAATCAATGCGATTCGGAGAAGGGTGAGCATACCCCTTGGTACCAGTTGTTTAATTATTGCACAAAAAACAAGAGAAATGTGATCCCAAACCTACCACAAACCAACGATTTTCAGCTTTTTCTGTTTACGACCAGTCCGTCGGTGGTTCAGTCTGCCATCGAGGCAGGTGTTGACGGAATTATTGTAGACTGGGAAAATCAGGGAAAGAAGAAGCGACAGGAAAACTTTGATACCGAAATTAATTACAATACTTACGAAGATTTATGCCGTGTCAGGGAAGTTACCCCACAGGGCAAACTGATCTGCCGGATCAACGGTTTTTCGGACCATACCGAAAGCGAAATTGAGATGGCTTTACAGGCTGGTGCAGACGAAATTTTTTTACCGATGGTGCATACCTATGAGGAGGCTCGTCAGGTATCCGAAATAATCGGGCAACGTGCCGGATTCAGCATTTTAATCGAGACGGCCTCGGCGCTGGAGTGCATCGGAGAGCTCAGCCAGCTTCCTTTGAGAAGGGTATATGTAGGCCTGAATGACCTGCATATTCAGCAAAACAGCAAGAATATTTTTGTCCCCCTGCTCAATGATACCCTGGTTAATATCCGCAGGCAGGTCAGGATTCCACTAGGTGCTGGTGGTGTGACATATCCGCCAAGCGGGTTACCTATCGCCAGTAAGTATCTGATCAATGAATATGCACGTTTAGGAATTAATTTCAGCTTTTTACGCAGGAGTTTTATCCGTGACTATGCCCATCACAGTATGGAGCACATGGTATTTCATATCCGGAAAGCTTACCAGGCCGCCCGGATGCGATCTTCGCAGGAAATTGAATTGGATTTTCAGTTGTTCAGGAAACAGGTGGAAAGCTGGGTGCCAAATCCTTCCTATGTATGATTCTGCTTATGTACGACCCTGTACCGGAGCATTTTGATAATTTAAAAAGCCTGGCGCCGGATCATGAATTTATGATCGCACATACGGAAGAGGAAGCGAAAATGCGGATAGCGGATGCTGAGATTGTATTCGGAAACCGGTTCTTTTTGCAAAGTTTGCCTTATGCCAAAAGGCTTCGCTGGATGCAGTCCAATTCTGTTGGGGTTGATCTGATCCTGTCCCAAAAGCAACTGCTGATAGCGCGGGACATACTGCTGACCTGCTCGCGCGGCGTTTATGATGCAGAACTGGCAGAACATACCCTGGCGCTGCTGCTCGCGTTGTTTCGCAATTTACATCTGCTCCGCGACGACCAGCACGCATCTGTCTGGAGGCGTCACCGGCTTCGGACACTTCATGGAAGTAAATGTCTGATTCTGGGCTGGGGGAGTCTTGCTAAAGAAATAGCACGTCAGATAACAACTTTGAACGGGCAGGTATCGGCCGTGAGAAATCAAAAGGACGATTCGGTGGAAGGTGGTATTACCATTTATGGCAAGTATAACTGGCACGAGCAGCTTGCAGAGACAGATGCGCTGATTATATGCCTGCCCAAAACTCCGGAAACATATCATTTTGTTAACCAGGATATTCTGGAGAAACTTCCTGCAGATGCGTTTGTGGTGAACATTGGAAGGGGAGGTACTCTTGACGACCACGTATTACTGGAAATGGTGGCTTCGGGAAGGCTGGCCGGAGCCGCACTGGACGTTTTTGAACAGGAACCGCTGCTGCCCTCAAACCCCATCTGGAAAGAACCCCGCATTCTGGTCAGTCCGCATGTAGGCAGAAGTCTGGAAGGACCTGTTTACAAATGGCAGGCGCTTTTTGAAGATAATCTGTCGCGTTACATGAGTGGTAAACCACTGTACAATGTAGTCAATTATCAAAAAGGCTATTAATGATCAGTATCGTCATACCCGTTTACAAAAGTGCGGCCACGCTCTCCGAACTTCACGACAGGCTCACTGCACTGTCCCGGAACGTGGGGCTGGAATGTGAAGTGGTGTATGTAAACGATGCCTCTCCGGATAACTCGGCGGAAATTCTCAAAAAACTTCCACCCACCATCCCATTTCATATTGTTGACCTGGGCAAAAATGCCGGACAGAGCAGTGCGTTGCTGGCAGGAATAGCCTTTGCGCAAGGGAGCCTGATTGCCACCATGGATGCAGATTTACAGGATGAACCCGAAAATCTTCCGGCGCTGATCCAGTCACTGGTCCCGGGTATTGATGTTGTCTTTGCGAAAAGGCAGGGACGGTATGAATCCGGCGGCCGCCTTTTTACGTCCATGCTGTTCAAAGGCCTCGTCCACCTGTTTTCCAAGAAAAGAATTCCGATGCATGTGGGCCTTTTTATGGTTGCCAGGGCAGAGCCCATGAAAAGGCTTGTGTCCTATTTGCCGCATGCACCCTACCTGATCGGCCTCATTGCAAAGACAAAATTGCAATGTACCAGTGTGCCCGTACAACGCCCTGGTAACCATTTGGGAGAAACTTCCTATACCTTCCGAAAGCGGCTGAAGGTATCCTTCATTTTTTTCAAGACACTCGCCTTAAAGCCTGCCGGTACGGGTGACGAGGCTGTGCAATGGCTTCATGCCCATCTTTTGGCAGATCATGTGTATGTTCCTGCCATGGTTTAAATCCCGATAGACAATCAAAAATGCTATCCCTGTTAAAGCCGGGCATCAACTGTTATCTTGCTACCACTATCTTGTGTTGTTGCAGCACTTTTTCAGTTCCGACCATCTCAACGAAATAGATACCTGGTGCCAGGTCTGTCACCGGTATCCCCTCGCCAGGTGCATAGGGGTATGTACCCACCGGTTGACCTGCTGCGTTCCTGAGGACAATTTTTTCAATGGCAGAGTCACTGGCTACATCGATATAGAGGAGGTCGGCAACAGGGTTCGGATAAAGGATGGTACCAGGCAAGAACTGAATGCGCAGGTTGCGGATACTGCTGAACGCAAACGTACCGTCCTGGTCAATCATCTTTAAGCGGTAAAGGTTGTTTCCGGGAAGAGGCTTTTCGTCCGTAAAGGTATACTTCTTTACAAAATCACTGCTTCCTTCTGCTTTGACCTGCCCGATCTGCTCCCAGCTTTTGCCCGTAATGCTCCGTTCAATCACAAAGCTGTCACTGTTGCTTTCAGAGGTCGTGGTCCAGTTCAGCAGTGCAGCGGCGTGGCCAAGCTCCGTATTCTTTTCAGATACGGTGAAGGAAGATAAGGTGACGGGAAGGGAGCCATTTTCAAGTGTAGTAACAAAAAAGCCACTGAAACCTGAAAACTGGAATTTGATTTCCCAACGCCTGAGCGCTTCGTTCCACACAATATCCCCGGCATTGGGTTTGATATATTTCCCGGCTGACGGTATACCGTTTTTTGTGTAGGTACCCGGTGCGCGGGTCTCACTGCTGCCATGCCACTGCCAGATCAGCAAATTGGAACTATTGACGTCGGTACCTGAGATGGGCAGTGGTTTATGATTCTCGGCCCAGCCGTTGTAGTTTTTGAAATCATCATTGGTGAAGTACAACGTAGCAATCCCCTTATGCCCGTCCAGGTCGGCCTTCGGTTCCAGGTCGTAATGGCGTCTCACGAAAGGTTGTTCGTTGTAGAAACCAGTGACTGTTTCAATGGTTGTATAGGCATTCAGCTGGCCGCTTTGTAATTCTTCATTCACCGCCTGAAAGATTCCCATCACGCTGCATTTATCTTCGTTAAAAAGATATACGGGTTGGTCCGACAGGGCAAGATCCTGGATCATGTCACCGTTCGTGCTGATTGCGGCTATGGTTTCCTCGCATGACTGATTGTATTCGTATGCACCTATATCCGTAAACGGCCCCTGTATCCTTTTATTGGAATTAAAGTCATTTACCAGGTCAATCGGAATATAGTCATTGTTTCCCCCGTTAATTGCTGGAGATGCCGGTAGAGGAATAAGTCCGTCGTCTGAAGTGCCGTAGACTCCGTCGGCTCCTGCCGGAGTACTACTATTGGTCAGACCCAGGTGATCGGTAACAATATTTTTTTCAGCCCAATAGGGAAGGAGGGGGTAATTGGTCAGGTTTCGTTCAGCTACAAAAAGGGTGTTATAACTACCTCCAAAAAAATCATGAGCGTTGTCGGCCTTCTCAAGAATACAATTGTAGAATGCAGGATAATCAGTTGTCATACTGATATACTGGAAATTGAAAACATCTCCACCAGAAGCCTGATTACAAATATTCTTTGAAAACGAACTATTGATAAAAACAGGCCCATGCGGGTACCCCGTCGCAAAATAGTATGCTCCACCGGCCTCGGTTGCCGTGTTATTTACAAAGAGGCAGTTGGAATAAGTTTCAAAATGCTGGTAGTAGTTATTGGTGTAGTTCAAAGCTGCTACGGCTCCCCCTTGTGCGGCGGAATTGTTGATAAATACTGTATTTTCAAATGAAATGAAAGACCGTGAATTACAAACAGCGCCGCCTTCTCCGCCGGTTGCCCCTTCGGCTACATTTCCGTCGAATACCAGATTGGACATCTTGTGTACCACTGGGGTTCCATAAAAGTCGATCAGAAAGTAAAACATTCCTCCTCCCGTCAGCGCCTTATTTTGCCGGAATGTAACATTCACTAAATCCGGTTTGGACTGATCCCAATTGGCCATCCCTCCTCCGGTGCCCCGCGCTGTATTTCTGTAAAAAATACAGTTTCGGATTGTCGGTGAGGAGTTAAAATTATGCATCCCGGCGCCGCTGCTTTGGTAGATGGTAGTACCGTTGATCTGGATGTTCGTGGAAGTAAAACTGGCGGCATATCCTCCTGTAATGGTAAACCCATCCAGCAAAGTCTCCGGCCCGTTGTTCAGGCTAATCAGTACCTGGTAAGCGTCGCCGTTGTCCGCTATACCATTCTTGTTCTGGTCCCCGCTTAGTATGGTGGTATTTGTTTTCCAGTCGCGTTCGGCTACATCTTCTTCGTGTCCATTGAAACCACCGTATATTTTCAAACCCTCTACCAGCACAAAAGAGTTGGATGGATCCAAAGGGTTGGAGGCATCGTGGTTGTCGGCCCGGCCAAAAGTATAATAAGTTCCCTTGGCCACCCAGATTTCCTTCACACTACTATTGTTTCTGGCGTATTCCAGCGCGCGGGCAAACCCATTGGAGCCATAAAAAGCATTTTCCCATCCATAACCATTGTTGTATCCGGTTTCAATATCTGCCTTCACATAAAGCCTGGTGAGCGGATCGGTGAGGGGAATCGCTTCAAAAGCCCCGAGGTCTGTTTCTTCACCCCGTACTCTCTCGGCACCTAACAAGTCATTTACGACATAGGACGGCAGTTCTTGTTTATCTCCCTTGTTAATGGCTTTACTTCCGGCAAGAAGTCCAAGGCCTTTTTTAGTTGGCGCAGTTACATCTATAAACTGGGGATCCGTATTTGGAGCGGGACAATATGTACAGGATAGGTATGGGCTGCCGCTTTGCATTAAGCTTTTGTGGATTGAAAGTGTACTGTTGCCGTTGTGATTGATGTCGCTCTTTTCCCTGGTAGAAGCGGTGGCGGTGCCCCCGTAGGTATTTCCATTGAAAATGCTGTTGCTGATGGTCAGATTGCTGTTATTGCAGTTCAGCGCACCTCCGTAGGCGTCGGTTCCGGTGCTGTGGTTTTTGTACAGGGTTGAATTGACGAGGGAGGATGCCGAGGCTTCGTTCAGCGTGATCGCCCCGCCCGGGCCTGCCGACGTGTTTCCGGTAAACAAGCTGTTGACAATCTGCATGGCACCTTTACTGACATAAATGCCCGGTGCCTGATCGGCTGCATTGTTGTTGAAAAAACGGCAGCTATGTAAAATAACCTGGCTCTCGCTGCTGTAAATTGCCCCTCCGTTTGCAAGGGAGTAATTATTTGTAAAAGTACAGTTTCTGATACTAATGGGTGTGGTGGAAGAATTTTTCCCGATATAGATACCCGCTCCCTGTAAATAGGGTACCGATACGTTGTTGATCGTTACACTGCCGCCCAAATCCATTGTCCTGCCATTCTGAAACTGCAGTCCGTCTATCACCACGCTGTCTGCCACGGAGATACCAGCTATTGCCATAATATGCGAGCTGTTATCTGTGGACAGTGCCGGATCACCGATGTTGCCATCGAGTATAGTCAGATTAGCCCTGTGATCACGGATACCCCCGCCTGAAGGATATCCCCCGAAGATTTTAACCGCACGGTTGACAACAAACGGAAGTTCGGGTTTGTTCAGCGTCGTAGGAAAATAGGTGCCTTTTGCTACCATGATCTCCTTCACTACAGGGCATAGGTTCAGCACTTCAAGCGCTTCGGCCAGCGTTTTAAAAGCGGTGGACCAACTGGTGCCATCTCCGCTTTCTACTAACGAAGAGTCTACAAACAGGGTAGGAGATTCTATACAGGTGGTCCGCATTTCATAAGCACCCATGTCTGTACGGCCGCCCCAGACCCTGTTCAGCCCTGTAACGTCCTGATTAATGTCTGCCGGTGTCAACAGATCATCACCGGTATTAACGGCGGGTGATCCTGGCTTCAGGCCAAGCCCGTCTTTTGCTGTCATCCATTTTCCATTGGGATTACTCGGCGGATTCAGACTTACAAACTGCGGGTCCTGTTTCAAAATACCGTCGGTACCTTCTGTGCCAAACACTTCGGTAATGGAATTTTTAACGGTTGTACCCAAAGCTTCGCGGTCGAAAATATCTACCGGGGTCGATGTTTCCCACGACGTGTTGCCCCACATAATGGAGTTGGCCATGGTAATGCCGGAATGAGACTCATTGACAATGGCTCCTGCATAATTTCTGTGGAAGGTGGCGTGTGTGATAGTGGGGTGAGAGCCTTTTATATTATAGACTGCTCCGCCAAATTTATTAGCCAGGTTCCTGAAAAACACTACATTGGCAAGGTTGGGAAACGAGTTGTCATTGACGATACCCGCGCCATTTTTGTTGGCATAATTGTAAGTAAATACCAAGTTTCGCAAAACAGGAGACGAATTGCTATGGTACATTCCGCCACCGTCAGAAGTCGGGATAGCTCTTCCTTCGACGGTCAGACTGGAATTGGCATCAGCCATCCCAAGGGTAATCACAAATCCATTCAGCTCAGTGGCGGCCGTGTTGCCGACGCTTACCACCACATGATACAGATTGTCTGTATAATTATTGTCAGCCCCAATTTCGCCGCTCAAAATGGTTTGATTATTTCCCCAGTCCCGCTCGTCTAAAGACGTTTCGGTTCCGGCAAATCCGCCATAAACTTTTACACCCTCTACCAGCACAAATGTATTATTCTTGTCATCAGGATTGCTTTTATCAAAGTTATCACCTCGCCGGGTGGGTGTGTAAGTACCCTTAGCCACCCATATATTTTTTACACCCTGATTTTGTCTGGCATAATAAAGTGCCTCCGAAAGGCCGCCTTTCCCCTGATAGGCGTCGTTCCAGGAAGTACCGTTGTTGTTGCCTGTTGTCAATTCTTCTCTGACATACAGGGTGGACAGAATAAGCGAATATTCGTAAGCTCCTATATCCACCGAGCCATTCAGGATCCGGTCTTTCCCAGTTAAATCCTTTTCCAGTGCAGCCGGCGTAAAGTCGTTAAAACCCGCATTAACAGCCGGTGAAGTCATGAGCGGCCTGAAGCCGTCGTCGATCGTGCCGTACTGCTCATCTTCACCGGCAGGGGAATCGGCATGCTGGAAGCCAAAATCGGTTGCGGTGATATTGTCTTTAACAACCTCATTAACTGGGAATAAATAGTTGGTCAGATTGTACTGGGCCTGAAACAAGCCGGGACTGCTACCTCCATAAAAGGTACCGGTTGCAGCTTTCTCAATAATACAATTGTAAAATTTGGGTGTTACGTTTTCCGTATGCTGCTGGAAGTAAATGATGTTCCCGCCATTTTCGGCAGAACAGATATCTTTTGAAAAGGTAGAGTTAATGAAAACGGGAGAATCTCCGGTACCATTTTCATAATAATAAGCACCTCCGAAACCACTTGCCGTATTTTTAACAAACAGACAGCCAAGGTACTTTCCTGTGGCTGTATTATCTCCGACGTCCAAAGTGGTAGCAATGGCACCTCCCCGGGCAGCCGTATTTTCGGAGAAGACAGTATGCATAAAAGTAACAAATGCCCGATCATTACAGACGGCCCCGCCGTGGCTGGTAGCCGTGTTGTTTTCAAACAGCAGGTCGGAAAACTGATGCTCCATGCCGTTGTTGTACATGGCTCCGCCGTTTACTGCGGTGTTTTCTATGAATTTGACATTGGTAAGTACCGGCCGGGAGTCGGCCATATTAGCCATGCCTCCGCCGGAGTTACGGGATACATTTTTGTGAAAGGTACAGTTGCGGATCGTTGGAGAGGCATGGTGGTTGTACATACCTGCACCGGCATACCTGGCAACGGTTGTACCATCTATCTCAAGCGTTGTTTCCGTTGAGCCAGCAGCATACCCGCCCGTTATCGTGAAACCATCCAGCACGGTTTCCGGGCCAAGGTTCACGTTCATCATCACCTGATAGGCGTCATCGTCATCTGCCATATTATTTTTATTCTGATCGCCGCTGAGGATCGTAACGTTTGTCTTCCAGTCGCGTAAGGTAATATCGGTTTCGCTTCCGGTAAACCCTCCGTAAATCTTCACACCGTCCGTCAGTACAAAAGCATTGTTCGGATCCAGCGGATTGGTGTCGGAATGGGTATCGGCGCGGTAGGCCGTGTAATAAGTACCTTTGGTTACCCACACATCCTTTACGCTGCTGTGGCTTTGCGCATATTGCATGGCGCGGGCGAAAGCATAAGGGCCCGAAAATGCGTTTTCCCAGTCGGCACCGTTGTTTTTACCGGTAATCAGTCCGGCATTAACGTATAGCCGTTCCAGAGGAATTTCCTGAGGTTCACTTTCATAGGCCCCCATATCTACTTTGTCGGCCTGTATACGGGTATTGCCTGCCAGATCGGTGGAGATGTCTGTGGGGATGAGGGTGTTGCTGCCCTTGTCAATGGTGGCCAAGCTGGTGGATTTTACATGGTAGTTGCCTCCAGCAAAGGGAGCTGCTGTATAAGAAGGCGCATCTTCAAAAAGCGGATCGGTATTGGCATTCCCGGTTCCGTCGCTGAATCCTTCCACGATGGAGTAACTGATTTTAGCGGCGTCCAGGCTTGATCCGCCCGTAATGGTTGAGCTGTTGCCCCAGATGATGGAATTACCTAAAACAGAAGAGGAAGTCCCACCGACATTCATGATGGCACCGCCAACCGCCGTTGATTTGTTTCCGGAGAAAACCGAGTTAATAATTTGGGATATGGAGCTGGAAAAATTGTATATCCCGCCACCATATTGGGTTGCAGTATTACCTGAAAAAATGACATTGGCAAACGCCGTGGGAGAAGTACTGTTGTATATGGCTCCACCACTTTCGGTAGAGAGATTCCCGGAAAAAATGCTGTTGTAAATCTTAATTTCCGGACAGGAAATATTATACATCGCGCCGCCATTGGTTCCTTTATTTGCGTAAAAAATTACATTACTGACCACCGGAGCAGCACTTACATTGAACATACCACCACCCTGCTTTTTACTCACCGTTTTGGTGTTCACGGTAATGGACACGTTTTCTCTGGCATATCCGGCGGTCACGGCGAAGCCGTCCAGCACGGCGGTTCCAACATCGTTGGCCGCTATGACGATCTGCCCGGCGTTGTCATCATAATTGGTATAGGTATACTGGCTGCCGGACGTAATTGCGCCATCGTTATTTTTAAAATCACCGCTGAGGATACTGCCCTCACCTGTAAAACCGGGCAGTATGCGTTTGTCAGTTAATGCGGTAATACCATTGGCGGGGTCGAAGCCGCCATAAATTTTCACATCCTTCACCAGAAGGAAAGCACGTTGCGTGTGGCTTTTGCTGCTTGATACCAAAGTAGCAGAGTCTGCAAAATTTCTCCCATCTTCCGGTGAATAAGTCGGTTTATATTTGCCTTTGGCCACCAGTATGTAAGCTACTCCGGTGTTTTGTTTAGCATATCTCAGTGCATTGGATAAGCCCTCCGTCCCTTTGTAGGCATTATCCCAGGAAGTGCCGTCGTTATTGCCGGTGCTCAGCAACGCATTTACATAGAGCGTTTCGGGTACCGAAGCTGTTTTTATCTGAGGTTGAGTTTCCTGTTGTTTGCCAGGGTTTCTTTTTGCAGGCCTGACGTGCTCAGGTACATGCTTTTCGTCAAGGCTAAAATCAATCCAAGTTTTGGAAAGAGCAATTTGAGACAGTTTTAAAACGAAAAGTATTAAAAGAGAAACGGAGAGGAGGGTTTGGTAAATTTTTGTTTTCATAGTGCGATACGATCACAATTAAAAAATAAAAACGCTGAGTACAGAGGATGAGACCTGGTGAAAATCTCCAGGTGAAATAAGAGAATTATAGAGCCGAAAGCGGGTAGGGGGCCGTCACAAAAACATCACATTTTTTTAATGTGTTGTCTGTCAGTTACTTGTATATCTGCTTCTAAGGTCGAGGGATTTCAGTTGCTCAGGTGGATAATACCTTGGTATCATACGGAGCAGGGATGCAAACCGGAGTGCAGGCTGGGACATACGGGCCGGGAAGAAGCAGGCTCTGGCAGCTACAGATGACGTCGGTGGTATAGGGGAAGTTTAGATATGTTTCATCAATTCTTCCAGGCTTCTGTCATCTGGAAGGTCTATTTTTTTGAGAAGACGGTATTTGGTGGTCCGGACAGCCTGGCTGCTGACGCCCAAAGTGGAAGACATTTCCTTGTAGTCAAGGCCCAGTTTCAACAAGGCAATGAAACGGATCTCAGCCTGGGTGAGATCGGGAAATTTTTCCCTGAGACGGTAGAGGTAACCCGAATGCACCTTCTCGAATAACTTTTTAAAGTATTCCCATTCGTCCTGCGTCAGGATTGTGTTTTCTCTGAGCTGGCTGAGAATCTCGGCATCCGCTCCCAGTCCCTGTTGGAATTCAAGCTGCTCGATCAGCCTGCTTTTTTCGGAAATGTTTTTAGCAAATTCTTTAAGTTGGTGGGTTGCGCTGGCAAGTTCTTCTTCTTTCATACGGATTTCCCGGGCCTGCAGTAGCTGCTGCTGCCTGTGACGCCTGTGCAGATTATAAAAAAAGTAAGACGAAGTGATCGCAACCAGAATAACAACCGCTATAAGCATGTTCCGTTCTAGGATCTTAAGCCGGTTATCAGCATCTACTTTTTCGATTTCTGCCCTATGTGCCTGTAATTCGATCTTTTGTCGGGCACGCATCATCTGCATGGCATTGAACTGGCGGGTAATGCTGTCTTTGGCAAACATGGCAGAGTCGAGATAGGGCCCCACGAGCCGGGTTACTCCTTTGGCGGCATACAGTTTGCCAAGTACCGGATATAGCTCCTGGAAATATTTATACCGATCGGGCTCCGCCATAGACAGGCATTTGCGGGCAAGCAATGCGTAATGTTCCGCTTTGGGAAGATCATTACGTTTCAGGAAAATATCGGCCAGTGTGATCAGAGAACCGGAAGCTAAGCCATAATCTTTTTGTTCCAGGGCCAGGTCGGCATCGTAACGGAGGAAGGGAATTGCCTTATCATATTCTCCCCTGAAAAAATAATTCTGACCAAGTCCGCCATTGGCAATTCCCTTCCAGGTAGCGTAATTGATACTTTTGGTATTGTTCAGGATCTTGCGGTAATAATGGTCCGACGAGTCAAGGTTACCTAATTGCCGGTGAATTTTGCCGATCGCGTACAATGCGGAGTTCTGGCTGCCCCTTGGGTCGTTATCCGGATCCAGGTTAACAATCTGGATAAAAAGATGCAGCGCTTTCCGATAGTCCGAGAAATTGTGATAGGCCTGTGCCATGTTCTGCAAATGGTAGACCTTGTCGGGAAGCTCTTTGATACTGACTCTCTGCAGTAATTGCTCAAGCAGGATATAGGTTTGGAAACCCAGTTCGTAATTTTTAAGTTCGAACCAGTAGTAATCACCCAGTACCTTTAACGCCCTTGCGTTGATCTGAAGATTGTGCTCCCTGGCTGCCCGACTGATTAATGTCTGGATTTTGCTTTCTATGGTATCCCTTTCCAGCTTGTGCCATGCCGTCATGTAATAAGCCTTCAAAAGATCGGTCTCCAGCTCCAGATCTTTGTCACCGGATTGTATTGCCAGCGCCTTTAAGGTGTTTGCTTCGCGGAATGCGCTTGCGGAATCGGGATTGGAAATGGCTCTTACATATATCTTGCCAACCTCGGTGTACCGCTGGGGATAGGTTTTGTTCAATATTTTTTCGTACTGGCCAAAGGTATGCACAGCAGAGAAAAACGTCAGCAAGAATGAAAAATACAGCGCACGGGAATTCATGCCCTAATAAGACATGAGGTTACAAAAATTACCACTTCCGGCCATTAAAATTGTGTGTCGGCTGCAGAGCGTTAGCCTGATCAAAAACAGATTTTCCCAGCTAACAATCTTCTGCTCGTGTAGTTAAGAATAGCTTTTTTCCTACTATCAGCGGTGCCGATGCGGTGGGTGAGTACCCTTTCAATTGTTTCTTTGTAAAGATATCTGAGGAATTACGATCTGTTTGGAAGGATACCATCTGAAATTTTTGAAAGTACTGATACAGCGATATTTAGGCAAGGGGAATAGGCCTATGTGCCTAAAATAAGCGTATTATGTAGTAGAAAAATACCAAACCCAGCGCTTTGCATTTGTTGACCATTCCCAATGAAAAACATTGAAAGAAGAGAATTTGTAAAAATCGGGCTGACCGGCGCCGGTGCTTTGCTTGCCGGGGTAACCGGTACATCGGCACATGCGGATTCGTTTGTGGAGCAAAAAAAATACAGTATCCTGGATTTCGGGGCTGTAGGTGACGGGAAAAAGCTGAATACTCCTGCCATACAGAAAACAATAGATACCTGTTTCAAACAGGGCGGAGGCCAGGTGATTATTCCTTCCGGCACTTTTCTTACAGGCTCCGTGGTGCTCAAAAGCAAAGTACATTTGCACCTTGAGGAGGGGGCCGTTTTGCTGGCTTCAACCTACTTTAAGGATTTTCCCAAACGTGTGGTACGTACCCCGGCCCGTTATCAGAAATATCTTAACCGGAGTATGGTTTACGCACAAGGAGAGCAGGATATCAGCGTGACCGGCAAAGGCGTATTCGACGGAAATGCGCTCCTGGACGGTAGCGGAGAATTTAAAGAGCAAAATTCCGAAAACCCTTCCTTTATCTGGTTTGACGAATGCGAAAACATCCTCATTAAAGATGTTACCTTCTGTCGTTCGGTATGGTGGACGCAGGCTTATACGCGGTGCAGGCATGTGCATGTGGACCACATCAAAGTTACCGAGAATTACTTCCACAATGCCGATGGGGTGGATATCGTAGATTGCGAGGATTTCGTGGTGGAGAACTGCGATATCAACAGCAACGACGACGGGATTTGCCTGAAGGGTTATACGCATGCGGGATGTAATCGGGGTACCATCCGTAACAACAAAGTGCGTACGCTCTGCAACGGAATAAAAATGGGAACGGATTCTTCCGGAGGTTTCCGGAATATTGTGATCGAGGACAATGAAATCTGGCAAACGGGTATTTCCGGTCTGGCGCTTCAGATTGTGGATGGTGGTGTGATGGAAAACATCAAAGTTCGCAGGCTCACGATGAACGGCGTAGCTACACCTGTTCATATGCGGCTTGGTAACCGCAACCGGCTGGTCCGGGGGGCTTTGTCGGTATTGCCGGGCATCATGCGTAACATCCATATCAGCGATATCAAGGCTACCGTGAACAAGGCCGAGAAGTACCATGAGGAAGAACGCAAACGGCACAATTATATCGTGCATACCTCATCTATTAGTGGCGTACCGGGAAGCCTTATAGAAGACGTCACCCTTGAAAATATAGACATTACGATTCAGGGTGGATATCCTGTGGCTTCTGCCGAAGACGCCCTCCGTGAAATACCTGAGGCAGGTAACCAGTACCCTGAAAACCGGATGTATGGGGCCCTTCCTTCTTACGCATTTTACCTCAGACATGCCAAAAACATACGCATGAACAATATTAAAATAACCCAGCAGCAGGCAGACGGGCGCCCCGCGTTTATCCTGGACGATGTGCATGACTCTGATTTCAATGGCATCAGTGCTACTAACAGCATGCACTCTCCCGTATTTTCCCTAAAACAAAATTGTACTGGTATCCTGCTGAACCAACTATAAAAATGATCAATACTGATTTCTTTTCCCGTTACCCTACCGCTCCGTCCTCTACGGAAGATACTACCCTGAACATACTCCAGTTCGGCGCTGTTGGAGACGGTAAATTCCTGAATACTTCGGTTCTTCAGAAGGCCATAGATACCTGTTCCCGCAAAGGTGGCGGCAAGCTGGTGGTACCCAAAGGTGATTTTCTGACAGGGACATTATATCTTAAGAGTAACGTGCATCTTTATCTGGAAGAAGGAGGCGTTATATTGGGCAGTCCGTTTAAAAAGGATTATTCCATGCAAACCCTGGTGCATGCGGACGGACAGAAGAACATCATGATATCCGGGAAGGGGATGATCAATGGCAATGCGCAGGTCAATAGCACCGGAGAATTCCGTGATACAGGTAATAACGACAACAGGCCCCCGCTGTTCACGCTCGATCTCTGTTCGGAAGTGACTATTAAGGACATCACATTCAGGCAGTCGTTGATGTGGACAGCCATATTCCAGCAATGCGAACATGTGTGGATAGACGGCGTAAAGATAAATGAAAACTATTTTTATAACGCGGATGGTATTGATATAATTGATTGTGAGGATGTTCTGGTTGAAAATTGTGATATCAATACTGACGATGACGGGATTTGTCTTAAAAGTGCCTCCTTACGGGGATGCAGGCGGGTAATTGCACGTAAAAACAGGGTAAGGTCACTGTGTAATGCTTTTAAAATGGGTACAGGATCGGTTGGCGGGTTCAGGCAGGTACTGATCGAGAACAATGAGGTGTGGCAGACGGTTATATCCGGGATCGCCCTGCAGATCGTTGACGGTGGTGTGATGGAGGATATCGTGGTCAGGAATATGGTAATGAACGGCGTGGGCACTCCCATTAACATCCGGCTTGGCGAACGTAACCGTGGACCTCACGGTGAAGCAGAAACCCAGACGGGTATGATTCGAAACATACACATTTCCAACATCACAGCCACGGTAAACAAAGCCCAGAAATTTAATGAACCCGAACGGCAGCATCATGATTACCTGCCTCATACTTCGTCCATCTGCGGACTACCGGGTTATCTGATCGAAAATGTAATCATTGAAGATGTCAAAATTACAGTAAATGGCGGTTTTCCGGTTGCCCAAAGCGAAGATATTCTCCGCGAAATACCTGAGAATGGGAAAAAGTATCCCGAAAACAGAATGTTCGGAACGTTACCGGCGTATGGATTTTATATCCGCCATGCAAAGGATATTCAGCTGAAAAACATTTCGGTTACAATTACCCAGGACGATGGTCGTCCGGCATTTGTATTTGATGATGTGCACAATGTCAGGTGCTCCGGATTAGAAGGCAGCGGGCTTAAACCCACTCCGCTGCTTTCTGTTAAGCCAGGCTGCAGAAACGTAAGGATCGGCTAAGTACGTTGAGTTTGTTTGGAGAGGATCCGGCTTCACGGCCATTGCCTATTGCCAGGATGGTTATCGCTGACATAAAAAACAACGGCCCCGAAAATCAGGGCTTTGTTTTAACTATTCTACATCAACGCTCAGATGTAACCTATTAGAACAAACTGAGCATTAATAGTACTGTAAAAATTGCAATGTGACTAGCATACACAAGCACATGAATCCTTAGGAACTGCCAAAAGATTAACTGTCGGTGACTTTTTGTTCGCTTTGGTTTTTTTCTGATACTTCAGAAAATTCCATACAAATGCATGATAATCAGTTCGCTGAAAAATAGAGAACCGCTTTGGGAATGACGGCCCAGGTATTTTTCTTTTTTAGTCATACGACCGCAAAAAAACGACTCCGGAAGCCCGAAGCCGTTTGAATACTGCACTATCTAGAACAATCAAATTCTTAAAGGGTGATCTTAGTTGTATCCCGGATTTTGTTTCAGAACGGTGGGATTTACGTCGATCTGAGCCTGGGGTACAGGGAAGAGCTTGTTGTTAGCCCCGATCTGAATGATCTTCCCGTTGAACTTCACGTTATTGTTGGTAAAGTAACTATTTAAGGTTGGGACCAACGTATTGGTACGGGCCAGATCAAAGAAACGAAGTCCTTCAAAACAAAACTCAAGGCGACGCTCCTGGATGATACGGTCCCTTAAAGCAGCCTTATCGGCCACATAGGTGGCTGTTACGGCAGGGTTGGTGAACTGCAGGTTCATGGTATTATTTCCAAATGCCCGCTCCCTCACCTGGTTTACGTAGGGAATGGCAAGTGCGGTATTACCTTCTTCATTGAGGCATTCGGCATACATCAGCAGGATGTCCGAATATCTCAGAATGGGGTAGTCGGTGCCATCTTCCGCCCGCAGCTGAATACTCCTGTTGATGAATTTGTTTACGTACGACATCGGTCCCTGCAGTACGGCAAAAGCAATAGAAGCGTCGCGTCGTGAATCTCCCGGGGCGAAGGCATTGTAAAGGTCCATGGTTGGCTGGTTGGCATTGGAACCAAACAGCGGTACGGTGGCTCCGGCAATGGGCCCGAACGTAGACGTGAGCGTATTTCCCTGCCCGATTGCCTGCGAGTTTGGTGTATACTGAATGGCGAAAAGGATTTCCTTATTGTTACCGTTATTGTACTGGAAAACACTGGCATAGTTACTGAGGAGCTGATACTGAGCGGGACTTTGTTTGGTAATAATGTCTGCCAGCAGTGGCGTTGCTTCTTTGAATTTTTGCTGATAGATCATTGCCCTGGCCAGCATACCCTTTGCCGCTCCGCTGGTTACTCTGCCAACGTCGGTACCAGTGTAGCTAACGGGCAATACGCCAATGGCCTCGGTCAGGTCCTTTTCTATCTGAGCATAAACTGTTTGTGCTGCTTCCCGTCCATAGCTGTAGGCTTCTTCAGGTTTGGTGAGTTCTTTCAGGATGAGGGGTACATCTCCGTATACCTTCACCAAGTTAAAATAGAAATAGGCCCTCAGAAATTTGGTTTCGCCTATGACGCGGTTTTTCAGTGTAGCGTCCATCGGAACGGTTTCAATTCTTTCCAGGATAATGTTAGCCCTGCTGATTCCTTTGTAAGCGTCGTTCCAGCGGTCACTAACGGGCGCTGTGGAAGCAGGATTGATCATAAAATTATCAAAATCGGCATGAGCGGGGTAACCCGGAACGGCCTGGGCATCATCCGTGGTCATATCTCCGTAGAAAAATTCGGTTAGCCCGGCGGCGTTACTTCTGAGTGAACCGTAAACCGCATTGAGCGCATTAAGCATATCATTGCTGGTTTTATAAAATGTTTCCGTGGTAGGGGTACTGATCGGTACCAGGTCCAGGACGGCTTCCTTACAGCTCGCAAGGCATAAAAGAAGGAGCAGGTGATAACTGTATCTTTTCATAATATTTTTTGTTGCCGGTTGTTATAGTCCAATATTGACGCCAAATGTGAAGGTGCGGGCAAGCGGATAACCGCCAAAATCAATGCCGGGGAGCGTAACACTTTCTCCGTTTACACTTACATCGGGGTTGTAGCCCATGTATTTGGTAAATGTATGCAGGTTCTGAACGCTGGAATAGATACGCAGGGAATTGAGATGCACACGTTTCAACAAAGAAGAAGGCACATTGTAGCCCAGGGTTACGTTTCTGATGCGAAGGTAGGAAGCATCCTTCGTGAACCTGTCGGCACGGGTTTCTGCATTCCCCAAAGCGGCAGTAGGACCTTCGGCACGTGCGTAAATTCCGTTGCCGGGTTCGGAGGGCGATTTCCAGCGGTTCTCTACACTTTCGGTCAGCTGATTCCATACAAGGGTATTAGAGCCAATGTACAGGGCATTGAAGAACAACACGTCATTCCCCTGAACGCCCTGCAGCTGCACGTCCAGATCAAAAGCTTTATAGCTGAGATGGTTGCTGATGCCGTAAGTGAAATCCGGACTGGGGTTTCCGATTTCGGTACGGTCATCGGGTGTGATGACTCCGTCGCCGTTAAGATCAACGATTTTACTGTCGCCGGGTGCCCCGATCAACTGTCCGGAAGCATTTTTGAGCCGCATTTCTGGATGAGCGTCTACATCTGCCTGATCTCTGAAAATTCCTCCCAGCTTATATCCGTAAAAATAGGATAGGGGTTTGCCCACTTCAATGCGTTGCATGGAGTAATTGCCCAGCGAAAAGGACGTAATGGGTAGATTATTCTTTCCAAGGCTCAAGGCGGTATTCCGGTTTCTTGAAAAATTCAGGTTACTGGTCCAGGTGAATCCGTTTGATTTGATATTGACCGAGTTCAGGGAAATTTCAAATCCTTTGTTTTCAACTTTTCCGATGTTGGAAATGGCCGTGGTAAATCCGGAAATGGACGGAATCGGCAGGTTATACAGCAGGTTGTCCGTCACCCTGCGGTAAAAGTCAAAGTTGATGTTCAACCTGTTTCGGAATAAACCGATGTCCATACCGGCATCAATGGTTTTGTTGGTTTCCCAGCTCAATTCATCATTTGAAAGGCTAATAGGGGCGTACCCTACGGCAAGTGCACTCCCGAAATTGTAATTGTCGGTACCTAACTGTGGTATGGAGGTGTAATTCCCGATATTGAAGTTCCCAGTTTTACCGTAACCTACACGAAGTTTTAACTCCTGCAGGAAGCTTACATTTTTAAGAAACGCCTCTTCGGAAATCCGCCATCCGATAGACGCTGCCGGGAAGAGGGCAAACTTGTTGTTCCTCCCAAACCGGCTTGATCCATCCCGTCTGACACTCGCAGACAACAGGTATTTCTCTTTATATGCGTAATTAAGGCGGCTTAGATAACTCAACAGCGTCCACTGCGACTTGCTGGCAGATCCGTTGATGGTTGCCGCACCAGATACATACTTAACGGCATCGTTCTGGTATGATCCCGCGGCACCCAGCAGGTTTGAGTTTTCGTAAATTCCTTTTTGATAGGTATAACCGGCCATGAAATTGATGTCATGCACATTTGAAAAGGTTTTTTGCCAGGTCAGCGTATTGTTCCATGACAGGGTTATATCCGCAAGGTTTTCCTGTGAAGAAAAAATGGTGATCGGAGACGCCAGAGGCTGATATCTCACCCGAACCTGATTGGTGTAGCTGGAAACCGTGGACGGACGGTACTTATTGGTGATCCCGTCAACCCTGTCCAGACCGAAGTCGGTCCTCAGCACAAGGCCTTTTACCGGTTCCAGTTCTGCATAAGTGATGCCGGTTATTCTTGATTTCTCTACTACAAATTTATAGTTGGGGTCTTCCAGTGGCTGCAAGGGGTTATTGGCTGCTGCCCATCCCACCGTGGTATAGGGAATATTCAGCCTTCCTCCGGTTCCGTCATACAGGCCATCTGCTGTTTTTGGTGCAATACTGGAAGGCAGCACCATGGTGGTCATCACCACAGATACGTCATTGTCGGGGCTGGATACCGAACCGTCGGTCCAGCGGCGGTTTTCTTTCGTATACGAAGGGGAAAGGCTCATTCCCACGCGGAAAAAACTGGTTGGGGAAGCATCTACATTTAAGCGGGCGGTATACCTTTTCCAGTCTGTAGCCTTCACAACGCCATCTCCGGAAAAGTAATTTCCTGAAAGGAAGTATCTTATTTTTTCGGATCCTCCCCGTACGGACAGCTGGTAGTTGGAGGTAGGGGCGGTCCGGAATACCTCTTTCTGCCAGTTGGTATTGGGAAGGCTTGAGGGATCATCATAAGCCTCAAGATAATTTACAAAAGCTTTGGAACCCGCTGATGTCACCCTGGAACCGTTGGGTACGTTGGGGTCACCGCCGGACGCCGCCCAGATGGCTGCACTGGTTTCTTTCCAATATTTGATTTCGCCGTCGCGGTCCAGGACGTCAATGAGTTTGGGAACATTCTGAAATCCTGTGTAATAGTTAAAATCGATTCTGGCCTGGCCGACTTTCCCTTTTTTCGTTGTGATGAGTACCACACCATTGGACCCGCGCGACCCGTAAATGGCTTGTGCAGAGGCATCCTTAAGAACGTCCATTGTTTCGATATCGTTTGGATTGATGGTATTCAGGTCGCTGCCCGACTGAAAGGGTAAGCCGTCAACAACATAAAGGGGCTCGTTTCCGGCACTGATAGACCCCGTACCTCTGATCCGGATGACCGGAGGGGCTCCCGGAATTCCTGTTGCAGAAGTTACCTGTACACCGGCGATCTGTCCGGCTATGGCATCCATCACGTTTTTCGTAACCTGATTTTTTAGATTGGTTGCGTTGATCGAGGATACTGCACCGGTGAGGGATACCTTTTTCTGCGTACCGTACCCTACCACCGCCACTTCGTTCAGGTTATTACTTTGTGGATTGAGCCTGATTTCGGGAGCCGTATTGTTATCCACCGTAAATGACAATGCTTCGTAACCGATGTATGAAAATACCAGAACCTGTCCTTTGGCAACGGCCACGGAAAAGGCGCCGCTGGCGTCGGTAACGGTTCCCTTTGCCGTGTTTTTGATCTGAATGGTAACACCTGGCAAAGGCTGGTTTTCAACCGAATCAAAAACCTTTCCATTGATGGTTAAATCCTGGGCCAGTAGGGGCCCGGCAAGCAGACAGAGAATGGGAAGCAAAAAGAGCTTCCGTATCCCACTCGAGGAGAAAAATAGAAGGTTGGGCATAGTTTAACTGTTTTGGAGTTGAATGGATTAATATGAAAAGTGAGTTATTGGGTACAAGGAACTTCCGGGGTAATTGTCGGTGACAACGGATGGCTTGTCTATACGAATTTTTACATAATTCTCCCCTGGTACCAATTTATTGAACTGGTACCCAAGGAAGAGTCAAAGCTGTTGTTGCGTTACGGAAGGGAACTTTTGATTCCCGGCCTGGTCCCGGGCGGATCTATTTTTTTTCGGCGTTCACCCCTTTTAATAGGGCAATCATTCCTTTTAAATGTTTTTCCTGATATTTTCTAAGGAGTTCCCTGTCGGTCTGGTCCAGTTTGCATTTGGCAAGATCGGCCGCATCAAATGGCGCTTCAACATCATAAGCGGGCATGTCCAGTTCTTTATAACCCCAGGTGGGGATACTTCCCGCCGTGCACATGTAAATGACTTTCTCCTGTTTTGGATCCCTGTAATCCTGGGCTTCCCAAAACATTCTGGCATAATTATCACTTCTGTCAACAAAAGCCTGGTTCTGAAGGGCGTCTTTTGAAGCGGCCAGGGTTTCTCCGGCAATGCTCGCCAGGCAGTGATAGGAAAGCAGCAGTTTTGGTTTATGCTTTTTCATAAAACTGCTGATAGCCATGGTTTCGTTTTCACTGTTGGAAAACAGGCCGCGGTAGGTATTGCCCTGCGGATCATCGGTTGAATAACCATAGGTGGTTTCAACGGTGTCCCAGTTTGCGGGGAAGTTTCGGTTAATATCCACCAGGTTGGGGTTTCGGCGGAGGTACCAGGGGTTACCGCGCACCAGCCGGTCACGCATGTCGGGGTTTGCTGAGGGAATGGCAACGATGGATACTTTTTTCAGCAGGTCCTGATGGTTTTCCAGCAGCTTTTCGAGCATGTACAGGATGATTTCCGGGCCCGCTTCACCGGCGTGCACCGCACCCACCACCGCAATACATTTTTTGCCATGGCCCACTTTCAGTCCCATTAGCGGCCTTTTGTAGGTGGTCAGCCCGATCTGGCTGGCATTAACCATCGCGGGGTATTTTTTTTGAAGAAGCGCTACCTTCTCCTGAACCTGTTCGTATTTATACCATACCTCCGGATCTCTTACCTTCACGGCCAAAGGGCCTTCCGGTTCTCCTTCGTCAGTACCGATCCAGTAGCTGTAAGTGGATCCTATCTTTGCGGTGGTATCCTCGAAATGAAATTTGCAGTCAAGCAATGGCTCCATTTTGCCGTGGAAAATGAGATCGGCCTTTTTATAATCTTGTGCAGGGAAGTACTCGCCATAGTCAGTCCCGTATTTAAAATCGGGGCATTCCATTCGATAAATGCGCATTTTGGCAAAATGATGGCTAAACTCTTTTTTGAAAAAGCGCATGGATTTGTAGGCCGTGACAACCACTTTATTACCGTCGAAAAAAACATTACCTTCCCTCAAAGTCCGGTAGTTGTCGGTAGTATCCTTGCCAGAGGGGGCTTGCTTAAGGGTAATATTCTCTTTGAGTATGGACGGAAGCGCCATGGAAGAAACCGACAAACCGGCCAGCCCCATAAATCCGCGTCGGTTAACTAATTGTTTTTGTGATTTTGTCATAACCGCTATGAATGAAAAATGGAATTTAGATGATCAATATGCAATTTTGTCCCTCTGAGCTCTTAACTCGATTCTTAAAAACGGGTACGTAACCGTTATTTGAAAGAATGAGTTAGATCGTTTTTTAATATCAACAGGAATTAACCGCTTTTTATTTGTTAACTGGTTCAATAACAATGATTTCCTGGCCGAATGTGCCGAGTTCGATTTCCAGCACACCTTTTCGGAGGTCACGTCCCGAAAAGGCACCAAGTGATTTTTTGCTGAAACCAAGGCTGATATTGTAACGGGTATCCGTTTGTACCCATGGAATGTTAATTTTCCGTGTCGGGGAGCCGCTGTCACCGCGTAATACGACGACCGCGCCATATCCCTGGTCGTTGAGCTTACCCCACCAGTGCCAGTCTGTATCAGTAGGAGCGGGTACCCCGCTGAATTGGAAATTTTCATAAATGGCATATTTCTTGTCCAGCCCTTCTAACAAACTGAAGCCATCTTTGTAGGTGCGGATATTTTCATCCGAAAGCGAAGCCAGGTCTCCAGCAAAAACCGAAGGAGAGCCCATCAGCCAGCTGCATATCTGCCTCTGCTGGACTTCAGTAGTGAGGCTTCCCTTGTGATTAACAGTTGCAGCTGCATAATATTCGATGGAATGCAACGGAAGTCCTCTGTGTGCATATAACTGTTTTCGTGCATTAAAACATCCGGATATGAGCTTGGCTCTGAGGCTGTCAGGTTTGTAGCTCCAGGAGGAACTGTAACGCTGCGATGTTTTTCCGGCTCCTGAATAATCATTGGGCGGAATATGGTATGCATACACATGCTTCAGTGCAGCCAGGTCGCAGGGCACCCCTGGAGTACCCCAGTAGATTTCGTGCGTAATTTCCATTACAATGTCGGGCGAAGAAGCGTTGATCTCGTCCATGGTTGCCAGCAAAGCTCTCAGACCGCGTAAAAGTGATTCCTTTTGTGTACGGCTTTCGTGACCTTTCGCAATGTCACCAAATTTGATGTTGGTCAGGTCCTGTTTGAAATAGGTGGCCCCGTAGCGGTCGCGCAGGTAGGCGATGTCATTGGCATAATAATGCCTCCAAGCACTTGCAAAGCTCATGGCCAGTCCACCTTCTCTTTTGATGAGGGGGATACTGAAAGCATTTTCAACATTTTTGAAATCGGCGGCCATGGCAGGATTCCGGTAGCAGGATACCCACAGGCCCAGCTGTAATCCTTTGCCGGTTATGTGGGACGATGTTTTTGTGAAATCAGGAAATTTTTTGGGATCAGGAACGGTGCTTGAGGTAGCCCAGGCGCCCGGTTTGTCACTGATAGCCCATCCGGCATCCAGTAAAAGGCTTCTGAAACCCGCCTTTGCGGCAATATCCGCCATCTCGGTTATGTTTTCATGCGTGATATAGGATGAAAAATTAGACCAGCTGCACCATTGAGGAACAAATGCTGCCATATTGGTTCTTTTGAGACCGATCACCTCGTACAGATACTGTTTAAAAGAACGCTCAACGGTGCGGTCTAAAGCGGTGGATACGGCTGATATGGTTTTCACGTTTTCCTGGTCATAGGCATATATGAATACAGGTTCGGAGGTGAATTTTTCTGCGGGGCCAATCACCCATTCAAAATGTTCGCTGGCATAACCTGTCGCCCCCTTGTCGCCGATAAGGCGCAGTGCAGAGGGTACTTCACTGCCCACAATAACACCTGCCGAGTGGTCTGAATTGCCAAAGCTGATGATACTGGAAGTAGCTCCTCTTTCGGAAGGAGTTAGTTTAGTGAGATGGGCGAACGCTTCTGACAGCACTGCGCCGTCCAGCGTTAGGCCGTCTATCTTAAGCCACTGTCCGCTGTTGTTATTGATCTCAACCCACTTACGAATGGCCGGGTGTCCCTGATATACTTCATAAAACAAATTGACAGACACATTGTTCAGTGGGTTGTTTTCAACAGACCTGACGCGGATATTGAGCCGCTTGGTACCTTTGGCCGGTTCGCTCACGGTAGAACTTACATGGCTGAAAACTTTGCTCCAGTCGGCGGATTTCAGATCACATATTTTCGCCCAGCTGACATTTTGCTTCACTTCCTCTCCCCCTTTCAATATTTTGAGTACATCGGTTGCATTGGCTTTCCTGGCTTCCTGGCTGATCTCATACCGTGCCGTGTCGGTGATACCTTCCGGAGCCTGGTTGGGTGTGGCCTGATGAAAAGACAGGGCCAGTTCTACTGAACCTACTGAAGTGATCGGCTTGTTGTTGACTTTGATACTTTCGGTCATGATGTCAGACTTACTTATCCTGATCACCCTTTGCAAGCTCCCGGATTGGATCGTAATTACATTTTTTTCTATGCTTATGTTATGCAAATTCTGATTCTGGCCATATACCTGTAATATGCCCGCAAGCAATAATAAAGCGAATGAACCTATCATTTTATCTGTTAACCTGTACATCATATTTTTTTAAAAATGGAGCACACACGGGATGTGCAGATTCACTACTATCAAGCTTTCCATGCAGCCACGGCATTTCCAAATTTACTAAAAGACCGAAACGATCTGTGGTTTACTGCGATTCTCATTGATCCGTGCGTTTTCTATTTCAGGGATACGTCCGCCTCCTTGCTCAGGAAATCGGCCCCGTTGTCAGGCAAGCCTTCTGCGTTCCATTCCAGCAATGCATGATCCGGAACCGAGACAATGGGCTCCAGAACAGTTGAGGTAGATGGATTGTGCGAAATGTTGGAGGTACGGCTGTAACAGGATATCAGCGACCATCGTGGTTTAACTGATAAATTGGCTTCCGAACGGTGCAGGATATTGCTATGGAAAAACAGGATATCACCTGCCGTAAGTGTTACATATACCAGCTCCATGGTTTGCAAAGCAAGGTCCACGAAACGTTGGGATGCCCCCACTTGTTCGCCTGAGAAGCCGTGCTCAACGCGTCCCATCCTGTGCGAACCCCGGATTACCTGCAGGCAGCCGTTTTCTTTATTTGCATCCGTTATACCCACCATGACGGACATCATCTGGTCGGGAAAAAGGAATTCATTTTTGTACCAGTATCCGTAATCCTGATGCCATTCCCAGGCACCGCCCACGTGTGGTTCTTTCTGCATGAGCTTGGAGTGGTAATGGCAGACATCCTGCCCGTCCGTTGCTCCGGTATCCTTATACATAAGCCGATCAATTGCATCAACCAGCGTTTCGCTTCTGGCAAGCAGTCCATACACATCGTCGCCAGGTTTGTACCACAGAGACAGCCTGCTGCGTTTCCCCGAACTGTCATTGACATTGATGGCATTTTTACTGGCCACGTTGTCTTCAACAGCTATCCGATACAATTTGGATACTTCTTCCGGGCTGAAAAATCCCCTGATGGCCAGGAAGCCATCCCGGTTGTACTGTTCAATCTGATCGGTAGTGATAGATGTTTTTGTCATGATGCTTCGGGTAATGTCTGCCCTTGGTTTCAGCTCTTGAAAAACTTTGTTACGATTGTATAGCACCCATAGGGTTTAAGTAATTTAATCCATTTTTTAATAATTGTAGCGTTCAATTATCTTCATAATTAATCTTTGGTTATTTATCTTATGTGCCTAAGATATCATGTGAATACTTGATTTCTGTCATACAAAATTCGGTTATCTGGCAAAAAGTCAGCTATACGATCTTATTGAAAACATGGATTATCTTACTTTTACAGAAAATTTTTAACGGAAATTCAGGTCAGAAGCTCAAACATGAGAAAAAGCAGGGGGTTTGATGGAGAGCAGTTTATAGAAATACCCAAGGTGGGACTATCCAGTTGCCGGAAACTCCCGCTGATTCAGGGGCTCCATATTACCCACATCGGGTTTTATCCAAAAGCACTTCATCATTATTATCAGCGGCCCAGGGGTATTCATTCGGTGATTGTTATTTATTGTTCGGATGGCAAAGGCTGGCTTCAGATTGAAAATCATAAGGTAAACATCCGGGCAGGAGAAATATTTGTGATCCCGGCCGATACACCTCATTCTTACGGTGCGGATGCCAAAAATCCCTGGAGTATCTATTGGGTTCACGTGGGCGGCTCCCTTTGTATGGAAATCGGGAAGGCAATTATGCGTGATTCGTGGGAGCGGTATGAGGCCATCTATGCCGGATTTTCGGAAGAACGTACCGAGCTGTTCAAACAGATGGTCATGACGTTGCGTAAGGGATACAGCACGAGCAACCTCACCTTTGCGAACCTGACCTTGTCGTATTACCTGTCTACCTTTATAAATCCGGAACATTTTGGACAGCAGAGCAACAACACCCAAAAAATGAATACCGCCGACAAGGCCATTGTCTACATGCAGCAACATTTGTCGGAAACAGTTACGCTCGAAAATATTGCGGGATCAGTGAATCTTTCCGTTTCCTTTTTCTCCAGGAAGTTCAAAGAAGACACTGGTTACACACCTATAGCTTATTTTAACTACCTTCGGATACAGAAAGCATGCCAGTTACTTCATTTCAGCGATCTGCGTATCAATGAGGTAGCTTCCCAAATCGGAATCGACGATCCGTTTTATTTTTCCAGATTATTCAAACATCAGATGGGCGTTTCGCCGATTACCTACAGAAGGAGCCGCGAAACGCTATGATTGTTTCATCGTATAATATCCTCACGTAAGTTTTCCGGTGGCTACGTCCCGGGATGGTAGCATTATTTTTCTGATTTTAAACGGTCCTTATAGTCCAGCCAAGCCTGCATGGTGGTCCGGACCAGCTCAGGTTTGGGGCCTTTGATGTTATAACATTGTGCGCCAACCGGTCCTTTATAGTGCAGTTCCTGGATGATGTAGCTAAGCAAGCCGTAGGTATCAAAGTCACCGGTTCCCAGGGGCAGAATGTAGTCATCCCATACGTTCCGCTTAGCGGAGATAACATCATTAGCCCCACACAGGGTTACCAGCTTCAGGTATGGGGCAATGGTTTTAAGGTCCGCTCTGAGTGATTTCCTTTCACCTGCCGGGGTAGTGGCAAGCCAGTGGCATAAATTAAAACTGGTCCCTACGTTATTCTGGTTTATTTTGCGTACCAAATCCAGGGAATGTTTGATATGCTGGACATAAAACCTGTAATGAGGGTAAATAGCTACCTGCAAACCGGCTTCATGCGCCCACTGGCCGATCTGGCCAATCCTGCTTATTACAATTGAGTCAGCGGCAGCAACCGGGTCGGTGTATTTCTTTGAGTCACTTGTCACAAATGGGGCGATAATGGTGCCCGATCCTTTTAAACGCTGGATATAACCTTCTAAACGATGATCTATATACGGATCTTCTACATTGAGTTTTACGTAAAAATAGGAACCTTTGAAGTGGTGTTGATCCAAAGCCGCCTTCATGCCTTCAAAGCTATCGATCTGGCTGATCTCGATACCATCGTATCCCGCATTCTTAATGAGCGCTACTTGTTTGGAATAGGTATCATACACCGAGTCGCCCCGAATGATATTATGGAGCGGAAAGAACTCATTCTTGATCTGCTGAGACCATGTTTTGGTTGTTGTGCCGGAAAGAAGTCCCATCAGGCAGCAGGCGGTGAGTCGCACGTACCACCACGAGCCCGGACGATACTTTATCATTTATCTCCTGGTTAAAGTTTTCAGAAGACAAAAGACCTGCTTTTTATTTTACGTATCTAATGTTGCCTTTGCGGAAAATATTGTCTTTTTTGCATTGGTTATAATTTAATATCCAAATTGGCAAACAATACCGTATAAATACATTACACCCATGCGCCCGAACCGATTAACCGTTCCGCTTAATCACGACCGTTCGTTTGATATTCGCCATGAAATAGTACCTTATTTCAATAACCCCTGGCACTTTCATCCCGAGCTGGAACTGAATTACGTAGTGGCCAGTTCGGGTACACGCTTCATTGGTAACAACATTGAAAAGTTTGAAGGCGGGGAAATCATCCTGCTTGGCAAACACCTGTCGCATTACTGGAAAAATGATCAGCAGTTTCTTCAGCCCGAATGCCTGCAAAAGCCCGAAGCTATCGTGGTAAGATTTGCAGAAGACTTTGCAGGGAAAGGCTTTTTTTTGATACCTGAAACACAGGTTATTCAAAGGCTCTTCGAAAAAGCCAGAGGAGGTTTGAAATTGCATGAGCCACTCAGAAGCCGGGTTGCAGATGCATTGCATGCGCTGATTGCCCAGGAGGGGTTCAGACAATTGATGCTATTTTTGGATATTCTTCATGAAATAGGCTCGTCTGAGCAGATGACCGTGATTTCCCCCGATTACCGGCCAAGCGCCCTGCTGACGAAGAACAACGAAAAACTGGGGAAGATTTATGCCTATTTGCTCGAACACTTTACGGAACAGATATCGCTCACCCGGGTTGCGGAAATCGCCAGTATGAATGAAGCGGCATTTTGCCGTTATTTTAAGAGCCAGACGGGACGTACTTTCACGCATTACCTCACCGACCTCCGCATACGTTACGCCTGTGACCTGCTTTGTAAAAAAGATACCTCCGTTACGGAAGTTTGTTATGAGATCGGCTTTGAAAATGTTTCCCATTTCATACAGGTTTTTAAAAAACAAATGGGGCAGACACCTTTTGAGTTCAGGAAAGGAATGCTCTGATGAGCTCTACTTAATCCAGAAACGAGTGAAATATCAGGCAGGTAAATATTCAACAGCGTATCTTTGTATAGAGCACTTCAAACCTGATTTGCGGGATTGAACTTTAATCTCGCAAATCAGGTCGTTTTTTAGTGATGTGTCCAGGATCACTTACTATTCGCTGCGTAAGCTCTTAACAGGATTCATTAATGCCGCTTTGATACTCTGAAAGCTGATCGTAAATAGTGCGATGCCGGTGGCCAATATTCCAGCGAGGGCAATGATCCACCATTGGAGGGTGGTTTGGTAGGCAAATCCTTCTAACCATTTATTCATACTGTACCACGCAATGGGTGAAGCGATGACAATGGCGATCAATATGAGTTTCAAAAAATCCCGGGAAAGCAAACCGACAACTCCGGCGACAGTCGCTCCGAGCACTTTGCGCACGCCGATTTCTTTGGTACGCTGTTCTGCCATAAAGGCGGATAGTCCATACAAACCCAGGCAGGAAATGAAAATAGCCAGACCGGCAAACAGATTAAAAATACTTCCCATTTGTTGCTCGCCACGATAAAGATTATCCAGGTCCTTATCCAGGAAGCCAAATGTGAAAGGGAAGGCCGGGTTGAGCTGCTGATTAATCTTTTCCAATGCCCTGATGGTTTGCTCGTTCGTGTGAGGAGTTGTGCGGACCATCACCACGCCGCCCCATTTGTTGAGACGCAGGATCAGTGGCTCCATCGCATATTGCAATGATTTGAAGTGAAAATTTTTCACAACGCCAATGATCGTACCCTTGTTATTGTAAACAGTCAGGCTTTTTCCCACCGCATTACCGACGTTCATACCCATGATCTGCATCGCCTTTTCATTGATTATATAGCTGGCACTGTCGCCCGAAAACGACTTGTCGAAACCGCGGCCTGCCAGTACTTGCGATTTGAACACTTTAACGAAATTTTCATCTACATCCATAGACGGGAAGACGACTTGGTTGCGGGTCGTTTGTCCGTCCCAGACAATATCAATGGTGCCGGATTCGAGCTTTGTAGGCAAGTCGGAAATGACGGTGAAATTTTCCGTCAGCGGATTTTGCGCCAGTGACGCTTTCAAGGACTGTAGTTTTCCACCCAGCTCGCCGCTCAAGGGCAGGTAAAGCAGATTGGATTTGTCAAAACCCAGGTTGCGCTTTTTGATAAAATCCAGCTGTTTGTAAACCACCACAGTGCCCACAAGCAGCACGATGGCGACCACAAACTGTGTCACCACCAATGCATTACGGAAGAGCAGGTTTCCTCCGGCGACTCTTAGTTTTCCTTTTAATACTTTCACAGGCGCGAAACCAGACAGGAACAATGCAGGATAACTGCCGGATAGCAAGCCTGTCAGTACCGCTATGCCCATCAGGTTCATCAGGAGTTTTCCATCCAGCAAGTGAATGGCGAGGGCCTTCTCAGTCAGCATTTTGAAGACTGGCAGCAACATATACACGATACCGACCGCAATCACCAGCGAGAGGAATGAAAAGATGAGTGATTCGCCCAGGAACTGGAACACAAGCTGGTAACGATTAGCGCCCACCACTTTGCGCAGCCCTACTTCCTTGGCCCGCCGCTCGGATCGAGCGGTGGCGAGATTCATGAAATTGATACAGGCCACAATCAGAATGAAGATAGCAACCAAAAAGAAAATATTGACATACTGAATGTTACCGTGTCCGGGAAGATCGATCTGTAGATTGGAGTGCAAATGGATGTCCGTCAATGGTTGCAGCTGGAAGTCTAGTTTGATCTTTTCACCGTGATCCTTGAAAATTTTGGCTATTTGTTGCGTCAGTTTTTGTTGCGCTGGTGCAGATGCGGCCGTCTTTTCGTCGAGTTCGAGATAGGTATAAAAGTTGAAATTACCCCATGTGTCGTTTTGTATGTCCCAGTTCCATTTGGCCATGGTTTTCATAGGAATGATCGCATCGAACTGCAAATGAGAATTGGAAGGTGTATTGGCCAGAATTCCCGAAATGGTAAAGTTTTCGTTATTGTTGATCCGGATGGTCTTGCCCACAGCATCACGCGTGCCAAAATATTTTTCGGCTGTTTGTTCTGTGATCAAAATTGCTCCCGGATCGTTGAGTGCCGTAGCCGCATTTCCTGCCAGCAGGGGAAAGGAGAAAACTTTAAGAAAATTAGAATCGGCATAGAAGACGCGTTTTTCTTCCACTTTTTTTTCGCCTACTTCGAACAGCATGGCACTGAGCTTGCTCAACCTTACTCCGCTTTTTATCTGGGGTAGCTGCGACTGCAATCCTCTGGCCATACCGGCCGAGCTGACGGCCACTTTGAAGTCGCCCGCACTACACGTCAGGCGAAACAGCTGACCGGCTCGTGAATGGAACCGGTCGTAACTCAGTTCATTCTGCACCCATAACAGGATCAGGATACTGCACGCCATGCCGATGGATAAACCGGCAATGTTCAATATGGAATAAGCTTTTTGACGGACAATGTTCCGCCAGGCGATTTTGAAATAGTTTTTTAACATATCAGGGCTAAGAGAAAATGATTGTTCATATTTTGTTTTTTGCTGACGCCGGCGGACAAATGGCGGCAGAACGGTTGCGACATTGAGTAGGTAACGCATAAGAGCCTCGTTTTTCCTACGCGTTGTACCGAATACGCATACAGCTCGTCCAGGTCCCCTTCTACTTCTTCAATTGTATTTTCCGGGTGAAGCCAGCGAAGCAATGCTTTTGACCACCTCGGCGGTTGTGGTGTGTTCATATACCGCTCAGCTTTAAGGTATCATCGGGCATTAAATTCCAAAGTTTGTTACGCAGCTGCTGGATATCGGTCAGCGCATTTTTCCCGAGGGCTGTTATCTTAAAAAAGCGTTTTCGCCTGCCTCCGCGCTCGGTGGTTGCCCCACCCAGCTCGGAGGTTACGAATCCTTTTTCTTCCAGGCGGATCAGTGTATTGTGAACCGAGCCGAAGGCGACGAGCCTGCCTGTATGCTGCTCAATTTCCTGGGAGACCGTAACGCCATAAGCGTGCCCGTCTAGGATGGTAATCATGAGCAGAACAAGTTCTTCAAATTCTCCCAAATATGTCCTGCGCATCAAAGAAACAATTAGTTTATATTTTATAGTATAAATTCATGCCAAGTAGCAAATGTGAGAATACGGGTTGTAAACGGCATTTTAGGAAGTATTTTGTGTCCGCTTGGGAACGGGCAGTGTTCGGAAATGAACAGCGGTGTTTGTGTCACCTGGGCGAATACAAGATTGTACTTAGTTTGTGACTTCAGAATTTGATTCACCGGTCTGGAAACCGATATCACCCGGACATCTCCCCCCCCGATGACAGGCCGTATCAGATGGAGACGCCGGAAATTTTAATGAAGGATTGATGTGGATTTTACCACCGCCCGCTACTATGTTACAGGATAACAGGCAGATTTTTTCTACCTGTTATCTTGGTTACATAAGCCTGACGGCTATCAAAATTCTCAATAATTTCGGGAGCAGGAATTACATGACTTTCGTAATTCTCATTAGCATCATATTATTTCTGCTGGTAAAGGAAGGTAACCGGGTCTGCGTTGATTTGTTCCAGCTTCTTCACCATCGTCTGGTTCATTTCTTTCAGCGACTTGCTCAGGTTAAATAATTCTTCGAACATCTCGACACTGTTTTCCGTGTAGTACTTGTTTGAATTACTTTTTTTTGAATTTTCCATTGCTTTAAAAAGAGGTAGGGTGAAATTTTAGCAAAAGTAATAATACTTCATAAAGTAATTGTAGTACTATTTTTCTGAAAGATAACTTTATTTTTATAACTGTGTTTGGTGATGCAGGTATGATTATTCCTCATGAGGAGATATCCACACCGGTGTGTTAAACATAGAATAGATTAAAAAAATATAGATTTAATGCAGATTTGGGGAGGTATACTTTGGCACTACACTTGTCGGCGAGGGAGAAGAGTTGACGCCAGCGGTGCTGCCGAAGCTAAACGAAGGCCTTTTTGGATAGTTTCAGCGGATCATGAAGGAGATCCACTCTTAGAGAAACAAATGCTCCTGCGGCTTATCCGTATGCTGCGAATTTAATTCTTGCGTTAATTGCTGATAATATTTAGCTCTAATTTCCAGTCGGCTACTTATCTGCCTGAGTTCTTCAATAAGTTCTTCTGTGCTTACAGAGTCAGGGTCATTCTGCTGGTAATTTTCCATTCCGTTGATTTGTGAAAATCATAAAAGTAATAAATACAAAATCAAGCTGATAATAATTTTACTAGTATGTTATCATTTTTTTTCTAGAACATGCCTTGCTGAATGCATGCCCGGAGCAGCATATACATGCTGAACACCATCATAGCCTAAGATTGTTCCGGTTTTGCCGGGTAGTTTTTTTGCTGTAATAATGTTATAACGATGCAATACCCGTTCTGTTGCGGGTATTCCGGTCATTCTGCTGATGTTTCTGACAAGCATGGTTTTCAAATGAATAACTTTGTATTAAGGATTTTATTTCGTTGTGAAATATACCGGGTTTTGTCAATTTTAATCTTTTAAATTTTCGTATGCACCAGACACTCCCACCCAGATCCGCCGGGGCCGTGAGTTACTTTTCATGTGATAGCATATTTTTCGTTAACTCCGGGGTTGTCAGGCAAGGTATTTAAACGGATGCGTTTAAGGAAGTTGTTACCATTTAGCGTTCATTAGATAATAGATCAGGTTCCTCAAATATTTTCAGTTTTAGAAATATCAGTATAAATTATTCTAATTTTAAGATTATTGTATCAAATATGAATGTAAAATATTTTCTACCCATTATTTTAGGTTTGTCTGCCGTTTTTAACTTCAATGTTTTCGCGCAGCAACAAAGGACCAAAAAGGTTTTATTTGTCATTGTCGATGGTATTTCCAGTGATGTAATTGAAAAGATACAGAAGCCCAATCTGGACTTGATAGCCAAAACCGGAGGTTATACACGGGCGCATGTGGGAGGAGGCAAAGGTACCTATTCCCAAACCCCGACGATTTCTGCTGTGGGTTATAACAGCCTGCTCACAGGTACCTGGGTGAATAAGCATAATGTGTGGGATAATAATATTGCGGATCCGAATTATCATTACTGGACTATTTTCCGGTTTTTAAAAGAACAATTCCCACATAAGCAAACCGCCGTTTTTTCCACTTGGCTTGACAACCGTACCAAACTGCTGGGCGAAGGGTTACTTCAGACAAATAAGTTACGTATAAATTACCCGTTTGATGGTTTTGAGCTCGATACCGTCCATTTTCCGCATGATAAGCAGGCAAGGTATATCCACCAAATAGATGAAACGGTCGTTCATGAAGCGGCTGGTTATATCCGGTCGGACGCCCCAGATTTGTCGTGGGTATATCTGGAATATACGGATGATATGGGGCACCGTTATGGTGACAGCGAACAGTTTTATGAGGCGATCCGCCTGATGGATGGGCAGATGGGTAAACTTTGGAAGGCAATCCAATACCGTGAGCAAAATTTTAAGGAGGATTGGCTCATGGTGATTACCACAGATCATGGCCGGGACGCGCAAACGGGAAAAGGGCACGGCGGGCAGTCGGACAGAGAAAGAAGTACCTGGATTGTCACTAACGCAAAAGACCTGAACGGAAATTTTAAGGCTAACCCGGGTATAGTTGATATTATGCCGGTCATTGCCCGGCATCTCGATGTCAGGATACCAAAGGAGCAGGCTTTTGAGGTAGACGGGGTGTCCTTTACAGGGAAAATTTCACTCACGGACCCAACTTTGAAAAAGGAAGGAGATATTCTGAACATTAAATGGAAAGCATGGGACCAGGAAGGAAAGGTGAAAATCTGGCTCACCACTACCAACCATTTTGGTAAAGGAGAAAGGGATATTTATCATTTGGTTGCTCAGGTCCCGGTAACGGCAGGGCAGGCGAAAATTGATTTGTCAAAATACCCGTCCGGATTTTTTAAAATTGTGCTGGAAGGAAGATACAATAATGTTAATCAATGGATTGTGGAACCTGCTGCAAAGTAGAATGCAAATGGGCCCATGGTCTTGAAAAAATGAGTTTGTAAAATTAACTCTAATAATTACATCTGTTTTGTTTGGGTCTAAATAGGATTTTTGGTAGCAAATATTAAAATAGTTTTATAAATTTCTTGCTGACATAATGATGGTAGCGGAAGAACCATAAAATTTTTTTGATATGCCGGAGTTTAGCCCCCTTAGTCATGTTGATACGTCTCCGGGATTTTGGGAGTGGGATTTACAAGGTGGGTCCGTGCTGTACAACCCCATTTTAAAGGAATCGCTGGGGTATGCTCAAGATGAATTTCCGGATGAATGGCGCGGCTGGAGATCATTAATCCATCCCGAAGATCTGCTGAAACTGAGCAGGAACTTTCGTAACTACATCCAAAGCAAAATAGAAAAACCTCTGGTTGAAGAGGTACGCTTCATCCGTAAAGATGGCTCTGTCATTTATGTTTTAATAATCGGTAAAATTACCCAAAGGGCAGATAGCGGGATGCCGGAAAAGATGGTGGGCAGCCATATTGATATCACCAGCCAGAAACGTGCAAGTGCCGAACTGACAGGTGTCAGAAATTTGCTTCATGAAACGAACCACCTGGCCAAAGTTGGCGGATGGTCTCTGGACCTCCAGACAAACGAGATCATCTGGACTGATATCATCAGAGTGATATTTGAAGTGCCCGCTGATTTTGTTCCGATCCGCGGATCGGTCATCAACTTCTTTAAGGGAGAGGAAAACCGGCAGATGCTGAGGGATGCAGTAGGCAAATCTATTGCTTCAGGAGAATCCTTTAACATGGAGCTGCTGATTGTGACCGATAAGGGAAGGGAGGTATGGATACGGTGCATGTGGGCTCCTGAATTTGAAGATGGTGTATGCACCAAGCTGTATGGCGCGATACAGGATATTAATGAACAAAAACTGACCGAGGAAAGGCTGCTGCTGAAGGAGCAGCAGCTTGCCACTTTTATACAACATTCTCCTGTGGCGCTGGCGATGCTAGACAGGAACATGAACCACATTGCCGCCAGCGATATCTGGAAGTCGTTTTTTGGCCTTGAGGGAATTGATATCAGGGGGATGAATTACTATGAGATATTTCCACAGACACCGGAGGCCTGGAAACAAAATCATAAGAGAGGGCTGGCAGGTGAGGTGTTGCGGATGGATGAAGATAGCTTCGTGCTTCCGGATGGTAAAATAGAATGGCTGCAGTGGGAAGTGAGGCCGTGGTATGAAACAAATGGCGAGGTGGCAGGTATTATTATATACACTGCCGTTATCACCGAAAAACATGCCTATCAGGAAGCCTTAATTTTAGCAAAAAAACAGGCTGAGCAGGCTCTGGAGATGAAATCCAAGTTTTTATCGGTGATGAGTCACGAAATGCGGACACCCCTGAATGCTGTAATCGGTTTTATCAATCTGCTGCTTCAGGACCCTCGGCCCGACCAGCTCGAAAATATGAACATCCTCAAATTTTCGGCTGAAAACCTGCTGATACTGATTGACGATATACTGAATTTCAGCAAACTGGATGCAGGTAAGGTGCAACTGGAGCAAATTGATTTTAACTTAAATCTCTTGCTTCATAACATTACTTCCTCGCTTCAGAATGAGGCAGCTGCCAAAGATTTAAAGCTGGAACTGATTACGGATAGCTTGATCCCGGAATACGTCACTGGTGACCCTGTCCGTACCACTCAGGTCATCACCAATCTGGTATCCAATGCAATCAAATTCACCCCTTCCGGAAAGGTATCTTTAATTTCTACTATGAAGGGGCAGGATAAAGATACTGTCACCATCGGCTTTCAGGTGGTCGACACGGGCATAGGTATCGCAATGGAAATGCAGGGGAATATTTTTGAAATGTTTACACAAGCTGATTCCGGAACGACCCGTAAATACGGCGGATCTGGGCTTGGGCTCACCATCAGTAAGAGGATTCTGGAAATAATGGGCAGCGAAATGCATTTGAGCAGCCGGGTTGGTGAAGGTTCTACTTTTTCATTTGATATTGTTTTCAGAAGAGGTAATAAGACGTCGCTGGCAGGTGCTTCTTTTGAGCCGGATAAAGTACTGAAAGGAGCTGAAATTCTGATAGTGGATGATTATCCCATCAATGTTAAGGTGGTAAAGAAATTTCTGGATCAGTGGGGATGCGCCTGTACCGTGGCCAGTAATGGAAGCGTGGCGTTGGAAATGGTAAAAAGTAAGGGGTATGATCTGATCCTTATGGATTTGCAAATGCCTGTAATGGATGGATACGAAGCCACCCGACTGATCCGAAAATTACCTGGCGAGGAATTTGGTAAATTACCCGTGATTGCGATCAGCGCTTCCAGTGCACCCGAAGTATCTGCCAGGATGATCGAGGCCGGAATGAATGACTATATCAGCAAACCTTTCAATCCAATTGACCTGCATAATAAGCTGGCTTTTTATCTGAATAAATTCAGAAGGTTTTAATAATCAAGAGCATTTCAATGCTCATAATCTTTCTTTTATTTTTAGCAGGAGTATAAAAAAATGTGCTCGCCGTTCGGTAAGCACATCAATAGGAGCAGCTATTTTTTTAACAACCCGGATGCAATAATCTGATTAAAAATGCGAGATGTAAGAATACGGAGAGAATTTCATTTCGTCGTAGCTGGAGCCAAACTGAGATAATTCCTCGGAAGTTGTTTTCAAATATTTAGAATCACCTTTGAATCTTCTTAAGATACCTTTGAATCCTTTATTCTGTTCCTCGTACTGATCTTTAAAAAGAAAACTAAGGATTGATAAGAGAGGTTGTTCGGCATGCTTAGGAGCGTACACACCACGCTGCGTTACCACAAATACCGGTGTCTGCGGAGCGTCTTCCGAACTGGAAAAGTATAATAATTTACAACTTCCCAATGTTTGAATTGGCGTAATTACCAGAGAGGTTGTCCGGTTCAGGTGTTTGCTGGTAAGGAAGGAAATAATACCTTCATATTTTTCCTGTACCCTCTTTATTAAAGAGTAATAAGCTTTTCCCTGGTGACTGGAATTATCCGGTTCATAATATTTTTCCGATTTTACAGGTGCCAACACAATCATACGCGGGCCGGCTTGTTCGGAATAAATATCTTTTAACGCCGCCAGAATTTCATTAGCGCTAAGATCATTATCGGTTTCCATCAGCAAAGCGGAGTCGATCGGGATGATCAGTACTTTGGAACTGGAAATGATATCTTTAACGTTGCTCTGTTCCGCCGCTGTACCGGTAAGCCAGGATCCGGGATAGTCAATAAATTCAATGTGAAGAGGTGTAAAGTTTTCGCCCTTTCTGCCTAGCTGTACTTTGTACCTAACGATATCCTGCGTGGGCCTGATGCCATAGGTATGGTCCAGCGTACCTTTTTCCAGCGAACTGATTAACCTGTTTCGTTCTTCCGATATCAGCTTTCCGGTGGTAGGATCAAAAGCAAACCGCAGATTGAAACCTTCAAAGAAATCACTTTGAAAGTGGTTAAACATAGCAATCAGTGCAGAGGTTTTGCCTACGCCTGATTTGCCAAGAACGGAGATATTAATCGGTGTCGTCATGCAGTTGCCAAATTCTTTGAATTTGTTAATTCTTTGGTATTATTTAAATGAAGCTTAAGGTTTCTTATCTCATTTTGTTTGTCGGCAACTTTACCATATTTCTCGGGCCAGATTTTATCAGAATTCAGCTGATAGAAAATTTCCCAGTTATCCTTGGCATGATTGGACCGGAAAATCTGATTGAGGAATTCTTCCAGTAAGGAGAAAGATATTTTATTGATATCTTTTGACCAGATTGAAAATTCTTTTTGGATCTGATACAAACATGCCTCTACGGAATGTCTGATATAATTTAATATGTCTCCGTCTGTATCCTGGCGCGACAAACGGATTTCTAAATAATCCGGTGTAAGGATATTAAGGTATTCTCTGATCTTAAAATGTAGAAATCCAAGGTAAGATAACTGAAAATTTACAAATGAAGTAACAGGATTACGCAGGTTGGATACACCGCTTATTTCTTCGATCAGCACGGTATCAAAAGAATCCGGCATATTATCCATATAGATAAGCCTGCCTTCTTTTTTCAGAATTTCATACACTTCATTTTTGATGTCTTTTAAAACTTCAAATAAAATATCGTCAAGTTTTAAAAATTCATTTGTAATATGCGATTTGTATTCATTCAGAAAATCTTCGTATGCTTTGTTGTACGATCCAACCGCATTACGGCTGAGTTTTATATCTGTTTCCGTTAGTTTGCTTAGCAGACTTTTGATATGATCTTTGGTACGTTCGAAGTGGTTATATACCAAGGTATTGGGCTCATTACATAACGAGTATTTTTGCTTCAGCAAATTCTCAAAAGAATTGGTCTGAACGGACCATAGGTTATTGAAAAGTTCTTTGAACTCATACAAATTAATATGATCTTCCGGGAGTTTTTGTTCTTCCATGCTAATAAGGAGTTGTTGAATGTGGTTTGAAATAGATAATATGCTTTCTTTCGAACGCTGCATTATTTTATCATCTAACTGACTAATCTTATTAATAAATGAAGAGGAAATATTTCCCAGAACTTTTTCAGTTACATCCTTTTTGTTACTGCAGTCAATAATACTTACATCCGAGAATTCCATGCCATGTCCTGCCAGTCCGGCCTGCATATCCTTGCAATTCTCCAGATTATTAACCTCAGGGCTGATATTGACGTGGTTAAATATCAGGAAGGAATTATCCTTGATATGTAACAAGGGCTTGCCCGTCTGGGCATTTGCTTCTGTAAACAATTTATAAAGATCCAGATCAATCGCCGACCAGCCGTCTCCCAGCGGATCAGGTTTTCTGACGAAGAGGAAAAAGTCAACTTTGTTGCTCAGCGACCTGATTTTCTTCTCTTCGTTTATCATACCAACGTCACCTACACCAGGCATGTCAATCAGGGTAAGTTTTCCCAGGTTGGGATAGGGAAAACGGCAGGCAATCTCTATTTCCGCAACGGCCAGGTATTTGTAGGTAGCCATGCGGTTTTCCGAATATTGCGTGACATATTCATAAATCTCATCCTGTTCTACCTGCTTGGAAATACCCGTCAACAAATAATTATACTTGGAAATATTGTCGTGATACTCCTTTAATTTTTGATACCTGGCGTGTATAATCGGGTTGGTCGACTGATGAAAAACAGGCAGAGGCGACACCTCAAACTCAGCCAGCGTTTTGGGTACGGGAGATAAGTTGAGGCTGTGGAAATAGGGAAGTATGGTGGTATTAAAGAAATCGTCTCTGCTGTAAAAGTGGATCGTAGCGCTGGCCTGATCCTGATCCGAATTGGTGATTCTGCTAAGACTGGCGGTACAATGAAGCCCGCTTCCTCCCGGAATAAGATTGGAATCCAGTCCTGACAGACTTTGTAAAATGGTACTCTTCCCTTGCCTGGCCCGGCCAATAACTGCGATCGTAATATCCCTTTTCGAAAAACGTTCCTGAAGTTTTCCCAAGCACTCCTGTTCAGCTTCAATCTGTTGCAGGATTTCTCCAATTACTGATGTACTTCCTTCAATATCAGTAGTTTGTGTGTTTGCTGCGGAAGGGTTAGAGCTGGAATTTTCAATTAAAGATAAATTGTAGCTTACTTTAGAAAGCTTCTGAATTTCGTTTAGTACGTCGTTGTTATAGGCAGATCTTTTACTCAACAGCCGGGAAATATTGGAGAGGGCCATACAAATTTGGGTTAGCGTATAGGACTGAAGAGTGCGATATTTTTAATATCAAACTAATTCTATATACATTAAGATTCTAAGTCTCATAATTCCCGATAATTCAAATTTTGCTACATTAACAAGGAATAGAAGAAAGAAATCGGAGTTAAAATGCCTCCAGATGTCTCGCTGACTGAAGAACTAAGAGGTTTAAAATTCATAAAAGAATCGTGAGATAAACGGTAGAATTAGTACTAAGGGTTGGGGCAAACCTAGTATAAATTAATTAAGATTGCAATTTTTTCAATCGAAAAACTTTTAGGATATGATAATTTTTCACCATTGCAAGGCATTTCCTAAATTCGGGAATTATTTGTCCTATCTGCTCACTTCTATCGTAAAGGTTTCCTTTCAAATATGTACATCAAGCGCTACCTGTCTCCGCTGATTGTTTATTATTATTCCTGGCGAATGGTTTTGTTTTCATTGGTGACAGGGTCACTCGCCATTTTTGTTTACGACTACCTGGGATGGAGGTGGGTTGCCATTCCGTGGCTGCCCGTTTCCCTGGTGGGTACGGCCACTGCATTTTTTGTTGGTTTTAAAAATAATCAATCATACGACCGTTCCTGGGAAGCTCGCAAGATATGGGGTAGCATAACCAACCATAGCCGGTCGTTCAGCGCGGCCGTACGGGCTTTTGCATCCGATACAGGAGGGACAGGTACGGAAACCGCCGGGCAGGTTAGGGTGGTTATTTTCAGGCACATTGCCTGGCTTTATGCTTTAAGAAATGCGATGGCACAGCGCACCAACTGGGAACATAAGGACCGGGCGAGCCGCAGGCAACGGGAGGCTTTCCACATGGATCAAGTAATCTGTGATGCTGAAATCGCGAGACATTTGCCGGAAAATGAGCTGGCTGAAGTGAGAACCAAAAGTAATGTTCCGGTCCAGATACTGGACCGGCAGGCGCAGCATTTGAGTATGCTCAGAAAATCGGGCCGGATAGACGCCTTTCAGCACGTGGCCCTTCAGGATTTGATTTCGAAGTTGTATGACGAGCAGGGCAAAAGTGAAAGGATCAAGAATACGCCTTTCCCCCGTCAGTATGCCACTACGTCCAACCTGTTTATCTTTGTGTTCATGACGCTGCTTCCTTTCGGTCTGTTGCCGCAGTTTGTTGATCTTGGCGAAAAGTATATGTTTTTACTGATTCCTTTTAATCTGATCGTTTCCTGGGTTTTCATGTTCATGGAATATGTTGGGGATATCAGCGAAAACCCCTTCGAAGGCTTGCTGAACGATACCCCGGTTGGTACCATTGTCAGGAATATTGAAATTGATCTTAAGGATATGCTGGGGGAAGAGGAGATCCCCGAAAAGCTGAAACCTTATTTCGGGGCCTTGTTTTAAGCACGAAGATATTTCAGTTGTCAGAAAGCGGTTTTACCCGAAGCCTGCTTGCCAAGTCCATGTCCGACCGAGTGATCCAGTAAGGATTTCACTTTAAGGTAGTAAGGCTCCGCTATTTTGCTGGGCCTTATATCCCATCCGCGATCATAATTTACTACACAGGAGCCAATAAAACTTTTGGTATTTTCCAGCACAACCGGGTCCCAGATAGATAATTTGGATATTTTTCCTTTGTCAATCCCTGATTTGGAAGGCGATTTTAATATTAAAGCAGAAAACTCATAGCTGTCCACGGTACCTGATAACCAGTATGCTCCCGGAATGTTGGGTTCCGGCGTATTTTCTTTCAGTTCAGCGGTGATCTCATTTTGCCGTGGCGGAGTAAAGTTCAGGTTTTGCTTGCCCAGGTATTCATCAATGGCCCTCATGGTGTGCTCAACCGGATCAAGCCCGTCAAACTCGCTCAGTTCATGGAGCCGCTTGCTTTGTGCTTCGGTAAGGATAATGTTTTTTCTTCGTCTTTTTGGTGGTATCACTGGTGCCAATGTTGAACCTATCTCAAAATTACACACCTTCAAAAAGATTTGAAGAAGGAAATGAAGTTTTTCTGCTTTAGAAGTAAAATTTAGAATTATTCCTATTATAGATACCGGCCGGGACCACAGCAACAACTACCCCTAAGTGTTTTATAACAATTCATCTAGTTTAGCAGCCGTGCGGTTGAAACCATCTATCCCTTCGTCTCTGTATATAATTTTTCCGTTAGGGTCAATTAGCACAAAAGAAGGGTAAGCTGTTATCTCAAACATTTTTCCTAAGGTTGAACTGGTCTGCGGGTCAAAGATCTGCGTCCAGCCCATTGCTCTGTTTTTCATAAAGTGTTTTACTTTTTTGACGTCTGTATCATAACAAACGCCAATCATTTTGACCTTCTGAGGGTCCAGTGAGGCATGGAGTTTTTTGATATCGTCCAGAATCTTGATACAGGGCGCACACCAGGTTCCCCAAAAGTCAAGCAAGACGTATTTGCCTTTCATTTGGTGAATCAGCAGGGAGTCATTGGAAAGGATATCCCTTCCAAGGTAATCAGGAGACAAAAAACCAGTTTTAGAGCCATACGTTTCTGCCGAATGTGCCAATGGAGAAAGGACGATTGAATCGCCTGCACCGGTTATTTTCTCAAATAGAAACTTATTTTCTGCCATCAGCACAATATCTCCCAAAGTATATTTATTAACCGATTTGTCAGCTGATTTTAATTTGTGTACATCGGACTGGCCAGGCAGCACTGACAGGGAGGTAGACGTTTTGGAAAAATCAAAAAAGTTTTTTGAAAACAAAACCAGCTTGTATTCCGAGGTGTCTATTCTTATGGTGGCATACCGGTATTGAAAGGGGCGAACCATGAAATGAATCTTATCCTCCAGGGAATCACCAAAACTGATGTTCAGTGCCTTGGGTTTGATAATGGAATAGTCAAATTCAAGTGAAAGCGTTTGGCCAGGAAGAGGTATATCGGTCCCGAAATGCAGGAAATTTCCTTTTGTAGGGCTTGTTACAGAATCCGGGAAATAGTGAACCTGCTCGTCCGAGAGATCATTATCGAAGTTTGAGTCAAAAATGACAAGGTTCTGGTTTGACTTGTCTTTTCCGATTAATACGGTCAGGACGCTGCCAAGAGATTCCAGTTTGATACTTCTTGACAAGCTGTAATACTGTAGGTCAATTTTTGGAATCTTTACCTGAAACAGCTCCTTTGCTGGTGAAATGTAGGAAAACGGATACGCAGTGCTGTCCGTAATGACCCTAAGCGGATAACGTACCGAACCTGGCTGTGCAAATACTTTAAAGGCCGAAAGTACCAATCCGACAAATAACAATTGTTTCATACCGCTGCCTATTTGTGTCAGGATAAAATTCTACTGACAAATTAACTAATTAAATAGTTTAAAACCTAATGACTTAGTTGTTCTCTAACTGATTCATAAATAACTCCGAAGGGTAGAGCCCTGTTTTACAAATGAGTACTACCCAACAATTATCCGAAGCAAGCCTGATTCACCTGCCCGGCCGGAGCATACCGGCGGTATTTGTTTTAACGGAATTTGTAAGAAATGTTCCGTCCCCGTTAATAATCACTTTCATACCTTGCACGGCGTACGGCAGCATCAGAAAGTCTACCCCGGACCTGAGGTATTCCTGTCGGAATTGCTGCAAAACATCCGGATCGGGGCAATGGTAGCTGGCCATGACAAAACTGCTATCATCGGGTTCGTACAAAATCCGTATTAGGTAACTGGACTGTGCTCTGGTCGTGAACCAGTATACCCGGATTTCGTCCGGCCAGTAGGGCAGGGGTCTGTCCATGAGCAGGGAATACGGCCAGTATTGCTTTACGGAGTTAAATAGTTTTTCCAGTAGCAGCTCATTCATCGTCCGCATTTTTAAACATTTGTCCCGGTTCTTTTGAAAAGTTTGGTATGTCGTCTATAAACCGACGAGCCTCTGCGCCAAGCAGTTCGCGGAAATGCTTGTTTTTGAGTTCATCATAATAATATATCCATACCATTTCCGGCGCTACAACTTTGTATAAGATGTTTTCCATAGCAGATTATTTTCGGGACAAATATAATGGATATATTCCAATTAATTGGAATATATCCATTATTGAATGTTGGTTTTGATAGGTTGATATCCGTCTTCACACGTAAGGCTGATTTGGTGGCCGGAGCATTTTCTTCCCGCAATCTGTGTCCATAGTGAAGGATAGTATCACAAAAGCATAAGAAAATAGCAAGCTATGAGTTTCTAAATGGCCTAAATTTGTATTTCCTGATAACTGTAATATACTGGCAAGGATGAATATTTATTCCCGGATCGTAATCTTATGTTTAATTGTGCATGTCCATCTGTCCGAGGTGGTGGTTGCTCAGAACGAGCCTGTGGTTACACTTGGCAAAAGGAGAGAAATATTTGTTGATAAATATCTGATTGATAAGATGGAGGGGCTCAGTCTGGTGATGCATACACCCAGGGATGAAGGCCCTGTGTTGTATTTTGACAAACCCTGGGAGGGGCCTTTCAGTGCTTACGGGACGGTGATTAAAGACAAGACCGGATACAGGATTTACTACCGGGGTATGCCTGCGACGGCTGCCGATGACTCGGAGATACAGGTAACCTGTGTGGCAAATTCGAGTGACGGAATAAACTGGACCAAACCCGAACTTGGATTGTATCAGGTGGGAGGGAATTCGAAAAACAATGTAGTGTTGGCTGGTGACCCTGCGGTAAATCACAATTTCAGTCCTTTTCTTGACAGTAATCCTCAGGCACCGGCAGCCCGTCGCTACAAGGCAATTGGGGGAGGGGTGAAAACGGGGCTCTATGCTTATTTCTCACCGGACGGCCTCCATTGGACCAGGGCGCAACAGGGCCCTGTGTTTACAAAAGGGGTCTTCGACTCACAAAACGTGGCTTTCTGGTCGGAGGAAGAAAAACGGTATGTACTTTATTTCAGAACATGGACCGAAGGAGGATTCAAGGGAAAACGGTCTGTTTCAAAAACTGTTTCAAGTGACTTTATTCATTGGCAGGAACCGGTTGCCATGACGTTCGGGGATACGCCTTATGAAGATATCTACACCCATCAGACGAGCCCGTACTTTCGTGCTCCGCATATTGCCATCGCGATCGGTGCCCGGTTTATGCCCGGCAGGAAAGTAGTTTCAGACGAGCAGGCCAGGATTTTAAATGTTAATCCGTCCTACTATAAAGATTGTTCAGATGCCATTCTCATGTCTACGCGGGGTGGAAATAACTATGACCGTACCTTTATGGAGTCGTTTATCCGCCCGGGGATCGGATTGAAAAACTGGGTGTCACGGTCCAATTATCCCGCTTTGAATGTCGTGCAAACCGGAGCGGATGAAATGTCCGTTTATGTGAACCAGGATTACGCGCAGCCTACTGCCCATGTGCACCGGTACTCGTTGCGGCTGGATGGATTTGCCTCAGTGGCAGCCTCATATCAGCCGGGTATCCTCACTACCAGATTTTTCACTTTTGAAGGCAGCCAGTTGTTATTGAACTACGCCACCTCGGCTCCCGGCGAAATACAGGTTGAAATCCAGGATGAAAATGGGAAACCTGTTCCCGGTTTTACATTTAATGAGGCGGGTATCATCATCGGCAACGAAATCAGCCGGACCGTTTTCTGGAATAGCAAAAGCGATGTTAGGCAATTGGCAGGGAAAAAGATCCGGCTGAAAATCCGTATGAAAGATGCCGATTTATACGCACTTTGGTTTGAATGAGCCGTTACAGGAAATGATCCTTACAGCACAAATTGGTGATTGTGATCATTTTAGATCAGCCAGTGCATAACCTTTAAACTTGTCTATTTTAAGTTTATAATTTAGGATTTTTCCAAGTCCTGTGATACGGATACGGTAGTTCCCCGCCGGGAGTCGCGACATATCGAACCAACGTCCATATCCTCCGTCATTCACATGTTCCTGGTAAAGGGTTTGAAATTGCTCGTCCAGTATGGAGACGTTGAGATACCTGTGCTGATCATTTTTTAAAATGATCCTTAAATTTCCGCTTCGTAATACATATACATTGGAATTACTGGTTTGGATGTAAGCCTGTTGCTCCGGAGTTGTGTTTGTTTCGGTTTCTGTCGTTCGGGGGAACGAAGTCCTGCTATCTGCCAACAGTTGGTAGGATTTGATCGTGGTGCTGAGGAGGTCCCTTTCCATTAACCGGCTCAGCAGGCTGTCGAAACGCCGGATGTTTCTTTTTGTAAGTTTAATATATTTTTCAGGTAGCGTTTCGCTGTACAGGAGCTGGCTGTTGGCGTCAAAAAACTGAACAATTGTGTTTCTGCTTTTATAATCAGTATATACTTTCCAGTATCCTTTTTCAGATTCTTCTCCTGAATAGTAGGATTGGCCCAAAACAACGGCATTGGTACTGCAAAATAAGGAAAGCACGCATAATTGAACGCAGATCATTTTGAATTTTTTCATGGCTTTTTAGTGATTGGGGGTGTAAAGAATGATGTATAACAAATCCTCCCTGAGAATTTAATTCCCGGTGTATAAGGAGTGATCCATTACCTGCTGGCCATCAGTTAACGCAAAGAGAGTGATCCGGGCGGAAATGTTGCAGGGAACTACTAATTTTTTTAATACGGGAATGAGAGTAACCCGGTGGCGGCAGGTATAGACTTTCCAATTCTTCAAGACTTGGAAAGTCTGGGCTCTCCGGTTCGTAAAACGGTCGATGGATCACGTAGCTTTTCAGCATCCTTTACTTTGATAAATTTAAAACGTTATTGTATATACGTTCGTTGAAAATATAGACTTTCCAAGTCTGGAAGACTCCAAGGCACCAATTTATATTCTCCTCCTTTCGATAGCCCGGAATCCCGGACCTCACGTACTGACTATAAATTTCAGCAGGTTACCTGAAACACCTTGGAAAACACAGCTATGTCTGCGCCATTTTTGATGAGAGAGCTGCCATAGTTTTAAAAAATAATCTATACTATTTTTATAGATTAAATAGAATATATATATTTGAATATACAATGAGAGATAGTAGTCTGATTAAATTTTTTCTTTAAATTGTAATACCCTTTCCTTTTTTGCCTTTGTTTATATTTTAACGCAATGGAAGTCCGGTCCGACAATATACTTTTAGCTGATACTGCCAAAGCCAGTGCTGCTAAATATGGGGTAGCTCCATTAGAGCATGCCTCGGATCAAGAGCTGTGGGCAGGGTTCAAAGCTGGAAATGAAGAGGCATTTGAATATATATATGTGAAGTACTTCCCGGTATTGTATAATTATGGCAATCAGTTTACCCGCGACAAGGATCTGGTAAAGGATATCATTCAGGATCTTTTTATTTACCTGCAGGAGAAAAAGGATCGTTTGGGAGATGTATCCTCCATCAAATTTTATCTGTATAAATCATACCGTAACCGCATTATCCGCTACCTGAACAGGAATAATTTCAGTTGGGAGGAGCTGGATGATGAAGGTAACATGGGATTTGAGGTAATGCTCACCGATGATTACCCCGGTGCCTCGGTTATAGACGAGGAGCTGAAACAAAAAATGGACAAAGCCTTTGCTACCCTCACCAAGCGGCAAAAGGAAATTGTCATCTACTATTTTTACGAAGGTTTTTCCTACCAGCAGATTACCTCCTTAATGGGTTTTGCCAAGATTGATTACACCCGTATCCTGATGAGCCGTACCATTCTTAAACTGCGCAAGGAACTGGGAGAGTCGGTAATTATGCTGAACCTCATCCTGCTTGCTTTCTCCGCTAACAGATAAGTCAAGCCCCGAAAAGCGATGTATCCCGCTCTGACTTTCTCTTTGTGAAAGAAAGTTGTTTTAGAATTTTAAAAATAAATCTGTAAATATTTAAAAAAAATCTTCTGGACTGTATATGTCCGAAAGCATCCGGTCTCTATGAAAATGAACCACCGAAGATTCATTTTTAGTAAGGCATGCATTACGAAAATTACCAGCCAGAGGATTTTCTCAAAGACGATGATTTCATTCAATGGGTAAAAAACCCAACGGATGCTCAGATCCTGTTTTGGGAAAAATGGTTGTCCGAACATCCTGAGAAAGCACTTACTGTTGCCAGAGCGCGGGAAATTATTCTTTCTGTCAGATATAAAAATTATTACCAACCGGCCGAGTCGGAGATGATGGCCGTATGGGAAAACATAAGATCGGGAGAGCGTAGTGCGAGCTCCCGGGCTCCATGGTACCGGCAGCTTCCTTTACCGGCTGTAACACGGTATGCCGCGGCGGCTGTGATCGTCCTGTTGCTGACATTACTGTCGCGGAATTATCTCAATCAGAAGGATTCGCAGTCGGAGTCAGTTGCTGTTAGCAGCCCGGTGAGGGTGGAGCATCGGACGGCAAGAGGTGAAAAAACAACCCTGACACTTCCCGACGGAAGTAAAATTAAGCTCAATGCTGGAAGCCGTATCGTGTACCAGAGCGACTTCGGCCGGAAGAACCGGGATCTTACCCTGGAAGGAGAGGCGTTTTTTGACGTAACACATGATACTTCACGGCCCTTTCGGATCCGCACCGGCGGGTTAACAACCACCGTTGTGGGTACCTCTTTTAATATCAGTGCGTATGAGGAGAATCCCATCATAAAAGTAGCCGTGCTGACAGGTAAGGTGAGGGTAATGGGGGAGTCAAAAAGTGGAGGAGAAAACGAAATGCTGGTTGTGCCTGATGAAATGTCTGTCTTTGCAAAGGAAACCGGCGGGCTGACGATGGAAGGATTTGATCGGCAGCTGGAGCTGGGTTGGAAAGACAATGTGATTATACTGAAAAATGCAGGTTTTCCTGAGATTAAAAAAGTACTGGAGCGCGAATATGCAGTCACCTTTGTGGTGGAAAAAGGATTGAAGGTGAAAGAGGAATTCAGTGCCAAATTTGAAAATGCACCCATCAAAAAAATCCTGGACGCACTTAACTATACCTCCAGGTTTCAGTATAATCTGGTGAAGGATAAAGTTTACGTAACCCAAAAACATGAAAAATAACTCCAGTTAAAAAAAGAACCAGATGTCGGAGACATCCGGCCCGAACGCCTGTTTCATATCCTTTTGGCGAAGCTTTGAACAGGGCATTTTTGTTAAACGATTTGTGAACATTTAACCCTCGAAAGTATGAAATTAAACTTACTACGACAAATTATCATGATATCTAAGTACGGCTTATGCGGGATACTCATGCAATGTTTTCTGACCTCATTTCTGTTTGCCAAAGACGGATTGGCTCAAAGCAAAAGCCTGGAGGAAATATATCTCAATGTTTCCCTTAAAAATGTAAGGCTGGAAGATGCGCTGAGTACGATCAGCAATCAGACGCAATTTACATTTGCTTACAACGGGGAAACGGTAGATAAAGACAAAGTCATCAATTTTGAATCGAGGAGTATCTCCTTTGCTTCACTTTTAAGGACCTTGTCCAAAGATGCAAATCTGCAGTTTCTCCGCGTGCAGTCTCAGATTTATGTCCGCAAGAAAAAATTTATGGAAGTATCTCTGATTGAAAAATCCATGACCTCCGTAGCGACCGACGTACAGGGTACCGTTACCGACGAATCCGGGCAGGCTTTGCCGGGGGCAAACATAGTAATCAAAGGTACCTCTCAGGGGACGGTAAGTGATGCCAACGGAAAGTTTCAGATGCAGATACCTGACGAAAAGGCAATTCTTGTGGTGAGCTCTATAGGTTATATCACAACTGAGGTAGCCGTTGGCAATAAAACTTTGCTGACCATAGCGCTTCGCCCCGATGTAAAATCTCTCGAAGAACTCGTGGTGATCGGTTATGGCGAGCAGAAAAAGGTGAATCTTACCGGTTCAGTAGCGATGGTGTCGTCTGATGAACTCGTGAAACGGTCTACACCTAACGTTGAGAACTTACTGCAAGGGAAAGTTGCAGGTTTGCAGGTAACGCAGAACTCAGGCCAGCCAGGAGACGACGGCGCCATCATGGTGATACGTGGCCTGGGTACATTCAGTGACGCCGGTGCCGGTCCGCTGGTATTGGTGGACGGTGTCGTTGGAACGCTGAGTAATCTCAATTCGGACAATATCGAATCTATTTCGGTATTGAAAGATGCAGCTTCTGCTTCCATATACGGGGCAAGGGGTGCCAATGGGGTGATCCTTGTGACGACGAAAAGAGGAAAAGCGGGTACCTTTAATATTGATTATCGCGGTGATTTTCAGTTACATCAGCCTACACGGATGCCTAAACTGGTGACGAACTCAGCAGATTATATGACGTATTTCAATCAGGCCAGAGCGAGGTCCAGTCAGGCAGCATTGTATACCCAGCAGGAGATTGATATGTACCGGAACGCCACGGACCGTAACAAGTATCCCAATTTTGACTGGATCGACTTCATGATCGGCAACGCAAAAGCCCAGCAGCATTACCTTTCCATCAATGGCGGTTCCGAAAAAACCACGTTTAACTTTGCGGGCGGTTATCTTACTCAGAACGGTATTGCAGGTGGGCATGATTACAAACGGTACAACTTCAACCTGAACGTTGACAGTAAGCTCAACAAGATCATCAAGGTGGGTGCTAACATCGGTCTGGTACGTAAGGATGTGACAGAGCCTCCTTATACCGATTCGGACTACATGCTGCTGATCTACTCGGCCAACCCTACCAACGGACCTTTCGTACAGGATGGTTCCGGTCACTACTCCGGTAACTATCGCCAGGGTGTTCCTTCCAACAGAAATCCGCTCGCGGTCATCAATAGTGGTAACGTGAAATACCAGAAATACAATATCACGGCACAAACCTATGTAGATATCAATATCACCAAAGATCTGACCTGGGGGGTAAAGGGTGCGGTCAACTATTCCAATGATTTTTCAAAAGTTCATGAAAATCCTGTTGACGCCTATTTCTTTTCTAACGGACAATATCAGAACAATGGTAACCCGACCCGCCTGGGCGTGACCGACAAATTTGATATGTCGTTGCTGACGACGCTGTATTCTACATTGAATTATAAAAAAACCATCGGGAAGGACCATTATATCACCGGTTTGCTGGGCTACAATCAGGAATCTTTTGTAAACAGATTTTTACAGGGAAATCGTCAGAAATACCCGTCCGATGATCTTCTGGAACTTAATGCCGGTGTTGATGGAGCACTTGCTACCGGAACCTCGTACGAATGGGCGATCCAGTCGCTTTTCGGAAGGGTAACCTATGACTTTAAGGAAAAGTATTTATTGGAAGCAAACTTCAGGTACGACGGTACTTCAAGGATACAGTCCAACAACCGCTGGGGTTTGTTCCCGTCGCTTTCGGCTGGATGGAGGATCAACAATGAGTCATTCCTGAAAAACCAGACCTGGATCGACAACCTTAAACTGCGTGGTTCCTGGGGACGTTTGGGTAATCAGAACATCGGGAACTATCCTTACCAGGATATTCTGTCTGTCACAACCTACCCGTTTGAAACCCTTCAGCAGGGGGTGATCCAAACCCGGCTTACGGATAAAAATCTGAGATGGGAAACCACTACCATCACGGACTTCGGGTTGGATTTCAGCTTCAGAAGGGGGCTTATATCCGGTTCTTTTGACTGGTATAACAAGCAAACCGATGATATCCTGTATGTAATTCCGGTTGAAGCGGCTGTCGGGCTCACGGGTCCAACGGTTAATTACGCCAAAATGAAAAACACTGGATTTGAAATGCTCCTGGGCCACGCCAATAAAGTGGGTCAGCTACGGTACGAGGTGAACCTGAATTTTTCAACGAATACAAACAAAGTTCAGCGTGTGAGGATACCCTCGTACGACAACTTTAACACGATTCAGGAAGGCTTACCCTGGATGTCGTTTTACATGATTGAATGGGACGGTATTTTCCAGAGCCAGGAAGAAATTAACAACGCTCCCGTGCACCAGTTTAATCCCAAGCCAGGTGACCTCCGGTTCAAAGATCAGAATGGTGATAATAAAATTGATGGTGCTGACCGTGTCGTGATGAAGGGGGCTTATCCTAAATTCTACTATGGAGGTGGTTTTAACGTTTTCTGGAAAAATCTCGATCTCTCGGCATTTTTTCAGGGGGTTGAAGGTATCAAAACTTACGTAGACCGCTGGGGTATTGATCCTTTCACACAAGGGAGTGCACCCACGATCGAGTTTGCGGAAAATGCCTGGACTCCTGAAAACCGCTCTACTACGCATCCGGCCATGTACCTGAACGGCTATGGTCCGATGAACAGTGTGCAGTCCAGCTACTTCCTGAAAGATGCTTCCTACCTGCGCCTGAAAAACCTTGTGGTAGGTTATACGTTGCCCAAGGCGGTCAGCGAAAAAATCAGGTTCAAGGAGTTTCGTATTTATGTATCAGGAGACAATCTGCTGACCTTTACCCAGTATCCCGGGGCAGATCCTGAGCGTGTGGGTACGGGGCGTCAGCGCTTCGCTACCTATCCGCAGGTCAAGATTTTGACAGCAGGTGTAAAAGTGAAATTTTAAGCCCTTAACATGATCATGAAAAAATATATCATCATTACCATTGCCGGCATTTCAGGCATTTTGTTTTCAGGCTGTTCTGATTTTTTAGATAAAAATCCGGTGGACCAGCTTTCAAGTCAGACTTTCTGGAAAACGGAGAAAGATGCGGATATGGCCATTGCAGGGGTGTACAGCACCTTGCTAGGCCTGACTTTCGACCACCATAAGATGGATCTGGATGCAATGTCCGACGATTTCTTTCTATTTGGAACCTATGGGAAAGTCGATGTACTCGCAAAAGGTATTATTGAACCTACATCTGCAGGGATTGTGGCTCAGATCTATACCGATTCCTACAAAGGTATTACAGCTTGTAATGTTTTTCTGGCCAATGTGGACAGGGTTACGATGGACGAAGCAAAGAAAAAACGATACAAGGGAGAAGCTCTTTTTCTGAGAGCTTTTTATTACTGGACACTCACCGAGTTTTATGGAGGCGTGCCCCTGTATCTCAAGCCCCTTACGCTTGAAGAGACGGGTGTTGCTAAAAGCACTAAGGAAGAGGTGATTACCCAGGTACTTAGGGATCTGGATGAAGCGATTGCCAGCCTTCCTTCCGCACTTTATACCACAGGGCACGTTGTTAAAGGCAGTGCGCTGGGACTCAAAGCCAAGGTGTTGATGCACAACGGAAAGTGGGCCGAAGCTGCCGAAGCAGCCAACCAGGTGATTCAGGCTAAATTGTTCAAGCTAACGACCGACTTCCAGAATATGTTTTTAGCAAAAGGGCAGACAAACAATACCGAAATTATGTTTTCGGCCCGGTATCTGAACCCCGACCGTTTCTCTGCGGAAAGTCCGGACATGAAGTATGGTAACGCTGCGGCATTGAATGGCAGCAAGAACCTGGTCGACGAATTTGAATGTATCGATGGACTGCCTATTTCACAATCACTGCTTTATGACCCGCTGGATTATAAAAAGAACCGTGATCCGCGCCTGAATTTTGCAATCCGCGACATTAAGGAACCGCTCGTGAGCTCCACAGGTGTGAAGTTTACCAATGTGACAGCGGGGATTTACACCAATTACCTGGTACGTAAATATGTAGAACCGGAAAATCTGCCGTTTTCATACTCAACGCGCAGTGAGCAGGACTACGTGATTCTGCGCTATGCGGATGTGCTGCTCACTTATGCTGAATCCAAAAACGAAGCAACCGGACCAGACCAGAGTGTGTATGACGCCGTTAATGAGGTGCGTGCAAGGGTGGGCGTGAAAATGCCTGCGTTGCCGGCAGGCCTGTCCCAGGCTGGGATGAGAGAGCGTATCCGTCATGAACGCCGTGTCGAATTTGCTGCTGAAGGTCTCCGGTATCAGGATATCAAACGGTGGAGAACAGCAGAAAACGTTATTCCGAAGATAGTCGATCCAGGAGGAGTCTTGCGTAAATTTGACCCTGCCAAACATTATCTGTTTCCGTTCCCCCAGAGCGAAATGGATATCAATAAAAGTTTAGTACAAAATCCTAATTATTAACCGAATACACAGCATCCCGGGGAGTGATGAGCGATAATTTGTTATTTCCCGGGATCAGATACAAATCTGCTGGCTTTACCGTCTATCATGAAATTCAGAACTCTCCCTATTTTACTTGCCGCTATTTCCTGGATCATTTCGGGAAATAGCCTGGCTCAGAGCAAAAAAAAGCCTAACATCATTATGGTAATGGCCGATGACCTGGGTTGGGGAGACGTCGGTTTCAACGGCAGTGCGCTCATCAAAACGCCGGAACTGGATAAAATGGCTGCTCAAAGCCTGCAGTTTACCCGCTTCTATTCCGGAGCCCCGGTGTGTTCACCAACCCGGGGAAGCTGCCTGACGGGAAGAAACCCTGAACGGTACGGGATTCTTTTTGCAAATGTGGGGCACATGAAAGCAGAAGAAGTTACGCTGGCAGAAACATTAAAGACACTAGGCTATGCAACCGGTCATTTTGGCAAATGGCACTTGGGTACGCTGACTAAGACCATCCGCGATGGACACCGGGGTGGAAAAAACAATGACGAATATTCGCCGCCCTGGGAAAATGGCTTTGAAACCTGCTTCTCAACAGAGCAGGCAGTTCCGACCTGGGATCCTATGAAGACCCAGATGGTGAAAACATATTACTGGACGGGCCCTGAAAAATATGCAACCGATAACCTGGACGGAGATGATTCGCGCGTGATTATGGACAGAGCCTTGCCTTTCATCGAAGAATCAGTGAAAAAGAAAAAGCCTTTTCTGTCGGTCATCTGGTTTCATACCCCACATTCACCAGTGGTGGCCGGGCAAAAGTACCTGGACATGTACCCCGGTATGGATGAAAATCATCAGCACTATTACGGATGTATCACCGCCATGGACGAGCAGATCGGGCGACTTCGGAGGCGGATCAGGGAACTGGGCATAGCAGACGATACCATCATTCTTTTTGCTTCGGACAACGGTCCTGCGGGGGAAGGCGGCGGAATTGATCAGCATCCTGGTAAACGCCAGCAGGGTACTGCCGGGCCGTTCAGGGGTAGAAAAGGGAGTTTGTATGAAGGAGGTATCCGGGTTCCGGCTCTGCTGGAATGGCCAGGGAAATTCAGGGAACACAAAAAAATCACCGCAGCTGTAACCAGTAGTGATTATTATCCTACCATCCTGTCGCTGATCGGATATAAAAACAAAGGGACGAGCCATCCATTGGACGGTCTGGACGTATCACCGGTTCTGGATGGATCCCTGGCCGTCAGACCACGTCCTATTCCGTTCAGATCATACAAACAAAGAGCTTTAACAGACCACCAGTTCAAAATATTTTCGCCGGACGACGGGGCACATTACGAAATGTACGATCTCCTGAACGATCCCTCAGAAACAACGGACATCGCTGCGAAACAACCCGGCATACTGGATTCCATGAAAGCTGCACTGGACCAATGGGTTCTTTCCTGTGCGAAAAGCGCTGCGGGAGGTGATTATATTCCTTAAAGAACCGGCCTTCTTATAAATAGTTACGGACAACCACAATTTCTTAATATGACGACCATTCGTATCCCTAAATGCTTAATTGCCGCATTGATCTGCATCGTGAGTGTTGCACGTGCTGACGTCAGGCTGCCAAAAATATTCGGCTCACACATGATCATTCAGCAGAAAAAACCAGCTCCCGTATGGGGGTGGTCCGATGCTGGCGAAAAAGTGATGCTGGTACTCAACAGCGGCGGTAAGGCAATCCAAACCAAAACCATCAAAGCAGGCAAGGATGGAAAGTGGTTACTCAGGGTAGATCCCGTTGATGCGGGCGGGCCTTATCAAATTACCGTTTCGGGAAAGAAGAATAAGGTTGTCATGGATGACGTGCTTTTTGGGGAAGTATGGATTTGCTCGGGGCAGTCTAATATGGAAATGTTGGTGAATCGGTCAAGGAATGCCACCGAAGAGAAAAGTAAAGCCAATTTTCCGCAAATCCGGCATTTTAAAGTACCCCACGACCGCAGCCTGGTTCCCAAGGATGATATCTCCGGAGGCGAATGGCAGTTGACAACGCCCGAAACCGTGGGCGATTTTTCTGCCGTAGCGTATTTTTTTGCGCGGGATCTGCATGAAAAACTGAATGTACCAGTCGGACTGGTTAATTCATCCTGGGGCGGAACGCAGGTGGAATCCTGGATCAGTCTGGACGCAATGAAAAGTCTTGATGATTTCAAAGAGCATGTGGCTTCGATGCCTACCTCACTGGAAGCTTTCAACGCGATGCGGAAAAAACAACTTGACGACAGGATCATAAGTGAACAAGGGAGCTTCCCGGATGCTGAAACCCTCAAAACCTGGCCTTCATTTTCACTGGACGATGCTTCCTGGAAAACCATGGAGATGCCTGGATATTTTGACCTTAAATTTCTTCCCGGGCTGGACGGTGCCGTATGGTTCAGAAAGGAAATTGACCTGCCTGCAAAGTGGGCCGACCAAAGCATGATACTCATGCTCGGACCTGTTGACGACATAGATGTAACCTATGTGAATGGTGTGAAAATAGGGGAATCGCTTAAAAAAGTACCCCAGGGCAGAAATTACATCATACCGGCGGATTTACTAAAAGCGGGTAAAAATGTAATTACGGTGCGCATTGAAGACCTCGGCGCAATCGGCGGATTTACAGGTAAGCCTGAGCAGATGAAACTGACGCGGGATGATTATGAACTGCCGCTGGCAGGCAGCTGGAAATACCGGGTGGAGTCGTCACTGGATAATAAGCAGCTTTCCGGAGCCAATGTTACCAGTACCATATTATATAACGCGATGATCGCACCGCTGATCCCCTATGCGATGCGGGGAACCATCTGGTACCAGGGCGAAACCAATGCCCCAAGGGCGTATCAGTACCGTAAATCATTCCCTTTAATGATCAGCGACTGGCGTAAGCGGTGGGGGGAGGACTTTCCGTTTCTGTTTGTCCAGCTCGCCAGCTGGAGTGCCAACAACGGCACGAGCGAAAAGGGAAGTACCTGGGCGGAGTTACGGGAGGCACAGACCATGACACTCAACACGGTACCCAATACTGGCATGGCGGTAATCTATGATATAGGAGAAACGGCCGATATCCATCCTAAAAATAAACAGGACGTAGGACACCGGCTGGCATTCAGTGCGTTGAAGCAGGTTTATGGAAAGGATATTGTTTACAGTGGCCCGGCCTATGAGTCCATGCAGGTGAACGGGAACAAGATTACCCTCAGCTTTAAACGTACCGGAAGCGGACTGAAGTCGTCTGACAAATATGGTTATGTAAAAGGTTTCGAAATAGCTGGTGATGACAGGAAATTTTACTGGGCACAGGCTCATATTGACGGGGATAAGCTGATAATTTGGAGTGACGAGGTGAGTAAGCCGGTTGCTGCACGTTATGGATGGAGTGACGATAACATAGAAGCAAACCTTTACAATAAGGAAGGTATCCCGGCTATTCCTTTCCGTACGGATACCTGGAAAGGGATTACCGAAGGGGTTCTTTTCAAATAGATTACCGTACCAGGGTTTTATGAAATTTCAAATTTTAACGATCATCCTGCTCCTTTGCGGAGCCATGAACAGTATTGCCGGGCCTGCGGACAGGCTCCCTTTGCGGTCCCTTCCTTTAAACGATTTGTCGGCTTTCAAACCAACGACGGCCAACTGGCAGATTGTTGGTAATGCCTATGCCGACCGCCACGTAGCGCAGATGCTTGCGGCTATGCCTGGAAAAGGAGTACTTGCCAATATTTCGGACACTCAAAACCGGGGCCATTTGTTCACCACCATGGAGCATGGAGATATTGAACTGGAACTGGATGTCATGATGGCGAAGGAATCCAATTCCGGTATTTATTTTCAAGGCCGGTACGAGCTTCAGTTACAGGATAGCTGGGGTAAAAAAGAAAAACCTAAATATGGAGATATCGGAGGAATTTATCAGCGAACAGATACAGTAAGGAATGTAGGTTATGAAGGTTCGGCCCCTATGGTCAATGCCAGTAAGGCTCCCGGCCTGTGGCAGCACCTGAGAATTATTTTCCAGGCACCCAGGTTTGACGGCCAGGGGAGAAAAATAGCCAATGCCCGGTTTCTGAAAGTATATCTAAACGGTTCTCTGGTTCAGGACAATTTCGAGGTCAGCGGACCTACCCGATCGGCGGGTTTTAAAGACGAAAAACCGCTCGGTCCTATTATGATTCAGGGAAACCATGGGCGGGTTGCCTTTAAGGATATTGCCTATAAATTGTATGATGGTAAGGGTTTGGAAATCAGTAATCTGTCGCTGAGAGAATTCAAAAGCACGGGAGATTCTATCCGGAACTATGCTTCGCAAGTGCCGCTTCACGAAAACACCACAGACTCAATTTCCTACCTCTCTGCGGTAGAAAAGGAGATCAATCTGCTGGAATACAAAGGGGTATTTCAGTTTCCGAAGTCAGGGGATTATTTGTTCAAGCTTCAAAACGGAGGCGGCGGCATGCTGATCATCAACAGAGATACCATCGTCATTAATAATGGTGTACATCATTTTGATGAAGAAGTGGTAGCGAAATACACAACCACCGCTGGCCCGGCGCCGTTTACCCTGATTCACAATAAGCTCATCGGCTGGCGCAAAGGGCTGGCGCTGTACGTGGAAGGCCCTGGCATGGCGTTGCATCCGCTGCATGCAAAAGGGTCGGTATTCTCTGAGCCGCCGGTAACGCCGATTGTGATTGCCCCAATGGGTGGAAAATCAGTAATACAGCGTAGTTTTATCCAGGAAGCAGGCCATAAACGGACCCATTGTTTATCCGTTGGAACACAGGGTGCCGCCAGTTTTACTATAGATCTTTCGTCCGGAAGTTTATTCCAAATGTGGGATGGTGCCTTTTTGGAAACCACCTCCATGTGGCACCGCCGGGGAAATCAGCAGAACGGTACGCCCTTGGGAACGGTGATCACGCTGGGTGATGAGCTGGATTTCGCTGCCGGGAATCACGATCAGAATGATAAGGAGAGCGCTTTCCGTTTTTTAGAATATAATATTGATAATAAAGGATTACCAACATTCAGTTACCTTATCCGGGACCTTGCGGTTGCTGATAAAATCATCCCATCGGTTACAGAAAGAAGCCTCACCCGACGGATAACAGTGACCAGCCATAAAGATATCGCTTTCAGGGTAGCATCAGGTGTTCGTATTGAAGAGCTCCCGGATGGATCATACGCCATGCATGATAAAAATTATTATCTGACATTCGATCAAGAGAGTATCAAACCGGTATTAAAAAATTCAGGAGCGTATCAGGAACTCACAATTCACGTAAAAGGCACTGGCGCTCAGGTAATACAATATACATTGCTATGGTAAACAAAAACATCAGATTTCGGACAGGATGGCTTTTGCTTGCCATGTTGTTTTTTGCAGCAAATGAAGGCATGTCCCGGCCTTCACGTTTCCCGGCCGATACCGCCGAGGAATCAAAATACTATCGGATCGAGACCATTCAAATTCCTGAAAACATCAGTCTGGAAGTAGGCGGACTGGCCTTTACCAGAAAGAACCAGCTCGGTATCAGTACCAGGAGAGGGGAAGTATGGATATTGGAAAATCCTTATTTCAAAAAGAATGAGAAACCTGTATTCAGGAAATTCGCTTCGGGCCTTCATGAAGCGCTGGGGTTGGCGTATACAGACAAAGGTTTCCTTCTTTCACAGCGTGGAGAGCTGACCAACGTGCTGGATACCGATGGTGATGGTGAAGCCGATCAGTTTAAAGCGGTCTATTCCTGGCCGCTGTCGGGGAATTACCATGAATATTCCTACGGCCCGCATGTTGCCCCCAACGGCAATCTGTTGGTTACCTTGAATTTATCGTGGATCGGACGCGGGGCGAGCCTGGCCAAATGGAGAGGCTGGCTGCTTGAAATTACCCCAAAGGGAGAGATGACGCCCATTGCTACCGGTCTGCGATCACCGGCTGGTTTCACGGTGACTCCTCAGGGAGATATGTTTTACACAGAAAACCAGGGCGATTGGGTTGGTGCAGGCAGGATGACGCATTTGCAAAAAGGTACTTTTGCAGGAAATCCGGCAGGACTTAAGTGGTCGGGTGAGCCTGGCTCTCCCATGACATTGAAACCTGGTGATGTACCCGATACCGAGCAGCCTATGCATGAGGAAATTGGAAAAGTTCCGGGACTGACTCTGCCGGCTGTATGGTTTCCCCATGGACTTATGGGGGTATCAACTTCTGATATTTTAACGGATACCACCAAAGGAGGTTTCGGGCCGTTTAAAGGACAGATGTTCGTGGGGGATCAGGGACATAGTAAGGTCATGCGGGTGTTTCTGGAAAAAGTGAACGGAGCCTATCAAGGGGCCTGCTTTCCATTTCGGGAAGGTTTTTCTTCCGGGGTTTTACGGATGAAATGGGGAAAGGACCACGCCATGTTTGTGGGAATGACCAGCCGTGGCTGGAATTCTACCGGCCCCGAACTCTACGGATTACAGCGTCTGAGGTGGACCGGGAAAATACCTTTTGAAATGAAGGCCGTCAAAGCGCAGCCCGATGGTTTCCTGATTGAATTTACGCAACCCGTTAATCCTGCGGCAGCCTCGGACCCCAGGTCCTATGAGGTTACAGGTTTTACTTATCACTACTGGAGTACCTACGGAAGCAAGGCAATTAATCAGCAGGCGTGCATGGTGCATCAGGTGATACTATCCAGGGACGGACTGTCGGCCAGGCTGATTGTTCATGGATTGCGCCAGGGATATATTCATGAGATAAAGGCTTCCGGGGTGAAATCAGCTGCGGGTTTGCTGCTGCTGCATGACAGAGGCTATTATACCTTGAATAATATACCGGGAGGGAACAAGCCGACGGATGTGGCGAAAAATGGTCCGGTTGCCAAATCATACGACATCAACGCTGATCCAAAAAGAGTAACCTTAATACCTGATACATGGAAAAGCGGTCCGGAGGCTACCCTGACGATCGGGACGAAACCTGGCCTTCAGTTTGATGTGGCGGAACTCAAAGTCAGACCGGGAAGCAAAGTGGAGCTTATTTTCAACAACAACGACGACATGCTGCATAACCTGGTGATCACCAGACCGGGTGATGCAGTAGAAAAGGTAGGGAAGCTTTCGCTGGATCTCGGAATTAAAGGCCCGGATTACCATTATGTTCCTGATTCGGATCTGGTACTTTTCCATACGTCCATATTACAGCCCGACACGTCTGAGAAAATCTATTTTAACGCCCCCGACAAACCGGGAGTTTACCCTTTCGTATGCACTTTTCCCGGGCACTACCTGGTGATGCGAGGGAAATTAATCGTTGAGTAAAAGATACAGTTTCACAAAACAGCAGGCTGATATTATCAATCATAATGACTATGAAAACATCAAGAAGAGAATTTATCAAACAGGCTGGAGTTTTCGGTTTGGTACTGTCGTTTCCCGATTGGCACACGAGGCGGTCCGGGAAATTGTTAAGGGTGCTGATCATCGGTGATTCCATCTCGGTGGGTTACACTCCGCATGTGAAGGAAATGATGAAAGACGAAGCCTATGTAGAGCATCCGGTTGAAAACTGCCAGGGTACCAAATTTGGCCTTCAGAAGATCGACAAATGGATCGGTACGGAGCCCTGGGACGTGATCCATTTCAATTTTGGTTTGCATGACCTGAAACATGTGGATCCCGTCACCCGCGTCAATAGCGAAAAGGCAGAGGACCCGCAGCAATCCAACATAAAGGAATATAAGGAGAACCTTGAAGTGATCGTGAAAAAACTGAAAACTTCCGGGGCCAAACTGATCTGGGCCACCACCACACCTTATCCCGACAAACCCAGCGGGCCATACCGAAATGCGGCCGATGTGCTGGAGTACAATAAGGTTGCGCTGAAAATAATGAAGAAAAACAGAATCCCTGTAAACGACCTTTATTCCTATATTTTACCCGATATGTCGGCTATGCAGCTCCCAAACAACGTTCATTTCAAAAAGGAGGGGAGTGAAGCCCTGGCCAGAAAAGTGGTGGCGGCCATTAAAGAGCAGGTGGCAAAAGGTTCATAACAACCTATGAAGCCATGGAAGTACCAACACTATGTTCCTTCCTCCCTTCTCCCTTTCGTCCTTTCTCCCCTTTTCCTTATTTCCCCACTCCCAATTTTTAAAAAATGTCTGAACGCAGAGAATTTATAAAAAAGATTTCCCTTATGAGCGGTGCGGCGATTTTTGCTCCGCACATTTTAACCGCATCGGAGTTGCCTGCGTTGGCTGTTCCTGGGTACCTGTCTGCATATAGTGATCTGTACAAAAAGGATCCTAAAAAGGCGGCATTGGCATGGTTTGGCCAGGCGGGATATGGGCTCTTTATGCATTATGGGTTGTACAGTATCTGGGGGCGTGGCGCCTGGGTGCAGTACATGGAGAAAATCCCTGTGGCAGAATATGTAAAACTTAAGAATGAATTTACCGCAAAGGATTTCAACGCGGATTATATCACAGATCTGGCCCAGGATGCCGGCATGAAATACGTCAATATTACGGCCAAGCATCACGATGGTTTCTGTTTGTTCAAATCATCGCAAACAGACTATAACAGTGTCCATTCCGCCGCAAAACGCGATCTGGTGGGCGAGCTGCGAACTGCCTGTGATCAAAAAGGGCTGGGATTGTTTCTGTACTATTCCGTGGCTGCAGACTGGCATCATCCTTATTTTGCTTCGAACAAAGAAGGCTGGGAAATGTACCGGCCGCAGTACGACAAGCCACAGCCGGAATACAAGTACAAATCGCTGAAAGACTTTCCGAAATACATTGCCTATGTAAAAGCACAGCTGAAAGAGCTGATCGTGCAGTACAATCCGGCGGGTATCTGGTTTGACCCGGCGATGGGCTTGTACGCCAACGCGGATATATTCCCGATGGAAGAAATTTACCAGCATATCCGCTCATTGAGCCCGCATGTTCTGATATCCTTTAAGCAGGGAGCAACCGGTACCGAGGATTTTGCCGCACCGGAAAGGAAGGCTCATTCCTTGTCGGATAAGGTAAAAACGTTGTACGGTGAGAAGGCGGCAATACTGGCCGACCGCGTATGGGAAGCGCATAAAAACAAACACAACGAGACATGCAGTACCATGCAGCGCGGTGCCTGGTCATACGAGCCGGAAAATGATGGAAAACGCAAGCATCTGGGTGTGGATGAGGTTTTGGAATTATTGAAAGATGCGAAATCCAGGAATATGAACCTTCTGCTGAATACCGGCCCACTACCAGGTGGAGGTATCCATAAAGGAGACGCCGAGATACTGCGGAAGGTGGGGAAAATAATGAAAGGCTAGCTGACAATTTTTGAGCAGATAATATATGGAAATGAAAGTCATAGTAAAGGCACTTGTTCTTTTTTTGATCACCTGGGGCTGGTGCATGGGCCAAGGGATACCGAAGTATCCTGTTACCAAAATGGTGGATGTCACTGATGATTATCATGGCGTGAAAGTGGCGGATCCTTACCGCTGGCTGGAAGACGACCGTTCGGCTGAAACGGCGGCTTGGGTCAAAGCCCAGAATGAGCTTAGTTACAATTATCTTGACAACATTCCCTTCAAAGACAAAATTTATAAAGATCTGGAAAGGGTAAATAACTATCCCAAATATCTGTCTCCGCGCAAAAAGGGGGCCTTTATTTATTTCTATAAAAACGATGGCATGCAAAACCAGCCCGTTTTGTATCGCCAGAACGAGGAAACAGGCAAAGTGGAAACCGTCATGGACCCCAACCAGCTTTCCGCAGACGGTACCACAAAGCTGGTAGTTTTCAGTCTTTCGAAATCGGGTGACCATGCGGTATTTGGTTTTTCAAAAGGTGGATCTGACTGGTGGGAGTACCAGGTCATGAACATGCATACACTTCGGTTTCTGGACGATAAAATAGAATGGGTTAAACTCTCCACGGTGGGGTGGCAGGGAAATGGGTTTTATTACAGCCGTTATCCGAAACCCGAAGGTTCTTTGCTTGCTGCCAAAAATGAAAACCACCAGGTGTTTTATCACACGCTAGGCACCCGGCAGGAGGACGACAAACTCATCTTTTCTGATCCCGCTAACCCGCAGCGCTTTCACAACATTACCACCACCGAAGACGAAGATTTTGCATTGCTCAGCGTGAGAGATCGCGGGAAGGGAAAGGAGGGGAATGGCTTATGGCTGCTGCGCCGCGGTACAAACAAGTTTTTACCGGTGAAGGCAGAGGTATCCGGTTTTAAATACAATTATGTCACGAATGCCGGGGAGAGGTTTTTATTTGAATCCAATGAAAATGCCACCAATGGCAAGATACTTTCCTACGATGCAAGGACAGGCAACTGGCAGGATTTTTTACCAGAAAAGCCGGAGTCGCTGCAGGGAGTGGGTGCGGCCGGAGGAAAGATTTTTGCACTTTACTTTAAGGATGTTAGTACCAAAGCCCTTGTGTTTAATATGAAGGGCGAACTGGAGAATGAAGTGAAAATACCCATACTTGGTACCGCCACGGGTTTTGCCGGAGAAACGGGTGATCACTTTGTATTTTACAACTATACCTCCCTGAATTATCCTCCCACGATTTTTCGGTATGACATCCGTTCCCAAAAAAGCAGCGTTTTCCGCAAGCCCGAGGTGCAGTTTAATCCTGATGACTATGAGGTGGAGCAACTGTTCTACGCAAGTAAAGATGGTACCAAAATCCCTGCATCGGTTATATACAAAAAGGGTTTTAAAAAAAATGGCAATGCTCCCGCACTCATATATGCATACGGAGGGTTTGGCGTTAGCTGGACACCCACGTTCAGTCCTACCCGGATTGCCTTCCTGGATCAGGGTGGCGTTTACATTCAGCCCAATCTCCGGGGAGGAGGGGAGTATGGAGAGCAGTGGCACCAGCAGGGCACCAAGCTTAACAAGCAAAATGTGTTTGATGATTTCATTGCCTGTGCCGAATACCTCATCAGGGAAAAATACACCTCACCGGAGCGCCTGGCCATTCAGGGCGGTTCCAACGGGGGCTTGTTACTGGGAGCGGTCATGAACCAGCGTCCCGAACTATTCAAAGTGGCTTTTCCGTCTATTGGCGTGATGGACATGTTGCGGTTTCACAAATTTACGATCGGTTGGAGCTGGACATCGGAATTTGGCAGCAGTGAAAATCCTACCGAATTCAAAAGCCTTTATGCCTATTCGCCGCTGCACAATATCCGTCAGGGAGGGCAATATCCTGCCGTGCTCATTACCACCGCCGATCATGACGACCGCGTAGTACCTGCTCATTCGTTCAAATACGCCGCTGCTCTGCAGGCAAAGGCAGGAGGCAGTTCGGTAAACCCGCTGTTGCTCAGGGTGGACATCAACTCAGGGCATGGAGCCAGTAATGCCAAAAAGTCTCTAGAAACGTCCGCCTATCTTTACGCCTTCATGTTCCGGAATATGGGACTCACTTGGAAATAATATGAAAACACTCATTAAAAATCACCGAACCGGCCTAAGAAGACTACTGTTTGGCATTACCCTGAGCATCTCTGCGGTACTTACCATCAGCAGTATCAGGCACCCGTCTCCGGAAATGGGGGCGGCAGAAAAGCCCAATATTATTTTTATCTATACCGACGACCAGCGATACAACACCATTCATGCATTGGGTAACGGACAGATCATTACCCCTAATTTGGATTCACTGGCGGCTGCGGGAACTACCTTCACTCATGCCTATAACATGGGTGCCTGGCATGGTGCCGTATGTGTGGCCAGCCGTACCATGCTCGTCACCGGGTTTCCCGTATGGAAGGCGCAGCAGCAGGAAAAAAAACTGGGGACTTTGATGGAAAAGGGCGGCTTCTGGAGTCAGCAGCTTAAAAAGGCAGGCTACGAAACGTATATGACCGGCAAATGGCACGTGCGTGCCGATGTGAACAAGTTATTTGATCATGTGATTCATGAACGGCCCGGCATGCCCAACCAGACACCCAAAGGTTACAACCGGCCATTAGCCGTAAATGATACTGCCTGGCAACCCTGGGATGAGGAAAACGGAGGCTTTTGGAAAGGCGGAAAACACTGGAGTGAGGTACTCGCTGATGATGCCGTAGGTTATATTCAGGAAGCCAGTCGGCGGGAATCGCCTTTTTTTATGTACCTGGCTTTCAACGCTCCTCATGACCCCAGACAGGCTCCAAAGAAATTTGTGGATATGTACCCGGTTGAGAAAATTGTTTTACCGGACAGTTATCTGGACGAGTATCCTTTCAAAGACGCTATGGGCTGTGGCGCCGACCTGCGCGACGAGCAGCTTGCTCCCTTTCCGCGTACGCCATACGCGGTAAAAAAGCATATTCAGGAATATTATGCCAGCATTACTCACCTGGACGAGCAGATCGGAAGGATTTTGCAGGCGCTCAGAAAGAGCGGGAAAATGGAGAATACCTATCTGTTTTTCACTTCCGACCACGGGTTGTCTGTGGGGCATCATGGATTGCTCGGCAAGCAGAGCATGTTTGATCACAGCGTGCGGACGCCCCTTATTGTGGCTGGCCCGGGGATTCCCAAACATGAAAAAAGAGATCAGCAGGTGTATTTGCAGGATATTATGGCCACTACCTACGAGCTGGCGGCTGTCCCAAAGCCGCAGCATGTGTTTTTCAACAGTCTGCTTCCTTTGATCAAAAATAAAAATAAAACGAGCCAGTATACAGGGATATATGGTTGTTACATGGACACACAAAGGATGGTACGGACGGACAGGTACAAACTGATCTATTACCCAAAAATAAACAAGACCCTGCTGTTCGACCTGCGGAATGATCCGGGAGAAAAAAAGGATATTGCTGGAAGTCAGCAAAATAAAGGCCTGATTCGTGATCTGAAAAACAGGCTGTTGGCTGAGCAGAAAATGATGGGTGATACCCTGTTGCTGAAATGGTAGTGTATCATGAGCTAACAGCTGGTAAAATGAAAAACCGATTCATCTTTTCTTTCTTCGCATTTTTGCTGGGGGCCATGCTGGAACTGTCTTCTGGCTGTTTCGGACAAGCTGTGCGAGCGAAGCCAGCAAAAAGATATAACATCCTGTTTATATCCAGCGATGACCTGAACAATGACATAGGGTGTTTTGGTAACCCGCTTGTCCAAACACCGCACATCGACCGGCTGGCCCAACGAGGCGTGCTTTTCAGTCGGGCGTATTCGCAATTTCCGTTATGCGGGCCAAGCCGGGCGTCGCTTCTGACCGGCCGCCGTCCGGATGTGACAGGTGTTTATGATTTGAAAACCAATTTCCGAACCAATTTGCCCGATGTGGTCACGTTGCCGCAGCTGTTCAAAAACAACAATTATTTCAGCGCACGGGTTGGTAAGATATTTCATTACGGCGTACCCAATGAAATTGGTACTGATGGGATGGATGATCCCGTTTCATGGCATAAGGTTATCAATCCCAAAGGAAGAGACAAGGCAGAAGAACGGTTGCTGACCAACCTCACGCCTGGTCATGGTCTGGGGGCTGCTTTTGCCTATCTGGCCGCCGACGGCACGGACGATGAACAAACCGATGGTATGATTGCGAACGAAGCGGTGAAACTGCTCGAAGAGAAAAAGGATGAACCTTTTTTCCTGGCAGTTGGGTTTTTCAGGCCACATTGCCCTTACGTGGCCCCGAAAAAATACTTTGATCTGTACCCGCTGGACAAAATCCCCCTTGCCAGGGAAGTTGCGAATGACCTGGATGATGTACCCAAAGCTGCTATTTTTACAAACCCGCCGCATTACGGACTGGATGAAGATAAACGCCGCCAGGCACAACGTGCTTACTATGCCAGTATTACTTTCATGGATGCACAGGTTGGTAAGCTGCTCGACGCCCTCGACCGGTTGAAGTTATCGGAACATACCATCATCGTGTTCTGGAGTGATCATGGATATAACCTGGGGCAGCATGGACAGTGGCAGAAATTCAGCCTCTTTGAAAATTCGGCCAAAGCTCCGCTGCTGATCTCGGTTCCTGGTGGCTTAAAAGGTAGGCAATCCGCACGCACCGTAGAATTGTTGGATATTTACCCGACCATCGCTGAATTGTGTGGTTTACCGGCCTCGGGGACACAAGGAAAAAGCCTGGTGCAACTGCTCAGGCGGCCATCCGCAAAGTGGGACAGGCCTGCCTTCTCTCAGATCCAAAAGGGAAAAATAACGGGTAGAAGTGTGCGCACGGAAAGGTGGAGATATACCGAATGGGACGAGGGCAGATCGGGAACGGAACTGTATGATGAACGGAATGATCCGGAAGAATTCACGAATTTGGCTTCAGCAAATCGATACAGGAACAGGGTTGCGGAGCTATCTGGCTTGCTGAAGAAAGGTACCCGTTGATAAACCGGGATGGAAGGGTAAATGTAAAGAGTTGCCGGTCCGCCCGCTAAATAAAGTGGCCCGACCGGCAACCAGTGCTTTTAATCTTTATAATGCGATACTTTAATGTAATTGACCCTGCCATCTTTGAGGTATACCTGAATCTGGTCCCATAGACTGCCGGTTTTGTTCACAAAATACCATTGCGGAGACTGGGCCATTACCCGATCGTAAGAAGAGGATATGTCTTTGGTCAACAACATGATGCGCTCAAATTTGTTTCCATAGGAGCTCTGCGCTTTGATCCTGACAAATTTTTCATAGAGATCTCCTGAATTGTCACCCAAACGAACGGAAGACTCCGGTCTGCTGTTGGAAGGCCACTGCGTCAGTTTGGCCCCGCTGTTCAGGTAAATACTTTTTACTTTTCCCGATTCGAGTGTAATCTGTATACCTGAATCTGTTCCCTGATTGCGGTCGAGCAGAATGTAGCTATATAGAGGGATGCGGTTATGCAATTGTTCAAGATCCGAAGAAACATTACCAACGATATTCAGGTAAGAAACTCCCTTGCTCTGAAGCTCCTGGATGGCCTGATAGGCAAGACTGGCTTCTGCGTGGACGGGTATGCCCAGAAAACTCCCGGTTGCAATGCTGTCGGTACCGATAAGCCGGGAGGTTACACTTGTGTTAGCCGGGGTTACCTCCGCCTTGTCATCTGTTTGGCAACTGGTCACCAGCGCGGTTAATAAAAGTAAAATTCCTGTTACTCTATTTTTCATGTGTTAAGGATTGATGATGGGTTACCTTACAGACCCTCCTGCGCGCGCTTTGGTTGCAAGCAAAGCGCAGTAATTTCTCTGACAGGGTATATCGGGCGTTTGATTTGGTCTCCGGAATCGGACAGTCATGTCCGGTTACGGACATTGAGAGGGTTTGTATATGCCTCGAAGTCAGTATTTTGTGTTTATTTTGCCGTAGGGAACGATTATTGCTTTCCGCCGGATATATCCATACCATTGTGCCGTTGTCATGCTAAAAAACTACTTCAAAATCGCCTGGCGGAACCTCCTCCGTAGCAAAACTTATAGTGTACTGCTTCTGGCAAGTTTATCCATCGGTATGACATGCGCCCTGGCGCTGGCACTGTACGTGTATGACGAGCTGCATTTTGACGGGTACCATCAAAATGCCGAAAGTATCTATCGTATTAACCTGAATATCAAATGGGAGGATAATGAATACAAAATGGCGCAGTCATCGGCCCCTTTCGGTCCTGCACTGCAGCAGGAATATCCGCAGATCAGCAAAACTTTGAGGGTCAAGCCAGGCAGCCAGACGCTCAGGAACAAAGAAAAACAGGTCAATGTAAAAAGCATGATATATGCGGATTCAACACTGTTTTCTTTCTTTGATTACCGCTTTTTGGAGGGTAATGCCCAATCGGCGCTTGCAGGGCCCAACAACGTGGTGTTAACCCGGCACACGGCACTTGCATTGTTTGGGCGAACATCGGGGCTGTTGGGCAAAACGGTGATGGTTAAAGAAAATATGCCGTTTACGGTTTCAGGTGTTATGGAAGAGGTACCGGCCAACCATCATCTCCAATTTGATGCCATTCTGCCTTATACCAATCAGGCTGTCAGTAACATCGTGCCCGACGGATGGGGTAGTTTCAATTCAGCCACCTATGTACTGCTGAATAATAAACAGGAAGCAGCGGATCTGGAAAGCAAAATGCCCGCCTTTTACAAAAAATATATTGCCCGCATGATAGGCGATGACACGGGCAAGAAGGTCCGGTTTAATATTACCTTTCAGCCTCTTCGTGATATCCACCTCCGGTCCGCGCATTTAATGGGGGAAGAGAATGGCAGCACTATGCGTTACGTGTATACGATTTCAGTCATCGGCCTTTTCATTCTTTTTATTGCGGTGGTGAATTATGTCAATCTGGCCACGGCCAGGTCAATCGCAAGAACAAAGGAAATAGGTGTCAGAAAAGCGGTCGGTTCCCGCAGATCGCAACTGATCGGACAGTTTTTAACCGAATCGTTACTGCTGTCGTTTCTGGCGGGTGTGGTAAGCCTCTGCCTGCTTTATGTGCTCTTACCTGTTTTTAATCAGCTTGCAGACAAAACTTTGGTTCTGAGTGTTTTAGATCCTGAAAATATAGTTTTGTATATCGGATTTATTGGGGCCATTGGTTTGATCAGCGGCTTTTACCCGGCTTTTATTCTGTCGGGCTTCAAACCGGTGGTGGTGATGAAAGGAATATCTGTTGTCCATGGCGGAGGTTTTATGCTCAGAAAATCGCTGGTGGTGGTACAGTTCAGTATCTCGATGATTATGATTTTCGGAACCATCATGGTGTACCGGCAATTGAGGTTTATGGAAAAAAGAGAGCTGGGATTTAATCAGGAACAGGTTATCATCGTTCCTTTGAATGAAGCGGGGATACAGCAATCTGCCGGGGTCCTGAAAAACACATTGTTACAAAGTCCGTTGATCAGTGGCGTGAGTTTAACCAATGGCGTTATCGGAGATGGCCTGAACAACAAATCGACTTTTTCCTTTTATTCCAAAGGCGTTGAAAGAGCCATCAGTACGGAGTATTTTAATGTGGATGATAGTTTCCTCGATGTTCTCAAAATCCGCCTGAAAGAGGGTAGTAATTTTTCGGAAGTCATGGAGAACGATACCACTGATGCGGTATTGGTGAACCAGGCCATGATCCGGCGGCTGGGATGGAAAAACCGGCGGGAGGGCCTGATAGAAATAGATGAGAATAAAGTGGAGATCACCGGTGTCATGGAAGATTTCCATGTACGGTCGCTACATAACCAGATAGACCCGCTGGTACTTGTTCTAAAAAAGCAACGAACCGACAAGCTGCTGGTTCGTATTTCGGGGCACGATATACCAGCCGCTTTGGGTTATGCCAAAAAAGTATTTGAACAAGTCAATCCAGGCGCTGCCTTTGATTATTCCTTTTTGGACCAGACTTTTGCCCGGCAGTACCAGTCCGACCAGCGTAAGGGAACAATGTTTTTGTTCTTTTCGGGGATCGCCATCATTATTGCCTGCATGGGTTTGTTCGGCCTTGCAACCTTCACAGCACAGCAAAGAAGGAAGGAAATCGGTGTAAGAAAAGTGCTGGGTGCTTCGGTATCCGGGGTTGTATTGCTGTTGTCGCGGGATTTTTTGAGACTGGTATTGATTTCCATTTTCATTGCTTCACCCATAGGATGGTATGTCATGAAAGCCTGGCTGGAGGGTTTTGCCTACAAGGTGGCTATTGAATGGTGGGTTTTTGCACTTTCCGGATTGCTGTCGATCGTATTGGCGGCGATAACGATCAGCTTTCAGAGCGTGAAGGCAAGTTTGACCAACCCGGTAGAAAGCCTGCGATCAGAATAAAGTAAGAAATGCTCAGGATCAGACTTTTTCTCTGCTAACAAGAAACTGCTTACCTTTAAACCTGACACTGACATTTACTTACAAAGTATGCAAGAAGCATCCGCTTTCCAGATCAGACCAATGAGCGCAACTGACCTGCCTCTATGCCGACATCTGGTGCAGGAGGCCGGATGGAACCAGCTCGATGCCGACTGGCTGCGTGCCATGGAACTGGAACCCGAAGGCTGTTTTGTCGCCATGGCAGACAATTTTCCCCTGGCCACAACCACCACCTGCCGGTTGGGAGGAATCGGATGGATTGCCATGGTACTAGTGGATAAAAAAGCAAGAGGGCAGGGAATCGCCCGGCGAATGGTTGAGTATGCAATAGCTTACCTGGAAAGAAACGGCGTGGAAACGATCAGGCTGGATGCAACGGCAATGGGGCAGGGATTGTACAAAAAATTGGGTTTCCGTGAAGAATATGAAGTGATACGGTTTTGCGGATATCCTGCTCCGGCTGATTTATACCGGGGAGATTTACAGGTTGTTTCAACAGATTCTCAAATCATGGCGGAAATAATGGATCTGGATAAAAAAGCTACTGGCACGGATCGGAAATCATTTGTGAACGCTTTGCTTAGAATAGCCGATAGTCCGTTTTATTATGATAGCCTCCCCGGTGAAAACACCGTAACTGCATTTGCCGGATTCAGAGAAGGCTGCAATGCAGTGCAGATCGGTCCGGCTGTGGCTTTAACGCCGGATTCGGGCGGTAAGGTACTGGATGCGGTGGTATCTCATTTCGTAGGAAAGCAGGTTTATATAGATATTCCGGTACCCAATCAGCCCGCTGTGATGTGGGCAGCGACCCAGGGATTTACGGAGCAGCGCAGATTTATGCGGATGTACCGTGGAATAGAAGTTCAGGATGCGCCGGGCCTGATCTGGGCAAGTTCCGGCCCGGAAAAGGGTTGAGGTAAATTATCTTTTCAGAGGCCTCAATGCCATAAGGAAGGCAATTTTCTGAAAAAGAAAGTATTGTAAGGTGCTGGCAGGAAATTGCTGCGGGGAGCTTACAATCTTATCAGCAGACAATGTTCCAATTAATGCTGAAGGATTAATTTATGTGTTTTATACGTGGTGATATTAAAGGAATTATGCTAAGGGCCATGGCGGTTGGACCTCTCCACAGGTATGACGGCAGGCCCCTCCCAACTATTTTTCAGAATTTCGGTATTTAATCAGTTTAAATTCGATCTGCCCAAACCGCCCCAAGTAGACAAGATCCGGGGGTTAATCACAACAATAAAAAACAACGGAGTAGACCCCGATGGGACTATTACGGAAGAGATTGCCGACTTGCTATTTCATGGAAAAGATGGGTACTTTCGTCAAAACGGTAAATTAGGATCTAATAATGGTTTTGATGGCCTTTTTATTAAACCCGCAATTGATTTTACCAAACCAATTGACGAAATTGATATTGAAGGTATTATCGATCAATGAGTCAAAACAAATAGGAGGAGGTTTTAGAATGAATGGTGCTGAGGACAGGCTTCCTATTCAAATGACAGAGCAATGGTAAAAATGTTATAGGTAGGATGCTAGGAAGTAAGGATCCTCTGCAAAAAAACTGGCCGAAATTTTAGAGCGAGAATTTAACCAAAATAGATGAAAATTTACACGTGTCGTATCCGGAGTGGACCAAATATCTGAAACAATTGGAATAGTTAAACTGAATTGATATGAAAATAAATGATGAATTATCGGAAAGAATTTCGAAAAGAGTCCGGCATATTGAAGAAATCGCCATGCCACAGATAAATCGTATTATTAATGAAAAACCATTTGAATTTGACAGGCTTACATATGGAATTTGGTTTAATCATGAGATGATCGGGTTGTATAATTTATTCGTTGCGGAGAACATAGACGAAGCCAAAAAGGAATTTTATATCTGTGGTACATTAACGAATTATAACACCCTTCGATTTGGATATTTTAATGAAGAGATTCCCTATATCTCAGCCATTGACAATGTGGATTTCATGAGTTTTATCGATCACTTTTCTTATGTTCTGTTAAGTGACAGTCCTGAGTTGATAGAGCAGTTCAGCCAACTTCATCATCAGTGGTGGGAAAAGAAACTTAGTACAGGATATCTGGTTTTAGCTAGTTCGGTACAGTTTGTACTCAGGGATGACTGGGAGGGATTAGAAAAGAACATGTTCTATTTTGATAAACTTATCAAAAAGGCAAAAAAGATACAGTACGATAAAGACTTTTTTGTTGCATTGATGGAAAATAATGAAGCAAAAGTGACTGCGGCCATTGAGACGTTGTGCTCCAAAAAAATTCACCAGTATAACAATGACTTTCCTATCAAAGAAGAGATCATATCTTTTCCATCCGTTGGTTATGCCAAACTGGCCTGGTTAAAAGGCATGAAGGTGCAGATTAACAATCCGCTCGTTCCCATGGAACTCATGCCTGTGCAGCCGCTGGAGCATTACGAAAATCCTTATAAACACTTGTGGAGATTGGGGGAAACGGATGGAGGATCATAAAAAAATAATGGAGACCCCGATGGGACTATTACGGAAGAGATTGCCGACTTGTTATTTCATGGAAAAGATGGATACTTTCGTCAAAACGGTAAATTAGGATCCAGTAATGGTTTTGACGGCCTTTTTATTAAACCCGCAATTGATTTTACCAAACCAATTGACGAGATTAACATTGAAGGTATTATCATCAATGAGTCAAAACAAATAGGAGGAGGTTTTAGAATGAATGGGGAAGGCCAAAAGCTTCCAATGCAAATGACAGAGGAGTGGGTAGAAGATGTTATTGGTAGAATGGCAACCAGTAAAGATCCAAAGCAAGTAAAGCTGGCAGAGATATTACTTAGAGAATTTGACAATAACAGACAAAAATTTACTCGAGTGGTAACCGGGGTTGATGCGGGATCTGAGACTATTGGAATAATTAAACTGAACTAGGATCAATATGAAAATAAGCAATGAATTATCGGACAGACTTTCGGATAAAATTTTGCGGGATAGAGAAAATAGCATGCAGAGATTAAATAAAATATTATTAGAATCACCATATGAATTTGATCGACTTTCGTCTAGATTGTGGAGTGTTCACGAAATGATTGGGCTGCACCAATTTTTTGTGAATAAAAATATTATTGAGACCAAAATAGAATTTTATATCTGTGGTACACTAACGAATTATAACACCCTTCGATTTGGGTATTTCCAAGGAGAAATTGATTCTGTTTCTCCAAGCGAACGGGTTAATTTCATGAGTTTTATAGATCACTTTTCCTATGTGCTATTAAGTGACAGCCGTGAGTTGATCGAACAGTTCAGTCAGCTTCATCATCAATGGTGGGAAAAGAAACTTAGTACAGGATATCTGGTACTAGCCAGCTCGGTACAGTTTGTGCTCAGGGATGACTGGGAGGGATTAGAAAAGAACATGTTCTATTTTGATAAACTTATCAAAAAGGCAAAAATAATACAGTACCACAAAGACTTTTTTGTGGCACTGATGGAAAACAATTCGGTAAAAGCGACTGCGGCCATTGAGACATTGTGCTCCAAAAAAATTCACCGGTATAACAATGACTTTCCTATCAAAGAAGAGATCATATCTTTTCCATCCGTTGGTTATGCCAAACTGGCCTGGTTAAAGGGCATGAAGGTGCAGATTAATAATCCGCTCGTACCCATGGAACTCATGCCCGTGCAGCCGCTGGAGCATTACGAAAATCCTTATAAACACTTGTGGAGATTGGGGGAAGAATGAATGATTATGAGACCTCATGAAAAAAGAAATATCAGGACCTGAAATCTTGTGAAGATATATTTACTTTGGTCATTAAAACAGAATCCACCTGCCCGTGACCGCTGTCCCGAAGGCCGTTTCATTAGAATTTTTGAAAAGATATCTGGCCAATTGTTTCTTACTGACCATACCTGTTTTGGTATGGAACATGGTGCTGGCGGATGAATTACCCCCCATATTTCAGCCGGCCGTTTTTGGGCATGATATCCCGGTAGCCATTACATACGGAGAGCATATCTCTCGTATCATCCTTTTTGGGTTGATGTTCCTGATGCCGCTTCGTATGGCTACGGTAAGGCAAAAAGCTGGTTTGGCGATATATTTTCTGGGCATGCTACTATATTTTTCCTCCTGGCTGATGCTGATCTGCCTGCCTGACAGTCCGTGGAGTAAAAGTGCACCAGGGTTCATTGCTCCGGCTTTTACGCCTTTGCTTTGGCTGACCGGAATCGGATTGGCCGGTGACAGGCCATTTTTTCGCTTTCCTTATCTCCAATACATTTATATCCTGATAATGGTCCTTTTTCTGGTATGCCACAACCTGCACACCTGGCTGATTTATTCAAGAATAGAATAGGAATATTCGTTAAAAATATATGGGTCTTAAAAGGAGTAATCCGAGTATTATAAAAGGCTGACGTAGTTTGTTTACGATCGCTAACCGGATATTTCGACCAGTTTTGAATGTATTTTCTGCTGATTTAAAATATATTCCGGTTTAGAATTCATCATAACCTGTACTATACGGATGCAGCAGTTACAAACCCTGGATTACCTCGTTTTCTGTTTTTATTTTATAATTGTTTCCGTTTATGGTTACTGGATCTACCGGCGTAAAAAATCCGAAACTACTTCTACCAAAGACTTTTTTCTGGCGGAAGGATCGTTGACCTGGTGGGCGATCGGAGCATCATTGATCGCGTCTAATATCTCAGCCGAACAGTTCATCGGGATGTCGGGTAATGGGTTTTCAATGGGGCTGGCGATATCGTCATACGAGTGGCTGGCGGCGGCCACGCTGATCATTGTGGCTGTTTTCTTTATGCCAATTTACCTGAAAAACAGGATTTACACAATGCCTCAGTTCCTGAGTCAGCGTTATAATTCAGCTGTCAGTCTCATTATGGCCATTTTCTGGCTCGCCTTGTATATTCTCGTCAACCTTACCTCCATTCTGTATCTGGGAGCCTTGGCTATTTCAGGAATTTCGGGGCTTAATTTTCAGCTTTGTATGATTGCCCTGGCGATTTTCTCTATTGTCATCACCATCGGTGGGATGAAGGTGATTGGCTTCACGGATGTGATTCAAGTGTTCTTTCTGGTGATAGGGGGGCTGGCCACAACTTACCTGGCTGTCAACCTCGTATCGGATAGGGAAGGAGTGGAAGGCGTAGTAACAGGTTTGAAGCTCATGCATACCCGATACGACGATCATTTTCACATGATACTCCCCAAAAGCAGCCCCTTTTATCTTCAGCTGCCCGGGCTTGCGGTATTGCTTGGAGGTATGTGGATAGGCCACCTCAACTACTGGGGGTGTAATCAGTATATTACCCAGCGTGCTCTGGGCGCCGACCTGAAAACCGCCCGAAACGGAATTTTATTCGCAGCATTTCTTAAAGTGCTGATGCCGGTGATCGTGGTGTTGCCGGGAATTGCTGCCTATGCACTGCATAGTAAAGGTATGTTTCAGGCTGAAATGCTGGGCGAGGATGGGAATATCAATGCGGATAAGGCCTATCCCGTTTTGCTGAATCTGCTGCCGGCAGGTTTAAAAGGGTTGTCGTTTGCGGCACTCACTGCCGCAGTTGTGGCATCTCTGGCGGGTAAAGCCAATAGCATTGCCACCATTTTTACGCTTGATATTTTTAAGAATTACATTGGCAGAGAAGCTGACGAAAAAACGCTGGTCAGAATAGGCCGGATTATTATCGTGGTAGCCATGGTGCTGGCCATTGTAGCTTCGCCCTATATGGGGATTGATAAAAAGGGAGGGTTCCAGTTTATCCAGGAAATGACAGGACTCCTTTCACCAGGCATATTCGCTTCGTTTGCGATGGGTTTTTTCTGGAAACGTTCCAATTCGGCCGGGGCCTTGTTTGCTATTGTCGGCGGTTTTCTGATCGCGATAGCGATGCACAACAATTATTTTCCTTTTGCGGACTGGACGCAGGTACCCTTCATTGACCGCATGGGACTGGTATTTTTAATCTGTGTAGCGGGGATGTTTATGCTGGGACTGGCATTGCCAGATGAGCGGAAAGGCCTGGCCATTGACGTTACTATGTTCGTTCCGCATCGCGGTTTCGTCATGGGGGCACTGGGAGTAATATCGGTATTAGCCTTCCTCTATAGCTACTATTGGTAGGATCATACGTCATTGAAAATACCTGCTCATATAAAATGCCTGCTGTGAAATCAGGTATTTTATATGAGAAGTGCTTTGAACCTGGTTTCAGGCCATGCCAAGTCCCTGCATCAGCTGGAACGAATCGTACGGGAACCACCATAACTCCGCCAGTTTCTCTCCATCGAAACGGCAGAGGATGTTGTACCGGAACTCCACCTGCTTTCCGTTGGCAGGTACTCCCATTGGTAAATCCACAGTGAATGTGCCTATAAACGAGAGGTCTATGCCCACCAGGTCTCCTTCGCCAAAAAGGTGATGTATGGTATGGTTACCATCCGGAAAGGAGATGCCTTCTACCTGATAGAAAAAATCACTTAAAGATGTATTGCCGTGTAAACCATCGGGTATAAAATGATGATGTCCTACAAAATCTTCTGATAAATGCTTAGCATAGGCGTAAAAATCACGGGCGTCGTTTCTTTCAACGATGAAACGCATGATTGCTTTGTTGTCTTCTACGGAACTTACTGCCATAATAGTATATGTAGACAAATAGAAATTTGTGATTTGGAATTAAAGACCAAGTAGGAGAATTATTTTCATACTACCAACAGCGGCCCAAAATAATTAGTTAATGGAAATACTGGCGGAGCAACAGGAAGAATCTGGACCATGAACAAGAAGATCCAGTTAGTCTATCTTCTTCCCTGGAGCTGGTATACCAAATGTTCGGAACTGTGCCAGAGGCTGTCCGGTATCGGACATATTTATGTGTGCTTGTTTTTTAATGTGCTGACATATAGTTATTTAAATATCTGGTACGAAAGTTGCTACCGCTATCCTAACCTCTTTGTTTATGCCATGCTTAAAAATTACGTTATTCTGGGTTTTCGTAATCTTGTTAAAGATAAGTTTTACAGCCTGATCAATATACTTGGTCTTACCATTGGTGTTACCTGCGGAATGCTTCTGTTCCTGTATGTTACCGACGAGCTGAGCTACGACCGTTATCACGAGAAAGCTTCACGGATATACCGGGTCGTATCCTACATCCGCGAGCCTGATAAAATAAACCGGTGGGTAAGTACCCAGCCGCCGCTAGTGAAAACCTTGAAACAGGATTATCCCTTTGTGGAAAACTATGTGCGATTTTTTCCTGCTGGCCGCGTCATGTTCCGCCAGGGCGAAAGGCGTTTTTATGAAGAGGATATTTATTGCGCTGATTCAACGGTTTTTGATGTTTTTACCTATAAATTCCTGGAAGGCGATCCGAAGAAGGCACTGGATGTACCGGGAAGCGTTGTTTTAACCCAAAAGGTAGCTCAGCGCTTTTTTGGTCAGAAAAGCGCACTCGGACAGGTTCTGCAGACGGGTGATGCAACTTCCTACAAGGTGACGGGTGTAATAGAAGATGTTCCCAAAAATTCGCATTTTACTTTCAATGCACTTTTGTCCCTCGATCAGAATCAGCGAAACGCAGACGGGTGGGGTGGCTTTTATATTAACAGTTACCTGCTGCTTTCAAAAAACGCGAATATTAAAAATCTGGAGGCTGGTTTCCCCGGCCTGTACGATAAGTATATGTCCTCCATTTTCAAAAGGATGGGCATTCATATCACTTATCAGATGCAGCCTTTAACGAGTATCCACCTGCACTCAAAACTGGACGGAGAATCCAACGGGGATATAGGTTACGTTTATACATTCAGCGCAATCGCTTTTTTTATGCTGCTGATCGCCAGTATTAACTATATGAATCTGGCAACGGCGCAATCGGCCCGGCGTGCCAAGGAAGTGGGTCTCAGGAAAGTGATGGGATCTATGAAAGGAGCGCTGGTCACACAATTTTTGACAGAATCGGTCCTGATTACATTGGTTTCCCTGGTGTCCAGCCTGATTCTGGTGGCGGCATTACTTCCTTTTTTTAATACTGTTTCGGGTAAAGAAATCGGATACATGCAGCTGCTCAGTCCCCGGTTTGTATTGATCGGCCTGTCGATCGTAGCTTTTACAGGGCTGGTCAGCGGGAGTTATCCTGCATTTTATTTGTCGGCTTTTGAACCCGCCCAGGTATTAAAAGGCTCATTTAAAGCAAGAGGCGGTAGCTTTTTCAGAAAGGCGCTGGTGGTCGCGCAATTTTCGATTTCTCTGGTGATGCTGATCTGCACATGGATCGTTTATCAGCAGCTCAATTACATGCGTAACAAAGATATGGGGTATGACCGAGACCAGGTTCTTACTATAGATTACCAGGATAACCAGTCACAAGATAAATACAATGCTTTCAGAAAGGCGCTGCTGGACAACCCCAGTATCGAGCGGGTTGCTTCTGCCTCTGCTCCGGTGAGCAATATCGGGGGCAGGATTATTTTCACTGTGGAGTCGTCCACGGGGATGAAAGAAATGGCTTTCAAACCCAGTGTAATTGATCACGATTACATCAAAACGATGGGAATGAAAGTGATTGCCGGGCGTGACTTTTCTACTGAATTTCCGGCCGATACCACCAACGGTGTGTTGGTGAATGAGGCTACTGTGAAAAGGATGAACTGGCAAGAACCAATAGGCAAAAAGATCGTACTGGGAAGCTTGCCTGCCGATGGAAAGAATCCACCACCAACTGCCCTGGTGGTAGGTGTTGTCAAGGATTTTCACCAGCAGTCACTTTATAATCCTATTGAGCCTATGATTATGATGTATCGACGGGCAAATTCTGTCATGCATGTAAAAATCAAAACCAGTAATACGGCAAGTACTTTAGCATTTATCCGCCAGAAATGGCAGGAAGTATACCCGGACCGCCTTTTTGAATACCGCTTCCTGGATCAGGATTTTCAGTCGGCATACCATGCAGATGAGCTGAGAGGGCAGATTTTTACCGTGTTTTCGGGACTTACCATTTTAATTGCGTGCCTGGGGTTATTTGGCCTTGCAACTTTTACTACGGAACAAAGGGTGAAAGAAATAGGGGTTCGTAAAGTGCTTGGGGGCTCGGTATCCAGCGTTGTACTTTTATTGTCAAAGGATTTTACGCGCCTGGTTTTGCTTTCTTTCCCCATTGCTATACCCGTTGCCTATTTTTCTATGGATCGGTGGCTGCAAAGTTTCCCCTACAAGACAGGCATCCAGCCCTGGGTATTCATTACGGCCTGTGTGCTCACTTTATTAATTTGTTGGCTGACAGTAATTTATCAGTCTTTAAAAGCTGCCTTGGCAAATCCGGTGAAATCATTGAGGTCGGAATAGGCCGGAGCATTTGTAATGCAATTGCCTCAGGAAATGTGAAGAGACTTCAACATTTCCTGAGGCAAGCGGTTTATCATGAAGAGGCGGCACTACAAAAACTACGGATTAACCAGTTTTCCTTCAATGGAATCGTCCAGTGTTTTACCGATCATAGCACCCACCAGTGTTTTGGCAAACGCTACCGCATTCCCGTGTTTATTGTCCCAATAATAACCCTCGCGGGCTTCCACCCTGATGGCCGTAATGCGGGGATCATCGATACCTTCGGTAAACCAGGTTTTTAAAATGGGTTCCCATAGCTCTTTGATGATCTGTTTGTCTTTCGAAATAGTTGCTGTGCCATACACACTTAAAAAATCGGAGTAGGCGGAACCCTGAAACAATAAATGCACGTTGGAATCAGCCTGTATATCTGCATTTTTATGACTATCATCCGCACTTAAAAACCAGAAATTCCCTTCATTGTCTACTTGCTGTACTGACATCGGTCTTACTTTTAGTGGCTGTCCGGTGGTTATCCTCGTACAAAAATGGCATGTATTGGCGCTTTTGGCCATCTCCCTGATTTTTTGCCCGGCCTCTCTGCCAAAAAGGTCCTTATGGTTTTCCTCCGGCTGCTGTTGATTGATGCTGTCCATTATATTTTCTTTTTCAGATTGATACATTTCCGATATCAACAAAGATCGTTCCAGTATGAATGAATGAAAAACCTTCGGACTGATATGGCTATCAATCCAAAGGCTCCTCTGTGTAGGCCCCTGCCAGGCGGGTATTTTAAACCAGTTTTTCTTTTAGAAAAGCCATGGTTTCGTCCTGTCTTTTTCTGACGAATTTTAATGCTTTCGCTGCCTTCTCTTTTGCCGCTTTTGGATTTTTGGCCATATCCAGCACTGCTGATACAATGCGGGCCACGTCTTTTGGAGTGTCCATGTCAAACAGCCAGTCTCCAAGGCCAATGTCTTTCCACATGAATCCTTTGCTGGTTTGTTCTTCAAAACGGCAGACAATGGCTGGCACTCCCAACCCGATGCACATGATGGGTGAATGCATTTCGAGTCCAAACAAACCAGCCGACCGGGCATAAGTACTAACAGCCTCGTCCGTAAGCCAGTAATGATCCCGCCATACCACTTTCTTTTTAACATCTTCGGGCAACGGATCATACAGCATTTCTTTTCCAATGTGAACCTGTGTTTCATTTTCCGGTACGATCAGAATTTTCAGGCCGGTCTGACGGATCACCGCAATGATGGCTTCCCGGATCGGTGCGTTGTCCTGTTCCTTCATTTTCATGTTATGGGCATTTTTAGCCTCGTTCATGGCCAGCTTTTTGGCGGGTATTTCCCACCATGGTGAGAAACGGAACTGTGGTATCACACACATAAACTTGCCATCTTTCAAATTATGTTCTTTCAGAAAAGCCACTGCCGACTTATCATCTTTTACATCAACCGCAAATGCTCCGTCGGGGCAAAACGCCATCTCCGGGCATTTCACTCCATGGTTTTTTGCAAATTGTAGAGACACCGAATCCCGGAAATAGGCAAACTGGGCTTTGGAAAGCAGTTCTATATCAGCAGGATTGAACTTACCCCGGTCCTCGGGGAATCCGTAAACACCGGGATAGGTGATACCGTAAATCCCATACGGTTTGTTACTGGCCTGTGTCCAGCGTTCCACTTCTTTTCTTCCTGTAAAAGATGGACCTGATCCGTGCAGGAAAAAATCGGCTTCCTGGATGGCCGCTGCTTTTTGCTCCTCCGTTTTCAGAATGATAAGTTTGGGGAACCTGCGCAGGATCATTTCCTCCACACCATTTCCCACATCGGAAGGCCAGAGCCTGACTTCCACATCCGGAAGATGTTTTTCGAGTAAGGTTAATACGCCGGGTGTATGGGCAATATCTCCTATATTGACGGTCTGCCAGGAAGAACGGAGAATCATTACTTTTTTCTTTTTCTGCCCTGATCCCAAAACGGGTAATCCCTGCAGCAGGCCCAGTAATACCGGTGTTTGTTTTAAAAATGCTCGTCGGCTGGTAGACATGCGATGCGGAAATAGGTTAGGAGTACAGGTTTTTCTTTAAAACGGCCATCGTTTCCTGTTGTCTTTTGACCACAAAATCCCTTGCCTTAAGTGCTTTCTTTTTGGCGCTTTTGGGATCTTTGGCTATAGCCAGCACAGCCGGCGTAATGGCTGATACATCGGAGGGGACGTCCATATCGAAAAGCCAGTCGCCCAGACCGATGTCTTTCCACATAAAACCTTTACTGGTTTGTTCGCCAAAACGGCCTACCGTAGCGGGAATTCCATTACCAATGCACATAATGGGTGAATGCATTTCGAGCCCGAATAATCCGGCTGATCGGATATAGGTACTTACTGCCTCGTCGGTCAGCCAGTATTTTTCCCTTAATACCACCTTTGCTTTTACATCCTCAGGTAGTTTGTCGTACAGCATTTCCTTGCCTATGGACACCTGTGTTTCATCTTCCGGGCAAATGAGGATTTTCATGGAGGTTTGCCTGACAACCGCAATGATGGTATCCCTTATCGGACCGTTATCATGTTCTTTCATTTTCTGATTGATAGCATCCTTTTCTTCATCAATTGTCCTTTTTTTACTAGGTATTTTCCACCAGGGGGTATAGCGGTAGCGCGGTATGACGCACATGAATTTGCCCTCTTCCAGGTGGTGCGTTTTCATGAAATCGATTGCGGAAGCATCGTCTTTTACATCAACAGCAAAGGCACCGTCCGGTCCAAATTCCATGATCGGGCATTTTACTCCCACCTCTTTGGCAATGGAAAGAGAAACAGAATCCCTGAAATAAGCGAAGCGTGCGTTGTTCAGTAACTCAATATCCTGTGGGGAGGCTTTCCTGGCCTGATCAGGCGTACCGTAAACTCCGGGGAAAGTTATCCCATAAACACCATAAGGCTTTCCCGTTTTGCGCCAGTCTTCCAGCGTGGCACGGGCAACAAGCGATGGGCCTGAGCCATGCAGCATAAAATCGGCTTCGGCCATGGCTGATTTTTTATCCTCATCGGTTTTGATAATTTTCAGTTTCGGGAACCGTTTCATGAGCATTTCTTCAACGCCGTTGCCAACGTCGGAGGGCCATAGGCGCACTTCTACGCCGGGCAGGTATTTTTCCAGCAGCGCAAGTACCCCCGGGGTATGCCCTATATCACCGATGTTAACCGTCTGCCAGGACGAGCGTAGGATAAGTACCGGATTTTTTTTGTTAGAAAAGCCTTGCAGCGGGGTTAATAAGGAAAGTGCTGCAAGCGCAGAGCCCTTAAGGAATTCCCTTCTTCCGGGATATCTGATATTTCTCATGTGGTTGTTGTTATCCGGAATTCCGGTGGTTATGGTTGGATGCCGGATCAGAAAAGTGACGGCAGGATGGACAAAAAAGAAATCAGTGCAATTTTTTCAACCAGTACTTGTCGTAAGGTTTTGATGGCACGGTAAATGGTGTTCCGCAGGATCTGATAGTCGAGCCCGGTGATTCCTGTAATTTCTTCATAACTGAGTTTTTCAAAAAAACGCAGGAAGATCACCTCCTGCTGCCTGGCTGGTAATGACCTGACTGCATCCTGCAATTTCCTGTGCATATCTTCTTCCTGTTCTTCGTCTGCGAGGTTTTCGTAGTATAAACAGGAAACCGAATCATCAGAAAAGTCATCGGTTGATAACCTGGCATTGATTACATCTTTGAGTATAATGCGACGAAGGGAAATGGCCAGATAGTATTTTACAGAATCCGGGACGGATAAATTTTCGCGCCGATTCCAGATATTAACAAACAATTCCTGTACAGCATCCCGTATCATTTCCCGGTTATAATGCACGGATAACCCATATTTCAAGAGCCAGTCGGCATACCTTTCGTAGAAAAAAGCAAGTGCCGCCTGATCTCCATTCAGGAGCTTGATCCAAATTTTGGTTTCATCGGTATGTCGGGAAAGCGATGGCATCAGGCGAGACTGGGAAATGAAGGAAGTGTTTTATGTAACGATAAGTGGAATAAATATTATAATAAGGTACTAATAATTACCGTAAATCAACCAGCTATTTCCGGTTTGATTCCGGATTACAATTATTTGTACCCCGGATTCTGTACCAGTTTCGGATTTACGTCCATGTCATTCTGTGGGATTGGAAGTAATACGTGATATGGCTGGATGAGTGCATTTCGGTTAAAACTGTTTTCCGCTTTGACGGCCTGTATCAAACGACCCGTTCGGATGAGGTCAAACCTGCGGTTGTTTTCAAATGTCAGTTCCAGGCGCCTTTCCAGCCATACAGCCTCCTTAAAACTTTCGTAGGTAAGCCCCGCTAACGGCGTAAGTCCCGCCCGTATCCGGACTTTGTTCAGTGCCGTATAGGCTTCTGCGTTTGGCCCGTTGTTTGTTTCATTCAATGCCTCAGCATACATCAGTAATACATCTGCATAGCGGAGTACCGGTCTGCTGGTTCCTTCACCACCGTTGGTTTTGGCCGACTTGTCCCAGAGTTTCTGAAATGAAATGGCTTTTGTGAAATCCGGATCAGTGATGGACAGGGTAGTGGTCACATTGTTATAGACATAGGAAGTAATGAAGGTGACCGCTTTGCGTTTGTCGGCTTCGGTATAGAGGTTAAACAAACTGGCGGTTGGTCTTGCAATGCCCGCACCACCTCCCGGATAAATGGGAGCTGAACGCACCCCAAAACCACGACCAAGGCTATGCCCGCGTACATCGGTGAGGTATTGTACTTCAAAGATATTCTCTTTACCACCGCGCGCCGTAAGTGCAAACGCATCGGCGAAATTGGCATGCAGGTCGTATACCCCAAGGTCCATTACTTCTTTTGCTTTTGTTGCTGCCTGCGCCCAGAAAGGAGAGGACTGCGTGGTACCGGCCCGATACAGGTATAACCGGGCAAGGATTCCTTTGGCCGCTCCCTGTGTCGCCCTGCCAGACTCGCTGGCCGGATAGGTTTTGGGCAGTACTGCTTCTGCCTCTTTCAGGTCCGACTCGATAAGATCATAAACCTTGGCCGCGGGGGAGCGCTCGATCTCCAGGCCGTCCAGTGAGCTGGTTTCTTTGGTGACGATCGGGACGTCTCCGTAATACTGCACCAATGTAAAATAATGCAAAGCCCTTAAAAACCGGGCTTCGGCGATGTATCTTTTTTTCAGTTCTTCATCCATGGTTATTCCCGGTAGCCGGTCAATAACAATATTGGAACGATTGATCCCCGAATAAGAACTGGCATAGGAGCTGATCAGCGAATTGGAGGGGGTAAGGTCATATCGCCAGAGCAATGGCCGGTCTGCCGCTCCTGTCAGGAACGGAATGGCGTCGTCGGTGGTGGTGATATCCAGATTGGGATCCGGGTTACTGATTACCGCATAACATGCTCCCAACGCTGCTTTTGCATCGTCTGCTGTTTTGTAGTAGGTAGCATTGGTTAAATTCGTTACCGGGGAAAGGTCCAGCTGGCTCTCACATGCAGAGAACAAAATGGCCATTAAAGGTACTACTTTATAAATCTTCATGATGGATGCAAGGATTTAGAATTTTAGATTGATGCCTGCCAAGATCGTTTTCGCTGCGGGGTAAGCGCCATAATCCAGTCCCTGGCTGAGCGACGAACTTCCGTACCGGTTCACCTCAGGGTCAAGGCCCGAATATTTAGTGAAGGTGAGATAGTTTTGCAAAGCCACATACACCTTTGCCGAGCCGACAGATACCCGGCTCAACCAGGATTTGGGCAGATTATAACCGAAAGAGATGTTCTTTACACGCAGGTAGGAGCCGTCTTCTATGTGCAGGCTGGACAGCAGCCTGGAACCGCCCGCCGCATTGGCACGGGGAATGGTGTTGCCGGGGTTGGCAGGCGTCCACCGGTCCAGTGCCTTGGCCGACTGGTTGTTTCCGCCCGTCATGTTAAGAAGATCAAACGTTCCGTAGTTCAGGATTTCATTACCATAGCTTCCCTGTATGAAAATATTCAGGTCAAAACCTTTAAAGGAAAAGGTATTATTGAGGCCGCCGAAAAAGTCAGGATTGGAATTTCCGATAATATCCCGGTCCAGGTCACTGATGTTGCCGTCACCGTTGAGATCTTTGTAACGGAGGTCACCTGGCTTGGCATTTTTCTGTGAAGAGGCATCCACCTCGGCCTGATTCTGGAAAATACCATCCGTTACCAAGCCGAAAAAGTTGCCAAGCGGACTGCCGACCCTCAGTAAAATCGGGTTTTGTGAAGTGTTGTGAATGGTAGCGTCCGAGCCGGTCCTGAACTCCTGACGGCCGTCCAGCGTCAGTATTTTGTTTCTGTTAAAGGTGATATTAAATTCCGACGCCCAGCGAAAACCACCGTGGTCGATATTGATGCTGTTGAAAGAAAATTCAAATCCGGCATTGCGGACACTGCCGATATTTTTCAGGGTGGTTGAGAATCCGGAGGAAGTCGGGACACCTACACTAAAAAGCAGGTCTGAGGTTTTCTTGATATAGTAATCTGCTGACAGCTGGATGCGGTTTCTGAAAAAACTGATATCAACACCCGCATCAAACTGAGCGTTTTTTTCCCAGCGCAGGTCGGGATTGGCAATGCCTGCGGTTGCCGAGCCAGTGTAAAGCGTACCTCCGATTACGTAGGAGGGAGAGCTGATATTGGCGAGGTATCTGTAATTATCGATGTCCTGATTTCCGGTAAGGCCATAACTCATCCTTATTTTGGCATCAGAGATGGCCGTAATATCCTTTACCCATTTTTCATTGGCAATTTTCCAGGCCAGTGCTCCCGAGGGGAAAAAACCGAATTTGTTGTTGGGCCCGAACCTCGAGGAGCCATCGCGACGGGCAGTGAAAGTAGCGAGAAACCGGTCGTCGTAAGCATAATTTGCCCTTGCTATGTAGGAAATCAGTCGCCACTGGCTGGCGCCTGTGGAGGGTGATACCAGGGTGGAACCGGCCCCAAGGTTGTTGTATTGGGCGAAATCGTCAGAAAAAGTGTTGGCATAGGCCGTTACCGTTTCTCTGCCCAGACCTTGGATGGTATAACCCAGCAGAGCGCTGATGTTGTGACGGGGTGTTAGCTGGCGGTTATAATTCAGGGTGTTTTCGTTGAGCCAGTTCACATCTTGAGTATTTCCCACCGAACCTTTCCCGCCCACACTGGCGCCGTCAATGGCAAGCCGCGTAACGTAAGCATTGGTTTTGGTAGTGATCAGGTCAGCTCCGAAACTCGTTCTGAAATTCAGTCCGTTCAGAATTTTGTAGTCGATAAAAGTATTGGCCAGCAGGCGGATGGTGGCGGTTTTATTTGTGAATTCATTCGCCAGCGCCAAAGGATTATCCACTGCCAGCCCGTTGAGCGTACCCTGGTTTTTGAAGTAGCTGCCGTTAGCATTGCGTACCGGAAAGGTTGGGGAATAACTCAGTGCAGCACTGATAACGCCTCCTCCTGCATTTCCGTCCACTTCTGTACGTGCGTTGCTGCCAGTGGTATAGGCCCCCTGCATGGTTAGTCCCACTTTTAATCTGGTACTGAGATCGTTGTCCAGGTTTGCCCGCAGGGTGTATCTTTTGAAATTCGAATTAAGAATAATACCGTCCTGCCCGAAGTAACCAAATGAAATGGCATAACGTGATTTGTCTGTTCCCCCAGAAACAGATAGCTGATGACTTTGAATAGGGGCGTCGCGGAGTACTACTTTCTGCCAGTCTGTGCCTGCACCCAGGGTAGTCGGCGCGGGCTTATCCGCTGTGCTTCCGTCGAAATAAGGTTTCCCGCCGTTATTGGTTTGTGCCTCATTTACAAGCTCCGCAAATTGCCTGGCATTTAATAACGGGATGGTCCGGCGCACCGACTGGTTACCGTAGTATCCGTCGTAACTGATAACGGCTTTCCCGGCTTTTCCTCTTTTGGTGGTAACCAATACCACGCCGTTTGAACCCCGAGATCCATATATAGCGGTTGCTGAGGCATCCTTAAGTACCTCTATGGATTCTATATCATCTGTATTGATACTGTTTAAATTCCCGGTAGGGAAGCCGTCAATTACATACAGCGGATCGTTTCCCGCATTGACGGAACCAGAGCCCCGGATACGGATTGTGGATCCTCCGCCCGGACGCGCCGAATTGGTTACTACCTGCACACCAGCGGCCCTGCCTTGCATGGCGCGGTCCAGCGATGAAATGGGCGTTGCCTTAATGTTAGCTTCTCCTACCTTGGTAACGGATCCTGTCAGGTCACTTTTCCTGACGGTTCCATAACCTACCACCACTACTTCCTCAAGTGCCTTCGTGTCCAGTTTAAGTACTATGTTGATATTCCCCTGGTTGCCCACTGTGATCTCCTGGGAAAGATACCCCACAAAGGAAAATATAATCTTTGAGGCGGGATCAGGGACATCCAGTGAAAATTTTCCGTTGGGGTCCGTAATGGTTCCGTGCTGGGTCCCTTTCACAATCACACTGACACCGGGTAACGGATCATTTTTTTCATCGGAAACGGTTCCGCTGATCGTAATATCCGAAGAAGCTGTAACAATTTTGGCTTTCCCGGCCTGGAAAGATGTTGCCTGTCCCCGGTTGTTGTCTTCACTCATTACCGCGGGTTCGGTAAGTATCTCCTGTTTCAGATTGCTTGTCTGAGGCTTTACAGAAGGTTTCTGTTCTCCTGCCTGAACAAAGATAACATAAGATTTTTTGCCGAACCGTTCATACTGAAGAGTTAACGGGTCTAATATACGTTTTAACTTTTTATCTAACCCTTCATTGCCACTCAGCAGCTTTGTATTGACCGTTTTGTCTTTCACGAGGCGGTCGCTGAATTCAAAGCTTACATTGTAATGTTTGCTGAGTTTATCCAGTGCTTCACTCAGGGTAATGGTGTTGGGAGATTTGTCCTCCTGCTGCGCGGGTTCCTGTATGTAATGGGCGGCGAGCGTTTGGCTCAGTGCGGGCCTGGTTATGCATAGCACTATTGCAATGATTGCATATAATATTTTGTACATGCTATTTTAAATGTTTGGTTTAGAGGAATTTTATTTTTAGCCCCGGCAGTTCATTTCAAATGATATTCGTCGCCGTTTCTGGTGACTTCCATCGGGAACATTTTTTCAAGTTTCTGAAACAAAACCTGTGAAGAATCGGAAGGGAACGAACCTGTAAAAGTTTCCTTTTCGAGGGCCGGATTATCAATCACAACTTGCATCCCGTAGAGGTCTTTCATCATTTCGGAAATTTCGACCAACGATTTTTTTCTGAAAACTATCACCTTGTTTTTCCAGGAGGAATAATCCTCCACAGCTACTTTTTCCTTTGTCAGTGTCGGATGGCCGTCCGACTGCGTGGCACTTTCTCCGGGTTTCAACAGGACGGAATTGTCCTTGTTTTTTTTGTCAATCACTTTCACTGCGCCGTGTTCCAGGGCAACATTCACGGTTCCGCGCCGGTTGGTAACGTTGAACGCTGTTCCCAGGACCTGGATGGAAAGGTCATTCGCATGCACTGTAAAAGGAATTTTTTTGGCATGTACTATTCTTTTTTTTACTTCAAAAAAGGCTTCACCGTCAACCCATATCTCTCTTTCGTTCGTGCCAAGGAAATCCGCCGCGTATCGGAGCCTGGAATTGGAATTCAGGGTTACAATAGACCCATCGGCCAGCGTTATTTTTTTGATTTGTCCAAATGAAGTTGAAGTCTCCTTCATACCGGATTGTTGAAACAGAATTCCGATTGAACCCAGAATAAACACCAGGCTGGCTGCTGCCAGCCAGATTTTTCGTCCGGTTAAACGGAAAACCTGCGGTCTGGTAACATCAGCAGGAATAAGTTGCTGCTGTATATTTTTCCACATCTCGGATCGCTCCTGGGCGCTCCATTGTTCAGGGAAATGGTTGTTGTAAACAATGGCTACGGCCTGTTCGATCAATGCCTTTTTATCAGGATTTTCCCGGATCCAGTTTTGCCAGAAAACGTTACTTTCAGTGTCTGGGCGTAACACCCATTCCTGGAAGAAGTCGTCAGCTAAAAAATCTTCGATGGTAAAATTCCTGTAATGCATCTTCAGATAGGACAAAAAGAAAACTGAATATTTAAACTATATCCAAAGAAGAGAAGAGGGTTATTTTGTAACCTTTAAAAAGTGAAAATTTTTCAAATTAAAATGCAGTATGTATTAAGCTTCTGATTAAGAATAAGATAGGTGTATAGTTTCTCTGGGGTTATTCAAAGAATTTCAACAAATGCCTACAGGGTAACTTCGGGCTATCGGAATAATAGGAGCGGCACAAAGGGGATTAGTATCTGCCACCCAAACAACACAGCCGCCCCGGAAACCCGGAGCGCTGTAACTCTTAACCTCTATTTAAAATTTCAGTCTTCCGCCATTTTAATCAAAAGGGCCTGAACATAATCAATACGATCATAACTGGTATTACGGCCACCCGTAGTGGATGTTTTGATTAACAATTCCGGTGTTATCTGCAGGCATATTTGGGATAAACCAATTGTATGTCGTTATATTCCAACCATTTTGGCTAAAATTGCATCACGGATAAAATACCTTGCCATGAGATTCTGGATAATTGTATGGGTTCTGGTTTCAGTTGTGTTTTGGAACTGTAAAAAGGACAAGGAAGAAACGCCTTTACCGTTCGAAAGTATTGTGGGCAGATGGCGTGCCGACGCGGTGGAAAATACCGTGAACGGTCAGAAGGTCTGGGAAAAGGTTTTGTATACGGATCCCTATTATTTCAGCTTCCGTGACGATGGCGTCATACTGGACAGCAGGGGATTGCCAGCCTGTTGCAGCCCCGACTCTTTGAAAGTTAATGGCGTTGCATTTAAAATTATTCCCCAATCAGGGCTTCCGGACAATCCTGCCTGTGCTTATGTAGATTGCGTGGGATGTCCGAGCTGGGATATCCAGCAAAATGGTGATGAGATCATCATTTCCTACTGTTACGGAGTCCAGCGTGCCAAATTCATCAGAGAATAAAAGTGGCTGCGCCTCTTCGTATTTTATGGCCCTGAACGAGTTGAACTTTCTACTGCCAGACCTGAGCACGCCTGCATAACTAAAACAACCAGAGACGGAAAGAGCTTATTCACAGTATGTAAACAATTTTACAATTGCATCGTTGTTGCATGTTTATTTCTTGTTTATATTTGCAACATTGTTGCAAATATAAATCATTATCATGACAAGAAAAAAGTTACCCGTGACCGTTCTTAGCGGCTTTTTAGGAGCTGGAAAAACAACCCTGCTCAATCATATTCTCCACAACAGGCAGGGCCTGAAAGTGGCTGTGATTGTTAACGATATGAGCGAGATTAACATAGACGCGCAATTGGTCAAAAATGAAAATACCCTCAGCCGGACAGAAGAAAGGCTGGTGGAAATGTCCAACGGGTGTATATGCTGCACGCTCCGGGGAGACCTGATGGTGGAAGTGGAAAAGCTGGCAAGGGAAAACCGGTTTGATTATCTGTTAATTGAAAGCACAGGGATATCCGAGCCGGTGCCTGTTGCCCAGACTTTTTGTTTTGTAGATGATAAAAATGGCATTGACCTTTCGGAATGGGCAGCAATAGACGGTATGGTTACGGTTGTGGATGCGTTTAATTTCCCCAGAGATTTTGGTTCTGCGGATACCGTTGCGGGACGAAGCCTGAACGAGGAAGAAGTAGATACCCGAGCGATTGTCAACCTGTTAACGGATCAAATTGAATTTGCGGACGTTATCATTCTCAACAAGACTGATCTGGTGTCCAGGGAGAATCTGGAAGAACTTCATGCCGTGATTAAAGCGCTGAACCCGGTAGCACGCATGATTGAAAGCTCGTTTTCAAAAGTAGAAATACGGGATATTCTCCATACAAAGCTGTTTAACTATGAAAAAGCCGAACAGTCGGCAGGTTGGATCCAGGAGCTTAATAAAAATGGAACCCACCTTCCTGAAACAGAAACATACGGAATTACTTCATTTGTTTTCCGGGATCCGAGGCCTTTTCATCCGCAGAGATTCTGGCAATATCTGTCGGGCAACTGGCCTGCTGGTATTATCAGAAGCAAAGGGTTGTTCTGGATCGCATCCCGGCCTGCTGATGCGTTGAACTGGAGCCAGGCAGGCGGGTCGCTGAGAGCAGAACCTGCAGGCGTATGGTGGGCGAGTATGCCATTAGCCCAGCGGTTAAGGTACCAGGCTTTTATTGAAAACCGCACACAGATCGAATCGGGGTGGGGGCGCTTCGGAGACCGTTCGAACGAGTTGGTGATCATCGGGCAGGATCTGGATCAGCACTCCATTACAAAAGAATTAAATCTTTGCCTCTGTACGGAGAAGGAGATCAGGGATATGGAAAGCGGCATAAAATTGAAGGATCCTTTCCCGAATTTCTGAAATCGGAAGATTTTGCCGATAACGGATTGTCTGAGACGGCTGGAAGGAGAGAACTGGCCTGGCGTAGACAGTAAACCAAATGTCCGAATATAACGTTTCCCTTAAGGTCTGCTGCAAAGCGGCGGAGATGTAATATATAGAGAAGCTGATTTTATCATCCGGGATTTATGAAAATGAATAATTGTAACAGGAGAAATGAGTATTTTCTTTCCTGTTCTGTGAATGTCTTTTTGACCATGCTGCTGGGCTTTGGACTAACGGCCTGCCATGTAAAACTACCTGCCAAATTTTACAGGAAGCCGCTGACTGAAAAGGATTATGTTGAAAATAGAAAAGAGGATTATACCCTGCATCTCAACAACATACCAGAAGGATCACAGGTATTCGTTCAAACCAATGCCGGGGGGATGGCGCCTTACACAAAATTCCCAACGTCCGACACCCTTATTGCTTTGCGAAAACAGGTATCACGTCCTTATTTTTATGTTGTATCCGGGAAAGACAGTACGGTGTTAGCCAACCGGCGCGTTGATTTTGGGAAAGTGGTTAATTTCAGGGATATAGGGGGTATCATCACCAGAGACGGGAAGACTGTCAGATGGGGAAAGATATTCCGGTCGGATAACCTTTCCAGGTTGAAAAACAAAGAATTTGATAAATTCAATAACCTGAATATCTCCACCGTCTATGACCTTCGGACCAGTCATGAAATAAAAGGAAAGGAGGATCAGCTGCCCGATCAGGTAAAGTACTTCCATACTCCGATGGTGAAAGATAACGAGGGGCAGATTGCACAGTTACGTGCAAAAGTCATTGCCGGGGAAATATCAGAAGAGCAGGCGGTGGCGCAAACGATTGGCTTTTATAAGGATGCGGTTACGGTGAATATGGCAGCGTACAGAGATGTGGTACATCAGATTTTAGACGCAGATAAGCCGGTGCTGTACCATTGCTCTGCCGGGAAAGACCGCACGGGTATGGTATCTGCATTTATTTTATCGGTGTTGAATGTGGACAGGCAAACGATTGTCGACGAATACCTGATGTCCAACTATTACCGCAGAGGCAAGACTGAAAAAATGCTGGGCAAGGCAAAACTTGCCAGGGTGATTAAGCCACGAATGGATCTGCAAGCGATAGAAGTATTTATGAATGTGGATGAAAGTTACCTGAACGCCGTTTTTGAAATTGTGGATAAGCAGTATGGCGGTACAGATCTTTTTGTAAGGAACCAGCTAGGCATTGATGATGCGGCCCGAAAACGGATTATTGCAAAGTTTACCTATTAGATTGTCGGAAGGGGGGTGGTAATTAATTGAATGATAGTCATTTGTTTAATATCAGGATAGAAAAACGCTGGCGTGCTGGCGGACGTATGCTGTCATACGGTCGAGTGCCACGCTTTCCATTCCTTCCTGTTCGCGCAGCCGTTCTCTCAACCGCTGACTTTCCTGAACATCAAGCCTGAATATTCTGGAAGAAACTTGATCAGTAATGACGGGGTCAGCCAACACAAGCGTGATGGTCAAATGGGCGTTGTCCAGCCAGGCGTGGCTTCCATTCAGGATTTTGTGATCTATAACTTCCAGGAAATCGTAATAACGCTCGTGAAAGCTGAAGATCAGAATCGGGAGGTTTTCATGGTATTTGATCTGCAGGCCAATTTTGGATCCGGAATCCAGCAGATTGTCTTTAAAATGTGTATTCTTCAGGAGCACGTTCAGGGAATCGGATGTTGGCTGCAATCTTGTAATATCAGGGTGTATGTCCGCCATGCGTGTTGGTGTTGCAATTGTTTAATAAACTTTTCAATGACTGAAGAGTGCGCGGGTAATATTAATAATGGAATGGCCCGCTGAATTTTATTCAGAATAACTCGTCTTTATTGATCAGCCTCATGAATTCTTCGCGGTAACTTTTGCTCAGCGGGACTTCATTTCCTTTTACGAAAATCATATTGCCCTGAATGGTATCTATTTTGGCAAAATTAATAATATAGGAACGGTGGACCCTTATGAATTGAGAACGGGGTAATGTTTCTTCCATTTTTCCGAGCGCAACCAGCGTCAGGATTTTGCCCCTATCAGTATGGATCCGGATGTATTCGCCATATGCTTCTATGTAGTCAATTTCCATGTAGTGGATTTTGTGAATTTTGTAGTCCGCCTTAACAAAAAGATAGTTGGTTTCAAGGCTTTTTTCTTGCAGCTGCGGCTCACTGGATTCGGTATCTTTTCGGGCGGTGCTGGTATAGGAAATATATTCTGCTGCTTTGCTAACCGCCTGGAAAAAGCGTTCAAATGAAATAGGTTTAACCAGATAATCCAGTACGGAAAGTTCAAAACCTTTAATGGCATATTCTGTATAGGCAGTGGTGAAAATCGTAACCGGTCTGCTGCTGAGTGATTGCAGAAAACTGATACCGGTAAGGTCTGGCATTTGGATGTCCAGAAACAACAGGTCAACCTGACGCTGCTGTAAAACTACCTGAGCTTCCAGCGCGCTGGCACAAGTACCGGCAAGGTGGAGTGAAGGTATCTTGTTTACGTAATCGGCCAAAAGTCTTCGGGCCAGTACTTCATCATCTACAATCAGGCAGCTGATATTTTTCATGACAATTGTAAAGTCAATTCTACTTCATAGATTTCAGGAGTTTCCGATAATTGCAGAACGTACTGGTCGGGATAGATCAGGTCCAGCCGTTTGCGGACATTCTGCAATCCTAGCCCCCCGGGTTGTTCTGCGTTTGCCGGAGTTTTCCTTTTGGTATTTACACACCTGAACAGCAGGCGATGTTTTTCGTCCACCGCCAGGGTTATTTTAATATAGCCTTGTGGATTAATATCAAGGTCGGAATGTTTAAATGCATTTTCAAGAAAACCGAGTAACAATAACGGAGCGATCCTGTGCTCAGGTACAATACCTGACGCTCGAAAGTCGATCTGATCCTGATAGGACACCGATTTTAATTTCTGCATATCTGCCATGTTCTGTAAGAATCTTACTTCTTTATCGAGGCTTACACGGTCGTCCTGGCATTCGTACAACATATAACGCAGCAATTCGGAAAGCTTCATGACCATCGGTGCAGCGTTGTCTTCTTTCAGGTAAGCCAGTGTATAAATGTTGTTGAGGGTATTGAATAAAAAATGTGGGTTGATCTGATTTTTTAGGAATTGCAATTCACTTTCCAATTGTTTTTTTGCCATTTCCGATTGCCGCTGTAAGGCCTTAAAGCGGTCCGTGGCAAATTTATAGGCTGTACTGCTGATCAGTACAGTGACCAGAAACAGGTAGATCCTTCCGAATAAAAATAGCCTGGGGAAGCGGATTTCACGGCGCCAGGTGGGTATTCTGAACTCAGGAGCATGGAGCGTGATCTGTAGGCGGCACAAAATGATCAGCAGTACCACCACCAGAGAGCCGTATGCAAGGTATTTTTTCTTTTCCAGGAATTCCGGGATCAGGTAAAGGATATTGATATAGGCGGTCATGGCCTGGACGCCCACATGTACCGTTGCTGCCCAAACCGCCCTGTCGAACTGCTGAAAGCCCGACAATATGAGTATCCAGATCAGCCAATAACCCAGCCAGAAAAGATAGGGCTGCATCCGGCGCGTGTTAAATTCAGCTTTCTGCCACATAGGCTGTGTTTGTTTTTTGTCACAAGTGTAAATGAAAAGCCTGGTATCATCAATTTTCTCCTGCGGATGCCCACCCCTTACCCACGAATGGTATACTTTTTCCTTTGAATGAATAAAGGTGGCATGAAAAGCCGATCACAGGATAGAGCAGCCCGCTGGTGGCCTGTTTCTCCAAGTTCGCTGAATATTTTTTCGTCACTGATAGCGTATGTGTTGTTTTGGCTCATCGGAATAAAAAAATGTTCACTTAAAACTTACGATCATGAAAAAAACAAAAGTAATTATCCTGCTCATTGCCAGCTTTGTGCTGGTGATGTCAAAGATTTCCGCTCAAAGTACCCTAAAAGAATTACCAGCAGATGAGCGGGCTAAAATGCTCACGGAAAAAATGACGGCTTCCTTAAAACTGGATTCGGTCCAGGTGGTTAAAGTAGGAGATATCAATCTGAAATATGCCAGGAAGATAGACCCGGTTATAAAAGGCAATGGCAGCAGAATGTCAAAATTGAAGGCTTTCCGGGATATTAATCAGGAGAAGCAAGCTGAGCTGAGGAAGGTACTTTCGAAGGAACAGTTTGGACAGTACCAGAAAATGCAGGAAGAAATGAGGGATAGGATAAGGCAAAGGTAATTTCGGAAGGTTCACTCACAATTTTTTTGAAGTTTGAAATGAAAAATATTCTTCTTGTATTCATCGCTCTCGTAATTTGCTCATGCCGTGTCGAGGTAGGACCAGATCCGGAAAAACCCTATGATTTTACAACGGTTGATCAGTTTATAGACCAGCATGCATCCGATTATAATAACCAGGTAATAGTCCTGGTTTCACAAAACGGGAAGCTCATTTACCAGAAGGGCATTGGACTAGATACCGAAAGTGTCAGACCTATTGCCTCCGCTTCCAAATGGCTTTCCGCCGCGGTTATCATGGCCCTGGTGGATGACCATAAAATAGCCCTGGAAGATACCGTTGGTAAATTTCTGCCCATTTTTACGGCAAACGGGAAAGGCTCCATCACCATTCGCCAATTGTTTTCACATACGGCGGGTTTTGACGGAGATACTCCTCAGGGCTACGAATACCAACGCCAACTGACACTGGCCGAGGCTGTGGATTCTATTGCTGTACATACCGTGTTGAAATTTGCACCTGGCACTACGTTCAGCTATGGAAGCGCAGGCATGCACATTGGTGGCAGGATTGCGGAGCTTGTTTCGGGTAAGCAATGGCAGGACCTGTTTGAAGAGAAGATTGGCAGGCCATGCAAAATGGTCGCGCGTTATGGGTCAGTTACCAATCCGATCATCGCTGGTGGGGTTCGTACCTCGGCCGCAGCATACCTGAATTTTCTGGAAATGATTGTGAACCGGGGAGAATACAATGGTCAGCAGGTATTAAGTGAAAACGCCGTTTCGGTCATGCTTTCAGATCAGACCAACGGGGCCGTTATTTACGGTACACCCTACGCTACCAATCCTTTTTCACCCTTGCCGGACAATCCTGTCAGGTATGGAATGGGCAACTGGCTGGATGTTGTGGATGCGGACGGGAAGGTACTGGAAACGAGCAGCCCGGGCTTATTTGGTACCCATCCGTGGCAGGATTCCAAAAACAAAATAGCAGGTATTATTTTTACCCAGACCTCGCCCAAAAAAAGCAATAATACCAGCCTCGAGGTCAGGAAGCTGATCAGGGATATCGTTGAAAATGATTAAACGGCAGGATCTACGGAAACCTTTTCAGTTACCAGTTGATAAATATGATACCTGGCCGGAAATGAAGGACCATGGTCCTTCATTTCCGGCATTCAGGCTATATACACAAGCATTATTTCAACATTTTGGCTCTATCGCAGTCTTGGAGAAACAAAACTTTAAAATGTATAAAACGGGGATTTTTCCGGAGGTACTAGTCACTTTCCGGCATAGGTAAGTATTAGTTCTGTTTTTGCCAAAGCCGGCACGGACCTAAATATCTGTACATGAAGTTTTTTCTCTTTTGCTTATTCCTTATCCCCTTCCAGCTTGTGGCACAGTCCGCAGGCGATCAGAAGTTTATTCAGGAAGTTGTTACAGTATACACCGCCAAGGACGGATTGCCCGATGGCCCGGTGGATAAAATAATATTCAGTAAGGGAAATCCCGTGGCGCAGACGCCTCAGCAAAGTTTTCAGTTTAATGGTGAAAAATGGATTGCTGTTACTTCGGTCAAGTCGGCTGCTTCTCCCTCATTACCTGTTGTTCAGGGCACCAAGGTGTTGTCGGCAGTACCTTTCAGGGGAGGTTATGCACTTGGCTGTGAGCAGGGATTATATATTTACAGCAGCAGTAAAAAATTAGAAAGAATTTTCCCGGAGGACAGCAAGTATAGCTGGGTGATGAAAAATGTCAGCGCGCTTGTTACCGACAGCAAGGGCAGGCTCTGGTTTGGTTCGGAAGAGGGGGTGGGGTACCTGGATGGTAAATCCTGGAAATTGTTCACCGGCAAGGAAGGATTACCCTACAATAAATTTACTTGCGCCGCTGCGGGCGAGGATGGTATCGTTTGGTTCGGGACGGTGAAAGGGGCCATTGAAGTTGAAAATGATTTTTTCAAATACCGTTTCAGCCGACGCTGGCTAGCCGATGACCGCATCAGTCATATCGCCGTGCAACAGGATGGAACCGCCTGGTTTGCAACAGGTAAAGGTGTCAGCAGGATCAAACGGGTGGCTATGTCGCTGGAAGACAAGGCGCAAATTTTTACCAGACAGGTTGAGGAAAGACACAACCGAATGGGTTTTATTGCGCAAAGTCATTTGACAGAACGCTTTAATCCGGCTTCGTCGGAGGTTGCTATTTCGGATAACGATGGCATGTATACAGCTATGTATGGTGCGGCGCAGGCTTTCCGTTACGCGGCAACAGGTGATATGGAAGCAAAGGCGCTGGCCGACAGGAGTTTTAAAGCCTGCAAATGGCTCGTCGATATTTCCCATGAAAAAGGGTTTCCGGCCCGTGTCATCATCCCTGTCGACTGGCATGAACCGGTGAACGAAATATACAGCCGCGAATCCAATCTGAGGCACCAGAAGTCGGATCCGATGTGGAAGGACATTTATCCCCGCTTTCCCAAAAGCAAGGATGGAAAGTTTTTATGGAAATGTGACACCAGTTCGGATGAGCTGGCCGGCCATTTTTTCTTCTATGGGATTTATTATGACCTGGTAGCCAAAACAGAAGAAGAGAAAAAAGCTGTCCGTGAGGTGGTAGGGGATATAACTGATCATCTGGTTCGTCATGGGTATAAACTGGTGGATTATGATGGGAAGGTAACGCGCTGGGGAGATTTTTCTCCTGAATACTTCAATTCCGTATACGGCTATGACCAGCGCGGGCTCAACTCCATGATGATGCTGTCGTTCCTGAATGTTGCCAAGCACGTCACCGGTGATCCCAAATATGACCAGGAAGCTAAAACGCTGCGTGATAAGTATAACTATCATATCAGTGCGATGCATCCGAAAGAGTTTTTCCCGCCGGAAAACGTAGTACCCTGGGACAACAATCTATGCCTGATGAGTATGTATGGATTGATTAAATATGAAACGGATCCTTCTTTGCTGCTGATGTACCGGCAGTCGCTGGAAGCGGCATGGCAGCATATCAGCAAACAGAAGAATGCTTTCTGGGATGCTATCTATGCATCTATGGCCAACCGGTTTACGGAACTGGCAGACCAGAAAATGTTTGAAAATAAAAATCTGTTTCCCGAGAACAGGCTATATGCACCGAAAGTGGTTAAAAATCTTTACAAGGCCAGTAACAACGGAGATTATATTCTTGAAAACCTTCAGAAAATTCCGCTGGATCTGATCGGTTATACCATGGATAATACCCATCGCCTGGATGTTGTTTTTGATACCTCACCTTTGCAGGAGGAAAATGTTGGCTGGCGAACCAACGGATACGCTTTGCCCGTGGATGAGCGCGGGCATGTGCGCCAGGACCGGGACGGGTTTGCCTTGCTGGCTTCTGAGGGAGACGGCCACGACGAGCATGAAGGTACTTTTTTTCTTTTACCTTATTACATGGCTCATTATCACGGATTACTGGGTAAATGAGCCTCCGGAAACAGGGGTAGTTGTTTTGAGATCATGTATGGTGCTGATCTGAATTTGGCCCGGGTAGTATAGGATCCGAGTGAAATTCAGATCAGCAAGTGGTCCGAACGGTCCCGGTTAATCATCCCCGAACCATTTTTCAGGAATTTTCAGAGACCATACATCATTGGTAAGCGGCGGAACCATACCACCCGCGATCCAAAGCTTATCCTGGAACACAAATACCGAAGGCTCATGCCGTTCCTTCCAGGCGGGGGAAGATTCAAACTGTGTCCAGTTTTTGCCGTCTTTGGAATACCATACGTCCGGCCAGTTTTTATACGGATTGTTGGACCACCCGCCCAGTACCCAGATACGATCCCTGTAGGTGACAGCGGAGAACCATATCCTTTCGTGCCAGGGGGCTGAGGCCGTTTCCTGTGTCCAGTGAATACCGTCCGACGAGCTCCACACATCGTTATAGGCCTTGTATTGCGGTACATAATTACCTCCTCCGAACACATATATCTTCCCGTTCAGAACCGCCGCCTGATGATAGGCCCGGGGTGGCCATTCAGCCGAGGCAGTTTCCTGCTTCCAGTTTTTCCCGTCCGCCGAAGACCAGACATCGTTTTTAAGACTTTTATCGTCCCCGAAATAATAGTTTTCGGTACCACCGAGTATCCACATTCTGCCTTTGAAGGCCACCAAAGCTGCTGCAGCACGCGGTGTCCAGGAGGCTTGTTTGGTTTCGGCTTTCCAGTTAACCCCGTCCTTGGAAGACCATACCTCGTTTCCAGCCGAATGTCCTTCCAACCTGCCATTGTACCAGCCTCCCATCATCCACATTTTGTTTTTGAAGGTAATGGACATGGGCAGGTCACTGTGTATCCAGGGAGCGGAGGAGGTTATCTGCTGCCATTCCCTGCCGTCGGAGGAGCTCCATACATCCCGTGGAGGTGCTTCTTTGGAGTTGAACCATCCCCCCAGTATCCATAGCTTGCTTTTGTAAACCAGTTCCCCCTGTGAATCACGTGCCTGCCAAGCTGCCTTGCCTGTTTCCAGTACCCATTCAGGTTTGGAAGACTGGGCATGGGTCAATTGCGTGATTAACAATGCGGATATTGCTAAATATTTCATGCAGGATTTTCCAGATAGTTTATTGTCCATTCAATGAGTGCTTTTTTTGTGAGTCAAAAGTAGCGCCTGTGCATATCGCCTGCCCAGTTCACAGGCGGAGGGGGTATCAAAATGTACGGCGTCGCCCTTGTCCGTAAGTCCGGTTGCAGAGACGAGGTAGACATTCGGCTTGGTTGCCACGTATTGCCTGATGATCTGATTGATGGTAGCCGCTTCAGGGTTGGCCGGGATATAAAAATCGGCCAGGGTGCCTATCAGAATGGGGGTATCAGGTGTGTGAAGGTCTTTACGAAGCCTCTGGAAAAACGCGGCGAGTTTTTGTTCGTATGATTTTACAGCCTCCGGATTACTATCCTGCTCTCCCTGGTGCCACAGAATCGCCCTGATGGTCCCGTACTTTTGAGCTGCTTTCACTTTTTGGAGCATCGCATCATAGGGATATATGTCCGTATGTTTTGGCTTAACTCCGGCTGCCACTCGTCAATGGAGGTCCCGCCAACAGCGCATGGAATGAGCCCAATCTGCTTTCCCGGATTTTGGCGTTCCATCTCCCTGGCAAAGGCCAGCCCAGGTCCTACACCCGCCGCTTTGGGAAAATCTGCATGAAGCGGATCCTGGGCAATAACCCAGGCATTGCTGTTATTCAGCATCCTGATATTCGGGCTTATGTTGGGTGAATCCTGACTAATCACACCGCGGCCGGCCATGTTGGATTGCCCGATCAGCAGATACAGGTCAGCTTTTTTTGCAGTCGGCTGGTGAGCGGAGAGGAAAACGGCTGAACAAATCGCTGCAAAAAGGAACGGGAGGATTCTGGTACTCATTTTAATATTTGTTAAAACGTCGTTAACGGTGACTTTGCACATGTCCTGATTTTATTACTTTTTTCTGCCACTAACAGGCTACCTCTCCCGACCTATTTACGACAAAGTATGCAGGAAGAAATCAATAAGGTAACTGGCAAGGCTGAGCCACCTCCAGGAGCCAGTGGGCTTTCTTGTGACCGACCATCAAAAACAATATTAATAATCAGTTTTTTTATTATTTTTTTGAAAAAACGATCTCTCAGACCCGACAATAACCCATGGACTTTTCAATCTTTTTATTGTCAAGTATCAGTGCCTTTGGCATCTTTCTGAGTTTTGGATTGGCATTCATACTTTTCAGGCATCAAAATCAAAGCAGCCGTTTGGCGAATGCCCTGCTAGCGTTTTTGCTGATGTCGGTTTCGCTCCGGGTTGTGAAACCTCTCCTTCTGCTCTATGCACAGTTACCGTTTTGGTTGGAAAAACTGGGCCTGGTGTCTATGATGTTCACGGTCCCTTTGCTTTTCCTCTATCTCAGATGTATCCTAGAGAAAAAGCAAAAGTTAGTTTATTCCGATACCCTGCACCTGTTATCTCCCTTGGTATATCTGCTGATTACCCTGCCTGACGATCAATTCAAGCCGGAAATATATCCTTTTATCCTCACCCAGAATCTGCTGTATTTCGGGGCATGTATCTGCCTGGTGGTAAGTCACTGGAGGGCTCAGCCAAAGGAAGTCTACAACTGGGCATTGATCATCACCGCTTCCATGGGTATTATCATCGGAAGTTATGTTTTTGCTTTTGTTTATGATGGCAGCATTTTCTTCATGTGCCGCACCTCCACGTTTTCGTACTCCCTGATCGTGACGGTGTTGTCCGTTTTGGTTGCTTTCCGGAAGTTTGTATTTGCCCATCCCAGGGTCGAGAAATATCGCAAGTCCAAACTAAGTAATGCGCAGTCAAACACGATGTTTGAGAAGATCAGGACGTATGTAATTCATGAAAAGGTATACCAGGATCCGGATTTGAGTATTCAGTCTTTGGCAAAACAAATGCAGCTGACTGCCCGGGAATTATCCCAGATCATCAACGAGCAGTCGGGTACCAACTTTTCCGATTGGGTCAATTGCCTTCGGATCGAAGATGCTAAAAAAAGGATTATTTCCGAAGAGTACCAGAACCAGAAGATTGCAGCCATTGCATTCGACTCGGGGTTTAACACGCTTTCGTCTTTTAACGCGGTTTTCAAAACCAAGACCGGTTACAGCCCCACCGAGTATAAAAATATGCACTTGCTGAAAAACTTAAATTAACCACTCAAAATCTATTACAGAATCGCGATTCAGGTAGATAAACCCTGCTTTTGGGAGGTGTTTTGTATCACACTACAAAACATTTATCATGAACACAGCTCCCGTTGCAAGGCCTTTATTTATTTTATTGCTTGTTTTAATTAACCTGAATGTTTCTTTTTCGCAAAGTAATTTTCATCAGGAATTTCAGCTCTCACCTGAAAAGGTATCCGGAAGTGCGATAAACATAGACGGAAGCCTGGACGAAAATGTATGGGAATATGCCCAAAAAACTACTCCGTTCTGGGAGAGTAAACCCAATGATCAAGCACTGGCAAAAACCCAGACCACCGTTCAGGTGGCGTACGATAGCAAATATCTGTATGTAGCGGCACGCATCGAAGGCAGGAATTTTGTAAGTCAGACACGAAAAAGAGACCAGGGCTTTTGGAACAGTGAATCATTTGCCGTCATACTCGATCCGATGAATCGACGTTCCAATGGTTTTTTCTTTGGGCTTTCTGCTAATAATGTACAGTCGGATGACTTGCTGGGCAGCGTATTATTTAAGGACATGACGTTTTCGTGGGATAACAAATGGCTTTCAGCCACGCTGGTTCATGATCGCTATTGGACACTCGAAATGGCTATTCCCTTACGTATTCTCCCATATACCAGCGGGAATTTAGAATGGGGTATCAATTTCGTAAGGCCAGATTTTAACAACAATCAGATTACTACCTGGACAAAAGTGCCCGTAAACTTCTGGCCTATCGACCTGGGGCAAACGGGTGCGCTCGTCTGGAAAGAAGCGCCTGCACGGCCCGGCAAAAACATAGCGGTTATTCCATACGCCACTGGGGGAGTGATTGACAATATTGAAGAAAATAAAGTCGAACGAAAGCTAAATGCGGGTTTTGATGCAAAATATGCCATTACACCATCGCTGAACCTGGACTTGACGGTCAATCCCGATTTTTCCCAGATCGAAGTAGATGCTCAGCAGACAAATCTTGGCAGATTCAGCCTCTATTTCCCGGAACGCCGCACTTTCTTTCTCGAAAATTCTGATATTTTCGCTGACTACGCCATCCCGGAATTTATGACTCCGTTCTTTTCCAGAAAAATCGGTTTGGATGATGACGGCAACACGATTCCAATACAATTCGGGGCAAGATTATCGGGAAATGTTACGCCTGCACTAAGAATCGGGGCAATGTATATGCAAACTGCCGCCAATGCCAGTCACCCGCAACAAAATTATTCGGCTATTTCTTTCAATCAGCGTGTGTTGAAACGCTCTACCATCAAGGTTTATTTTTTAAACAGAGCATCCAAAATGGATGACGCCGCAAAACAAACGGAACCTATGCTTGCCTACGGTAGAAATGCGGGTGCCGAGTTCCAGTTTATCAATTCGTCGGGTAAATTATCTTTCACGCCATCACTGCATTATTCCTGGAAGGAGGGGGTCAAAACCGATAACTGGTTCTACAATATTCAAACCCGTTACAAGGAGCGTAACTACCAGTTTTTTACCGATTTCATTAACGTAGGTACCCGTTACTATGCGGATATGGGCTTTTCTACCCGGCTCAAAACCTATGACATGGAAAGGGATACAAGTTTTCAGGTAGGGTTCAAGGAGTGGTATAACAGGTTCGACTATTTCATCAGACCTAAAAAAAGTCAAATCAACACCATCACACTCAACGTCTGGAACAGCCATGTCTGGAATCCGGACCATTCGACCAATGAGAACATCATGGAATTCACAACCGCTGTAGAGTTAAAGAATCGAAGTAATTACACATTTAAAGTGAATAGGAGCAACATCAATCTTCAGTATGCTTTTGAACTGACCGATAAATTAATTGTTGAAAAAGCCGTTTATGATTTTACCAAATGGAGTATTCAGTACAATTCCTCTAATATCAAACCATTTTATTATGCGGTTACCCTGGGTCAGGGGGGCTATTATGGAGGTCAAATTTTAACGATCAAACCCAGCTTCACCTACCGGTTGCAACCCTGGGGCAATTTCACAATTAAAGCAGAATGGAATCAGATACGGATGAATCACACAAAGGAAAATATTTTACTGATAAGCCCAAAAACAGAGGTGAATTTCACAAATAATCTGTTCTGGACTACATTTTTTCAGTACAATACCCAGGCCAATCATTTTAATATCAACAGCCGCCTGCAATGGCGCTACAAGCCTATGTCTGATTTCTTTCTGGTGTACACCGATAACTATTTTGTAACCCCCGGAATCCACGCAAAAAACCGGGCGTTGGTATTTAAATTGAATTTTTGGCTGAATTTGTAGCGTGCTTGGTGAAACCGTTCGCACTGCGTGGTGATGAAGTGATCTTGTGCGTCCGATGGTCCGGGCAGGTAACAATGGCGCTATCGGGTGAGCAGGGCATAACTTATCCGCAGGGTCAGCGAGGGCAAATAGAAAGAACTGAAACTTTCTTTGGTTTTCTCCCGCAATATGGGCTCTGCGAACTGGTTGACAAGCACGTTCCCTATGAACGAGCTAGACTCGATCGAAGTGCGGCTACCAATATTCCATTGTCCCGACAACTCCATGTGAAGCCCGAAACGTGGTATTTTCCTGAAACCAAAACGTCGGCCTAGAGTAACACCGAGCCTTTGCAGCGTGACCTTCGAAATGATTTCGGTGGTCTCGTAAAATTCCTGGAGCCGTGTATTTTTATCGACCATATCGAGTATTTTGTCCTTTCTGTCCTGGCTGTCAAGAAAGTCGTAGTTTTCAATTAACTCCTTTGTTGTGGAGGGAAGTGTGAAGTTCTGATTCTGAAAATTGATGCCCGCATAAAATTTCCTTCGCTTGGGTAAGTGATAGGCAAGTCCGATTTCAAAAACGGTACCATTTCTCAGTTTGTCCTTGATGAACTGTCGCCGCATTTGCTGCTCCACTTTTTTGTTGGGCAAAGCGTTTAATGCCACCGTCGTATAAAACCTGGAAAATTGCCCGAAACCCAGGTACCCCGATAGTTTTGTTTTTGTCATCACCTCAACGCCTATGGCTTGCTGAATAGGGAACTGGCTTTTCAGTGAAACGGTCAGAAGCGGGGACGGCGTTTTACGAAGGGTGTCTTTGGGGATTTGGGCCAGTACAGTTGTTCTGGCCCAAATTAACAGGCAAAATGAGGAGAAGAAAAATCCGGCAGCGCGGACCAGTTCTATGCTTTTCATACAGGATAAGGTTTGTTCAGGGAACCTTTACTTCACGTATTTCACTGGTGTGTGCACTGAAGTACCCCAGCGCACCGCCTTGTATGTTACTGACCGGATTGGCCGGTGACGCAGCGCTTCCGTCACCCAAAGCACCACGGTCGAGACTGTACCAGTACTGATATGCCGGTTGGTCAATACACTGCATTTCCACTCGGATGTTATCACCGGTCAGGAGGTCGTTGTCGTCGTCTGCCGGGTAACGCAGCGGGGCGGTTACCGCATTACCATTTGTCCGTTCGTCATTCCGGATAAAAATGGTTTTCTCTTTTACCCCGTTTTTGAATTGAACAAAACGGTAGAAGTTGACCGTATTGCCGGGATCCGTGTAGCTGACATTGGCCAGGTACCGCTCCCGGTTTGAAAAATTGGAACCGTCCTTTTCGACAAATACTGAATCCATTTTTACCAGATCGGGCATTGTGGAAGTTGCCATATATTCACTACCGTTTAATTTTACATGAAGGTGGTAGGTCATTCCAGGCTTCCCCAGCAGAAGTGTATCCTGATAAAACCCTTCTTGTGTCTCGATCAATGGATAGGCATTTCCCTTCGCGTCGGAAATGGTGACGATGGCCCCGGAAATACCCGGATAGGTACCTGTGTTTTCGAAATCGGTGGTTTGAGAGATCACCACCACGGCACCCTTTTTCAGGTTGGTGATCTGTCCTTCAATTACATACTTCTGATCGGCCGGGTTCAGTTCAACGTCTATAACCTTTTCACAAGAAAACAGCGAAGAGGTGAGCAACAGTATTGCGGCCGTGTTTTTTAAGGTTGACATACGCTTTGGTTAAAATTTAAAATTGTAGCTGACCGATGGAATAAATTTGAAAAGTGCCGTTTGGACGGCCTCGGTTTTGCCGGGGACCGACTCGCTATCACGGAATTCGATCGTATAGGTATTTTCCCTGCCGTAAGCATTGTATAGGCTGAAAGCCAGCTCCTGTTTCAGGTGTTTGCGGTCGCGTAACTTCATGGTTGCGCCAAGGTCCAGGCGGTGATAGTCGGGCATGCGGTAACCGTTGCGCTCGGTATAATAATAGGCCGTCTGGCCATCCACCTGATATTTCCCGGCCGGAAAAGTGATGGCGTTCCCGGTGTAGTAAACCCAGTTCGCAGACAATGTCCATTTGTTGTTTAACTGATAAATACCCACCAGGGCAACATCATGCGTCCGATCCTGGCGGGCGTTGTACCAAAGATTGTCGTTGATAGCCTCAATTTTTCGCTCCGTTTTGGATAGGGTGTAGCTAATCCAGCCGGTGAGTTTGCCCGACTTCTTTTTGAGCTGCCATTCAGATCCGTAGGCCCGGCCCTTGCCGAACAGCAGCTGGGTTTCAATGGCATCGAAGTTGCTGAATATATTAGCCCCGTTTCGGTAGTCGATCTGGTTTTGCATGGTTTTGTAATAAACCTCAGTACTGAGTTCGTATCGGTTTTCAGCCAGATTCCTGTAATAGCCCAGCGAAACCTGATCGGATATTTCGGGTTTGATGTTATTATTACTGGCAATCCACTTGTCCGTAGGGTTGGAGGCAGTGGAGTTGGATATCAGGTGGAGGTTCTGCACGTTCCGCACGTAAGACGCCTTCACAGAAGCATACTCACCCAGCTGATAACTGGCAGACAGCCTCGGTTCCAGGTTTAGATAGGTTTTGGCGATCTGCCCCTTGTCGTAATGCAGGGTATCGGTTACCATTCCAGCAGGGGTAACTGTATAAAAATCACCCTCGCCCATAGCGCTGAATGCGTTGAGCCTTAGCCCATAAGTCAGGTTCAGATTGGAAGAAACCTGCCAGCTGTTCGAAGCAAAAATGGCATTCTCCCACGAAAACCTTTTTTGCAGTTCCGAAGCATTGATACTCGAAGTACCGGTGGGCGTTACCTCACCGGGTGTGATGGTATGGTGAATAGCATTCACGCCGAACCGCACGGTATTTTTGTTATTGGGAAACCATTGAAACTCCTGTTTGAGGTTGTAATCGCGTATCTGGGAGAAGATATCAAACTGGTTTCCACCATTCTGAATACCCACGTTGTAGTCGTAGTTGCTGAAAATGAGTGAGGTATTAGAAAATAGTTTACTGTTGAAGATGTGGTTCCAGCGCACGGTAGCCGTTGCATTTCCCCATTGCAGCCCGAAGGTTTCTCCCATGCCCATATCGTCCTTTCCGAAGTACCCCGAAACGTACAAACGATCTTTCTCTCCAAGGCTGAAATTGAGTTTGGCATTCAGATCATAGAAATAAAGACGATAATCCCTGTATTCGCTGGAAGCCTTCAGGAACACGTCGGCATAGGTTCGCCTGGCGGAAAGCAGGAACGAGGATTTGTCTTTCTGAATGGGTCCTTCTACATTGAGCTTGGCCGAAATGAGCCCGATCCCGCCACTCACCTCATAATCCTGGTTGTTGCCCTCATTCATTTTAATATCCAGAACGGACGAAAGCCTCCCGCCGTATTGTGCGGGCATTCCGCCTTTGTAAACCGTCATATCCTTGATGGCATCGGCGTTAAAAGTGGAGAAAAAACCAAGCAAGTGCGACGCGTTGTATACCGGTGCTTCGTCAAGCAGGATCAGGTTCTGGTCGGTGGCTCCGCCGCGTACGTAAAAGCCGCTCCCTCCGTCTCCCGATGACTTGATGCCCGGCAATAATTGCAGAATTTTGAGCGGATCCCGTTCTCCGAACAGGACCGGGACCGTGCTTATCTCCTTGATGTTCAGTTTTTCTGCACCCATTTGTGTGCTGGAAACCTTGTCATTTTTGTCGGCCGTGATAACCACCTCTTTCAGCATAGTGGCTTGGTCCGACAGTGTAACGTCCAGCTTTTGGTCTGAACTCAACGTAATCTCAAATGCTTTTTCGCTAAAACCTACCAGAGAGTACACCAGGGTGTATGACCCCAGAGGCAGGCTCAGTGAGTAAAAGCCATACTCGTTGGTTACAGTACCGGTGGCTGGCAGTTGTTTTACCCGTACGGTGGCGCCGATGAGGGTTTCGCCGGTTGCCGCATCTTTCATAGTGCCGGCAAGAGTAGCCTGTTTTTGTTGTGCGTACGAATTCCCTGCCGCCATCAGGAGCAGACAGAGCGTAATCTTGATAAATCGGGTCATAAATTGGAATGAATTATCCTGTGATAATTGGGGGGACAGGCATTGGGAATGGAGCCTGTCCCATTGGTTTTTAAATTTGTTGAATGGCAGACTTGCGAAATTGAATGGTTTTCAGTTTCGGCTTTTGGGAAGTTTTAAGGTAAAACGAGCACTTATTTTACCAGGTTATATTGGTATCGGCAGGCTGGGGCCATTTTGTTACAAACGGTATTTACTTTTGTTGAGGCATGTTCCTGCCGGTTTCCCGTCAGGCCTCTTAGCCCAAAACCTGTGAAAAGTGCTTTTACCGATAAACCACCACTTTCCTTCTTGGCTTTGCTAACACATACAAGGGCTGCGGGGCAGGGCGTACCACCACCACTTTTGTTGCAACCGGAACCGGTTTTACCACCACTACCCTTGGAGGAGGAGGGGGACAAAAAACAGGCACCCCAAATCGGACAGAAACATATACTTGTGCCGACGCGGTGGTAGCACAAATGCTGCCTATCAGCAGCGCCAGTGAAAAGATTGCCTTTTTCATTTTTGTAATTTTTAAAGTGAACACTTTTTTATCTGATTCTGAACTCGCAGCCATGTTGCCGCTCTTGTACAAAATTGAATACAAAACCATAGCCCGAAAAGAGCAGGGTATCGTAAACGGGCAAATTGCGAAGTAACGCGGGCAACTTCATGGCTCGGTAGGCTGGCCGGATGGAGAATGGATCAAAATTTGGAACATGCTCTCGGAAACTTTTCCTGGATACCGAAAAGGGTACTTCTCCAAGTAGGAATATTGTATTGGCCGGAGCCTGGTTCAGATTGTGATTTTGGGAGATGCGTGCCCCATAGTAGCTGCGGTCCATTCATCCAGGGAGTTAATCCACGGGTAGTGGGAGTAAGCCAAATGCTGAAAAATTGGAGGTGGAAAGAATCGGATTGCAGTTTGTTATTCATTTAATTCTTCGAAGAAGTGCAGGTCTTTTCACAACATTTCTTAACAAAACCTTAAAACCGTTTCCAGCCAGCAGTCAGTAATTTTGTGCCAGAAGGTTCTTCTGTTTATACGGTTGAATTATTCCTGAACCAGAATACTGATCACATGGACTCGAGAAGAGAATTTTTAAAAAAGGCGGCTCTGTTAGCTGGAGGTACCGGTATGATGGGATTATTTCCCGAGTCTGTCCGGAAAGCAATGACCATTCACCCTGATCCGGGAACTACCTACCTCGACGCGGAACATGTGGTGATTCTGATGCAGGAAAACCGCTCTTTTGATCATACTTACGGAAAGCTGCAAGGCGTGCGTGGTTTTAATGATCCGAGGGCTATATCATTGCCCAACAAAAACAAGGTGTGGCTGCAGACGGATCAGCAGGGGAATACCTACGCGCCTTTCCGGCTGAATATTAAAGATACAAAAGCTACCTGGATGCACGATCTCCCGCATTCCCGTGAGTCGCAGGTGGATGCCTATAACGGCGGAAAATATGACAAATGGCTTGCTTCCAAGAGATCCGGGCATAAGGAGTATTCGGACATGCCGCTTACCCTGGGGTATTACGACCGCGAAGATATCCCTTTTTATTACGCTTTGGCGGATGCATTCACTGTCTGCGATCAGAATTTTTGTTCTTCCATGACGCCCACACATCCTAACCGTTATTATCTGTGGTCGGGAACGATCAGAGAAACGCCCTCTATTGACTCGCTGGCGGTGGTTCGTAACAGTTATTTTTCGGTTGATAAACCGGTAAAATGGAAAACTTTTCCTGAAAGAATGGAAGAGGCGGGCATTTCCTGGGGTTTTTACCAGAACGAGATCAGTGCGGTTATGAAATTTAACCCCAGGGGTGGGTCATGGCTGGGTAATTTTGGCTGTAACCCGCTTGAACGTTACGCCCAGTACCAAGTGAAATTTTCAAATGAATACGTCCGGTTTATCAAGCTGGAACTGGAAAAGGTGAAAATAGCCATAGCTGGTTTACAAAAACAGCTAGCGGAAGTATCCGGTGACGCAAAAAGTAAATTAACCACAGCACTGGAACAGCAGCGTACTTTGCTCGAAAAATATGAAACGGAGCAAACGCGCTATCATTCCGAAAATTTCAAAAAACTTTCGGTTGTTGAACAAAGCCTGCACAACCGTGCTTTTATAACCAACCGGAATGATCCTGATTATCTCAAACTGAGCACCCTATCGTACCAGGAAGGGACAGAAAAACGAACCCTGGATGTCCCTAAAAGTGATATATTCTACCAGTTCCGCAAAGATGTGAACGAAGGGAAATTACCCATGGTATCTTATCTTGCGGCGCCTCAGAATTTCTCCGACCACCCGTCGGCGCCCTGGTACGGTGCCTGGTATGTTTCAGAAACGCTGGATATTCTTACCAAAAATCCGGAGGTATGGAAAAAGACGATCTTTATTTTATGTTATGACGAAAACGACGGCTATTATGACCACCAGCCACCGTTTTCAATACCCGACCCATTCAAAGCCGATACCGGAAAAGTATCCGAAGGGATTGATGTGAAAGCGGAGTATGTGACTCTTGAGCAGGATATGACCCAGGTACCGAAAGCAAATGCAAGGGGTGGTGCCATTGGTCTGGGTTTCAGGGTTCCGCTGGTTGTGGCTTCTCCTTGGTCCCGTGGCGGGAAAGTATGTTCACAGGTTTTTGATCATACTTCGATACTTCAGTTTTTGGAGGAATTTACCAGCCACAAATCCAAAAAGAACGTAAAGGAGACCAACATCACTGAATGGAGAAGAACCGTCTGCGGTAATATCAGTTCGGTTTTCCAGCCTTATAACCCATCCGTATACAAAAAACCGGTACCCGTTGATCGTGATGAAATTGTGACGACCATCCACAAGGCACAGTTTAAGGATGTGCCCAGTAACTTCAGGCCGCTAACGGATAAGGAGATTGCGGAAATCAATGAAACCCTGGGTACTTCACCTTATTTACCAAGGCAGGAACCGGGAACGCGCATTTCCTGTGCGATACCTTATGAATTATACGCGAACGGGAAATTGGACAAGGACAAGCAAACTTTCGAAATCGGCCTGTGTGCGGGCAAGAAGGTTTTCGGAAATCATGCGGCCGGATCGCCCTTTATTATTTATGCGATGAACCACAGGAATGAAACCCTGCTGGTACGTAATTACGCTGTCAGGGCGGGGGATACGCTGTCAGACACCTGGGCGCTGGCCGACTTTACGGATGGCAGGTATCACCTTAAAGTATATGGTCCCAATGGTTTTTTCAGGGAATTCTCGGGAAGTGAACAGGATGCTGATGTTGAGATCACCTGCGGACTGGTACTTGATAAAAAGGAAAAACCAACCGGAGATCTGAAATTATTGATCAGAAACAATGAAAAAAAGGCCTGTAATATCCTGGTGAAGGATAATTCCTATCAGCAAAACACAATAAAAACAAAAGTGGGAGCTGCCGGGCAGGCAGAGCTCATTATTCCACTTTCCAAAAGCCATTGCTGGTATGATTTCAACGTGCATATTGATGAAAATAAAACCGTAAAACGTTTTGCGGGGCATGTGGAAACAGGCAAAGAAAGTGTGACGGACCCGTTGATGGCTGGCTGATGAAGGAAAATAGCGGCTTCGGAAACCAAAGCCGCTGTAATCAAAATTAACCCTAAGAATTAAGTTACCAGTATTCTCAACCGATGAGGGCCAAAAACCTGAGCATTATAAATACGATCAGAAATGACTTTACGGCTACCTTGAAGGATATGCAAGTTTCATAAAAGGAAAGTCAGGGCTTTCTGAAGATAGGGTTAAACACAAAATAATCCTTCAATGGTTTTTTCCTGACCCGCGTCTTTTTTGAGATGAGATAGCTCGGTACGGTCGTTTACGACCATCCCCTTAATGAACGGAGGTATCGGGAACACGAAACTATACATCAGGAATCTGCTCCGTTAACATTTCGTTTCCTGCCAGGTCGTAATAAATGCAGGTCATACCAATCATGTTCACCTTCCATTTTTCTACGCCTGATTCCACAGCCTGTCTGCAAAATGTCGGATAATCAGTTTTCCCCGCCTGGTGTATTTTCAGGGCGTTCTGGAGTTCAGTTAATGAAGCTTTTTTCGCGACTTCCATTTCGGGATATTTTGCATCTCCTGATAAACTTAAACCGCTGTTTCCGAAATAACTGGTATGCCCGTCGGATACGAAATGGTCGTAATACAAGACACCCAGTTTTTTCAGGTCCTTTACGTATGCAGGGAAATCGGCGCCGCTTTTTACTTTTGAATGCGCTGCTTTGATTTGTTCGATTGTAAACATTTTTGCTTGATTTAAATCTGGATCCAACTTTGTTTTTCTGTTACAAAGGTGGCTGTTTACAAAAGGCGGCAATTGTAAAAAATCGTTTATTTGAGCAGTTCCTTTAAAAATCTCTCCGGCGTTTCTCCGGTAAAATTCCTGAAATCATGGATAAAATGTGCCTGATCAAAATACTGATTGTCGTACCCCAGCTGGGTCAGGCTTTTCCCGTTTTGCAAGGCAGCCAATACGGAGTTGAACCGGATAATGGATGAGAATTTTTTCGGAGAGGTGCCCACAACCGCCCTGAATCGTTTTTCAAGCGGGCTCTGGCTGATGTTGAGTAACTTATTCAGTTCATGTATGCGGATTGTCCCGTTAGCATCACGGATCAATTTTACGGCCTGCGCAACCAGCAGGTCTTTTTGCTTTTCTCTAAGCCTGGAAACCAGGAAATTCTCAACAATCGCTATTCGTTGCAGGTCTGTTTCAGCTTCTGATAAACATGCCTCTATTTCCTCCAATTCGGAGTGGGGAAGGAAATGGTCGAGGGGTAAGCTAAGCGAAAATAATTCGTGAACAGGCTCACGGAAAAATTGAGAGGCGCCAGTTGCATTAAAAACCACCAGAATGGTGCCGGTATCTGCCGAATTTTTGAATAGCCGTACTTTGTCGTGGATACCGGTGATACCCGCACTGGCAAGCGGGTAAACATTTTGTCCATGGAGGTTTGCCAGTTTCCCGCGATACTGAAAACCAATGACAAGCCCGTCGGAGGGATATACCCGATACGTTTTTTCGTCCGGATTTTCAGAGATTACCAGGTTCTTAACGTATGGTTTCAGGATATCCGAAGCAGGTATGGTTTCAAATCTTGTCATTTTTCTAGGGCCTGGAATTTCCTTTTTACCTGGTGTGATCGGGGCTAATGGCGTGCAACCAACAGATTCAAATTTATGAATTTTTTCGATTTGGCTGGCCCGATAGTCGCCATTTAATAAGCAAGAGGTTTGATCAAGGGGCTGGGGGAACGAAAGATTCTTGTACTCACACGGCAAACGCCGGCAACAGGGATTTTCATTGTCTTTAGAACGGAGTCTCTCGATATTCATTTGCAAAGGGCTCAGCCGGAGTATCTACACTTTGCGCGGATACAGACTTTCCGAAACACGATTGTCATTGGGTGGATTGTTATTATACCTAAAACGGGAAAAAACTTTTGAAGTGGTTAAATTAAGAAATAAGAAAGTGGCAGGATTCTGAAAATAGCTACATATATTTGTCAAAAAGCGTTGTTTGTGCCGTTCAGCTATATTTTTAGGTCTTAATATCATCTATTGTAAGCTGTCAGAATATTTTGAGAAAAGGATCCATGCCAGATAGTAAGACGATCTACATTATAGATGATGACCCGGAGGACAGAATGTTGCTGCGACTGGCCATAGAAGATGTAACCAAAAACGTAAAAGTGGTGGAGCTGGAAGATGGGCTTGAACTGATCCGGTTGATTCAGCAAAAAAAAGTACTTCGGATCAACCTGATTCTTCTGGATATGAATATGCCTAAAAGTAATGGATTGGAAACTATCAGATTACTGAGAGCTCATTCCAAACATGCAGGTATCCCCACAGTAATGTTATCTACAAGCTCCAATCCTGTTCACATTGCGTGGGCGTATGATGCAGGGGTAGATCACTTTTTTACCAAACCTACTACCTACGAGGACCTTGAGATCATCGTTAAGCAGATCGCCACTGAATATCTTGCCTGAGGAGGTAAATGTTTCAGCAGATTAGATTTATTTATCCAGCCAGGCTTTGAAGGCAGGTGCTTTTTCCCGGCTCACCATTACTTCCTGAGGGGTTTCAGGCCTGAGTTCTACTTTGAGTTTACCATTGAAATAGGTGTGTATTTTTTGAATAGCGGTGACCCTGGCTATAAACTGGCGGTTCAGTCTGAAGAAACTGGCCGGGTCCACCAGTGACTCAAGTTCTTCCAGAGTATAATCTACCAGGAATTGCCGGCCATCGTTCCCGACCAGACAGGCCAGTTCGTTGGCGGTATAGAAATAGGCTACCTGTTCCTGGCCGATCGGAATGAGCTGTTCTCCATTTTTGACCAGAAACCTGTTTTTGAATGTCTTTCGGCTCATTTCAAGGCTGTCCAGTAAGGATTCCACCTTTTTAGCATATGCCGGGGGCGAAAAATCCTCTTTAAAATCGTGATACTTTTTCAGTGCCTCGGTCAGTTCTTGGGATTTAATAGGTTTCAGAAGGTAATCAATGCTTTTAACACGGAAAGCCTTGATGGCATATTCGTCGTAGGAAGTAGTGAAGATGATGGGGCTATGCGCCGGAAAAGACTCGAAAATCTGAAAACTCAGCCCATCCGACAGCTGTATGTCTGAAAAGGTCAGATCCACCGTTTGTCTGGTACCGTACCAACGTATGGCTGATTCTACACTATCCAGAATAGCCATAGTTTCTATATTACTATCCAGTTTTCTGAGCAGTTTTTCCAGCCTTTCAGCAGCCGGATATTCATCTTCTATGATTAAAACCTTCATAAGATAAAATTTGTAATTCCATGGCTGCTCAGGATACCGTTCTGGTCAGGGGAATCCTTACCGTGAATAATTTTTCTGTGCGCTGTACCTCCACACGGCGGTCAGTGGTGAGTAGGGCATAGCGGTTAATGATGTTTTGCAAACCAACCTTCGTTGATTTTTCAAGAATGGTTTTCTGCTGAATATTGTTTTCCACCACCAGGTAATCATTTTCTTCTTGCCGGATACTTATTTTTAAGGGATACTCCCTGGACACGATGTTATGTTTGATCGCGTTTTCAATCAGCATCTGAATGCTCAGTGGAGCTACCTGCAGCCGGAGCGTTTCCGGAGAAAGCAGTTTTTCTACCAGCAGGTTGTCCCTGAACCTGATTTTATTCAGATATACATAGGCATCCAGAAAAGCCATTTCCTCTTCCACCAGCACCGTGTTTTTGGTGCGGCTTACAAGCACATAACGGTATACATCCGACTGCCGCTCCAGGTACTGCTGGGCGTCGGCATTGGTATCGTCGATCAGCGCCGCAAGGGTGTTCATGCTGTTGAAAAGAAAGTGGGGGTCCAGTTGATTTTTAAGTACCTCAAGCTGCGATTCAACACCTTCGCGCATCAGGGATTCGGTTTTTCTGACGTTGAGTTTCCATGCTTCAAAGAAATAAATGGCTTCATAAACCAGGTACACCAGCAAAGTAGTAACCAGTGTAATCCGGAATCCTATCTCCACCTTTGTCTTAAAAATAAACTTGCTCAGTATCAGTTCCATCAGCAGGGTAGCCACCACTGTGTATAACAATGCAAGCACAGCTTCTGTCAGTAACCTTTGTCTGGTCTGGCTGTATGCAGGAAATTTACGGCGCGCCAGCACGACGATGTACCGGTTCCCTTCCCAAAAGGTCAGAGTTATAAACAGCGTAACCATTGCGTTAATACCAAAACGAGCATTGAGCTTCATAAAATCCTCAAACTGAATGACCATCGGAATAAGAATGGCTACGAGTGGGATTCCGATCAGGCGTATGGCCCGGTCATTGAGCTGGTGTGGCATAACTTCCGGTTGCTTTCCTGATACTGGCTGCTGCTTTCCGCCCATTGCACGTTTGATCGTAATTTTGGATGTTGCCCGTTTCTATTTTGTATTCCGGAAGTTTAAAACCGGAGAGAATCGGGACCGATAACGAATCATAAAGTTCGGAGAAAAGAACGGCAGCGCCCAAAAAAGATGTCATATTGCTATTAAAAGGTAATGCGAAACTGGGACATCGGGAAAAAGCCGGTCTGGTAGATCGTCGCCATGCTGTTGGTTCTGGCGTTGTAGGTTTGCATGAATGTGTTTTTATTGCACGTCAGATTCTGGATATCAATGGAACCTTCGATGGAGCATTTGCGCAATTCTTTCCGGTAGGAGAGCTTTAAGTCGGTACGGAAATAGGTAGGCTGGCGTTCTGAAAATGCCAGAGTTTCATCGTAGACGGCTTTTCCCTGGATTCGGGACTGTTCGAGGTTGAGCGGTGCCACGTATTTGCCGCCCACCAGGGTAGTCCGGATACTGGCGCTTACGACATTGTCGCGGCGCGTACCCAGCCTTACCTCTTTCCCAGCCAATAGGTTCAGTACATAATGTGAATTAAAAGCAGTGTTGCGGCTGATTCCGTCACTTCCTTTGTATTTGGAGTTAAAAAGCGAGGTGGTCAGGAGGAAAAAATAACCTTTGTTAAAATACCTTTCAAGCGTCAGTTCAATTCCCAGGTTCTCGCCGGTACCTTCGTTCACCAGGCTGTCTTTATCAACTCCGCCAAATGTACTGCCGGTATTGAGTATTGAAAACGAAGAGCGGTTGCGTTCTACCGGAACATGATATAACTGCTGATAGTAGGGCTCAATTTTCAGCAGCAGATTTTCCCCGATCCGGTTTTCATAGCTCATTATAAAATGATGACTTCTGGTAAAATCGAGATTTTTGTTGGTTAATTCAGCGCCCGCATCCTTTTGGGTCTGAATAAAATAGGTGTAAATATTCTGTGCCTGACTATTAAGTCCATAGCCTACACTGATAGACTGCCCCCTGCCAAAGGCATACTGCAGACCCAGCCGGGGGTTCAATGCCATGTGGTCATTTAGGCTGAAATGCTGGCCGTGCATACCCGTTGTGAGTATCAGGCTTCGGCTGATACGATATTTCCATTGCAGATATGCCTGTGTCAGAAGTGTATTTTCGCCCTTCACATCCAGGCGAAGGGTATCATACAGGCCTCCTTCATAAAAACTCCTGCTGTACAGATCGAAGCCTAGCAGGTCTGTTGTAACACCTCCGTACAGGCTGTGCTTTGTGTTTATTTTGTGCCTGAGGTTGAATACTGCCGAATATTTGGTGGTTTTGAACCGTGATTCTCCGCTTTTGAATGCTTCCCTTGTGACAATGCTGATGGAATCACCTTCTGCCTTTTCATTGGTAGTGCTTGTTCCCAGAGTGAGCTTGGCAAATGTTTTGGCGGAGAAGGTATGTTCGTAAGATAACCCCGCAATGTTGGTCTTGTACTTCGCTCTGGTATTGGTATTTTCGCTACCATATAAATTGCTGGCCGTCGTATCCACTTCATTTCCCAGGAAGGCCACGTCGCTTCCTCCCATGATACCGAAGGCCGTAAACTTGCCTCGTGTACCGGTTGGAATGGCAATCTTGAAATTAAGATCGTTGTAGTCGGGAACCGCAGTGCCGGTGCCGAACCTGATACCTAATGCCTTGAATACCCCCAGCGTTGAGTAACGATAATTGAGGAGATAGGATGCTTTGGATTTTCTGGACAATGGTCCTTCAGCGCCTAACTCAAATCCATTAAAACCGAGCTGGCCCAGGAATTCGTTTTTTTGGTTATTTCCCTCTCTCATCCTCAGATCGAAAACGGCCGCCAAAGCATTTCCGTACTGGGCAGGAAAGGCGCTGGTCAGGAAGTCTGATTTGTCAAGAGTATTGTTGTTGAGCATACTGACCGGCCCACCCGTGCTTCCCAGTGATCCGAAATGGTTGGGGTTGGGTATGTTGAGTCCTTCCAGTTGCCAGAGCATGCCGCTGGGGGAGTTACCTCTGACCACAATGTCGTTGCGTGCGTCATTACCAGACACTACCCCGGCAAAGTTGGCAGCCATGCGCGACGGGTCTCCCAAAGTACCGGCGTATCTTCGGGTATCATCAATATTGAAAGAACGCCCACCCACCAGCGCAAGCTCGTTGTTGGTTTTGGATTGATCATTTTTCCGGTCGGCGGTGACTGTCACCTCGTTCAGTTTCTGGATATTTTCGGTCATGGTAATGGTTAGGATTACCTCTTTTCCTGCCGAAACCACAATGTTGCCGAGTGTCTGCTCTTCGTAACCCACGGATGTTATCCTGAGCGACTGGCGGCCGTTCGGAATACCGGTCATCCGGAATTCACCGTTAACATCTGTTACGGTTCCGACAGGATTATCGCCTTCGGTTTGTAATAACAGAATGGATGCACCAATAACCGGTGACTGCGATACTTCGTCTCGTATGACACCGCGGATAGTCTGCGTTCCCTGCTGAGCATATAAATGCTGTGAAATGAAAATGCTTAAAATGAATGAGAATAATTTTTTCATGGCTAATTTTTAATAAATGATGATGCAAAGTTGGTAAATACACTTTTTTAGCGAAACCAGCGACCGGGTAGAGCGTAGCAGGAGTGGGGTGAAGCAGCATTGAATGCGGTGCGGACCGGTAAATAAGTGCAGTATTTTACTTTAACCGATATGAAACACCTGAGATATCTGCTATTGTTATGGATCTGCTGGGCAGAAATATGCCAGGGGCAAAACGTAACTTTTGACCCCAATTTTGATATATATATCTTAATGGGGCAGTCCAACATGGCTGGCCGGGGTAAGGTTACCGATGCTTACAAATCGGTTTCCAACCCACGCGTTTTGATGCTGACCAAAGCAAACGAATGGGTTACGGCAAGGCATCCGGTGCATTTTGACAAAACTGTGGCAGGGGTGGGGCCAGGACTCTCCTTCGGAATTGAGATGGCAGAAGCATCGCAGGGGAAAAGGATAGGGCTGATACCCTGTGCAGTAGGAGGGACTTCCATCAATAAGTGGGTCCCCGGTGCCTTTGATTCTGCTACAAACACGCATCCCTGGGATGATGCCGAGAAACGTATCCGGGAAGGAATGAAATATGGTGTCATAAAAGGGGTGATCTGGCACCAGGGGGAAGGAGATAGTAATCCGGACTCAGCCAGGGTATATCTGGATAAGCTTGAAAAACTCATTGCTAGGGTCAGGAAGGAAGTGGGTAAAAAGCGTCTGCCGTTTGTGGCCGGAGAGCTCGGCCGTTATAAAGCAAATTACGCATTTATCAATGAAGTGATCGTTCACCTCCCACAGAAAGTTTCCCGAACTGCGGTGGTATCTTCCGATGGTTTGGTGCACAACGGTGACGGAACCCATTTTGATTCCCCGTCGGCCGATGAATTCGGCAAGCGGTATGCGAAAGCCATGTTACAACTGGTGAAATAAAGCGATCACAGGCCCTGGAAACGAAAAGGACGGCGCCCAGGAGGTACCGTCCTTTTAGTGTGATTTTAAAACGAGCGTTAAGTTAAATCTTCACTTTTAACTTAACACCAGGTAATCCTTGGGAGTACCGGTAACTTAATTGATTAATTCCAGGGTTTTCCAGTTCCTTCTATCAGCCACATTTTAGACCATTGGTCGTCAACTGCGGGTGTGAGATGGGTTATTGCGGCATTTGTGTTCTCACCGTTTCTTAGTTTCTCAGGATCTCCGTATCCGTAACGAACCGGAATCTTATCACCTTTTGATGCTGATATAAGATTTTTTCCAAGGTTGGGATAACCTGTTTTTCTCCAGCTGAACCATGTATCCGAAGTAAACCAGCCGGCTACCCATGCCTGGGTAAGTATGGGTTCCAGTTTGTCAGTTGCGGCGGAATAATCCGCTTCGGCCCTTGCCAGGAACGCTGCCAGGTTGAAGGCTTCCGTCTTGTGGGTAACCGGGTTATACACCATTTGGGCGCCGTCGGAAATACTATACTGTGCCAGTGATTCGGTAATGCCCTTTTTGTAATAATCCAACGCTGAACCCGGGATCCAGGTTCTCACTACCGCTTCTGCCAGTATAAAATTAACCTCCGATGAAGTCATGAAAATTGATTTTACCAGCGGATCAGTATCCATTGCGTAACTGTCGGCGAGGTAGGAAACGAACGGATTTGCTGCTGCGTCCACATAAATGGAAGGGTCAACTTCTTTGATCCTGCTTAGCAAGGATGCTTCATTTCTGTTGTAACTGCTCGGACTGGGGTGTGCGGCAGGCAAGCCTACATACAGGGAGGTATCTACTCCGGCCGTATAGGTTTTTAGGTATCTCTTCACTTTCCCGTCGGCCTCTTTCACAATAAGTCCTGCCTCTGTACCCGTACTTCTTACCAGCAGTTGCACATCCACCGGTCTGATCCAACGGGTCAGGCGAGGGTCTCTGTGGCTTTTGAGAAAGTCGATTATGGTAGCTGCCGGTTTCCTGCGGTAAAAGTTATTCCGGTTGGTCATGTTCAAAGGCCCGCCCGGAAACGATGCTGCGGGTGTGCCACCCGGAAATTTAACCTCTGCATTATCCGCGCTTGCCGTGATGATCGGGTATTTGGTACTGTTTCCCACAATTGCGCTGAATTTGGCTTTTACATCCACTCCGATCGCCTGCATGTCTGTCGCTTTTTCGGATAGTCTTAACAGATATCTCAATTGAAGCGAGTTGGCCAGCTGTCTCCATTTTGTGACGTTACCGGCATAGAGCGGGTCTGCGGCTGCCACCAAAGTAGTAACGGTAGCGCCTGTTAGCAGCTCGTTTGCTTTTTCCAGGTCTGCCAGGATACCTTTAAAAACCTGTTTCTGTTCGTCGTAAACGGGTTTCAGAATGCCATCTTCTGCCTTCATTGCCTGAGAATAAGGTATATCCCCCCAGGCGGAGGTCATATATGCCGACCAGTACGACTTCATGATCAGTGAAACGGCCAAGTAAAAAGCTTCGTCTGTTTCTCCTGTTGCCCTTTTCGCCAGATACGCGTTGTCGGACAGGATGCTGGAAAAACCGGTTCCGTTGGTTCCCCAGGCCTGGTTGAACCAGAGGAAGGTATTGGTTACCTCCGCTTCCAGGTAGTCGCGCTGCAGATACTGCATGGCTTCCAGGGTAACGGCCTGGTCCACTCCGTAGCCAAAAACCATATTGGTATTGTGCATTACTGAGGCGCTGATGACCTTGGACAGTACAAACCGCGTGCTGATGCTATTGGGATCCAGGGTGTTGGGGTTTACGTTCATTTCGGTCAGGTCCGTGCAGGACGGTGCGGCCAACATAACCAGGAGAAGCAAAAGAGCATTTATAGATTTAAATATAGTTCTCATGTTTTTCTTAATTAAAATTGAACGTTTAATTTCAAACCAAGAGATGCTGTCCAGGGACCGGCATTCCAGCGGTCAAATCCCTGTGCGTAGGTTCCGCCTCTGCCACCTGTATATACAAAGGCAAGTTCCGGATCAATATCATTTTTGGCTTTGGTCCACAAAATGAGGTTTTTGGTAAACAGAGACAGCGATAAATTCTGTGCTTTTATCTTGTCCGTGAAGTTTTTAGGAAACTGGTAAGACAAAGCAAGCTCTCTCATTTTTACGTAGGAAGCGTCGTAGATCCAGTTATCAACCCCCTGGCTCCAGTAGCCGCCGCCCGGATCGACGATCAGATCAGAGGCAAATAATTTGGTGCCTTCCGCACCGAAATTTTCTACATAACCACCTTGTCCGTTCGATCTTACACCTGGATAAAAGGCGCCATTATTTCTGCCCGCCAGCGGGAATCCGCCGAGTTCGGCATTTCTTCCTCCCACCCATACTTTGTTGTCGCGGTATATCTCAGGGTTGTTTTTTATCTCCGCAGCAAGTTGGTCGTTATTGCCATTGAAACTGTTATTCCCCAGGATTCCGCTAAAGGTACTTGAGCTGATACCATTGTGCCAGTCCTCGATCAGGCCACCGCGCGCCAGGCGCAGCATGGTCATAGAATAGTACTGGCCGCCTTGCCGCCAGTCCAGGTTGGCCGATAGAGTGAAATTTTTGTAAGTAACCGAAGTCTGGAATCCTACAAAGAAATCGCTGATCACGTTTGCGATTTTCTGCATCTGCGTGCCTCGCTGGCTTCTTCCGTTAGCGTCCAGTAGCGGCCATCCCTTGTATTCCCCATCCGTTACACGCAGGATATCATAGCCATAAAGATCCCCGATGTTCTCGCCGACTTTTGTTTGTGCATAAATACCCGTCTGGCTCCAGAAGGAATAGGTATTGATACCATCAGTCAGTTTTTTTAGCTTGCTACGGTCTTTGGTGAAGTTAATATTAAAGTCCCAGCTGAAATCCTTCGTCTGAACCGGTTTTGCCCAAAGTTCAATTTCAAGCCCTTTGTTTTCCACCACACCGGCATTTACCTGTGCGGAGGTATATCCGCTGATGTCTGCAATGGGTACGTTCAGGATCTGGTTTCTGTTTGCAACTTTGTAATAGGTAACATTCAAACCTGCCTTTTTCCTGAACATCGCCAGATCAAAACCAAATTCAGATGAAACGGCGTTTTCGGGTTTCAGATTTACATTGGGCATGACAGTGTTTCTGGCATAGGTTTCATAATTGGCCCAGTTACCTTTTACAAGCGTTTGCCCGAGCCGGTAAGGGTCGGTATCCTTGCCCACTTCTGCCCATCCTCCCCGGAGTTTCAGCATGGAGACAGACTTGGGCAAATCGAACATGTTATTCACTACCAGGCTAAGAGATGCCGAAGGATAAAAATAAGAACGGTTATTGGCAGGCAACGTACTGGACCAGTCATTTCGTCCGGTAAGATCCAGATAAACAAAATTTTTGTAACCCACCGACGCAATTCCATAGGCGCTGTAAACCATTTTCTCCGAAAAACTATTGCTGTAGGAAACATTGGCCCTGTCAATATTACTGGAGGTATACAACCCAGGCAGCAGCAGATTCTGGCCGCCGATCGAGCTGGCCGATCCTCTCAGGTAAAAGATGTTCGCACCCACTGAAGCATTTACAGAGATATCCCTGATGTCCTTTTTATAAGAAAGCAGGAAATCGGTATTGGTTTCTTCGCGGTAGTTCACCGTCGACAGGTAATATCCTTTCGGGTACCATTTGTCTGAATATGCTTCGCGCTGCTGTACTTCATTGTTGGTTTTGCTGTTCCCAAGCCTACCCATCAGGCTGAAAGCTTCACTCAGTTTCCAGTCAAATTTGGCATTGCCGTACACACGCACCATTTTAAACTGGTCGGTACTTTCGTAGGCGGTATACCATGGATTGTCGGTGCTGGCTGTAACGCGACGCTGTAGTACGTTTGGGTCCACCCAGTAATCCTTCAGGTCGTTTACGTTCACATGAGGCGGAACGAAGAAAATATCTTCATACTGGTAGTCATCCAGGGATTGCAGCGCATAATTGTCAGACCCCGAATTGACGATGTGGACATTAGCCGAAAGTTTGAATCTGGGCGTTACGTTGTAGGAGGCGGCAAAGTCAAAGGCATTTTTCTTAAGTTCGGTGCCCGGGTAGGTACCGGTTCCTCTCATGTCTGAAAGCGACATCTGGAAACTTCCTTTCCCGCTGGAACCTGAGACACCGATATCGTTAATGAAACTGTTTCCGGTGCGGAAATAGTTTTTCTGATTATTCGGATAAAATTTAAGCGGAACCGACTGCCCGTTGCTATTCCATTGTACGGCATTGGTGCCTTCCTCAGGGCCATACCAGTGCGTGAAGGCAGATTCGTTAAATTCCCCGTTTCTGCCAGACGTAAAGCGGTTCTGTGTTTTGATATAGTGATAGGGGATACTGGCCGTGTAACCGGAGTTAAAGGTTACGCCAATCCCTTTTCTGCCTGTATCACCATTTTTTGTCGTGATGATCAGCACACCGTTGCCTGCCCGCGAACCGTACAATGCCGCAGCGCTCGGGCCTTTAAGGACGGATACGCTTTCGACATTATTGGCATTCAGGTCGGCAATAACGCGGGCGTCATCTCCAACGGGCACACCGTCGATTACGATGAGCGGGGAATCTGCGCCTGCCAGTGACTTTTTCCCTCTGATAATCACCTGTGTTTCTCCGTTGAGGTCGCTGTTGCTGTTGCTGATTTTAAGACCCACCACTTTGCCTGTGAGGGCGTTCAGTACGTTTTCCTGCGGAACTTTCTGGATGGCCGATCCCTTGATTTCGCCAACGGCATAACCCAGTGAGCTTTTTTCTCTGGAAATACCAAGGGCTGTTACCACCACTTCGCCCAGTGCCTTGACGTCGGCCTCCATGGTCACATCCACCACGGATTTGTTACCCAGCATTATTTCCTGCACTTTGTAGCCCACATAGGAGAAAATAAGTGCCCCGTCTCCGTCTGGCAAAGTGAGGCTGTAGTTACCGCTCGCATCGGTTACAGTACCCTGTGTTGATCCTTTCAAAAGAATGCTAACGCCGGGAAGCGCTTCACCCGATGCCCGGTCCTTTACGTTTCCCGAAACTTTGCGGTCAATGGGCCCTTGCGGGTCTGTTTCTGTGTTGCGGTTTTCGTTTCCCTCTTTTTCAGGCATTTTGAAAAGAAGTATCTGCCTGCCCGAAACCTCATACGTAACATGGAGCGGGGTTAATAGTTTGCTTAATACATTTTCCAGCTGCTCATTGGAGGCATTCACACTCACAAGGGCCGATGATTTAATTTCCAGCGGATTATACATAAAATTCACGCCGGTACTATGCCCGATTGCGGACAGCACCTTTTTTAGGGGCCTGTCATCCATTTTTACGCTTACTTTTCTTTCAAGAATATTCTGTGCGGCCAGTTTGTCATTGGCGAGCGCAAGACCGGAAAAGATAATAGCGACACAAATCTGCAATGCTGTTATTTTCATGGTGGTCCGGAAAATCGCTTTGAAGCATAAATTTTTTTTCATACGTTTAAATGTTTTTTGTTCGATCAAAAAAATTGGACAAAAAACCCCACACCGCTCCTGAAAAGGAGCGTTCGGACAACCAACGAAATGTGAGGTAGAAAGCTAATGATGTCGCAACCATCATTAGCTTTTTGTTTTTGGGTAGGATTAAATCATAAATTAATAAGGGTTTAGGAAGTGAAAAGATTAAAGGGTTTAGGTATATTTTATTTTTAAGATTTTACTGGATGCCCCTGCATCCTTTGCTGTAGATTATTACTTTCCCGTCCATCATTTCATAACGGGCAGAAATAATCCTGGAAACCAGGTCAAGCCCCTGGTACAAAGTCACGTCGGTAAGGTTGGCCGTTAAAAAGCAGTTGGCAAGCACTTTTTCGTCATACACAATTTCGATCCCATACGCTTTTTCCAGCATCGCAAATACTTCTGTTACCGGTGTTTCGTCGAAGGTAAGCTGTGGCGGAACGGGTGCTATGATCTGAGGATCTTCCACAATGCGTTTTCTGAGCTGCGGCTCCTCTTTGCCGTAAATAACTTCTTGGTTCGGCGTAAGGATGACCCCGACCATCTCCTTCGAGTTCAGTTTCTTAACTCCAGCCTGGTCCTTGCTCGAAAAAACAGATACACGCCCGGTTTTAACAGATACCCTCGTCTGGCTTTCATTTTCATAAGCGGTAACCGTAAAGCTGGTGCCCAATACTTTGGTAATGAGGTCGTTGGCGAAGACAATGAAAGGGCGGTCGGGATCTTTGGTAACTTCAAAAAAACCTTGCCCTTTTAAATGCACAGCCCGGCTTCCTTTGCCGAATTCAGAGGGATACCGCAGTTCACTTTCAGGATATAAAACCACAGTACTCTCATCACTTAACCGAATGGTTTCAGGCTGGTTGCCTTCGTTGTGCCTGATAATATCATTTTCGTGAAAGGCATATATTTCGCTTTTGTATTCCTGAACCTGCTGTACAGAGCCCAGCTGGAAGCCCGGCAGGAAGCCTGGCTGGAAAAACCAGCGGATGCCCATGGTGAGGCACAGGATGGCTGCCATGCTTGCCCCGATCCTGAGCCAGTTAATGTTCCCTTTCAGCGATCCTTTATCTTGCTTTATCAGCCTTAATGTGGATTCCACCTGGTTTTCAATTTCTGCATTGGTGGGTAGCGTCACTTTTTCCCTCAGTGCAAGCAGCATGGCAGCGGCGTTGGCTACGATCAGCGATTTATCTTCGTGATGCAGCAGCCATTGCTCCCAGAATAACTTAGCCTCCTCGTGCTGGTCCAGTACCCAGGCACGGAACAGGGGATCGGTCAGAAAATCTTCGGAAGAAAAATCGGCGTAATTTTTCATGACGTAAAACAGGCTTACAATTCAGAGATGCATCTGGAGAGATGCAGATACCATAAAATCCGTAAAATATTCTGATATTTTTTTAACGTACTGTATTTCAGTTCATCAAAACAGAAAATAACAGGCTGATGAAGGTGGTCCTGCCGTTTCTGCGCAGGTAATCGAAGGCCATCTGAAGTAAATTGGAGACTGTCTGGGGGGCAATCGCCATGAGTCCGGCGATTTCTTCCCGCGTCAGCTCCTGGTAATATTTAAGGTATACCACTTCGCGCTGGCGGCGGGGAAGTGCATTGAGCATGTTGGCCATGTCACGCGTGCGTTCTGCCATACTCTCTTCTTTGATCATCCACCATTCCGGAGAAAATTCAACGGAAAGGTCCGTTTCATCTAAAAAAGTGGTGTCATGCTGCCGGAAGAGTTTGAGCTTACTCCCGTTCCTGAAAACTTTACGGCGCAGACAAATGAAAAGGTAAGCCCGTACGCTGTCAGGTTCCGAGAGCTGCTTTCTTTTGTTCCAGATTTCGATAAAAGTGTCTTGTATACAGTCTTTTATGAATTCTTCATCCTTTATAAATTTATATCCGTAGTTTAATAATGGTTTGTAATGACTGCGCATTAATGCTGCCAAAGCAGCTTCGTTACCTTCAGTAAGTTCCTTCCACAGGTGGTGTTCCTCCTCCCGGTCTGCAAAGTGTTTTGGCTCAGTCATATCCACTTTATGTACTTATGCTTTTCTGGCTACACCCAGGGTGTTTGTCTTCTTTTTTGATTGAAGGAGTTGAGGCTTATAGTCTTATGGCTTCTATTTTTTGCCGGTATAATTATATATCTCTGTTTTATAGTGTTTTACCTCTCCTAATTACTCCGAAAAATCTGAATTGGCTATGGAAGTAATTACAAAAAATCGGTTTTGTTCCAAGTTCTTGAAAATGGAAAACAAAAACCCCGGAATGTGCCGCATACGGCTGGATCCGGGGTTTATTATTTTTCAACGGGATGATAAACAGAAATGCGGCCTCTTTCCGAAATCCTAGGGCCAGGCTACCAGGTTTCCGCTGCTGTCTGGCGTCGGATGCTGACTCCTGGAATAGTTATAATTTGATTCCGGGTTTCACTCCTGCGGAAGAGCGTGGTTAGTAAGGGTTTTCCGGGAAGTGAGGAGACGATCGACCTGACTGCCCGGACAGTACCCCTTCGTTTACTTTATTTCGGTGAAGTAAAATCCCCAGGCTCTTTTAAGCTGGTCTACCTTCACGAGGATCGTATTTTCTCCTTTGTCCATCGGTACCGAAATCAAATCCTGATTGGGTTCCGCCTTTCGTGAAACGGGACGGTCCAAAACCTGCTTTCCGTTGATCCAGACCCGTACGCCATCATTACTTCCCACACCAAATTTCATGGTTTTAGCCTCCGGTAAAGTCAAGGTACGGTAGGCATAGGCAACTACATCTTCATTTCGGGTAAACATCTTGCCAAAGTCAATATAACCGGAAGTGGCATCTTCTGTCTTTTGCCATTTAACACGGCTGCCCGCGGTTCCGGTATAGGACGCCTGGGCGTCAAACTTTTGTTCAGGACCAAAAACGGTAGACAACCCTTTCCCATTTGCGTTATCAAATGGGCCTATGATCCACCAGTCGGTATAGAAGGTATCCGCACCTTTCACTTTTTCTATGAATTTGCCCAGGTTACCATAAGTTTCAGGCATATCCCCGACGGCCGTGATGCGGTGGCGGTCTATGATTTTATTAAAGCGTTCAAATGCCGCAGGCATAGCTTCTTTGCTCAGGTAGGCCGTTCCGCCAATGGAATAGAAATAAAGCTGGGTATATAACACCGGCAGGTAAGCCAGTTCCACCCGGCGGGTGAGGCTGGTATCTCCTTCTGATTCTTTTAGTGCAAGGCCAAACAGGCTGTCAGCTTTCTGGATCGTTTTCAATCCCAGATAGTGGACTTCCGTAGGTTGTGACCAGATACTGAAATGCAGGCTATCCGGTTTTACCTGCTCATGCAGGAGTTTGATGTAATCACTAATGTGAGGTGCTGCCTTGCCGTATACGTTAGAGACGAATTCATCCACCAGCGCCGTGGCGTCGCGGTCGGCATTCCATAAGAGTTGCGAAATCACCCAGGCACGGAGCTCCGAAAACTCTCCGCCGCCATTTTCGGGAACATTGTTGCCTTGTGCGAACATACCTTCTACGCCGCGGTCGGCATACCATTTGATGTCATTCTTGAAACTTTCAAAATTGGGAAAGGGCATCAGGTACTGAGAGAAATCAGTGTAGTAATCCCAGATAGAAATACGTTTGGAAATTTTCTTCCATTCGTTAAACCGATCCCTGAATGGCTTGTGATTTTCACATCCTTCCATCGGATGCGCCGAGCAGTAGTTATAATGGCATAAGCGGATGGTCACATTATCACGCGGGCGGATGGTTTTGGGCGGAACTTCCGTGTAAGCGTAGGCAAAGGTCTGTATCTTGATAGCAGGATACACTTTCCCGACGGTATCGGCAATCTGGTTCACAAAAGTCAGCAATGAACCAGACGGGCTCCCTTCGCGGTCATCAATGGCTTTGCAGTTTGTACATTCGCAATTGCCTTCTCCGTCACTCTGATCAACCGAAAACACATTTACCTCAGGGTGTTCCCTGATCCAGGTGAAAACCTGGGCCGTAGCAATTTTAAGTACTTCGGCATTGGTAAGGCAAAGCTGAATATGTTTTCCTGGCAGACGTTTTCCTTTTACTTCCGCAAAGTATTCGGGATGTGTCGCGAAGTACTTCTCCGAAGGAACCAGCTGCATGGCTGTATGGGCAAAGGGGTGGGTAATATAACTTCCACCCAGTGAGTCAGGTAGTGGTTTGATGCTGGGGTTCAGCCGGTTGTGCATGGCCCATGCAGGATCGTATGCCTCATGGTACCAGGCTTCACGATAAACAAAAGTGGGTTTCTGGCGGTCCTCGATTTTACCCAGTGAAATCGTCTTCTGCTCTGGTATTTTAATTACTTCCCGGGTATACCAGCGGCAGTTCAGGTAGTCAGACAGGTAACCGATCACGCCGTATAAAGTACCTCTGGTACCGCCTCCGGCGATCAGGAGCTGATCTCCGTCCGAACGGATGAGGTATTCCTCGTTGACAAACCCGCCGGGGTTGATATCTTTCAGTAGTTTTTCGGGAGCATTTTTAAAACCGACATAGATTAACCGAGCTTCCGGTTTGGCTTCATGAACGATCTCCATTTTATAGCCGCTTACTTTTTCAAGATATTTCTGGAGTTCTGCCGCTGCAAGGTGTTCCGGTTTGGAAGCACTGTCCGAAACAAAGATTTTATAATCACTTTTTCCGTCGGAAATTAACTTACTCCCTGAGGAACAGCCAGAGAAGAGGAAGCCTGAAAACAGGCTGAATATTAACAGTAAATATTTCATTTAAAAAAGGTTAAACAGCTTTGGTTTAAGGTTTGAGTCAAATTGTTCAAGTGTTGTTCAGTTGAGTTCCGCAAAATAAAATCCCCATTTTTTACCCAGCTGATCCACTTTGACAAGAATCGTATTTTCTCCTTTTTTCATTGGGATACTGATCTTATCTTCGTTCGGTGTGGCCGGCCGTGAAACCAGCCGATCCAGTACCAGCCGATTGTTGATCCATACTCTGACGCCGTCATTACTTCCGATACCCAATTTCACAGTTTTTGCTTCGGGGAGCGTAATGGTGCGGTAGGCATAGGCTACCACATCCTGATTGGGCTTAAATAACCGGGCAAAATCAATAAATCCTGACTCCGTGTTTTCATATTTTCTCCATTTCACATCAGCCCCTTTCCCCGGATAAGCCTTCGTGGTATCAAATTGCTGTTCAGGCGGATATACTCTGGAAAAACCTTTTCTGCCTTCATTATCAAATGGGCCGATTACCCACCAGTCGGACAAATACTGATCTTTGGACTTGACAGACCTTATGAAGTTCTGGAGGTTGCCTGGCGGCAGCGCTACTACGCCCAGGCTGGTGATACGTTTTCTTTGAATGATTTTTTCAAAAGTTGCCAAAGCAGAAGGAACCTGATCCCGGGCAAGATATGCCGACCCGCCGATGGAATAGAAATATAACTGAGTGTACAAAACAGGCAGATAGGCTAGTTCAACCCGGTTATAAAGTGCGGTATCATTTTTAGCAGCGTTTTTGGCGAGCGTGAAGAGGCTGTCAGCAGTTCGGATCGTTTTTGAACTCAGGTAATTCACATCTTCCGGGTCTTCCCAGATGCTGAAATATACGCTGTCGGGCTTTACCTGATCATGCAGTAATTTGATGTACTGACTGATGAAGGGAGAGGCTTCTCCAAAGACATTTTCAACAAACTCGTCGATCAGTTTTTGCCCGTCTCTTTCGGGATTCCAGAGCATTTGAGAAAATACCCAGGCGCGTAATTCGGAGAATTCACCGCCGCCATCGCTGTCCACGTTGTTGCCTTCGGGAAATAAGCCGATTGCCTTGCGATCGGCATAGAATTTAGGATCATGTTTGATGGTTTCGAAGTTGGGGAAAGGCAACAGATACCGCTCAAAATTGGTATAGTAATCCCAGATGGTAATCCTTTTGGCTATTTTGCTCCATTGATCCAGCCGTTCAATATAACGTTTGTGGTCGTCACAGGCCCCCAGTTTGTGCGCCGAACAGTAATCGTAGTGGCATAAACGGATGGTAACATTATCGGCCGGTTTTAATGTTTTCGGTGGGATTTCTGTGTAGGCATAGGCAAGGGTCTGCAAAGTTACTTCCGGATATACTTGGGCCACGGAGTCGGCGATCTGGTTTACAAACTGAATGAGTGTTCCCGAATGGCTCCCTTCACGGTCGTCGAGTTCCTTACAATTCTTACAGGTACAGTACCCTTCACCATCATTCTGGTCTACTGTGTAAACACTGGCCTCCGGATGCGTTTTGATCCATTCAAAAACCGTAGCCGTTGCAATTTTTACTACCTCAGGGTTGGTCAGGCACAGCTGCCCGCCCATGTTGGTTTCTTTGATTAAACGTTTGCCATCCACTTCGGAAAAATACTCAGGGTGCGTTTTGCCGTACTTCTGAGGAGATACCAATGCATAAAACGTATGTACAAACGGATAGGCAATATTGCCTGACCCCAGCGAATCAGGTATCTGACTGTGATTGAAGCGGTTATGCAGTGCCCATTGCACGTCGTAGGCTTCGCGGTAGGACATCTGGCGAGCCTCCATAACGGGCTTTTGGCGATCCTCGATTTTGTCCAGGGAAATCGTTTTCTGCTGCGGTATTTTCGTGACTTCCCGGGTATACCAGCGGCAGCCCAGGTAGTCGGACAGGTAACCGATCACCCCATATAACGTACCTCGCGCACCTCCTCCGGCGATAAGGAGCTGATCTCCGTCGGACCGGATGATGTATTCCTCTTTCCCAAATTCCTTGATTTTAAGGTCTTTCAAAAGGGATTCAGGTGCTCCCTCGAAGCCGACACAGATCAGTTTGTCGGCCGGCTTCGCCTCGTGAACAATGGGCAATACGGCGCCGCTGATTTGCTGAATATACTTTTGTAATTCCTGGGCTGCGTATGTTTCCGGTTTTGAAGCTTTTTCTGAAACAAAGATTTTGTACACGCCCGTGCCTTCCGAAACCAGTTTGTTCCCGGAAGAACAGCCATGCAGCAGACAGGTCGTAAGTATTATAAATAGGTATTTCATTGATTATGAGAGTTTTTTCGGGTGAACGCCGCCCTTGTTCCGTTTGGATTAGCTTACGGTTTGGCGGTCAGATAAAATCCCCATTTGTTACCCGTCTGGTCAACTTTTACCAACAAGGAGTTGTTCCCCTTTTTTAATGGTACTGTAATCAAGTCATCGTTAGGGGTGGCCGTCCTTGATACCAGCCGGTCCAGTACGAGTTTTCCGTTGACCCAAACCCTTACGCCGTCGTTACTTCCCACGCCAAGTTTTATCGTTTTTGGTGCGTCCGCATGAATATTTCTGTACGCGTAAGAAACCGCATCTTTGTTGTCCTGAAACAGCTTTGCGAAATTGATATAACCCAGGGATTTGTCGCTATACGCCCGCCATTTCACCTGTGCACCGTTTTTGCCGGTATAGGTCTGCGTGGTATCAAATTGTTCTTCCGGAGGATATACGGTTGCAAATCCTTTTCGTTCGGCATTGTCAAAGGGGCCGATGATGTGCCAGTCGGTTAAGTATTGATCCGCACTTTCCACCCTCGTCAGAAATGCCTGTATGCTGCCCCAGTCCGCGCGTTCCGCAATTTGGGTGATTTGATTAGCAGCGATCAGTTTTTTAAAATAGGCCACCGTTTCGGGCAGTTTGCCCTCTTCGATATAGGCAGTACCACCCATTGAATGGAAATAAAGCTTGGTGTAAACAACGGGCAGATAGGCTCTTTCAACCCGCCGGAGTAAGGCAGTATCTTTTGCTGAAACCTCTTTGGCGAGTGCGAAAAGGCTATCCGCTTTTTGTATGGTTTTCAGGCCCAGGTAATTCACATCTTCGGGTTCTTCCCAGATACTGAAATACGTACTCTCAGGTTTCACCTGGTCGTGTAACAGTTTGATATAAGCATTGATATAACCGGAGGCATCTCCATAGACATTCTCCACATATTCATCGATCAGTTTCTGACCGTCCAGTTCCGGGTTCCACATCAGCTGGGCAAAAACCCAGGCGCGGAGCTCGGTAAATTCTCCATTTCCATTGTCGGGTACATTATTTCCTTGTGCAAAAAGTCCGACCACCCCACGATCCGCATAAAATTTTACATCATGTTTTACGGTTTCGAAGTTCGGGAAAGGCATCAGGTACTTGGCGAACTGTGTGTAATAATCCCAGATCGTAATTTTCTTTGATATTTTTTTCCATTGCTCCAGCCGGTCGATATAACGCTTGTGGTCCTCACATTTTCCCAGAGGGTGTGCCGAGCAGTAGTCGTAATGGCAGAGCCTGATCATGACATTATCGGCAGGGCGGAGGGTTTTGGGAGGTACCTCTGTGTAGTCGTATGCCAGTGTCTGGAGTTGTATAGCGGGGTGTACCTTCGCTACAGTATCGGCGATCTGGTTCACAAAATGGATGAGTGTGCCCGACTGGCTGCCTTCTTTTTCGTCCAGTTCTTTGCAGTTTTTACAGGTACAATAACCGCCGAAATCATTCTGATCAATGGAGAAAACATTGGCCTCCGGATGCGTTTTAATCCATTCAAAAACCGTTGCCTTGGCAATTTTGACCACCTCAGGGTTAGTCAGGCATAACTGGGAAATGGCGCGTTTGCCATCAACTTCTGAAAAATACTCCGGATGAGCCCCAAAGTATTTTTCAGGCGGAACCAGCTGATTAAACGTATGCACAAAAGGAAAAATGACGTAACCGCCACCGAGGCTAGCGGGCATGTTGTAGCTGTTAAGGCGGTTATGCAAGGCCCAGGTGGTATCATAAGCCTCCCGATAATGCGGCTGGCGATACTCCAGAGCAGGTTTCTGGCGGTCTTCGATCTGGCTAAGCTCAATGGTTTCTCTGGACGGAATTTTGACTACCTCGCGGGTATACCAGCGGCAGCCGAGGTAATCGCTCAGGTAAGAAACAACGCCGTACAAAGTGCCTCTCGTATTCCCTCCGGCAATCAGCAGGTTTTCCCCATCGGACCGGATAATAAACTCCTCGTTACCAAAAGCTGCCGTATCCAGGTCTTTGACAATGGACAGGGGGGCTTCTTTAAAACCGATGTAGATCCGCTTTTCTTCTGGTTTAACTTCTTCAGTAATTTCAAGATCACAGCCGCTGATCTGTTTAAGATACTTTTTGAGTTCTGCGGCCGCATTTTTCTCGGGAGCCGTGGCTGTCCGGGACACAAAAATTTTGTAGTCACTCTTTCCCCCCGATATCAGTTTACTGTTTTTTGAACAGGCATTGAGTAAAACCGTAGCAATGGCTAATACCGCCAAAAAACTCCGGAATCTGTTTGATGGATAATTTGTAGGATAATTCATTTTTAAAGGTTTAGGATAAATTGGTTTTGGCCCGCTTGCCTAGCGCAGTAAATACAGTTTCCCCTCTCCCGGCAGAAAAGTTTCGGTGATGGTATGTTCCCGTGCATGGAAGGGAGCCTTTTCGGCCTTGCCGGTGATGGCGGAAATGCGGGCTACTTTTTTTACGCTCTTGTTTATTCTGAAAGTAAGTTCCCGTGCCGTACTGAACGATTTGTTCACGGCCATGACGTACTGATTCCCATTGCGCCTATCGCGGTACAAGGAAAGTATCACTTCGGATTTGGAATCAGCAGGCAGCCAGATGAAATCGGCAGGCGGTTGTTTTGTTCCCATCCAAAGGCTGTCGCCCGAATGGTATACCTGCTTCGCGTCCAGATGAATCAGCGTTTTGCCAAGTTGTTTCATTTCAAAGTTAAGCGCCTTGAAAGGTTCATACAGATCTGTTTTCTGTCCCAGCGAATCAATAACAGAATTCATGAATTTCTGTTCACCCTGCCCGGTAGGCGTGGCATAGCAGAACCATACGGGATTTTTGATGCCATAGGCAAGGTTTGAATAAACGTTCAGGCGCATTTCGCCCGGGGTAGGACGGCGGTACAGATTCATAATGCCAAAGGATTGCAGGTAACTGGACGTTTTAACATCGTATTTCAAACCTGCCCGACGGATGATATCCAGGTTGTTGTAGTACGACTTTTCCAACCGACCGTTTTTTTTATAAGGATATATATCAAATGAAAGGTACTTGAGATGCTCTTTCCCTACACCTTCAATCCATCTTTCCACATAACCATGCTCATAGTTTTTCAGGGCGAAGTCCGGAAAGAGGTTCACATGAGGTACCTTTTCAGGATCAAGTGCTGCGATGGTCCTGTAAGTTTTAATCGCCCAGCCGAGCGCCGCGCTATCCGGCTCGTCGCGGATGTAATACCCTCCTGTGGCGGGATGGTGGCGGTAAGTTTCCACCATTGCTTTGATATCTTCATCACTGCCTGTCACCCGCGGATCCGAAACATACACTTTCATGCCATACTTGTGCGCAAGTTCCAGCATTCTGAGGTTTTTTTCTTGTGTGTTAAGATCCGTGCTGGACACGTTCTGCACGATGTCCACATGCGTTTCACTCAGTATTTTATATTGCTCGTCGTTGGTATATTTCCAAACCGGCGGCCAGAAAATCCCTATCTTGAATTCGTCTTTTTTTTGCTGTGCGCTGCAAAAGTTTGTCAGAGAAGATAGTAAGTATAAAATGCTGAAAATCAGATGGCGTTTTTTCATTTGAAATGTTAGTTGATTACAAATAACTTACCTTCCCCGGGCATGAAAGTTTGCGAGATCGTATTTGCCTTGGCATCATAGGGCGCCTTCACGGTCTTTCCGGTTTGTTTGGATACTTCTTTCACTTTTTTCACAGAGCTGTCAAGCCGGATCGTCAGCGGCTGGGACCGGTTGAAATTACGGTTCACCACCATCAGGTATTGTTTTCCGCTTGACTTGTCCTTGAAACGGCTCAGGATTGTCTGGGCTTTTGGATCGGAAACTTTGGCCATAAACTGATCCGGTGGCCTGGTGGTGCCCAGCCAGAGGCTATCGCCGGTATGGTATACTTCCACCGCATCCAGGTTGATCAGCGTTTTGCCCAGCTGCTTCATTTCCCCGTTCAGCTTTTTAAATGGCTCGTACATATCCGTTTTTACACCAGCCGAATCGATCACACATTTGTACATGGTAAAGTTGGGAGTCAGGTTGTCCTGGGTATAGTAGGTATACCAAACAGGATTTTTTACGCCGTAGGCAAGGTTCGAATATACGTTCATGCGCATTTCGTCTGCATTGGGACGCCTGAGTTCAACCACTCCTTTAAAACCCATTCCGAAAGACTGGAGACAGGAAGATGTTTTGACATTGTATTTCAGCCCGACCCTGCGGATAATTTCCAGGTTGTTGAAATACGTTTTTTCTAACCGGTGACCCCGTTTGTAGGGATAATTGTCATAGGCCAGGTAGTTGAGCTTGTCTTTTCCAACACCTTCGATATACCTGGGCAAAAAACTATGTTCATAATTTTCCTTAGGATCTATGGCCCAGTCTGGCAGGTGGTTTATATAAGCGTCCTTCGCCGGATCCAATGCCTTTACTTTTTTTTGCATCTCGATCGCCGACGCAAGTTTTGCGGTATCCGGTTCGTCCAGGACATAGTAACCTGCCAGAGCCGGGTGCGACTTAAAATCGTTCACCATTGCTTTGATCTGGTCATCGCTCTGGTTGACGCGGGCATCGTAAATGTATACCTTAAGCCCAAATTTCTGAGCCATATCCAGGGTTTTGGTGTTCCCTGCCTTATCCTGTTCCACGCCCGGGCCTACATTGATAATGATATCGATGTTGCCATCTTTGATCACTTTAAACTGCTCTTCATTAAGGTATTTTGCGGCTGGAGGCCCGTACATGCTGATGAGAAACCGGTCCTTTTTTGACTGCGCACCTGCGTCGGGAATCTGCAAAAATAAAGCTGACAATAAACTGATAATGATTGTTTTATGCATAAGGTTTTGCGTAGCGGTGAGAAAACGGGTTAGTGATTTACTGAAGGGTATAGAGCCGCCCTTCGCCGGGGAGGAATGTTTCGGTGAGGCGATGATTTTTGGGGTCAAATGGCGCCTGCACCGGTTTTCCAGTTGTTTTGGAAATTTCCTTTACTTTCCTGACGGAGCCGTTCAGCATTACCGTAACAGGCTGCGACTTTTTGAATGATCTGTTGACCACCATCAGATACTGTTTGTCAGAAGTTTTGTCGGTGAAGCGCGTCAGAATCAATTCAGCTTTTTTGTCATCTATCTGTGCTATAAAATCCGCAGGCGGGGATACCGTCCCGATCCACAGGCTGTCACCCGTATGGTATACCTGCCGGGCATCGAGGTGAATCAGGGTTTTTCCCAATTGTTTCATTTGGCTGTTTAATTCCCTGAAAGGCTCGTAGAAATCGGTTTTAACGCCCGTCGAATCGATCATAGAAGTGGAGAAAGTGAGGGTTCCGCCCAGTTTCGTTGCCGACCAGTACGGAAACCATACCGGATTTTTGATTCCGTAGGCCAGGTTAGAGAAAACGTTCATCCGCATTTCATCCACATTGGGCCTGCGCAGTTCTTCCACCCCGCTGAAATACATGCCAAACGACTGAAGGCAGGACGAAGTTTTGATATCATACTTCAGTCCAACCCGGCGGATCACTTCCAGGTTGTTGAAATACGTTTTTTCCAGTCGTTGTTTTCTTTTAAAAGGATAGTTATCGTAAGCCAGGTAATTCAGGTTTCCTCTGCCCGCCAGCTCAATGTATCTCTTCAGAAAGCTGTGTTCATAACTTTCCTTTTCTTCAATGGCCCAGTCGGGCAGGTGATTGATGTAGGAATCTTTTGCCGGATCTAGTGCTTTTACTTTTTTCAGCAGCTCAGTGGCCGACTTCAGCCTGGCGGTGTCGGGCTCGTCGGTGATATAATAACCTCCCAGGGCCGGGTGCGCTTTATAGTCGTTGACCATCTCCCTGATCTTATCATCACTCTGAGACAGGCGCACATCATGAACATATACTTTCAGTCCATGTTTGTGAGCCATATCCAATGTCTGGAGATTACCTTTTTTATCACTGGTAACGCCTGGGCCGGTATTAAAAACGATGTCTACGTTCCCTTCCTTCAGGTACCTGTACTGGGTGTCATTCAGAAAATCGGCTGGAGGCGGAAAATAAATGCTGATCAGGAATTCATCCTTTTTTTTCTGGCCGGATACGGTCCAGGAATTTAACAATCCTCCCAGCAGAATAAATAATGTCAGTGTTGAATATCGCATGGTCAAAAAAGTGACGGGTTTATTAGTTGTTTTGAATAGTATTTTATTTCGGGTATACCTCTCCGTTGATTTCCCTGAGTTTGTTAAAATCGATTTTGGCGGGATCCAGCGTCACATGTTTGATCGTTTCATGGTCGTATATTTTGCCTCCCGCTGAGGATGGAATGAGGGTCCCGTTTTTGCAGGAATAGGTAATGTGTACCATGCCATCTTTTGACTGGATAACGGCAGGGTAAGAGTATTCGCCTGGTGCAGCTTCCAGAATCCCGGCCGCTTTCCAGGTGATACCATCCTTGGAAACCGCCACGGCAAGAGGATACCTCGGACCGCTCCATCCGCCTTTGGCGCGCACTGAGTGGTTATACACCAGCAGGTGCATCCCGTTTTTTAAGGTTACCGCATCGGTTCCTGAATTTGGATTGGGAATATTGGTCAGTTCAAGGTCTTCCCAGGTTTTGCCAAGGTCATTGGACAAGCCGCTCACCACCCTGTTTTCCTTGCTTCTGCTGAGTGTCTGCAGGCGGCCGTCGGGATGTATGAGTATACTGGGCTGTATAACATTGAACCGGTTGACGGGCTCAGTGATTTCCCATGTTTTGCCAAGATCGCGGGTGATTTCAAAGTGAAGTCTCCACCCATTGTCCTCCGTGCTTGACCCGCAGATCAGCGTTCCGTCGGTCAGCAGTACTGGCTTGTTTTTAACGGGGCCCAGTATATGCTGCGGAAGCCGCAGAGGCTCCGACCAGGTTTTACCATGATCAAACGACTTGGTGAGCATTCCCCACCAGTCTTTTACGTCGGGCCCTACTTTGTAAAACAGCAGCAGTGGTCCTTTGGGTACCTGAAACAATACTGGATTCCAGCAGGCATACCTTCTTTGCTTATACTGGATACCATTGGCCACAGAAACCGGGACGGTCCATTTGCCTGCCAGTTTCCTGCTGAACCATATCTCCACATTTTTATTTCCTTCCTGCGGGCCTCCGAACCAGGCGCTTACCAGCCCTTCGGGTGTTTCGGCCAGGGTAGAGGCATGACAGCTTTCAAAAGGTGCTTTCAAAAAAATGGGTTCACCCACAAACTGAAGACTGTCGCCAGCCCATCCTCCGGCCAGGGAAAAAGATGCAGTACTTAAAAGCAGCATGGTGAACAATGAATGAAATATGCTGGTTTTCCAGTTGTTTATCATGATTAAAAGGAAGTGTTAATAGGATCTGATATGGATTTTCGTCCGGTCCTCTTTGATGAACCGAATGTCTGAGATAGAAGGGGCAAACTTATTTCTTACCAATAATCGTAAGATATTCCTGATATGCCTTTGCTACATCTGTTTTGTTTTTAGCAGGGGTACAATAAATGAGTACCCCATAGCCTAATGAAAAGGTTTCCCCCTTTTTAAAAGTAATGGCGCTTTTTGCCCCCTGTTTCATGGCGTCCCGGCCAAAAAGGTTGGCGGCGACCAGTCCGTAATCCCTTGAATGATACCAGCTGGGTCTGTAATTAGCAGGGGAAGGCATGAGGGCAACTCCGGCATACTGCGCTCCGATGGGACCACTGTAATCGATCCAGGCCGAAGCTTTCCCCCAGGTTTCCTTTCCGTCCTTTAAGCCTTCGGCATTGGTGATATGTCCTTTGCCATACTGAACCGTCAATTTGGTATTCACACGTACCCCCAGCCCCATTTCTTCCTGATCACCGAAAGTAAAATCACCCTGATCAGACGAATACGTACTGTTGATGAGAAGCATACTGCCTTCCGGCCGCACCAGGATCGTATATTTAACGAGCTCGGCCAGTACGCGCTCCTTTCCGTCCGTGGTCATATAGTAGTTCCTGACAGTGAAGGTACCCTTTCCAGGCCCGCCCTCGGGTTGCTCCACAAACATTTCATGCTCCACCTTTGCTTTCAGACGCCAGTAGTCGTATCCGTTGATGTCCCCGAAACTCAGCCATATTCCGGGGTGAAAAGTGGCGTGGTCCTTGGGGTCACCTTCCTGCGGAGGATTATTCCGGGTGGCCTGGATACCGCAGGAGGTCATGATATCTGAAAAGTGCGGCCGGGTAATCACCGCGTCTTCGTAGATATAATTGGCGAAATGTTTGCCTCCAATGGTGATCGTGAGTTTTCCGGGCTGCTGTTCAAAAGCAACCACTGGCAGCACTTTTTTCTTCTGGCCCAGCAAAAGCGTTGGCATGGCCAGTAAGAGAGCAAAGAACAACCCGGAGAAATATTTAAATAGTATTGTCATTATAATCTGATTATTGGTGTTTTAGGGCTCAGTCAGGTATTACTTTCCGGATATTTCCGCCAGCAGTGGATTATCCTTTAAATGGCAATTCGTATCCTTTCCGATAGGTACGCCCCAGCATGGCTTTTGCTTTTTCGTCAAATCCAGGACATTTTACTGTTTCAGTTACCGGGTCGTAAGAAATGGAAGCTGCGCCCAGGCGTGTTGCGATGTTCGCAAGGTTGCAGAGATTAACTGATACAGCACCTTTTTCAATGGAAGAAAGCAGTTTTGCAGGATTATTTTCCCTTACGGCAGAAAGAAAGTTGGGGATAATCGGTTCAACAGGTTCGGGGGCTTTGATCGTAATCTGCTGTTTCCCTTTGGTGACGATCACCCCGCCACGGCCAAAATCCATTTTACCTTCGGTTCCATAAATTACATTTCCATTATCATGGCTTTCCAGTTTGTCCGGTGTCCAAAGGCGCATTTCGTAAATGATCTGGTTGTCGTCGTATTCAAAAATGGCCGTTTGGGTATCAAAAGTCTGGTGGTCGTCGCGGTAGAAGTACTGCCCGCCTGATACTACGATCCGCTTAGGATACTTATCCCCGGAAGCCCATACAGCCACATCGATCTGGTGGACACCATCATTTGTAATATCGCCTCCGCCATAATCCCAAAACCAGTGCCATTCATAGTGCCAGCGGTTTTTGGTGAAATTAACCTTAGGGGCGGGGCCCAGCCAGCGGTCGTAATCTACTCCGGCGGGTGGTGCTTCGGTTACGGCTTTCCCAATGGGCGCACGGAACTGGTGATTAATGGCTTTGATGGTATGCACTTTTCCGACAATGCCTTCCTTCAGCTGGCGCATTCCTTCGATGTGGTCACCGTCACTACGGCGCTGGGTACGATGCTGCACGCATTTTCCATATTTTTTGGCAGCTTTAATAAGCAAGCTGGTTTCACGTACATTGTGGCTGCATGGTTTTTCGACATAGACATGTTTGCCGGCCATCAGCGCCCAGAGCGCCACAGGTGTATGCCAGTGATCGGGGGTAGAAACGGTGACAGAGTCAATGGATTTATCTTCAATGATCTTGTGGAAATCGGTGTATTTGCCAATCTGGCTTTCATTGGGCAAGCCCTGAAGCGCTTTATTCATTTGTTGCGGGTCCACATCTGATATCGCTACGAGTTCACAGCCTTTGGCCGCAGCAAAGTTTTTACAATGTCCGGAGCCCTTGCGTCCTGTTCCGATGACGGCGTGACGGATACGATCGTTTGGTGAATTATTAATCCAGGAACCTTTGGCAATATAGGGGGCAGAAATTACTCCTATGCCGCTCATTGCGGCTGTTTTAATGAAATCACGACGTGTAGTATCCGACATAATTATTCAAATTTTGGTTGATATCAGTTCGTTTTCAGCCTCCGGTTTGGGATTGAAATAGAGGCAGCTTACTGAGATACAGTACGATTCTCTCTGCGTTCCGGACTACTTGGCATGGCTCCTGATTTGGCATATATGGCCTTTAAGGTCCGAAATGTTCTGTTTTGGTTTTTATTCAAACAATATAACATTACTAAGAAAAAAATGGATGATGCGAGGCGTAATGCACAACGTCACCATCCATTTCTGACTATTCATCTTAACCTGTAATGACCAGTACTGAATAAATTATAGAAAAGCAGTTGGCAATGTCTGTTCACTTTCAACTTTTTGCTGAGCCCTAATAAGGCTTTCCTGTACCCTGTAAAAGCCACATTTTGGCCCACTGGTCATCCTTCTTGGTATCCAGCCTGGAAATGGCAGCATTTACATTGTCGATATTATAATTTTTTTCCTCGTCACCATATCCGTAGCGCAGGGGTATCTTCTGGCCGTTTCCGCCTGCTACAATGTTTTTACCCAAATCAGGATATCCGGTTCTGCGCCATCCAAACCATGCGTCGCTGCCCATCCAGCCGGCAATCCAGCTTTGGGTCAGGATGGGTTCCAGCTTATTGGCAGCGGCATTATATTGCTGTTCTGCCTTTGTTAGGAAGGCCTGCAGGTCAAAGTTATCAAGGGCATGGGTTTTTGTGTTATATACTTTTTTGTCGCCCGCGGCAATTTTGAACTGGTTCAATGATTCAGAAATTCCCTTTTTATAACTATCCAGTGCAGAACCGGTTGCCCAGCCTCTGACAGTTGCTTCTGCCAGGATAAAATTAACTTCGGCTGCTGAAATGAAGACACACTGAATCAGCGGATCTGAATTTTTCTGGTACATATCCGCCAGGTAGGATACATGCGGGTTGGCGGCGCCCTCCGAATAGATGGTAGACTTAAGTGCTTTAACGGTGCTCACCACGGTTGCGCTGTTTTTGTTATACGCATCTGGATTTGGCTGTGCGGCTGGTAATCCCACGTACAGGGAGGTATCTACCCCGGGTGCGTATGTTTTGAGATAACGGCGTACTTTCCCGTCCACATCCAGCTGAATTTTGTCGTCGGCGCCCATATCTTTGATAACGATCTGTACATCCACCGGCCGAATCCATACCGTAAGGCGGGGATCACCAGCTGTTTTCAGGGTATTGATGATGGTAGCACTCGGTTTTCTTCTGTAAAACTCAGAACGGGTACTCCAGTTGAAAGTTCCGCCGGTCCAGGAATCCGCGGCTGTCAGACCGGGATACGTATAGGCTGCGTTGTCTGCACTGCTGGTGATCAGAGGATACTTGGTGCTGTTGGAGGCAATTTCGCCGATACCGGCGGCCACGTCGACACCAATGGCTTTCATGTCTGCTGTTTTTTCTGACAACCGCATCAGAAATCGCAGCCGGAGAGAATTTGCGAATTTTCTCCATTTCAGAACATCGCCCCCATAGAGGATATCGGCAGTTTTGGCAGTGCCGGTTACAGTGCTGACACCCGTCAGAAGTTCATTGGCTTTGTCCAGATCTTCCAGTATACCTTTGAAAACGTTTTTCTGCTCGTCAAAAACCGGTTTGAAAATGCCATCTTCTGCACGCATGGCTTCGGAGTAGGGGATATCTCCCCAGGCAGATGTAAGGTACCCAAACCAGTAGGATTTGAAGATCAGCCCAACGCCCATCATGAAATTTTCGTCTTTTTGCCCCGGTGCCCGCTGGATCAGGTACGAGGTGTTGGCCAGGGGAGTACTGTAATCGGGGCCCCAGCTTTGCGAAAACCAAAGGAACGTGTTGGTAACGGATGATTCAAGGAAGTCGCGCTGGAGATATTGCTGGGCTTCCAGCAGCACCGATCGGCTTACACCCGTTCCGTACAGCATTCTTGTGTTTTGAGAAACCGATTCACCTATCACCTTGGTCATCACAAAAAGCGGGTCAATATCTTTGGCCAGTACGGTGTTGGGGTTAATGTTGGTTTCTGTCAGGTCCGAACAGGAAGATACTATCATGATCGGCAGCGCCAGCAGTATTTTTCCTATCGATTTTATCATGGTATTCATAGACGAATAAGTTTATATCAGATAATGGCGTTTGTTCACACCTTGTCTTTTTTATGTTAAAACTGTGCACTTAGCTTGAGGCCGAAGGAGGCTGTCCACGGAGCGGCATTCCAGCGGTCGAATCCCTGGAGCAGCTGGCTGCCATCACCACTTGCCCGGTTGAATGCCACTTCGGGATCCAGGTCATTTTTGGCCTTTGTCCACAACAAAAGGTTACGGGCGAATAATGACAGCGACAGGTTTTGTGCTCTTAAGACATCGGCAAGTTTGGTGGGAAGAGTATAGGACAATGCAGCTTCGCGTAGTTTGACGTAAGAAGCATCATAAATCCACATGTCCGTTCCTTTGTCCCACCAGCCGCTGCCGGGCTCTATGATATCATTGTCCGTAACGTAAACGGTACCTTCTCCTCCGAAATTTTCCTTATAGGTGCCATCCGGATTAGCGATTACGCCGGGGAAGAATGCGCCATTGTTTCTGCCATTCACCGGAAAACCGCCCAGATCTTTGGTTCTGCCACCAATGTATACTTTATTGTCGCGGTAGATCTCCGGCTTGCTTTTGATCTCGCTGGCCAGCATATCTGCATTGCCGCCAAATGAATTGCTGCCCAGGATACCCGAGAACGTGCTTGAACTGATACCGTTGTGCCAGTTTTCGATATTTCCGCTGCGGGCCATGCGCAGCATTGTCATGGAATAGTAATCTCCGCCCTGCCGCCAGTCGAAGTTAGCGGTGAGGGATAGCTTTTTATAGGAAACGGTAGTCTGTATCCCCATCATAAAATCACTGATGACGTTACCTATTTTTTCCATATTGGCTCCCCTGACGGTTTTTCCGGCGGCATCCAGCAGTGTCCAGCCTTTGTACGGGCCATCTTCCACACGTCTTACATCATAACCATACAGGTCGCCAATGGTTTCTCCTACTTTTGTGCGAGCATAAATTCCGGTACTTTCCCAGAAAGCGTAAGTATCCATGCCATCGGCCAGTTTGGTCAGTTTGCTGCGGTCACGGGTGAAGTTCAGGTTGAGATCCCAGGAAAAATCACGGGTCTGTACCGGTGTGGAACGTAACTCAATTTCAACTCCACGGTTTTCTACAATCCCGGCATTGACCTGTGCGGCAGAATAACCAGTCATGCCGGGAATCGTTACATTGAGAATCTGGTTTTTATTAGCCTTGGTATAATAGGTGAAATTCAGCCCCAGTCTTCTTTTCAGAACGGATACGTCAAAGCCGAACTCGGTGGATTCTGCGTTTTCAGGTTTCAGGTTTACGTTTGGCATCTGGCCCTGGCGTGCATAAGTAACCTGGCCGCCAAAGGTGCCCGAAGAGAGGTACTGGTCCAGTGCGTAAGGGTTGGTATCCTTGCCTACCTGTGCCCAGCCTGCTCTTACTTTCAACATGGAGATGGCTGTGGGGAGCTGAAACATATTGGAAAGTAATAAACTCAGGGAAGCGGAAGGATAGAAGTAGGAACGGTTGTTGGCAGGCAATGTACTCGACCAGTCGTTTCTTCCTGTAACATCCAGGTAGGCCATATCCTTATACCCCACCGATGCAACTCCATAGGCGCTGTAAATTACTTTTTTGCTTAAACTGCTGCCATAACTTACGTTGTTGCGGTTCACATTGCCTACGGTAAAAAGCCCGGGCAATACCAGATTGGTGCCGCCCGCAGCTATACTGGAACCGTTCATATAGAGTGCGTTTCCGCCCACTGAAACATTCACTGAAAATGCACCGATATCCTTTTTATAGGTTAATAATGCATCCGCATTTGTTTCTTCACCGGTTTCATTCTGATTGAAATAGTATCCGTTGGTCTGGCGGGTATAAGAGAGCGGCATGTTGTGCTCGCGGCGCAGGTTATTGTTACTATGTGAGATACGGCCCATCAGGCTCAGGTCTGAGGTAAGCTTATAATCCAGCTTGATGTTACCGTAAAGGCGCATCTGCTTAAACTTGTTCACTTTTTCATACGCAACAAACCAGGGATTATCATAAATCGAACTGACGCTGTACTGCTGTTTGTTTTTAACCTGCCAATAATCTTTCAAGTCGTTGATATTCACGTGCTGAGGAAGCAGGAAGAGAGACTCATAGGGGTAATCGCTGCCGATCTGAACGGGTGAATTATCGGAATGGGATTTCACCAGATGGACATCGGTGGATACTTCAAAGTTTTTGGAAACCTTATAGTTAGCCGCCAGATCAAACGCATTTTTGAACAGTTCCATGCCCGGGCGATTTCCGCTTCCGCGGGTATCCGAAACCGAAAGGCGGTAACTTCCGCGGTCACTCACGCCTTGTACGCTGAGGTCGGTTACCGTGTTGTGTCCGGTCTGGAAATATTCTTTGTTGTTGTCAGGATAAAATTTGAGAGGTGTTGCTACTCCGTTTGAATTCCACTGGATGGCCGGCGTTCCCTCTTCAGGACCAAACCAGTACTGAGAAGCAGATTCATCAAACAGTCCGTTCCTGCCCGTTGTAAAACGGGTTTGGGTAGGAATGTAATGGTAGGGTACGCTGGCTGTATACCCTGTGTTGAAAGATACCCCGATGCCTTTTTTTGCACCGGTTCCTTTTTTCGTAGTGATGAGCAAAACCCCGCTGCCGGCGCGGGAGCCGTAAAGTGCGGCGGCACTCGGGCCTTTCAGTACGGACACGCTTTCGATATTATTGGCATTTAAATCGGAAACAACATTTGCATTGCTGCCCACCGGAATACCGTCTATCACAATCAGCGGTGAATCCTGGCCTGCCAGTGAAGTTTTTCCGCGGATCACAATCTGCATTTCAGCATTGAGGTCCTGGCCGGCACTGGTAATGCTCAAACCCGCCACTTTGCCCGTTAATGCATTCAGTACGTTGGTATGCGGGACGGTCTGCAGCTGGTTGGATTTTATTTCTCCAATGGCGTAACCCAGTGAACTCTTTTCACGGGATATCCCCAGGGCCGTCACAACCACTTCTTTCAGCGCTTTTACATCTGGTTCCAGATCAACATCCACCGTTGACCGGCCGTTGATCACCACTTCTTCCGGCTTGTAGCCCACGTAGGAAAAAATAAGTATCTGGTTTGCATCGGGTATGGTGAGAGAATATTTACCTTCAGGATTGGTGGTGGTTCCCAGAGCAGTACCTTTCACCAGGATACTTACGCCGGGGAGGCCTTCGCCGGAGGCTTTGTCGGTAACCGTCCCGCGGATGCCTACTTCGGCTATCTCCCGGGTATCTGGTTTAAAGTTGTTCAGCAGGGATGTTTCCGGTGACGCTGTTGCAGGAGCCAAAAGTGACTGCTCCTGGGGAGCGGGTTTACCGCCTGGCCTGGATGTACTTTTGCCCGGCAGTATGAGGTATACCTTGTCGCTGAGCTTTTCATAATTCAGATTCAAGGACTGGAGTATCGCATTCAGTTCTTCCTGTAAAGAGTTGAATTTGGTACCGGCCACCTGTACTTTTTTGTCGGCAATGGTGCTGCGGTCGTAAGAAAACGAAACATTGTACTTGTGTTCCAGTTCTTTCAACGTACTTTTTAAGGACTTGGAATCCTGTGGGGTGCGGGTGCTGATCACCTTTGGGTTTTGCCTGGAAGAAGCCAGCAGCTGCGCGCCGGCGGGCAGGCCGGCAGACAAAAGGATGCCACCCGCAATCAGGGATTGCGTAAGTAAAGTAAATTTGTTCATAATGAAAATGGGTTGGGAATGCCTGATCGGTTTGCTTAACGCCCGGACCTACTCGGGTTTGTTGCGGATTGTAATTTTTGTGTCATTTCTCTGAATGTCTAAATCATAAGCTCTGGATAAGGCCGTAAGTAATACGTCTATGCTATTGGTTGAAAAAACTCCGTTAAATTCATTGGCTGTACTTACGTTCCCGTCAATCACTATGTCAAAGCCATAATCCTGTTGCAAAATGCCGGCTACTTCCCTGATACTGGCGTCTTCAAAAACCAGCTTTCCTTCCTTCCATGCCGTATATTGTGTTGCATTTACCTCCTTCCGGGTGAGCTGCCTGGAATCGGCGGAGTATTCCACAAGCTCTCCTGGTTTCATCATCAATGGCCGGGCGCTTGGATCAGCCTGCTTGCTCAGTTGTACTTTCCCTGATTTCAGGACCACCGTCGTTTTTTCTGATCGTTGTTTTACATTAAACTCAGTACCTAATACTTCAATATTGACATCGTTGGTATGTACTATAAAACGGGAGTCCGTGCGGGTATGTCTGACGGAAAAATAGCCCTCGCCTTCCAGCCATACTTCGCGGGTGGTGGCCTCATTCCAGCTATTTGCCAGCTTCAGTTCAGAATTTCCGTTTAAGGTAACCTCGGATCCGTCTGGTAACCTGAACACTTTACTTTCGCCTGCTTCGGTGATATAACGCTGAGGGCCGAATGGATTTTTCATCCATAAAACGGCAGTTGCCAGCAGAAAGATGATCGAGGCGGCTGCCCACCAGATCGATCTTTTTCGATAAATCGGGATCAGATTTTTTTGATCATTTTCCCATTTATTAACCGAATTCATTAGCCTGTTTCTGGCTTTTAAAGTATCTTGATAGGAGGGGGCAACATCTTTGAGATCGAGCGCTTTCAGTAGGAAAACGGCTTCGTTAACCGTTTGCCGGAATTCAGGATTGTTCTGTATCCACGCCGTCCACTGTTTTTCATGTTCCGGATCCGATTTCCGGAACCATGCTATAAACGTTTCATCCTGTATAAGGTCTTCGGGGCGCATAGGGTTTGTGTTTTTCTTACTGGCTACAATACCAAGTGCTTACCGCCGGACTTTTATAATCACTTTTTTTGAAAAAAAACTTATAATATTTTTAATGATCTGATTTTTAGTTTGTTATGTGCTTTCTGCTGTCTTTAATCCTGACAGGTTTATATAACTAAAATAAATAGTACCGGATAAAAAGGAATCTTTGGCCATCTTCATAAATTGATAATATAGCTCCTGTACAATAAAATGGATGGCAAGGTGTAACTTCATGGGCATAACCACGTTAAAATGAGCGAAGCACTACTTTGGCGCAATTTTAAGCTTGGCGATAAGCAGGCTTTTGAACAGATCTTTATCAGATATCATAAGGATCTGTACCAATATGGCAGCAAGATTATCCATAACGGCCCCTTGCTGGACGATGCTATCCAGGAATTGTTCCTGGAATTATGGCAGACGAAAGAACAACTTGCCGACGTGGTTTCGGTGAAAGGCTATCTGTTCCGAGCGCTGAAATTCAAATTGTTCAGAGAGATCAAAAAGGAGGCCCGGCTGGTCGCCCTTTCAGGAGAAAACGAGGAGCTTCCGGATTTCAGTTATGAAACCACACTGATTGAAGAACAGGCAGCGTATGCCCTGAAGGAAAAATTGCTCCATACCATACAAAAATTAACCCGCCGGCAGCAGGAAGCCCTTTTTCTGCGCTTTTACAGCCAGCTGAGTTACGAGGAAATCAGCGAGGTGATGGATGTGAGCTACCAGGGGGTCGTTAATCTTATTTACAAGTCGATCAGGTTCCTGCGCGAAAACATGACTTTTCTGATCGGATACCTGCTGACCGAAATGATGCCGGTCATTTAGCTTTTTGTCCCCAATCCAGATCTTCTCTTTTATAAAAATAGAAGCGACCGGTTTCACTGCCCACAACGAGGTTGAGTGAGTTTCCGCCCAGGTATCCCGTAGCCACGCCGCATTCATGCTGACCCATATTGATACGTTCCCCTTTGAATTTCAGCGCTACCGGATATTCATATACGGGCCTTTCTTCAGTACCCGAATTTCTTAGGAATACCACCGCAGCACCATTGTCCTTGAGCCTGAACGGCATCCCTTTTTTTGGTTCCGGAATGGTGGCATACCTGGGAGTCCCCACCAGCAGATCCTTCACGCCGTCCTGGTCCCAGTCCACAATGGAAATTTTGGACCGGCCGATTTCCCCTCCTTTTTTGAAGTTGGCACGAATGGGGATACTATCGCCGATGGTAAGTTTGCCGCCGTCCAGCAGATTGTAGTTGTCGAGCTGCCGGTACAAATGAAACTCGTCGTCGGTATCAATCATGACATAAGTATTTTTCCCGGCCATTTTCCCGACGCCTGGTTTTACGCGCCAGGCTCCGTGTACGTCCAGCCCGTCCAGGTAGAGCGGGTGTTCCGGTTCCAGAGCAGGTTTGGTACGGGTACCTTTGTTGAGATAAATGTTGAATTTTCCACGGCTGTCGCCTGTCAGGATATCTGGGAGGCCGTCTCCGTTCCAGTCGTATACCGTGGGACTGGAATAACCCCAGCGCGTTTCGACGGGACCTTGTATATCCTGATTATAACCCGGCTGAATGTAAATGTCGTAACCGCCAGCTTTGATATTCACCGGGGTTTTGTATTTGGGATTGAGGTTGGTACCGGCGTTTTCTATAAAATAGATATACCCCAGGGAAGTGCCGGACACAATATCCAGGTCTCCATCTCCGTCCCAGTCCACCAGTTCCGGAACAACAAGCGAGCTGCCGTACAGGTCAGGGTTGCTTTGCAGCAGGTGTACCGGTTTTCGTAAAACCAGCGATCCGTTCTTATTTTTCTTTTCGTCTGACTTGTAAAAATAAATCCCGCCTTCACTGGAAACGATCAGTCCCTGCTGTGCTGGACTTTTAAAATAGGTGAGGTATCCATGAATGGCAGGGTTTCTCAGCGTTTGCCCCTCAGGATCGGTGATATAACCTCTTTCGGAAAGTGTTTCTTTCTGAGCGTCGATTTGATAGGCATGGATGTTACCCAATGTGGTTCCGGCGATCAGATATTGTTCCCCTTGGAGCGTATAAAGGGTATATCCTTCCAAGGAATAGTAAGTCTGGGTGAGGGATGTGAGTGCTTTGGTGTCGAGCGTGGATACATCCGGACGGTCGGTGAAAGCACCGTAAATGCCGGACTTGGGTAGTTGCTGCTGCCAGAAACCCTCCTGTCCGTAAGATTCATACTGATGCCTCCGAGCCGGATCAGTGGGTGTAGCCGGGTACTTAGCCGAACGTACGGTATCTGATACTGTAAATAGGAAAAGATACCTGGAAGCGGCGAGTTGTATCACACCGAAATGGGTGATTCCTCCCGGTAAATTCTTTACATTAATGGTTTTAGGGGCAGAAAAAGTAAGGTTTTTTTTGTCGAACAAGCCATATTTCAGTTCATTACCGAAAGCCCAGTACCCCAGGATATCTTTGCGGTCATTTTCCAGGATGACTGCTTTATTTTGTGTTTCCTTTTCAAAAGGAATGGTTATCTTTCGCTTGTCGGAATAGACGGGTGTGCCATCCTTGCCGAACTTTTCAAACTGGTAAAGGAAAGTTCCGGGGTTATATTTATCACTATATAAAAAAAGATCCGGATAAGCATCATCATTTACATGTGCTGTACCCATCATAAATCCGTTGACTGATGGCAGGGCAAATCTGCCGTAGGTGCTGTCCGGATTGAGTTTGATCGGTTTGCCGCTGACCAGGGAATGCTGGCCGAAAACGTTTGAAATGGTCAAAATCAATACACTCAGTAACAGTGCTGAAAAGGATAATGGCTTCATGGGTATCAAGTGAAGTAACGTATAGATACTTTTAAGTACGGTAAAGGGCAAGGAGTGGGCTATTTGCAGGGTGGGTGGTATGCAGTTTCGCAGTTTTTCAAGTATATAGTTCAAAGTAGGCAGTTTGCAGTTTTCAGTGGGCGACACCGTGGCACGGTTACGATCGTTGGCACATTTGGGCCAGATGAATCAACCGTGCCACGGCTCTTGCCTGCAGGTTTGCAGTTTTCAGTAAGCAGTTCAAAGTAGGCGGTGAGCCCAGGGGGAGCGCTGTGAACTTTAAACTTGAATCTACGTAAACCTTACAAATGGGACGTTCGATGCTATTTATAAGGATTATTGACAGGTATCGCTGGGATGGAATGAGCTCCCCATCTTGGGGGATGTCAATTCAATAGAGCCTGGAATATGTTGTTCATCAAGCACAATGGCTTTGTTCAGGACAATTTTCCCTACAAAGGATTCCTTGTCCATACGTTCAAGTACCTTGTTGTTTTCTTCTTCCAGGGTCTGGCCCTGGACATTAATAAAGGAAACACTGAAGAATAGAGCGATTAAATTAAAACAGAAGAGGGTATACTTTTTTGTTTTCATCTTTTTCGGAATTGATAGTTTAGGGTGATGGTTTTGCCCCAGTCGGAGCGGGGGATGAAATGAGGGGAGGTGATTTTTTCATAATTGCCTTCAACCAAAAAATAAGACACATAATCTCCAATCCCAATATTCAAGGGGACTTTATCAGTAGTTCGTGGCAGTATATCAATCTGCTCGGTGTCCTGCGGCGCAACCTGGGAAAGTTCGTACATGCCGTTTTTGTCACTTTCAGTCGTTATGCTAAAGGTATCATAACCTGAAAAGCCCTTAAGATTCACACCTGATAACCTCAACCCGGCTCCTTCCAATGGATCCCCATTTTTATCAATGATTTTCCCCCTGACAATGGTCGGTGTTGTTGGCAACTTATCCTTGCAGGATATGCCCAGCAGTGCCAGTGGGACGAGGCCTAAGAGGCGGAGCATTTGTCGTCGTTTCATTGTTCTTATGTTTAAATCGTTAGAGTAATTAAAATTTCATCTGCTCTGTACTAAACTTAAACTAGCAAAGGTTTTTGTATTACCGATTACACGTTCATTTAATGGTTATCAGTATTTTGAAAACATAATCTTCCTTCCAAAAAAGCCTTTATTCCGATGTTCCAGGTTGAATGTATGGAAGTATTTCTTATTAATTTATAGCGAAGAGTGACATTTTTGAAGAATCATGGTTTTCAATGATGTGCATCATGATTTTTTTATGGGGAGTCCGTGGTTTTACAAAAGATATATTGGAAGGTTATTTTTTGACTACCTTAAACCGATAAATTAAAGTCATACCATATTTGTCGGGAACTATTGGGATTGAGTTTCCCAAAATGATATATTGATCACCTTTTTTTAAAAAAATATTATGAGTTAATCCAAAAGTATAAAACTCATTATCGGCAGGTAGAAGCTCCGTAGTTTTGGAATCATTGGGTATTACCTTTTCAATATGAAATTTTCCGTTTATACCTGATTCGTCCGTTTCTTTAAAAATCGAGACACTTCCCAATCCTGAGTTTTTTGTTCCAAGAAGTATAAACAGAACTCCAGACACAGGCGCCCCAGCTTCATCAATCACTTCACCGGTGACTATCGTTGGAGCGTCGGGAAAATCCTTGCCGCAGGAGAGACCAACAAATGCCGGAGTTAGCCTCAATATTTTAAGCATTTTTCTGCGTTTCATGAGTTACATATTTAAAGTGCCGAACTACTTTGCAATCTTACATAATTTTAAAAGGAATGATTAAGGAATTTTTATGATTGATCTCATAATCTGTTACGTAATTCAAATTTCCACTGGAAGGTAGATTTGACTGGAATTTTAAAAAAGTACAACCTGTCCGTGGGTTATATACGTGTTTTTCCTGGCTATATATGATAATTATATGCATGCAGGTAAATGAAAAAACAACCTGATACTGTCAATAGCCGTACCCATACTTATTTTCCCCCTTTAATCAAATTAGGAGTTGACACAGTTTAGTTTACAGTCTCGCGTTTAACAAATTTGATAAGATGAAAAGTGGTATAATAGTAACATAAATAGAGGTAGTAGAAGGGTATTTCATATTTTTTTGTATTTAAAATTGAACGTGATTGTTTTTCCCCATTTGTCGCGAGGAATTTCAAAAAAATCTCCATGCAATTCCTGGTATTTTCCGTCTTTCTCCATAGAAACTTTATAATTTCCGTTGATTGTAATCTCTGAAAATATGGGTATTATTTCTTCATTTCTTTCCAAGAAGAACCAAGTGGAATCCGTGCCTTTTGGAACATGCTGAGAAATTTTAAATTGACCCAATGAATCAGTTACTGCGTCAACTGAAAATGTTGGAACTCCACTCGAACCAGTCTTTTTGTCACCATTGAAGTTAAAAGGAACCCCTTTCAACGGCATTCCATCTTGGTCAATTACGGTGCCTGTCACAATAGTGTCTTTACGCGGAACAGGAGACTCGCAAGCCAGTAATAAAGTAGCTAGAGGTGATGCCCCTAAAAGCTTAAGTATTTGTCTGCGTTTCATGGGTTGATATTTAAAATGTCTAACTACTTTGCAATCTTACACAGTTATAAATGAAATGATTAACTGATATTTAAAATTGATCTGATAAATCTGACGTTATTTGCATTGATTATTTCAAATATACATGGTTATGAAGAAGAGTAAAAGAAAGGTTCTTTCGTTGTTGTTTTATTTGGCGTTCCTTTTGCTCTATAGCTGTCGGGAGAAGGAAGTGTTACCGGATAGTACACAAAGTGGAAAGAATACTTTTGGAGTTATAATTGATGGGAAAACCTGGCTACCTAAAAAGGGCTTTGGCGTGATAGGCGATGGAGGGCCGCCTTTAACGGCTGGATATACTAATCATAAAATCATCGGTATTCAAGCAAAGAGAGGTGTTGTGGATGAAATGATTAGACTTAAAATAGCTGATGTTAAATCTGCGGGAACTTATACTTTGGATGATAATTTTGATGGAATATTAGAAACTAAGTACTATGGGAAGGAGGTGGATGACGAATATCTTCTCTTTCAAGGAGGTAAAAATGAAATAATCGTGACAAAATTGGATACGACCAATAAAATTGTTTCGGGGACTTTTAATGTTCAGCTTAAAGGGAAACAGAATCAAAAAATTATAAACCTTACAAATGGGACGTTCGATGCTATTTATCAGGATTATTGACAGGTATCATTGGGATGGAATGAGCTCCCCATCTTGGGGGATGTCAATTCAATAGAGCCTGGAATATCTTGTTCATCAAGCGCAATGGCTTTGTTCAGGACAATTTTCCCTACAAAGGATTCCTTGTCCATACGTTCCAGCACTTTGTTGTTTTCTTCTTCGAGGGTCTGGCCCTTTACATTAATAAAGAAAACACTGCAGAAGAGAACGATTAAATTTAAACAGAAGAGGGTATACTTTTTTGTTTTCATCTTTTTCGGAATTGATAGTTTAGGGTGATGGTTTTGCCCCAGTCGGAGCGGGGGATGAAATGAGGGGAGGTGATTTTTTCATAATTGCCTTCAACCAAAAAATAAGACACATAATCTCCAATCCCAATATTCAAGGGGACTTTATCAGTAGTTCGTGGCAGTATATCAATCTGCTCGGTGTCCTGCGGCGCAACCTGGGAAAGTTCGTACATGCCGTTTTTGTCACTTTCAGTCGTTATGCTAAAGGTATCATAACCTGAAAAGCCCTTAAGATTTACACCTGATAATCTCAACCCGGCTCCTTCCAACGGATCCCCATTTTCATCGATGATTTTCCCCCTGACAATGGTGGGTGTTGTTGGTAACTTATCCTTGCAGGATATGCCCAGCAGTGCAGGTGGAACGAGGCCTAAGAGGCGGAGCATTTGTCGTCGTATCATTGTTCCTATGTTTAAATCGTTAGAGGTATTAAAATTTAATCCGCTCTGTACTAAAATTAGAAGTAGGAAAGGTTTTTGTATTATCGATTACACGTTCATTTAATGGTTATCGGTATTTGGAAAACATAATCTTCTTTCCAAGAAAGCCCGATTCCGATGTTATAGGTTGAATGTATGAAAGTATTCCGAATTATCTGTGATTCAAACGGCACGGTAGTTTACCTGGGTGAAACCTGTGAAGGTTCAATGCATGACAAATCTATTTTTGATGAGCTTACCGTTGAAACACAAGGTCTTAATCTGTTGCTTGACTTAGGTTTTCAAGGAGCTGAAAAGACTTGTCCATCAGCGATACTTCCATACAAAAAAACAGCAAAGAAAGAACTTTCCAAGTTGCAAAAGTCTATTAATAAAGAAATTAGCAAAGAACGTGTGTTGATTGAGAATGTTTTTAACAGGATGAAAAGATTCTCAATCATCAGAAATAAAATACGACTCAGAAGTGATCATGCACGTCATCTGGTCATGATGCTGGCTGCTGGAATTCACAATCTCAGAAACTCCTTTAGAAATCCATTATTAAATCATTCGTGATAAAGTTTTTTTATTCGAAGAAAATTCGAGCAAGCCCTTCACGCATTTGACGAATTAGTGGCTAAAACATGAGAAATCGTAAGACCCAACCGATCAAATACACGTAACTACAAGCCTCCCAAGAGGCATTATATGAATTATAAGAGGCTTTAATACAAGATATTATGCCTTAACTTAACGACATTGAATAAAATAAAACATAATAGTGCAAGAATATGTCAGAAATTACTATCTATTTTTACAAAAAAATTGGAAGGTTATAAAAAGAATTCTACAAATTTTTTTTATAAAATAGAAAAACAACAAATTGCACCGAGTCAGTTAAGTAACTAACTGACACAAAGTTATTAACTCAAATTACCCCCACCTAGCAGTACTTTTATGACAACATTTTTACAGTCCACTGTTTTCCATAGGAGAAACAGTGCAGGATTCTTAATATCCCTGCGGCTAACTACCATTAAAATTAAGCACAACTATTTACCGCAAACAAAAGCCATAATTCTGTTATTCCTATTGGCTTTTTACACTTTAGGCGCAGCTTCTGCTGATTCCAAAAGGGATGCTCCGCCCAGTTATCGAGTTCATCTGAAACATTTGACAACCACGACGGATTATGAGACAATTCAGGAAGCTATTAATGCGGCAGTGGATGGAGACGAAATAAACCTGGACGAAGAAACTTTTGTCGAGCAGCTTACGATCACAAAAGGAATTACGCTAAGCGGAGCCGGTACTGGAAAAACCATTATTAAATCTCCTGCCAGAACAGCTCTTGTTCAAAGCGGGGGCGACTGGACGACGCTGAAAAATCAGAAATTGTATGCAGTAATAGGCATTAAAACCGGAAGCGTTGCACAAGTAACGATCAAAAATCTTACCGTGGACGGTGACGACCAGGGATATATTGCCGCTGACCAAACTACATACACTTTTCAGGGAATCGGAATACAGAATAGTAATGTAATTATTGATGACGTAAGCATTACGAAGGTGCGTGAACTGGCAACAGATTTCACTCAAATTCCTGATGTGGCAACCCTTCCTGCGGGATATCCGACCGACCAGCCATCGGGGTCCAACCACAATGAGTCAATCGGTTCCGAAGGAGTAGCGGGTGCAGACTCCTATACACTGGTAGTTAAAAATTGCCACATTAGTAAATTCCATAAAACCGGTATTCTGGCCTGGGGGCCTACACAGATCGTTGACATCAATAACAACACGATCCAGGGTTATGGCCAAACCCTGTGGAGCACCGGTAACGGTATTCAAATCGGCTCTTCGAAATTCGGAGATAACGAGCGCGGCGGAACCACGGGCTCAGTCACTGATAATGATATTCTGGATATCGGTATTGTCGTTCCGTCAGAGGGTAATCCCGGCTATTATCTCAATCCCGGACTTGGAGGCTCTTCCGGGATACTGTTATCGTCGACGGGTGATGGTTTTACAGTTTCGGGAAACTCCATTACCCGCACGTTCTCTCCGTCCTGGCTTATCGACATTACCAGCAGTCCGGGCAATTACGCCAACCAGGGTATTGATATTTATAATTGTCCGAATATTAAAATACTAAGCAATACAATCAGTGGTTTTGATGCCGGGATACTTGAGGAAGCTGCTGTGGCTGATTCCAAGAGCACCGTAAGTGATAATATTTTTAGTAATAATGGCATGGATATTCTATTGAATACAGGAAATGATGTAATAGAATTACAAGAAGATGCGAATGCCAGGCCAGAGATCATCACTTTAAAAAAAGGCTTACACGGTACCGATCAAATCAAAGGATTTGGCGCGGATGATCGTCTGTTTGTAATTGATCTTCCATCGGGTGTCATCGTTAAAAATGGCCTTCTCGAGAACGGAGATCCGGTTATCGACTTTTCTGACGGAACAGTTACAGCCGGTGATGGCACCAATGTTGCAGCCGGCTCTATGCAAGTCGCGACTACGAGTACCCTTTCTACGCTTCACGTCAATACAGGCACAACAGCAGGGCCTGCTGATCTGGTTGTGAAACTGGACGGGGTTTATTATCCGGGCAACTTCATACTGGATAAAGGATATATAAAATATAATTGCCTTGGAGAATGGCTGGGAGCGACGAGTACAGACTGGGACGTAGCCACTAACTGGGGATGTGGCACTGTACCCATCAGTACCACAAATGTCTTTGTTGGCAGCTTCGCTGTTCGTATGCCTGTTGTCAACATTACTGATGCCACCTGCAATAACCTGGCCATATACTCCGGCGCTTCCCTCACAATATCTGCTGGTAAAACACTGGATATTAATGGGGATGCTGAAAATGAGGGTACCTTCACAGCCAGTGGAAAAACAGTGTTCTCAGGTGAGTCACAGAAAATTCCATCTGGTATATATGAAAATTTGCAAATAGCAGGTACCGGTACCATGACACTTGACGGCGAAGTGAGCGTATCAGGTGAGCTGACCCTTACTACAGGATATGTTGAGTTGGACGAGAATGACATTTTGATTGAAGACGGTGGCAGCATTACCGGAGGTAGTTCTTCTTCATTCATCGTTACCAACAGTACCGGAAAATTAAAACAGGGCGGGCTGGGAACCGGTGGTATTACCGGACCGATTGTCTTCCCAATAGGCACAACCGCTTTATCTTACACCCCCGTGACTATTACAAATACAGGTACTCAGGATGTTTACGGAGTAAGAGTAATAACCGGTGTAAACAGTGAATATGATGATAGCGAAATCCCTTCTGGAGCTGCTCAAACAACTAATAATGTCAACAAAACATGGTTTCTTTCTGAGGGTACTGAGGGCGGGTCGCAGGTTACACTTGATTTCCATTGGAACAGCAGTGATGAGCAAAGCGGATTTGTGCGCACTGCCTGTTTTGCGTCTCATTACCTGGATAATAAATGGACTGCTGGTGCTACAGCAAGTGCCCAGGGTAGTAATCCATACTACATTTCATTGACCGGAATTACCCAATTTTCTCCCTTTGGCGTAGGGAGTGAGGGAAGTGTTTTACCTCTGACCTTACTTTCGTTTAATGCAAGTGCCAGTGAAGAACAGGTTTCATTGACATGGGAAACGGTAAACGAGGTGAATTTTGCTGGTTTTGATATTGAAGCTGCTTCCAATGCAGTTAATTTTAAAAAGATCGGGTATAAGGAAGCACAAAAGAATAATTTAGTCACAAGAGCTACTTACCAGTTTAGCACTGATCATTTAACCTCAAGCGGAATCTATTATTACCGCCTGAAAATGATTGATACTGACGGTAAGTTCGCTTATTCCAAAATGCAAAGCGTTCGTTATAACACT